>JAHLYW010000045.1 GCA_025128135.1 Synechococcus sp. CS-1325
AGCGTTCTCCGCCGAGGTAAGCATCATCCACCTGTACCTTCCCCCGTAGGACATAGGCTCCATCCCGCTCCTTCATTGCCTGCATGATCTTGTTGTGAACCAGCCATGCCGTGCGGTAGTTCACGCCGAGATGGCGCCTCAGAGCGAGTGAGGAGATGCCAGTCCTGGCCTGGCCCACCAGGTAGAAGGCGAGGAACCAGGTGGTCAGCGGTAACTTGGTCGCCTCCAGGATGGTTCCGGCCGTGAGGGTGGCCTGATGGCGGCAGCTCCGGCACTGATAGCGCTTGTGGCGCCGGCCACCGATAAGCCCATACTTCTGGCACTCACAACGGGGGCAACGGAAACCATCCGACCAGCGCGCGTGCTCCAGGGCGGCCTCGCATTTCTCCTCGGTGCCGTAGAGATCGATGAACTTGGGCAGAGACAGACCCGACTGGAACTGGATCCGATTCATCGCCATGGCAAGAAGGACTGGTACATGTGTACCAGCCTAGGCGGCAGACGGCTGTCGGCGGATCTTGCTGCCTAATCAAGAGAGAGGTTGAGCAACCAGAGTAACAAGGCCCTTCTGGTGGATGTCGATTCCGTAAAAAACTATCTATAACTCAGATTCTCTAGCGACCTGAGCCAAGACAAGCTCGATAATAAGCATGCAATTCAAGAGGACTTCTTGAAGAGGCTTTTTGGAATTGTCACCTTCGCCCAGACAGCTTCGAGCCCTGACCCAAGTGGATTTGACTTGATGGCATCAACCTTCAAATTCTGCCCACTTGGGATGATTCCTAGAGAAGATCCCGATCGGATCGTGCCCTCAGTTCTAAGGTACACAGATGTGACAGATTTATAAAGGGAGCCAGGGCTAGGCTTTCCCTTTGCAGTCGTTGTTCGATCAGAAGAAAACTTGCCTGACTCATCGATTTTTCCAATATAGATCCATCCCTGTAAATCAGACTTAGAAATCTTAGTAATTGTAAGTTCTTGTAAAGCTTGCGTGACTGGAGAAGATTGAACTTTTACATTCACTACGCGCTTGTCTCCTGGAGAACCGGAGGCTGAAGTAAGCTTATCGTCCTGCTTGCTTACCTGCGCTTGCACGTTCTCATCTTGTGCGGCGGCAAGAATATCAAACGTATCTTTGCATGCGGGCGTGAACAATTTTGTACATTCTTGTTTTAAAAGGAAAGCGGCAGTGTTCTGAAGACTCTTCTTGCCACTTTGAATTGCAATATTGGCTATGTTGAGTTTATCTCTTTCATTGGTCGCAACGATGTATAGCCCAACGAGTGCAACCTTCCCCTTTGTCTCATTCTCCCCTGTAAGGTTATCCATTTGATCTAGGATTTGCTTGGAGAATGCTTGTGTTCTTTTCACTTCGTCGAGCGACTGGTTGATTCCCTGGGAGATCCATGCCTGATATAGTCCCGATATAGAGACAACTGTTGCGGTGAAGATACCAAGTCACTTTTTGAACAAAGAAGCTTTTTCAAGTGGCGTCTGGCCCATATTCCTAATACCCAGCATGCTTGGATGTTAGGGCAGCCATGGAATCTGTCAACCAACTACCCTGAAACATCATGAGTGCCATGGTTTATCATCTTTCAACTATCAATATCTGCTACTGTCATCGCTGTAGGCTGAGAGAATCGAGAAATATGTTCCATTGATTCCCGTTATCGATCGCCAATGGATAGGCGGGGTCCAGCCTCCTTAGCACGAAATATACTGATAATGAGTTCTCTGGAACACCTGCGGTTCGCCTATAAACAGCCAAACTCCAATTTATTTCAACGCGAATGGAGAACAACATGAGCAGGCACTTCATTGCCTTCTGGAATCTTGAAAATCTCTTCGCCCCCCAGGATTTCGGAGACCGCCCAAAGTGGTTGGCCAACCAAATTTCTGCAGATCTCAAGGGGTGGACGACTGAGCTACTGGATCTTAAAATGGCGCAGCTCGCCTCCATCATCTCCCAGATGAACAACGGGAGGGGTCCAGGAGTCCTTGGAGTTTGCGAAGTAGAGAACAAATTTGTTCTGGATGCCTAGGCTGGCATGCTTAATAAAATACTGGCGGGTCGGGAATACGTCCCTGCTCATGCTGACTCAAATGAGGATCTACGTGGCATCGATACTGCATTCCTATATGACAAACAGGAATTCGACCATGATCCTGCGACACTATTCAATTACTTCGTGATACGACGTACGGGCACACGAGATATCACCCAAGCCACTTTCACAACCAAAGCCGGCCAACCATTGGTGCTGCTTTGTAACCACTGGCCATCACGGAGTGGTGGAACCAATGAAAGCCAGGGTTATCGGATGACAGCCGGTGAGACCCTATCCTACTTCCACTGCCGCATTCGAGAAGAACTTGGAGATGACATTCCAATCCTTGCTATGGGTGATTTCAATGATGACCCCTTCAATGATTCGCTTGTACTTCATGCCGAAGCCACAAGGGAGCGAGGTGATGTAGAGCGCAGTGAGACTGTTCCCCGTTTCTACAACCTTGCTTGGCGATATCTGCAACAAGAGGGAATCGACTCCAAAGGGAATCAGAAACTGGTGAACGGCACTCTGTACTTCAAAGGAAATGGCAATGTTTTTGATCAACTACTCGTCTCCAAGGGCTTGCTGATGCCCTCCAGCCCTTTACGGGTTGAGGAAGAAACCGCTCGCATCGAGTTGTTCCCTGAAATGGTCGATGACAGAGTGAGTGAAGGACCGATCCGATTTGGGCTTCCAAGAGGGGACGCTCAGAAGAATGTGAACACGAAGGGATACAGCGACCATTTCCCAGTATCTGTCGAACTTGAGGAAGATGTGGTGTAAACAGATTAAATCCATTGCGAAGGCTCGCCTCCGTCTGGCGAAAGCCTGCCGTGCTGGTCTACATTCCCCGCACTACGTTCCAGAGACGCAGCCTCAGCGGCTGAACTTCCATTGGCCGGAACGACTGAAGAGCCGTAGCCAGGCGCTACGGCACAGCTCTGGTGATCGTCCATCACTACTGCTGGATGATTGGCAGCGCCTCCAAGCATCAGCGGTGGAGCAGTGGTGAGCATTAATACAGGCTGAATGGGCGTCTCGGCGTCAAGGTCGGTCGCATTTCGTCAATGAAGCGGTCCGCCTGATCGCTGCCGGTAATCGAGGCGCCAACGAACCAGCAAGGGCATGAGTGCTCAGGATGGGAATGGAGTCTGGCGTTCACCATGCATTGATTGGAGCGAAAACCAGAGACTGGCGACCGGCCAGGATCAGCCTGGTCAGGGCGAGCGCCGGCTGGCGCGTTTGCTGCCACTCACTCTTCTGCTGGTGCTGCAGCATGCGCAGAAACAACGACAACTGGGTGGAGACGGCACCCGTTTCCAGCCTCTCCAGGGTGCGCTTGGAAATGCCGGCCTGTTCGGCCAACTCCTGCAAGAGGGCCTCGTCACCCATCAGACGATCGATCGACATTGGGCGCCATAAGAGCCGACCTGGTGGAATGGCTGTTCGGCGAGAATTAGGTAGGCGGCCCCTTTGCATCAACAAAAAAGTCCCCCCTCCTTTTTTTCATTTGACACCGGGCACATTTGGAGAAGACTGCGTCTACGGGATCCGTGCTGGAGCGGCAGGTCTCGTTTCTGAGCTTGATGCCGCGGAAGTCACCCTTGGCCCGCTTCTTTCCTGCCTTGGGCAGTGAATATCTCGCCTGGCCCAGACGGCGATAGCGGAGGGTCCTCTTGCCTATCGATCAGCTTCAGGGAGGAGCATGACGCCTTGGCCTGCAGCAGCGTGCCATCCACGGAGAAGTGGTCATCGCTGAGCAGCAGATTCAGCTCGAGAGCTGCCATCAGCTTCTCCAGGAACGTTTCCATGACGTCGTCATTGAGCAGCCGATCACAGTTTTTGGTGTAGATGCAGTCGGCCGGAGGCCATAGGTGGTGGGATGCCAGATCGGTTCATCCGGGCTCAGGCCGCCAAACCAGCGGAAAAGCAGGTTGGTGTGGAGCTGATCCAGCAGGAGCCTCTCCGAGCGGATGCCGTTGAACGACTTCAGCAGGGAAGCCAGCAGCCATTGTTCTAGTGGCACTGATAGTCGGCCGCCGGTGGCGTAGAGATGAAAGAAGGTGAGCTTGAGGCGATCGAGGGCCTGATCCGCCAGCTTTCAAATCCACCTGGGCGGATGGTTCGCCGGACATCACAACTGTGGCGGCCGCTCCATTCTTCGCGAAAGAGACAGGGTATATCTACAAACTACAAGGCCCAACTTTTTGTGTCGGTCGACTTCCTTCAATGTTAGCCAAGGCTAAGGTCAAGAATTCCAGTATTTAAGAGCTATGATCCTATCTATTCTGGTTCAGGTGCAACTAATCCGAAAGCTTCTAGTTTGGGCTTCCTCGATTCCCTGGCTCGGGATGCGGATCAACAGATTCGCCACCAATATGCTTGCCAGTTCAACGACGCCCCGACCTCGGCCGTTCAGCCTCTGGTCACCGGTGCCGGCTGTGCCTGGCAGCGCAAGCGGACCAATTTGCGACTACACCTCCTGGCCCTCACTCACAGATCGTCGATTTTCCGCGCGTCATATCGCCCCCGTCAGTGAGGCAAGCATGGCCGCACTTCCAGACGATACGCCGAAGGGGCCTAATCGCTGGGGGCCAGTGACCTCATTATTTTCCCGCGGGGAAACGATGAAGACAGACCGCTCCTCTGTTCTGTTCATGTTCTTTGCACAGTGGTTCACTGACAGTGTGCTGCGTGGTGACCCCAGCGACCGACGCAAGAATACCTCAAACCATGATGTCGACTTGTGTCAGATCTATGGTCTCTACGAGCATGAAGCCTGCTGTCTGCGAAGTAAAGAAGGAGGTCGCCTGCGCTCGCAGATCATTGATGGCGAGGAGTATCCCGACTATTTAGGTGTGCGGAATTCAAACGGCGAATGGCATGTTAAAAAGGAGTATAGTTGCCTGGATTTAGAGGGTAAGGTTGTCCGTGATAAGGGTCTCTACCCGCATGGCGACACCACATGGGTAAGGAATGCATTGCAGGGGAGTTTCCCTAACTTGCCGCAAGACCAGCTGGATAAAAGGCTTGATAAGCTCTATGCCACCGGCCTCGAGAGAGGGAATTCATCAGTAGGTTATGCTGCCCTTAGCTTGGTCTTCCTGCGGGAGCACAACAGGATCTGCCATGAACTCAGCGTAAGGTATCCAGATTGGGAGGATGCGGATGAACGTCTGTTTCAGACAGCACGTCTGATCAACATCTGCTTGCTGCTTAAATTAACCATCGAAGATTATATCAATCACATCACAGGTGAACCGCTCTTTCGGTTGGATACCAACTTTGCCGAGACCCAACACTGGTACCGCACAAACTGGATGGCACTGGAATTCAACCTGCTCTACCGATGGCATGGCCTGGTTCCCGATCAACTGATAGTGGATGAAAACCCGGTTGATGCCTCTCTTTATCGCTGGAACAATGCCCTCCTTGAAGAGAAGGGGCTGGCTGGCATCATCAGCACGGCCTCAGCCCAGCCAGCCGGATGCATCAGTCTTGGAAACAACCCGGACTTTCTGATGGGGTCAGAGTATCAGACAATCAAGATGGGGCGGGACTTTAGACTGCAGAGTTATAATAATTATCGCCAGAATTTTGGCCTTAAGAAGCTCAGATCATTCGCCGAGCTCACTAAAGAAATCGCCCTTCAAGAGCAATTGAAATCGCTTTATGGGAGCATAGACAATCTTGAACTCGTGATCGGTTTGTTCGCCGAAGACTCTCAACCCGGGTTGCTGTTCGGCACTTTAATGCTCACAATGGTAGCCTATGATGCCTTTACACAAATATACACTAATCCGGTGCTCTCAGCAGCCATCTATAACTCAGAGTCTCTGACATCTTACGGGCTCGAGCTAATCAAAGAAACCACCAGTATTGAATGTCTGGTGCGACGCAACCTACCGGTTGGTTCAAGCCTACTGGCAAGGCTGGGAGTGACTCCTCAGGGTTGATTTAAAACCTGTTGTCGGTGCGCTTGACGGCTCCCCATACCCTCGGGGTTCTTCTCTTTGGTCGGCACCGCCTCCCCCCTGCAGGCGCCAGGCCTTGCTCAATTTGTAGAGGGTGATCACATGAATGCCCAGCTCCTGGACGATCACCGTCACGCTCTGACGGTGAGGTGGGCTCATCCGCCGTCAAGCTGCAGGGACGCATTGATCGGTTCCATCAGGCCACCTGCTGGTGAAAGTAAGCGTGAAGGAGGAGCATCACTTTGCTGGCAGAGGGGGTTTCCAGTGTCTGGGACGCCATGGGCATGCCAGTGGCGCGAGAGGATGTCAGGTCAGATCAGGCTTGACCCATGTCACTCATTCCCCGCTGGCGCTACATGACCGATGAGTCGAAGGCTCTGGCCAAGCGGACGGCCGTCTCTGCCTTGGTTGTTCTGGTGGTCCTCCTTGTCTTCCGATCGTTGGTTCCCTGGGTGCTTGTCGGGCTGGTTGGCTGGTGGATTTGGAAGGCGGTCAGCAAGTAGTGCTCCTTGCCTGCCCCTCTGGGCAGGTCTATCGTCGCCGAACACAGCAGCCGTTTGGCAGCAGCGCAGTCCCGAAGCATCCGCGCGGCCAGCAGCAAGGGCTGGCCAGAGGCCTCGGTGGTCCACTAGTTCCCGGGGCGTCACCAACCGGAGGCGGGCAGCTCATGAAACCCTTGTGCGGCAGGGGATGCTGGGGAATCCTGCGCGCCATCAACAATGTGAAGAAAAGGGTGAGAACAGAACAATTTTAAAACATCTTGCGAGACACCCGATATCCAGGCTGCGAACTGCAGACTCAATCCTATGCTTCCAACACCATTCACTGCAAGCAATAAGGATGTGTCAGAGCAAGCGATGAAACGATCTTCCGTGGTGGTGATGAATGGAAAACCGTGCTGGTTTCAGGTGGTGGCACGCCATGGTCATCTTTGCTGCAGCCAACGTGACCAGTGCCCTGCCGGCCGGTTTTGGCGGTGACTTCGCCTTTTACAATTCGTTTCAGCAGCCTGAACTGGCACCACCCGATTGGGCTTTTGCGCCGATCTGGTTGTTTCTGAACGCAACATCCCTGGTTGCCTTGTCCCGCATTGCCAACGCGCCGGTGCGTACCCCATGGCGGGTGGCGTTCCTCTGGTCGGAGGGTATGGGCTGGGTGCTGTTTGCAGCCTTCACCACCCTTTACTTCCTGCTGCGCAGCCCGATTCTCGGCGCAGTGGACACCGTCGCTGGACTGATCGCCGGGCTGAGCAGCCTGGTATGCGCTTCCCACATTGATTTCCCAGCCACCAGTTTCATCCTGCTCCGGGTGTTGTGGCTCCTGCTGGCAACCTATGTATCGGTGTTCGTAGCCCTGTCGAATCCGGACCCGTTCCTTGGCACTGGATTGCTGCGGTGATCTCATGCTGAACAAGATTCTGCTTTTTACCCGACACGCACAGACCAAACCCAAGGAAAGTGGGAACACTCAATGGGCGACTGCAACGCACCGATGGACTTCACTCCAGCCGCCCATGCAGACGAGGCATTTAGTCCCTGCTGAAGGGAGCATTGTTGGAGCTCAGAAGAGAGGACCTGGAGCGGGCGTTGCTCAAGATTTCCTTGTTCTCTTCTCGGCTGTTGCGTTGCTTTGGAACTGGCACCAGGTTGCATCAATGATTTGACCACCACGGGCTTCGAGGCCCTGTTCTCGAAGGTATCCCTCAACCAGCTCGAAGAGCTCATCGATCACATCAGCCTTACGTAGGCGCTCTCTAAGAGTTTGCTGAAAAACCCAGCCACCACTGCGAGAGTGGATCAACTGCCCATACGTTGATGCGAGGCCAACAGGAGCGCAGCGGCTCCTTGTTCTCCTACGTCTCGATCGAGGAGCGGATCCCGAGCAGCCATCCGCTCCGGCGGATTCGCAAGTTGGCGGATCAGGCTCTCGATCGGCTCAATCCCACCTTCTGCAGGCTGTACGCCTCAGAAGGACGACCATCGGTTCCACCAGAGCAGCTGCTGCTGGCCTCGCTGCTGCAGGCGTTCTACGGGATCCGCTCGGAAAGGCTCCTGCTGGAGCAGCTCCACTACAACCTGATGTTCCGCTGGTTTGTGGGCTTGAGCCCCGACGATCCGATCTGGCATCTGACCACATTCACAAAGAACCGCGAACGCCTCCTCAATGACGACGTCATGGGGCTGTTCCTGGAGAAGCTGATGGGATCTCCCGAGGTCAAACCGCTACTCAGTGAAGAGCACTTCTCTGTGGACAGCACGTTGTTGCAGGCCTGGGCGTCACACGCTTCCTTGAAGCGGATCGATGGCCAGGAGGATCCTCCGCCTCCGCCCACAGGTCCTGGCGAAGGATTCGGTGCACCCAAAGAGGGAAAGAAGCGGGCCAAGGGCGACTTTCGCGGCATCAAGCTCAGCAATGAAACCCACCGCTCCAACACGGATCCTGAGGCCTTGCTGGCCCGCAAATCCAATGCCCATCCAGCGCAGCTGAGCTATCGGGGACATGTCCTCATGGACAACCGTCATGACCTGATCGTCGCTTGCCATGTCACACAGGCCACGGGCACCGGTGAGCGGGATGCCGTCAAGAAGATGGCAGCAGACCTCGCCGGTGCCCACCAGAAAACGCTCGGCGCCGACATGAACTACGACACGAAAGGGTTCGTGGCTGAGATGAGGTGGCTGGGCGTCACTCCGCACGTGGCGCAGAACACCGCCCGCAGCGTCGGTTCAGCAATTGATGGACGGACCACCCGTCACGTGGGCTACGACAAGTCGATCAACGCCCGCCGAGGGATCGAAGAGGTATTCGGTTGGATCAAGGCGTTCGGCGGGCTGCGCCAGTTCAAACTGCGCGGCACCGAGAAGGTCGGCGCCGTGTTCGGCCTGCACGTGATCGCCTACAACCTGATCCGCCTGGGCAACCTGCTCAAGCCCGCGATGGAGGCGGCATGAACAGCCCGTTGTCCAGAGGTGTGCCCAAGGGGAACAAATCAGGAGCTCAATTCACGAATAAGGTGCTGAAATCGAGCCTTCTGCAGGCGTGCAAGTCTCAGATAAACTGCAATCAGCAAGTAATCAGTTGTACCTGTGGAAAACGAGCGCTGCGAGATGGTTTTTCTGCAAACTCCTAAAGAAGACCACTGTAGTTGCATCTGGAATATCGTTCATTACGCCAAGGCCAATAAACTCCACAAAGGAGCGCCGGTCATTTACTTGGAATTCGATCTCTTTAACCGTAAGCGGAAGGCTGCACCTACGCTCAGGTTGAAAAGCCGCTGGAGTACTAGCATCTTGAAAAGAATCAGCGGATCAATCCACTTCCGACCAGCATTACTCTTGCGCTCCTGAGTGCAGCCCTTGTCAAGTAGTGGGCTGAATAATTCCCATGGAATAGATTCCGACAATCGCTTGAGGATTGGCTTCTTCTCAGACTTATGCAACCCGCTGCTGTTCATCCCAGAAGCCGCGCTGACCCATTACCGAGCTGTATATGAATTTTTTGATTCTAATTCAGATCCTGATTACGTCAAGCTTTTTTGCGATTTTTCGAGGTTCCCTGAAGCCAATTGCCTATCTAAGGCTTGGGGGTTGAGTTGAACCATTTCTTTTTCGACAAAGAGATAGGTGCTCAAGTCCACGTGAGGAGGATAATCATTATCTCCACTCGCACCAGAACCACCCATAACACCAATTTGCTGGCCTTGGCTAATCTTCTGGCCTTGGCTCACTTGTATCTGCTGGAGATGGGCGTATGCTTGAAAAACTGTGAACGGTCTTCCTTGATATTTGAATTTGATATCAAGTTGAACATGTACTCGTCTTCCATACCCGCCTTCGTTACCTGCCCTAGTCACTACTCCTCCGTACCATGCTTTAACTTTTCGATCTTGCACGTCGTAATCAATGCCAATGTTGCGGCCGGATGGCTCGAGTGTCCGTAGAACTTCATTTAGAAAGATTGCCTTTAGAGGCCCCTTTCTTGAGTGAAGATGAGGCTCCATGTACCCTCCTGTTATTGTGACATTACCCAGGAGGGGATGAGAGAAGTCCTGATAAGTAGGTGGGCCAAGCTGTTGTTCTGAAATGACAACAGGAAGATTTAAAGAGCGACTGTTAGAGCTGATGAATAGATCATCGCCATCCACTCGAGCGACAATTATTTGTTGACCGATAAAGATCTTATCGGGATCATTCACATCAGGATTAATCCTGAGAATTTCTTCTAAAGACGTATCGTGCAAACTAGCGATCGAGGAAAGGGTATCGCCCCCTTGGACAATGTAAAGGCCTAGCCCGCTAGGTCCCAATTGTCCGCTTGGAGCAGCGCTCTTAGAGAAGTTTTTAGCAACCCAATCTTTAAACTTAGGTAAAATGGTATCATTTACAGCATCTCCAAAGATAGTTCCTGGGCATGAAGTTGGGAGAATCTGCTTATGCGCTTTAATATTTGCCAAGGTAATATTATACTCAGAAATCAACCATTTGATGAGTTGTACGGATGAACTGTTTTGTGCATCAGTTAATCGGTCTCCATCTCTGGCTACATGTTCAATGCCAATGCTACTTGCGTTTGCCTGTTCGGCGTGCCAAGCCCTGTCACTGTCCTTTACCATTTGATAAATATCTCCGTTCTTATCAATAATGTAATGAGCTGAGACCTTCTCCTTGGGGTTTTTAAACGTATTGATTGCGCTTTCTAGGCCACCAGTTGTATAGTGAATTACTACTGTGTTGATGGATACGCCCTGACCACGACTATTGCAATTAGGACTTTGGATAAACTCTTTAATCTTAGGCTTAAGAACAGTCTGACTAGTTCCATGGTGGGCATCATTGATGTGTACGTTTGCAACTTTAATGTCAGGTCCGTTGATATTAATCGTCATCAGAGCACTTCGTGCAAGCTGTAGGGCGTTCCGGACCTCAGGCACATTCTTGGTCGCCTTGTTGCCCGCAGAGTCGCCATCGAAGGCCCCCTTTCCATTCGGCAGAGGCACTGAGGCCCACTCATGGGCCAAATCTGTCTGTGCAGCATCAAGATCGTTATTGTCACCCTTCAGATATGACGCCAATTTAGGACGTTTTCTCCCTAACAGGAGGGCCACTGCCAATCTATCCTGATTCACGGCGTTGAAAAGATCGCTTCCTTTCAACTGCGTTTCCTTCAGTGCCATTGGTAATGTAGTGGGGATGAACTGGGCTGCACCAACTGCAAAGATTTCATTTTGGTCTTGCAGCTCCATAATTTGAGCAATTGTGAGCTTTTGAAGCCCACCCGGCCATCTGCCTGGTGAATCCCCCGCCCGTCCTCGATTGTAGGAATCGTAGCCACCTTCACCAGAGTAGATAAAGTTAAGCAATGGCTTGAGTCCCTTTTCTACAGAACCTAGTCCCACTGGGTTCTGTCTCAACGGGGCCGAGTTATCTCCTGATTGAACAATACCAAAGCCTAAACCTTGAAGAGGAATAGCCCCAATTGGCCGGTCAGGTTGTGGAGGATATGGAATCTGACGAAGAAAGGCATCGAGCAACCGCACGTCACCCATGCGCGAATCACTGGCCGCAACCTGCGGCTTGTTCTTGCGTAGTTCGTCAATAAATCTTTGTGCCCTATCGCAGGCCTGATCAATCGCCAAGTCCAGGTCGAAGTTCGAATCCATTACTCAGTCCTCCAAGACTTTTCTGGATCCAGAGGAGCGAGAGGTGATCGCAGATTGGGAGTAAAGGGCTTCATTGGAGCATTTTGCGAAGGAGTGGTTGGCAACTTGCAGGAATGAGAAGTAAAGTGAATGAGCTTGTTGTCCATCTTACGGATCCCTCCAGCTCTTACGGATGGTGGAAGGATCGGGGGGGGGTAGTGGAGTCGCTTCCTCGCCCTCAAACAACGCGGGCAAGAGGCCACGCAGAAAGGCGCCGAAATCGGCGGGCAGTGACGTGAGGATGGCGTGGAGGATACCAGGATCCTTGTTAAGCCATTTCTTAACCTCCGGTTGATTGATCTCGGCCTGGATCGGTTCGGTGTTGTCGAGCTTGTAGCGAGCGACCATACGCTGGAGGCTGTAGTGCCAGTACATCTCCTTGTCTGCTGCACTGAGGTCCCGCAGTTGGATCGCAAGGGTTAGGCTTTCCTCGGCCTGGCGCCAATGTCTACTAGCATTTCCATTCTTCCCTTCGATCCGTTCGGATCCCGCGCCGAGGTGGATGTGGACGAAGCCCTGGTGAGCTCGGTAACGGTGAAGGAAAGCGTCCTCCCCCTTACCAGAGCTCTTCTGTTCTTCAGAAGCGGTGATGAGGTCCTTGAATCCTGCTAAGAGCCCTTCCTGCAAGGTCATGCGAGTCTGGATCTCAGCCTCAGTGAGGGCCGCTGCGCCTGTGCCGGTGATTGAATTGCTGTCGTAGGCCTTCTGAAGCCGTTCGAACACTTTGTTTCGAATGTTCAGGGGCGCCTTGAGGATAGAGGACTCGAGCGCATCCTTCTGCGTGTCGCTGAGGGGTCCAATGGAGGGGTCAACCAGTGGATTAAGCAGATACTGTATATCGGATTCCTGTTGGTCGTTCTGCTGCAGTTGTTGAATCTTGCCGCGATTGACGAGCAATTCAGACTGGGTTTCCTGCAGTTGCCGATTGATGCGTTTAGCAGCTTCATCGAACAGACTGATACCAGCAAATCCACCGATCAGAGAGAGTGCCATAATCTTCATCACCACGCTCACGGCAGTGCCGAGGCTGGCCTTATAGTTCAATAGACCTTCGAATAGATCCTCTTGACCTTGGGGCACCAGGTTGAAGATGATGATTCCGCCGCCGATCCCAACCAGTAGGTCAGCGACGGTGCCGAGATCAAATTTCGTATAAGCTAAATCGGTGGCAACAGTGCTGCCAATGTCTTGGTTTTCATTGTCCTCTTTGGGTTGCTGGACCCAGTGGGGAACAATGAACCCCCGGTTTCGGCTGATGCTGTAAATGAACCCGCCCAAGGCTCCGCCGATGGGTACTGAAAGGTAAATCACGTATCGTAGGATGCTCTGACCCCTGCTATCCAACACACCCGTTGGTTCACGAGGGACATCAGCGGCGACGCCAATAGAAGCCACGCTCAACACCACGACGATGCCGAGAACTAGTAACATGAGTGCCTTCGACCACCTTTGGGGAAAGGAGATCAAATAGGCTGGTCGCCTTCGGGCATTTGAAAAGAAATGGCTCATATTAATTAGTAATAATAACCAAGAATAAGTGTAGACATCTATTTAATTCTTAGCCATCTCGTCGCTGGAAATATTAACATGTCTTTACATCTTGGATTGGGCGTCTAGGTGTGCTACTTAGCTGGCGAGGCCATTCTCGATCTTGATTAGGTAACACCCTATGCCCCACTCAGAAGCCGCTCACTCAGTGTCGTCCAGCGGTAGAACGCATGCATCAATCGACTGGTCTGCTGACAAATTTCAAGCTCCAGTTAAAAAGTCCACTTGAACACAGGAAGGTAGTGATCGGTGTGCTGATCGGATCGCGGGCAAGGGAGGTTCCGCTGAAGTTGATTTCAGGTTGCTGAGCACCGTGTTGTTCGAACGGAGGCCAGTCAGCTCATTGGGATGAGGCCCCTGCTTAACTATCGGCTGATCGAAGCAACCGCTTTCCGCACGGAGCGAAAACTGGCCAGGCTATCGATGATCAACTCAGAGTCTGCCAACAAGGTCGTCCTTGGTCCTTTCGGCGAAAGTGGCAGGGAACACGGCCCTGGCGATTGACACCTTCTGGTTATGAATTAGACCCTGCTCAACCGAATCGAGCTCGGATCTGGCATCCTTTGTATAAGAGCCTGCTGAAGTGGTCATGCCACCATCCGACCAAGTTGCTGAACTTGCTACCAACGCACTTCTGCGGGGCCGGAACACGGTGGTGGAACCTCACCTGGGGCTCGCCTCTGCGCTTGAGGGCCTCCCCACGCCCGCCTCTGCGGAGGGTGACGGGAGCCAGCTCGCGGTGAAGCTGTGCCGGAACGCCAGTGAGCTCAGCCGCACGCTGCAGGGCGGTGCGGCCCTTTCGGTTGGCCTAGGTCCACTACCCATACCCCTGTTGAAGGCCCGCCATCAATTTCTGGATTCGTTGCACACCACGGTGTTCAGCCTTTCCTTGGTGGTGCAAGCCCGGCGGGTGGTTCGCGCTCTGGAGGTGGTGGATCCGCGGCTACGGGCCGATGTCCCGGTGCCGCATGATGCGGCCAGCCTTGACGCCTTCGTGGCGCAACACGGCGACAGTTACGTGCGCTCGGTGCGCGTGGGCGGAGAAGTGCTGGGGGTGTACACGTTTTATACGCAATCAAGAGATCAGGCGCACCAGCTTGAGCAGTCGTTCAGCGCTTTCTTGCCGATGGGTGGACTCGGCCTGGCGCCCGAGCTGAACAAGAACCTGGCGGAGGCGTCCCGTCAGGCCAGTGTGAACACCGACTTCAAGGTGATGGTTCGAGGCCTCAGCAAGACGCCCCAGATCGGCCCAGACGACCTCGTGAGCTTTGCCACCGGGTTTGGATCGCTGGAACTGGATCAGCCCGAGGAGTTGTCACTGGAGACCCGTGGCTATGAAACGGTTCCGGAGCTGCGCACAGCACTCGCCGCTGTTGCCAAAAACCGCGCTCTCTTCCTGGGCGATTCGTTTGCTCAGGAGGGGCTGCTGCGCAAGCAGCTGCGTTTGAAGGAAATCCGCAACCAGAGCCAATGGGTGAACAAAACCTATGCGCTCTATGGCATCGATCCTGATCCGAGCCTGGCAGCCAACCGCGTTCAGCTGAACACCGACCTGCAGACGATCAATGCCCTGGAGCAGCAATACAGCGAGGCTCCCTCCGCCCCACTATCTCCGCCAGTTCTGTCTTCTCTCACCACAGGCAGTCCACGGCTGAATGTGCGGGTCGTGGACGGAGAGCTGATGGGCGGGGGTGGAGGGGTTGCATTTGAGTATGAGGACCGGGCCCATGCGGTGGAGCGCCGGCAACGGTTGGTGAAGGTGGGCCTGCGGGCCGGGGGGCGAGTGGATCAGATCAGGCTGAGCTACAAGCAGAGTGCCGGTCTGCTCGCAGAACAGGAGAAGGAGTGGGAAGCGCAGTTCGGCGGCGACGGGGGCAGTGACAAAGGATCCGTCGAGCTGGCCGATGGGGTCAGCATCGAGCGGATTAATGCGAAAACGGGAACCCGAGTTGATCAGCTTCGGCTGACCACCAGCGACGGCCAGACCACCGGGGGTGGCGGCAACGCAGGCGACCGGAAGTTGGACTGGACTCGGCCCACCAATTCCGTGGTTCTGGGCTTCGAGGGCCGGAGCAAAGCGGAACTGGATGCGCTACAAGCCGTCATTGCAGAGTTTGGTCCTTTGCGTTGGGAACCGGTGCTCGAGGAGGAGGATCACTGAAGCTGAATTGCGCCATCCAGCTTCAACATTCCCGGGCTCGCACGAGCGGGTCCACCTCCTGGGTGCCTGCCATGATCGCCACTTCGTTGACAACCAGAGATTATTTGATCAGCCGGCTGGCCCAGGTACCAGGAAAAAGCATCCTGTTGGACAGCCATCCGATTCAGAGCCACCCTACGGGGAACTTCCTCTGCGATCAAAACCATGATCATCGTTTTCACCAACAGGGCCTTGATTCGAACCTCCGGCGGCGCAGGCGACGAACAGCTGTTCGGTGAAATCCAGAATGGAAAGGGTAGCAACGAGTTGCGGCTCGCGATTGCCGAAAAGAACAAGGACACGAACCGGTGGACGCTGAACCTCCAGGAGGAAAAGAGCCGACAGAAGGAGTTACCCAGTCAGATCCTGTTTCGTGCCGTTTTGGCTCAGGTCAGGGATGGATCGCTGAGCCCGAAGTGGGTTGTTTCCGTGCACGGCTATGGCCAGTCCTTCCTGGACAGCCTGGAGGAAGCCCATGGGCTGGAGCAGAGCTACCAATGGTCACGCACGGGAAAAACCAGCCAGCCGATCAACGTCATCCTGTTCAGTTGGCCCTCGAAGCCCGGTGGTGTGGTGCTCGACCCAGTGAACGCCTACCGCAGGGCCCAGGCGGCAGCTGTTCCTTCGGCTGCGGCCCTGGCGATCGTGCTCGAGCGAGTCTGGGCCTACTTTGCAGCGCCAGCCCTGCTCTGCAAGCCCGCCACAAGTACAACGCGGCTGGTGCCACCGGTGAGGGACTTTTCGCTGTGCCTGCATGTGCACAGCCAGGGCAATCTGGTGCTGGAGATGATGACCCGCACCAAGGCGCTCGACGGTGTCCCGCTGAAGCTCGACACGCTCATCCTTCACCAGGCGGATGTGGATGCTGATGATCACACGGAATGGGTCAACCGAATCCAGTTCGCCGTCGATGTGGTCATCACCCTGAACGCCTGGGATGGCATCCTGCGCCTGTCGGACGCGATCAATCCCGTGCGGCTTGGGATCGCCCGCTCCGGCTTCGGCTCCCGTGCCACCTACTTCGACTTCACCGGTGGCAGCAAGGTGGCCGCTGAGCACAACCTCTTTCTCCAGGTGGAGAACAAGCTGGTACGCCTGTTTTGCCAGCGGGCCCTCACCGGCTTTCCGGTTCACACGATCGGTGGTGAAGCCAATGGTTTCTGGTTCGACGACAGTGTAGGGACCTGGCGCCTGGGCCTCCGCCCCTCCGCACCACTGGGCGGGTCTCAGAAGCCTGGTGCCTGAAGACCACACAAGTAGCCGATGACGACGAATTGATCATCTCCACCCGGCCCCACCGGGAAGACTTCACCGTGCAGATTGCACTTGAAGGATGAAAGACTACCATCGGTACCCGTGATAGCTCCATCACCCAGAGTCGGCTTCATTCCACCTTCCAGAGGCACGCCGGCGGGCAAGCAGTCTGAACGTGAAGCTGTCGCTGTTGATCTGCACTCTCTGCGTGGGATCGAGGCTGTTGCGGTAAGGGCGAAACCAGCGGAACCGCCCGCGGGTGTTCACGCTGATGCTCTCGGCTGCTCCGCCCTTGTTGATGCACCCGATGCCCTCTCAGCCCCTGCGCCCAAGCAGGGTGCATCCGTTTCACGGTTACGGTGCGACGTCTTTCCGACAACCATGCCGCTGGGGTTGGTGTCGTCGCGGCTGAATGCTCCGGGGTGATAAACCTGCGGGCTGAACAGGCCCTGGCCCAGGTCGCCGTTAAAATTTTGGGCCTCTCAGTAGCCCAGGTTGGCGCAGTGAGCCCTCAGGGCCACCCTTCCAGCACCAGCTTGCCAATCGTGCGGCCGGTTTCCAGCTGGGTGTGGGCCTGGTGGAGGTTCGCGGCGCTGATCGGACCCAGATGGGTGCGCAGGGTAGTGCGCAGCCGTCCCGTGTCGATCAGGTCTGCCACGGCATCGAGAATCGCGCCCTGCTGGGCAAGGTCGGCGGTGCGGTGTTTGGCCCGGGTGAACATGAACTCCCAGGTAAAGCGCACGCTCTTGTCCCTGAGCAGGTTGAGATCGAGCGGATGCCTGTTGCCCACGATGGCCACGATGGCTCCCTGGTGCTGGATCAGCTCGGCCATCACCGCCCAGTAGGCATCGCTGTCGGCGAAATTTGCGATGGTGTCCACGGCATTGAATCCGAGCGCTGCCAGTTGCGGCGCCAGGGGCTGGCTGTGGTCGATCACGTGCTGGGCGCCCAGCTCGCGCACCCACGCCCGGCTTTCAGGCCGTGAGGCGGTGGCGATCACGGTCAGGCCGGCCAGCCTGGCCAGCTGGATGGCGATCGATCCCACACCGCCAGCCCCGCCGAGGAATAACAGCGAACTGCCGGCCTCGGCCCCATCAGGATCGAGGCCGAGGCGGTCGAACTGGCTTTCCCAGGCCGTGAGGCTGGTGAGCGGCAGGGCGGCTGCCTCGGCGAAGGAGAGGGAATCCGGGATGGCGGCCGCAGAGGCGCTCGTCCACCGCGACAAGCTCGGCGTTGCAGCCTGGCCGGGTGATATCACCCGCGAAGATCACGGCATCGCCAGGCCGGTAGCGCCCGGTGGCCGGGCCAACGGCTTCCACGATCCCTGCGGCGTCCCAGCCGAGCACCCAAGGAGGGGCCGCGTTTGGCAACAGGCCAGCACGCACCTTGGTGTCCACAGGATTGACGCTGATCGCTGCAACCCGCACAACCAGGTCGTGATCGCCGGGGGTGGGGCTGGGGAGATCGATCTCCACCAGAGAACGGGGAACGTTGAGCGGCACACCCGGCGTGGGAATGATGGCTTTCATCGTGGGTCAGTGTGTTGGTCTCAGTCTGTTGGCAAGGAAGCGAACAGGCTGATGCCGATTGCCAGCCTGAGTACCAGGGTGACTTGCTCTCCCGGACGTCATCACAACTCCACCATGTCAATCACCAGATTGCAGTGGTCGTCAAAAATCGCGTCAGTTCAGCGACGTGGTTGGCCCCATCAGTTTGGACTCACGCTTCTCGATCGCGCTGATCACCTGGCAACTTGGCCATGGGGCTTTGCGAAGGCTGAGGATGTCGCGTTTCAGCCGATGCGGTTCCTCGTTCCAAGGGGAAGTCCTTTCCTACTGGCTGAAAACGGAATTGCGCCGCCTGCCACAGGAGGCTGCCCCATAGCCTCGCGGGGCCCAACGAGCCCCGGCGCCATCCATGCCCGCCCTGAACCACTGGTCTGAGGCTGATGCCGCCGCCGCCATCGCCCACTACGGCGCCCAGGGCATCGGCGAGGACCTGGCCCTGCGCACCTACTCGGCCAGACTGCTCGACGCCGACCCGGAGCTGGTGCTGCACGGCGGCGGCAACACCTCGGTGAAATCCACCGTCACGGGGCTGCTTGGCGAAACGATCCCGTTGCTGCGGGTGAAGGGCTCCGGCTGGGATCTGGCCCCTGATTGAGCCGCCGTGCCACGCGGCCGTGCGGCTCGAACCCCTGCAGGTCCTGCGCGCCCTGCCGGCCCTCAGCGATGAAGACATGGTGGCGGCCCAGCACCAGAACCTGATCGATCCGGCCGCCCCCAACCCATCGGTGGAGGCGCTGCTGCATGCCTTTCTACCCCAAACCTTCGTCGACCACACCCGTGCGGTCGCCCTGCTCGCCCTGGCCGACCAACCCGATGGGGCGGCGATCTGCCGCGAGGTCTACGCCGATCGGGTGGCGCTGGTGCCGTACGTGATGCCCGGCCTCGCCCTCGCCCTGGCGGCCGCCAGCGCCTACGAGGAGGCCGAGGCCCGCGCCCGTGCCGCCGGCGTGGAGCTCGAAGGCATGGTGCTGCTGCAGCATGGCCTGTTCTCCTTCGGCGCCACCGCGAGGCAGAGCTACGAACGGATGATTGCGCTGGTGCGGCAGGCCGAGGAACGCATTCACCAGGCGCACAGCGCCAAACCCTGGAGCCAACCAGCGCCGGTGCCGGAGCCCGCGGGTGGGGCGGCGGCGTTGCTGCCGGTGCTGCGCGGGGCCCTGGGCCGGGCCGCCGAGGCGGAAGGGGCCCAGGGCCGCTGGGTGCTGGCGCGGCGCGGCACCCCCCTGGCGCTCTCGGTGGTGAACGATCCCCGCCTGGCCGACTGGGTCCACCGCGGCGTCGCCACCCCGGACCACGTGATCCGCACCAAGGCCTTCCCGCTGGTGCTGCCCGCCGATCCCGGAGCGGCCCAGATCGAGCAGGCCCTGGCCGCCTACATCGAGCGCTAAAAGGACTGTTTCAGCCGTCAGAACGCCCGCGCCGGCGGCGTCAAGAAGCCACTCGATCCGCTGCCACGCCTGGTGGCGATTCCGGGTCTGGGCCTGGTCGCGGAAACCGTGCGCCGCTTCGCGCCGGCGAACGAAGCCGACACCTTCGACATGGAGTACTGGAGCCTGGAGCAGGCCAAGCTCGGCAAGGGCAGCGAGAAGCCCCTGGTCCGCCAGGTGGTGCTGGTCACCGGTGGGGCCGGGGCGATCGGTGCCGCCACCGCCCGCGCCTTCGCGGCCCAAGGGGCCGCGGTGGTGGTTCTGGATCTCGATCCGGTTGCGGACGTCGCCACCGCCGAAGCGATCGCAGCTGGTGGTGGGGCGGGCGCCCTGGGGATCGGCTGCGACCTGACCGATCCCAGCGCGGTGCGGCAGGCCTTCGCGGCGGCGTGCATCCAGTTCGGCGGCCTCGACATCGTGGTGAGCAATGCCGGCGCCGCCTGGACCGGCGCCATCGCCGATCTGCCCGACACCGATCTGCGCGCCAGCTTCGAGCTCAACCTCTTCGCCCACCAGACCGTGGCCCAGGCGGCGGTGGCCGTGTTCCGCGCCCAGGGTTTCGGCGGCCAGCTGCTGTTCAACGTGAGCAAGCAGGCCCTCCCCCGGCCCCGGCTTCGGCGCTTACAGGAGCGCTCCGGGGCCCGCAGCGTCTCCGAGGAGGTCTACATGGCAGGCAACCTGCTGGGGCGCGAAGTGCGCGCCAGCGATGTGGCCGACGCCTTCGTGGCGCTGGCGAAGCTGGAGCGCAGCACCGGCGCCGTGCTCACCGTCGATGGCGGCAAAGTGGCCGGCATGGTGAGCTGAGGAGCCGGCTGAATTGGCCGGTTGCTGGTGGTCAGGGTGGGCCGCCCCCAGCGCCACCAAATCTGGGTTGCGCTCGCCACAGTCGCTGAAGCGGCACCCACGCAGAACCCCTTTTGAGGCGAAATGTAAGAATCTTACTGGCCCTGTTGGAGCTTCAGCGATGCGAATCACCTCCAAAGGTCAGGTGACCATTCCCCAGGAAATCCGGCGCCAATGCGGCCTCTTGCCCCATACCGAAGTGGCCTTCTGCGTCGAGCAGGGGCGCGTCATCCTCGAAAAGGCATCCCTGAGGCAATCAGCCGGCGCAGAAGCGATCCAGAGACTGCGTCAGGCGCGGCTGCGCACACGCCTCAGCACCGATGAACTGCTCGCGCTCACCCGTGGAGACGAGGGCTGATGGTTGTGGTGGATTCCAATGTTCTCCTGGATGTCGGCACTGCCGATCCCCGCTGGTGCGACTGGAGCACCACACAGCTCAGCCAATGGCTGGATCGGGGGCGAGTGGTGATCAACGCCATCGTCTACGGCGAGATCGCCTTTGCCTTGGAAACGATCGAATCGGTGGATGAACTGCTCCCTCCCCATCTCTTCGACTATCGGGCCATGCCGCGGGAGGCGGCCTTCCTGGCAGCCCGGGCCCACTCCGATTACAGAAGCCGTGGCGGGCAGCGCCGCTCGATCCTGCCGGATTTTCTGATCGGCGCCCATGCTCTGGTGGAGCGACTGCCGCTGCTCACCCGTGATCTGCGTCGCTACCGCCAGGCATTTCCGGGCCTGGAGCTGATCAGTCCCTGAGGCGGGTGCAGCTAACTCGCATGGGCTAGACGCGAACCCTTGAAGCCACTGATTGGAGTCAGCTGGATCCACAGACCATGGGTTCATTTCCACAAGTCCTGGGCGCGGCGGCTTTGCTCCCCATCACAGGCCACCTTGCTCTGCCCAGAACTCCGCCGGCGTGCAGATGGGATAACGCTCTCGCAATGAAAGCAAGGCCTTGTCGCCGGTCACCAGTGCCTGCCCCAGCCCGATCCGCTGGGCAACAACCAATGTTCCCAAAATGGGTACATCCTCGGCATCCACTAGGTCGGTCTCAATACCAGCCTCGGGGTCGACAAGTTCCGCCAGGATCGATAGGGCATCGATCAAATCGTCGATTTCATGGGGCGAGAGCCCGTGCCGCTGGGCAAGCTTGGGCAACACAACACCCGTCGCAGTTCGTCCAGAATGTATTTCGAAAGCACAACATCCAGCGCCCCATGGCGCCACGCGGCGATTCGCTTGCCGGGCACGCTGCCTGGGTAGGCGATGCCGGAGAGCAGCACATTCGTGTCAAGCACAACGCCCAGCCTGGGCATGGTCAGCGCCCGGCGCGGGTGGACGCCACCGCCGCATCGATCTCTGCATGCCCCTCGGCCTCAGGCACCGCCGCATAGCCTGCCTCGATGCGCTCACACAGGCCTTCGAAGCGGACCTGCAGGCGGCGGATGCGCTCAAACAGGCGGGCATCCACCAGGGCCGCCACGGGTTTGCCATCCCTCTTGATCAGGATGCTGTCGTGGCGGTACTGCACCTGGTTGAGCATGTCGCCCAGGTTCTGGCGGAAGGCGACGGCGCTGGTTTCGTTGATCATGGCGCAGGGCTTGCTGTGATCGGTCTGGTCAGCATGACCAGCGTGGCCTCATCACACCACCTGAATCACCACGTCCAAGGGCAAGCCAGCCCATGCCCGATCGCATGTCACCACCGTCAGCCCCAGTCGTAAACCCAAACTCAGACAGGCGCGATCGCCCAGCGACAACCCCACCTGTCGCGTTGATGCCCACAACCGACCCGCCTTGTCGCCATCCACCGGCAGGAACGGCTCCACCCTCACCCCCAACGCCTGGAACTCCTCAAGCATCCCCTCCACATCCACCCCGGCGGAGATCGACTTCTGGACCACCTCCGCCCAGTTCACACTGGCCATCACCGACTGCGCTAACACCCCATCGACCACCTCCGCGCCGGGTTCCTCCCGCAGGTAGGCCAGCAAGGCCGAAGCATCCAATACCACCGTCATTCGCCAGCGTCCCGCCGGCCCTCCTCCCTGCGCTCCGCAATCAATTCGTCCGTCAGGCTTCGATCGCCTGGAACCCGAGCGAACCGCTCCTTCAGCCGTTGCTTGATCCACACGGGTTTCTCAAGCACCAGCCGGCCCACCTCCTGCCGGGCCACCAACGCATCGCCTTCATCAAACCCCAGGGATCGCCGCAGCGACTCCGTGATCACCACCCGTCCCTGACGGCCCAGGCTCACCTCCACGGGCCGGGAAAAGTCCTTCATCGAAACCTTTCGTACCACATGGGCAGCGGAATGGCTCAAAATCCACTGTATGCCACGCCCTCGTAGAAGGCGCATAGGGCTAGCGCACCTACCGCCGTCCCAGCACCAGCCCCAACCCGATCCACAGCACCACCAGCCCCAGACACAGAAGGGTCCAGGCCGGCAGCCCCCAGCCATCGATCGCCAGGGGTGCCACCACCGTGATCACGCCGCCGGCCAGGAACGGCTGCAGCAGTAGCTGCTTGATCGAGAAGGCCGGCAGGGCGTCGCTGCGGTCATCCGGGTCGGCCATGCGCAGCAGCAGCAGTCCGCTGGCCGCCACGCCGGTGGCCTGACCGAATTCGATGATCGCCCGCTCGAACCAGTCGGGCGGCAGAAAGCGGGGAGCCAGCAGCAGCACCACCGCCAGATTCCAGCCCAGCCCGGCCAGGGCCAGAACGCTCAGGGAGATCCAGTCGTGGCGCAGCAGGCTGAGGTCGAGGCAGGCGGTGGCAGCCGTGATCAGCAGATCTGCCGAAATCGCCCCCACCTGGCCCTGCACCGCTGCCGAGGCCAAGCCCTGCTGACCGGTTTTCTCCAGCAGCAACCGCACCAGCAGCGAGCCGGCGATCGCCAGCGGAAACACCGGCAGCGCTTCCACCACCGCGGTGAAGCCGCCGCCGAGCCAGGGGGCGAACCAGCGCAGGACTTCCAGCAGAGCCGCCCCCAGCAGCACCGCCCCGCCGGCCAGGGCCAGATTCACCGCCCAGGCCGCCGGGCCCATGGATGGAGCAATGGGGTCGAGCAGCTGGATCGTCGGGAGCAAGGGCTCAGGCGCGCCGCCGGCTTCAGCAGCAGGCGCCTGGCTGGCTGCCGGCGAGCCCTGACCCAGCAGTCCCTGCCGGCGGCGGGCCAGCACCACCACGATCCCACCGATCACTGAGGCAGCCAGGAGACCCACCGTGGCCATCGCCAGCCCGAGGGCTTCACCACTGGCGAAGCCGAGGCTGGCGTAGCTCGGTCCCATCGCCGCCGCGGAACCGTGCCCCCCCTCGAAGGCCACCTCGATCAGGCAGGCCATCAGCGGATGCACCCCCAGCAGCGGCTGAAGCACGAACAGCACCGCCAGCCCTGCCACCAGGTACTGGCCGAAGGCCAGGGTGAGGGCCAGCAGAACCTGACCCGACAACGGCCGCCAGAGGCCCGAGAGCTTCGGCAGCGGTTTGCCGAGCAGCAGGGTGGCGAACACAAGGGTGAGCAGCGGCAGTGGCAGCCCGTCCCAGAGGGTCATCACCTCTGCCGGGATCAGGGGCAGTACCCCTGACGGCGCCACCAGCAGGCCCAGCGTTCCGGCCAGCAGGGCCTCCGGGATGCCCCAGCGCTTCAGTCCCAGCCGGCCGCCGATCGCCAGGGCGATGGCCAGCAGCAGCAGCAGGATTCCGGTGGCCGCCGCCAGCCAGCCGATCGCGGCGCCAAGGCCCTGCGGCAGCGTGATCACAGCTGGAATTGACGACGAAAGAAGGCTTCCGTGGCCTCCAGCACCTCCAGCTGCACCGCCCCGCTGCGGAAGCCGTGGCCCTCATCCGGAAAGAGGTGCACCTCCACCGTCACCCCGTTGTCGAGCAGCGCCCTGGCCATCCACTCGGTCTGGTCAGGTGGTACCACCGTGTCCTTGAGTCCCTGAAAAAAGATCACCGGGCAGGTGATGGCAGCAGCGTGGTGAAGCGGTGATCGCTGGTCATAGAGGGGCCTGGCAGAGGGCCAGGGCCCCACCAGGCCATCGAGATAGCGGGCCTCGAAGCGGTGGGTGCCGCTGACCAGAGCAGCCAGGTCGGCCACGCCGTAACGGCAGGCTCCGGCCCGGAACACATCGGTGAAGCAGAGCGCCGCCAGCACCGTGAAGCCACCGGCGCTGCCCCCCTCGATCGCCACCCGCCCGGCATCGGCCTGCCCGGCCGCCACCAACGCCTGGGCGGCAGCGGCGCAATCGGCCACGTCCACCACACCCCACTGGCCATCGAGTCGCTCGCGGTAAGCCCGGCCGAAGCCAGTGGAGCCGCCGTAATTCACATCCACCACCCCCCAGCCGCGACTGGTCCAGAACTGATTCAGCAGGTTCAAGCCCGTGCGCGCCATCGCAGTGGGGCCACTGTGCCCCTTCACCAGCAGTGGGGCAGCTGGGTGCGCTCCACCCTGAGGTGGGTAGTACCAGGCGTGGGTGGGCAGCCCGCCATGGCCCGCGAACCAGAACGGTTCCGGCACGCTGATCGCCGCCGGTGGCAACGGCCCTCCAGGGCCGCCTGCCGCAGGCGTATGGCACCAAACACCACTGGCCAGATCAAGCTCCAGCAGACCGGGTCCGATGGTCGGGCCGCTGGCCACCGCCACCAGCCTGCCGTTCTCCGCCTGAAGGCAGGCCAGATCATCGAAGGGCAGCTCGATCGGTTGCCAGACCCCGGCAGCGCCCGGGGCGCTCGGCAGGGCGATCCGACCGAGACTCCAGTGGCCCGCCTCGCAGGCCGCCGCCACCAGTTGCTCCCCATCCCAGGCGGTGGTAGCCATCCCTTCAACCCACTGGGGCATGGCGAACTCCGCCTGCATCGGCAGCAACGCCTGCCAGCGGAGCGGCTGATGGGTGCCCGGCGGACCGGTGGCAGCACGACGCTGCTCAGCGCCGACCAGCCGCTCGAGGTTCCACCAGCCGCTGCGGTCGTTGGCCACCACCAGGTCACCATTGGGCAGCCAGAGCGGCTGGAACACTGAGCAGGCCTGGGCCGCCGCGTCGGTGGCGGTGGATGGAAGGGCTCCAGCGATGCGCCGAGCGTCCTCCAGAACCCCTTCGGCGTTGAAGCGGCCAATCTTGAGCTGAGCGCGCTCCCAGGGCATGAACGGTTGCTGCCACTCCACCCAGGCCAGCTGGTCGCCAGACGGGCTGAGCGCGGCGTAACCACAGAACTCGACGGGCGGATGCAGCGGCAGCGGTTCGCCGCCGCCCAGGGGCACAGCCACCAGCCGGTCGGTGCCGTCCGCCTCCATCACCCCGATCCAGTGACCCCGTCGCGCGTCGATCAGCCCGCCGGCGAAGTCGCGCTCGGCGGGTTCGCAAAGGCGCCGCACCGGCCCTGGCTCCAGGGGTCCGGTGGCCGGCAGCTCCAGACACCAGAGGCAACGGTCGCCGTCATGGCAGAACACCACCACGGTCGTTCCTGCGCCTGAGCTGCCAACCGCATAGGAACCGCCGCCGAAGCCATGCACGCGGCTGCGCAGGTTCCAGGGCGGCGGGGTGAGCTCGATCGCCGCCGCATCCGGGGTGGTGCGGCAGATCAGGGTGGTACGGCCCTGCTGCTGGGGTCTCTGCTCCAGCCAGAACAGTCGCCCCTGGTGCCAGCGGGGCTCTTTCACCGTGGACTGGCGTCCGACCGCAGCCACCGCCGCCAGCGGATCTCCCGGACGTGTCTTCCCCAAAGGCTTGCCGCCACCGACGGCTTCTACAATTTCACCATCGTTTCAGGTGATGCCTTGGCCAGCAGCTTCGCCAGGATGGCCCGCCAGGCGGAGCAGAGCAGCCGCAGCGTCCAGGTGCCCAAAGTGGTGCTGGATCCACCGCCGCTGCTCATCCACACCCTGGGCGATCAGGTGCTGCGTCAGCCGGCCCGGCGGATCAGCAAGGTGGACGAGACGGTTCGTGAACTCGCCCGCGACATGTTGCGCAGCATGTACTCCGCCCATGGGATCGGCCTGGCGGCTCCCCAGGTGGGAGTGCACAAACAGCTGCTGGTGATCGATCTGGATCCCGAAAACGCCGCAACGCCGCCGATGGTGCTGGTGAACCCGGAGATCGGCTCCAGCAGCGCCTCCCTGGAAACCTACGAGGAGGGTTGTCTCAGCATTCCTGGCGTCTACCTCTCGGTGGTCCGCCCCAGCGCGATCGAGGTGAGCTTCCGCGACGAACAGGGCCGGCCGCGACGGATCAAGGCCGATGGCCTGCTCGCCCGTTGCATCCAGCACGAGATGGACCACCTGCATGGGGTGCTGTTCGTTGATCGGGTCACCGACGAACTCAGCCTCAATGAAGAGCTTCAGGAGCACGGCTTCCTTCGCGACACCGTCCATTCCCTTCGCTGAGACCACTGCCATGCCGATGAATCCCCTGGCCGGTGTCTTCCTGGCCCTGGCCTGCCTGCTCGGGATCGCCGCCACCGGCTCGGTGTTCGAACTGGCCTATGGAGATCCAGATCTGGGCATTTCCACCACCCGGCTGATTCTGGCGGCCTGCCTGCCCGGCACGCTGATCAGCCTGCTGGTCGCGATTCGTCTCAACTTGCCTTCCGAGGGCTCCTGACGGGCCCCGGGCTCACTTCTACGATCGGGTTCCTCCTTGCTGCTCCGTGCTGTGAACCGTTCGGCCTGTCTCACGCGCCGCCTGGCAGGGTTGGCTTCTCTGGCCTCCGCCCTGGCAACAACCCTGCCCCTGCCGGCCGGCGCCCAGGCCCTGTTCGGGGCCCGCGAGTTGCCGCAGGAACGCTTTGTGCTGGTGGCCGCCCCAATCGGCGATGGCACCCGCGCCCAGCTCAACATCTACGAACAGATCACCGACCGGCGTCCTTGCTTCGCCACCTCCGGCGCCAACCCCGCCCGGGTGGATCCGCTGCTGGGCAGCTTTGATTTCACAGGCATCTGCAGCCGCTACCTCGACGCCAACGGCTATTCCCTGCGGATCGGTGGAGAAGATCTGGCCACGGTGTACCGGATCAGCGTGGTGCGCAGCGGCAACGACAACCTGTTGCTGGCGGCGCCCACCCGCAACCAACCCGGTCCTGAGATGGTGGTGGCCCGCACCCAGGGCCATGACGCCGGCTTTCTGCTCTTCATGCCCGAACCGGGCTGGAAGCTGATGCGCCGTCATTTCGGCAATCGCGCCCTCGGCCACCTCTACATCTATCGCGAGACCTGGCCCGGTGCCGAAAACAGCACGGGAACAGGCGCAGGCTCCACCCAGGTGAAGCCAGTGGCCCCTGCCCAGCCGCCCCTGCCCGGCAGCAAAGAGTTGCCCAGCTCAGGCTCGCCAGTCCAATCAGGCAAGCAGCCCCTGCCGGAGGCGGTACCCAGCAGCAAGCTCCCGGAGCAACCCGTGTTGACGCCCAGGCCGCTGCCAGCTCCAGGTACCGTCGCGCCAGCTGCCGGCGGCACGGTTCCCAAAACTCCATGAAGGGGGATGTGGAGGGGCAGTTGCTACATTGACCAATCTCAAGCCCCTCTGCGTGGTTCATGACCCAGGTCACCGTCGGCGAAAACGAAGGAATTGAATCGGCCCTACGCCGCTTCAAGCGTCAGGTGTCCAAGGCGGGCATCTTTGCCGACCTCAAGCGCCTGCGCCACCACGAAACCCCCGTCGAGAAATACAAGCGCAAAGCCCAGCAACGCCGCCGTAGGCGCTGACGACGCCTCGGCAGGATTTCCATCCGCTGAGCCCACCATCTGCGGCTTCATGCTTCGGGGGGGTCCGATCTGTCAACCCGGTCAAAGGATCGATAGGTGAGCGCTTCTGCCAGATCGGGAGGGTCAACCTGGTCGCGATTGCCCAGATCGGCGATGCTGCGTGCCACTCTCAGCAATCGCTCCGCTGAGCGGGCACTCAGCCGCCTCGCCTGAATCGCCTGACGCCAGAGGGCCAGTCCATCCGCCGACAGGCGGCAGTAGCTGTTCAGTGCGCCGCTGGCCAGCACGGCGTTGGCGCAGCCGCCGGGATTGCGCGCCATCATCCGCTGCCGGGCTGCGGCAACCCTGCCTGCCACCACCTCCGTACGGCACGGCGAAGCTGCCGAAGCAGGAGCGAACCGCTCCAGCAGATCGTCGGCCTCCAGCCGCCGCATCACCACCTGCAGATCGATGCGATCCAGCAGAGGGCCCGACAACCGCGACCAGTAGCGCTGACGCAGGGCTTCACCACACTGGCAGGCCCGCTGGGGATCCCCGAACCAGCCGCAGGGGCAGGGGTTGGTGGCGGCCACCAGGGTCACCCGGCAGGGGAAGCGGCTGCGGTCCCGGCTGCGGCTGATCCACACCTCCCCTTCCTCCAGGGGTTGACGGAGCTGATCGAGCACCTCGCGGCGGAACTCAGTCAACTCATCGAGAAACAACACGCCGTTGTGGGCCAGCGACAGCTCTCCTGGCCTGGGAATCGCACCGCCACCGATCAGGGCGGAGCCCGTGCAGCTGTGGTGCGGCGTTCGGAACGGACGCTGCTGAAGCAGGGCCGTGCTCGGCCCGAGCAGACCCGCCACCGAGTGCACCTGGGTGGTTTCGAGGGCTTCGGCGTGGAGAAGCGGTGGCAGCAAACCGGCCAGACGCCTGGCCAGCATCGTTTTTCCGCTGCCGGGCGGCCCCACCAGCAGGAGGTGATGGTTGCCAGCCGCAGCGATCTCAAGGGCTCGACGGCCATGGGCCTGCCCCCGCACATCGGCCAGCTCAAGCGGTGTGACAGCGGTGGCGGCCGTGATCGGGCGACAGGGGCTGGCCTGCTGGGGGTTCACCAGCAGCTCACTGACCTGGGCCAGCCGATCGGCGGGCCAGACCGCCAGCCCCTCGATCAACATCGCTTCGGCCCCATTGGCGGCGGGCACCACCAGAGCCCTGGCACCGCCGCGCCGGGCCGCCAGGGCCAGGGCCAGCACGCCGCGCACGGGCCGCAGGCTGCCATCGAGGCCCAGCTCTCCGGCACTCCAGACCCCTTCCAGCCGCTGCGGGGCCAGCTGACCACTGGCGAGCAGCAGGCCGAGGGCGATCGGCAGGTCGAAGGCAGGCCCTTCCTTGCGCAGATCGGCGGGCGCCAGGCTGATCACCACCCGGGTGAGCGGCATGCGGAAGCCGCTGTTGCGCAAGGCGGCGCGCACCCGCTCGCGGGATTCGCGGCCGGCCGCATCAGCCAGGCCGACGATCTGCAGTCCGGGCAAACCCGGGGCGATGTCCACCTCCACGCTCACCTCGGAGGCCTCAAGGCCCCGGAGAGTGGCGCTGCTGCACCGTGCCAACATCAGACCAACCGCCCGGGGACAGATCACCAGTTCCCCGCCTGTCCCACCCCACAGCCAGTGACCACAACGATCTTCGGGCGCATCCTGCAGGGGGAGATTCCCTGCGATCAGGTCTATGCCGACGATCTCTGCCTGGCCTTCCGGGATGTCCAACCCCAGGCGCCCGTGCATGTGCTGGTCATCCCACGCCAGCCCCTGATCAACCTGGCCGACGCCGCCGAACCCGATCAGGCCCTGCTGGGCCATCTCCTGCTGGTGGCCGCCAAGGTGGCCCGCCTGGAGGGGTTGAGCGCCTGGCGCACGGTGATCAACACAGGAGCCGAAGCCGGCCAGAGCGTCTTTCATCTGCACCTGCACGTGATCGGTGGCCGTCCTCTCAGCTGGCCGCCCGGGTAGCCCGAGCACTCACCACCTGGCCGCCCAACGGCGACAATGGCGCCAGATGGATCGGTTCATGGGTGTTCTTAAGGGGTTCCGCGATCAGCTCGGCAAGCTGCAACGTCTGGCCCAGCCCTATTTCCTGCCCCTGGAGGAGAGCAGCTCCTGGCAGTTTCTTCTGCTGGTTGTCTCCACCCTGGCCGTGGTGGTGGGCTTCACCCTGCTGCTGCTGACGGCGGCGGTGGCGATCAGCGGCAGCCTGATTCCCGAACTGCGTGACCGCTTTCTCCCCGGGGTGCCCGAGCAGGTTGCCGCGCTCTGGAGCGGTCCGATCGGTGTGGTGATCATGGCCCTGTTCGCCGGTGGCCTGGTGGCGTTCGGCAGCCTGCGGAGCAAGTTGCGCCAGGGCCGCTGGCTCCCCTGGCTGCTGATGGGGGTGATCACGCTGCTGATCCTGGTGATCAACGGCATCAACGTGGGGATCAGCTTCATCGCCCGGAATGTCGACAACGCCCTAGTGGCCTACGACCAGGACGGCTTCTGGAAGATCGTGGCGATCTACGCCTTCTGCCTGGTGCTCGCCCTGCCGATCCGGGCGATCCAGAGCTACCTGATTCCGAAACTCGGCCTGCTCTGGCGTCAGTGGCTGAGCACCCGCCTGTTGGGCCGATACCTCTCGAACCGGGCCTATTACATCCTCAATCCCAACGACGAATCGATCGAAGAGATCGACAACCCGGACCAACGGATCTCCCAGGACACGGCCAGCTTCACCAGCACCAGTCTGAGTGTGACCGTCGAGATTCTGGCGGCACTGCTCACCTTCGTGAGCTTCGTGATCGTGCTTTGGACAATCAGCGTGAATCTCGCGCTGCTTCTGCTGGTTTATTCCGTTGGGGGAACAGCTTTGATCGTGTTTGCCAGCCGCAAGCTGGTGGCACTGAACTATCAGCAACTCAAGCTGGAAGCGGATTTTCGCTACGGGCTGGTCCACATCCGTGACAACGCTGAGTCGATCGCGTTCTATCGCGGTGAAAATCAGGAGGGCAAGGAAGCTGAGCGGCGGCTCGGTGGGGCGATCCTCAACTACGACCGACTGATCATCTGGGAAGCCCTGATCCAGGTGATCCAGCGCTCCTACGACTATTTCTCCCGCTTCCTCCCCTGGCTGGTGATTGCTCCGGTCTACTTCGCCAAGGAGGTGGATTTCGGCGTGTTCGGACAGGCCAGCATCGCATTCTCCCAGGTGCTGTTTTCAGTCAGCTACATTGTCAACAACATCGACAGACTGGCCGCCTTCTCCGCCAGCATCAGTCGCCTGGAAGGATTTCAGGTGAAGGTGGATGAAATCAATGCCGAATCCGAAGGCCTCAAGGAAGCCTTCAAAGGTAAGTTCAGCGTCGATGAAGCAAGCGAGGCTGATGCCCACGACAGCATTCAGGTGATCCATGCCGACCTGGTACCGCCCCGGAGCAGCCGCCGCCTGATTCATGACCTCAGCCTGGAGGTGGCCGCCAACCAGCGACTCCTGGTTGTTGGACCCAGTGGTTGCGGCAAGACCTCCTTCCTGCGACTGGTCAGTGGGCTCTGGCCACCGGCGGCTGGTGAGATCAAGCGCCCTCCCCTGAACGAACTGCTGTTCATTCCACAGAAGCCCTACATGATCCTGGGCAGCCTCAGGGAACAGCTCTGTTATCCCCTGCAGCCAGAGCGATTCAGCGATGCCCAGCTCCGCAACGTGCTCGAGGAGGTGAAACTGGCAGAGTTGGTGAGCCGTTACCCTGACCTCGCGATCAAGCAGGATTGGCAGCGAATCCTTTCACTGGGAGAACAGCAACGCCTCGCCTTCGCCAGGCTGCTTCTCAACTCGCCCCGTTTCGTGGTGCTCGATGAGGCCACCAGCGCCCTGGATGTCAACACCGAAAAGCACCTCTATACCCTGCTCACCGAACGCGAAATCGCCTTTGTGAGCGTCGGCCACCGCCCCACCCTCGCCGCCTTCCACGACACGGTGCTTGAACTCGACGGCATCGGTGGCTGGCACCTGCTGCCGGCTGCCGGCTATGACTTCTCCCGAACATGAAACCAGTGAAAACCCCTGCCGGCTCCAATGATCCAGCGGCCAGCAGCGAACCGGAACAGGTTCGAGCCAAGCTCCCCCAGGATCAGCCCTTCGGCTGGAGCGCCTACGCCGAGCGGATCAACGGCCGGTTCGCCATGCTGGGCTTCACAGCCGTGCTGGTGATTGAAGTGCTCAGCCGCGACACCTTCCTGCATTGGGCGGGTCTGGTGCCTTGAGCGCAGGGAAGCAGGAAGTTTCAGGAAAACACATCCACTGATTTCATCAGCGAAGGCGACCATGGCAAGGGCTTGACCGTACGGAAAAGCAAGAATTCCGATGAGGAGTAAATCCGTTCAAACAGTTGATCTTCCCCCAGCCTTTCCCTGAGAATCCGATCCTTCCTGGAGCGGCCGTTGATCAAAATATACTCATAATGCCGCATGAAATTCGTTGACATGAACACTTCGCCTTCACTGTGAATCCGTTTGCCGATCACCTTCCGATGGGAAAGATGTGGTGCGAGGTTGATGGGAGCCAAGGTCGCCGCATCCGGAGGAATCATCTGCAAAACCTGCTGAGCTTCAGCGACCCGCTCGAAAGGGGCGTGATCAGTCATGATCCGGATGTATTTTGTCAACGCAAGAACACAGACCAGCGCCCACAGGATCAAACGGTTGGCCCTGATTCGGGGAAATCCATAGGTCCGCGAGGAGATGGCAAACAAGAGGATGAACGGGACGATCGCCAAGCTGTAGTGAAGCATCAGCCCCTTGTGATTGGGATGATCACTGAAAAGATTCAGCAACAAAGCTGGAGTGGCACCGATCAGCTCAGGCAGGGCCTTGATATGGCTGGTGAGCAGAATCGGAAGAACCAGAAGGAAAAGATAGAATGCATTCTCGATGGAGAGCAGGTGTCGGATCAAAACCCACGGATTAAACAGAATGGTATGAATAACCTCCGATCTGGTGTTGCCCAGGTAGCTGAAGAATCTTCCCACCCAATCGTGCTTCGCAACCCCACCGCCAAGCATCGGCGTGAACACCATCACGATGAAGGCGAAGTAAGCGGCGGACATGACAGCAACAGGAATTCCAATCCTGTAGTCACGCTTGGCCAGAAAATACACACCAAGACCTACGCAGGTCAACGCAAGTGCTTGCTTGCAAGCCAGAATCACACCTACTGAACAAAGCACGATCCATAGACTGCCCCTTCGCTGCGCATAAATCGCCATCAAAATAAAGGGAATGGCAATGATTTCTGGATGGAAATCAGAGACGCTGGCATTGATGACCACTGGATACATGAAGTAAATCCAGGCCATCAATCTTGCGTCGGCATTGCCCAACTGATAATCCTTGGCGATCAGATACACGATCGGTCCACCGGCTGCCAGGCTCAGCGCCTGCACTGCGAACAGCCAGACCACCGATGGGAATAGCCTATAGAGCAGACTCAGAGGGTAAAAGATAAAGGAGGCATGGTCGCCCAGAATATGAAATCCCAGATAGGAGGATATCGGGGGCTCGCCTCTGCTGATCAGATAAATCGCCTGATCAAAGATTCCGAGATCAAAGGCACTGGAAGAAAGGGTGAAATGCCTCCAGGTGGCACTCAGAAAAAAAACAATAAAAAGAGCCAGTGAAACCAGCCACAGATAGCGCGGTACACGCTGATCGGAAGCAGCGGCAGGATCAGCTGAATGCATGGGCTTCATCCGGTGGGGTTCGTCGATTTCACTTCAACCGTCGGGCCTTATGTCTTTGGCTGAGTCCGGCTCAGGGCAGATCAAGAAGATCCACCTGCCAGAGTCCGCCGCGGCTCACCTGCACCGCCAGCAGTCGTCCGTCCCCACTGAGGCTCACCTGATTCGGCACACCGGCTGGCTCCAGCGGCAGCGATTGCAGCCCCTGAATCGAGCGACGGTAGAGGGCCAGTTCAGTACGGCCGTCCCGCTGACGCACCAGGGCGAGACGCTCGCCGCTCCGATCGACACTGACGCTGATCGGCTTGGCATCGGGGCGGTTCAGACCTGGCAACGGCACCGGACGGTTCTGGCGGAGATCCACCAGCACCACCTGCTCACGGCCCTGCCGGCCACTGATCATGGCAAGCCACTCGCCGCTCAGGGAAGGTTCACGACCGACGCCGGCCTGCTCAAGGGCCCGGTTGATCGGCTCGAGTGGACGCAACGAGACCGGGCTGCAACCGAGCAGGCTGAGCGGCAGCAGAACGGCGATCAGGAATGGCCCTGGCTTCATCGCGGCTGGATCGGCAGTCCAGGCGCCAGATCCGCTTCGAGCTGGCCGCCGAGGTCAAACAGTTCCACCCGCCGAACCCCGTCCCTGGTCAGTTGAACGGCAAGGCGACGACCATCTGGAGCCAGGCTGAGTCGCTGGGGCTCCTGTCCTCCCGGCAGGAGCAGCGGGTGGGGGCGACCGGTGGCACGGTCTTCGATCATCGCCAGACGACGCTCGCCACGCTGAACGATCAAGGCCAGGTACCGACCATTCCAGCTCAGGGAGGGGGAGCTGTGGGGTTGCTGACCGTTGAGGGTGCGCAGGGGCAGCACCTTGCCGCTCAGTCGCTCCTGGAGCAGAACACTGCTGCGGCCATTGCGCTCCACCAGGCTGGCCAGGAGCCGACCATCGCCGCTCAGGGCCGGATCTTCCCGACCTTCCATTCCAAAACCAGACGGTGGTGCCGGGCGACGGCTGACCCCTAGCCAGGAGTTGCAACCGGCCAGGCTCAGGGCGAGCAGCGGCATGGCGATGATCGAGGTGAGCACTGCTGCTCTGACCAAGGCTGGGCCAGCGGCAGCAGCCGGGCATGCCTGCTCAGTTGTCGAAGCGGGAACTGTTGTCGCGGGGGGCGACCCGCCCGGACGCCTGGGCTGTGGAAGGAGCCTGACCAGGGGAAGCAGCACGGCCGGGCGAGGCTGGACGGATCGGAGCGTAATCGGCGTCACTGACGACGCTGCTGGCATCCTGGCCGGACCGGCCATCAAGGCGACTGGAGGTGCTGCTGCCGGATCGGATCGGAGTTCCCTGGGGAACTCCGGATCGGCCGGGAGGGTCGGTGGGATCGGATGGGCGCCGGCTGGAGCGAGGCAGGGAATCGGGGCTGGCGGCCGGCCGGCTGCTGCGGCGGGTGTCCGGGGCGCCATCCCGGTCGCGACGACGGTCACCGAAGGCTGTGGACGAAGGGGAGCTGCTCCCACCGGCGCTGAAGCGGGAGCGGGGCGTCGCTGCAGGACTTGAACCGGGCCTGGGCGCTGAAGCTGTTGCCGGGTCGTCATTCCAGTCTCCCGGGTCGACGGGACGACGGCTGGCGGCCCGCTCGGGAATCGCGGTGCGGGCCGGTTGACGGGGACGGTAGAAGTCGTCGTCTTCGGGGGGGACGGTTTCGCGGGAGCGGATCCGGCGCCTCAGGGGCTGGGGTTCATCGAGCCGGTCGGTATCACCAGCCCAGTCATTGCCACCCATCCGGCCACGCTCGGGAAGCGGTTCGTCGTCGTCGAAATAGGAGGAACGGCGGGCCTGCTCGGTGGTGACGCCCCTGAGCCTCACACTCTCGTAGGCGAAGAAGACGGTGGTGCCCGCCAGCAGGAACTGGCCAAACTGCAGGATCGGATCGAGGCGCCAGCCCTGGAAGAACAGGATGCCGCCGCAGAGCAAACCGATGGCGGCGAAGAAAACGTCGTAGTCGCGGGCGAGGGCTGGCTTGAAGCTCCTCATGAAATAGAGGAAAGCACCACCGACGGCCAGAACGATGCCGACGATGCTCGCCCAGTTCAGGCTGGCATTAACCACGTCTGGAATTCCTCAGTCAGAAGGCCTGGTGATGGTCTCGGTGACGAGAACCTTCCCTGCAGCTTAGGGACCTGGCACGAAGCTGCCAGCGGCTGGCGATGCCGGGTTTCAGAGCTTGCGATCGACCTGATCGGTCTGGCTGATCAGGATCAGGGCCAGGGTGATCGGAACCACCACGATCACGGCGCCCCAACCGAGGCTGCTCAGGAAGTTCGCGAGGGATGGGGTCATGGCGCTGAAGATCCAGATCCGATCCTAGACATCGGCCGCCGCTTCCTACGCTGGAGATTCTCTTGCTTAGGGCTTTGTGACGGCCGCTCCCGCACTGCTGCACCTCCTGCCCGGCCTGAATCAGCTGCTGGGCCTGCTGCTGGCGGCCTGGACGCTGTTGTTCCTGTTCCGGATCGTGCTGAGTTGGTATCCCCAGATCGACCTGAGCCAAGGGGTGATGCGGCTGATCGGCGCTCCAACGGAACCTTTGCTGGGGTTGACGCGCCGGTGGGTGCAGCCGATCGGCGGAGTCGATGTCACCCCGGTGATCTGGGTGGGGCTGATCAGTCTGCTGCGGGAACTGCTGGTGGGGCAGCAGGGGCTGCTCTGCCAGCTGGCCCTGCGCAGCACTGCTGTGGCCTGAAGCTAGGAGCCGAGCATTTCCTGCTCGACGAACCTGGTGTGCACCTCGCCCCGCTGGAATTCAGGCCGCTCCAGCAAGGCGAGATGAAACTCGATCGTGGTGGGAATCCCAGTGATGGCGCACTCGGTGAGGGCTCGGCGCATCCGCTTGAGGGCGGCATCGCGATCCTTTCCCCAGACGATCAGCTTGCCGATCAGAGAGTCGTAGAAGGGGGGAATCTCATAGCCGGTGTAGACGTGGCTGTCCACCCGGACCCCCGGGCCGCCCGGAGGCAACCAGCCGGTGATCCTGCCCGGCACCGGTCGGAAATTGTGCTGGGGATCCTCGGCATTGATGCGGCACTCGATCGCATGACCGCAGAGCTGGATCTCCTCCTGGCGAAGGCTGAGCGGTTCGCCCCCGGCGATCCGCAGCTGTTCGGCGATCAGATCGATGCCGGTCACCATTTCGGTGACGGGATGCTCCACCTGGATGCGGGTGTTCATCTCCATGAAGAAGAAGTTGCCGCTCTTGTCGAGAAGGAACTCCACCGTGCCAGCTCCTTCGTAGCTGATGCTGCGGGCTGCGGCAATCGCCGCCTCGCCCATGCGACGGCGCAGCTCCGGATCCAGGGCCGGGCTGGGCGCCTCCTCCAGCAGCTTCTGATGGCGTCGCTGGATCGAGCAGTCCCGCTCCCCGAGGTGGACCACGTTGCCGTGCCGATCGGCCAGCACCTGGATCTCGATGTGGCGAGGGCGGTCGATGAACTTCTCGATGTACAGACCCGGGTTGCCGAAGGCCGCTTCCGCCTCCCCCTGAGCCGCCTTGAAGAGTCCCTCAAGCTGATCGGCGCTGTGAACGAGGCGCATGCCCCTGCCACCACCGCCGGCGGTGGCCTTGATCATCACCGGGTAACCCATGGTGGCGGCCAGCTCAGCGGCATGGGCAGCCTGCTCGAGCAGCCCTTCACTGCCGGCGATCGTCGGCACTCCCACCCGTTGCATGGTGCTCTTGGCGGTTGCCTTATCGCCCATGGCCCGGATCGACTCGGCTGAGGGACCGACGAAGGTGAGGCCGTGGGCCACACAGATCTCGGCGAAGCGATCGTTCTCGGCCAGGAAGCCGTAGCCGGGATGAATGGCATCCGCGCCCCGGGAGATCGCCGCGGCAATGATGTTGGGAATGTTGAGGTAGCTCTTGCTGCTCGGAGCCTCACCGATGCAGACGGCCTCGTCAGCCAGCTGCACGTGCAGAGCGTTGCGATCCACCGTGCTGTAGACGGCCACCGTGGCAATGCCGATCTCGCGGCAGGTGCGCAGGATGCGCAGGGCGATTTCGCCACGGTTGGCGATCAGCAGCTTGCCGATGGGCATCCGTGCGGAATCCAGGCCGCTGCGGACTGTATCAGTGATGACCCTGGGGCCTGAGCGGCGTCAACGTTCCTGGCGGAAGGGGGGCGGGGCGGGTGATCGGTATATTGGCCAGCCGGAGGGAGCTGCGCTCCTGAAGGCCACGCGGATGTGGTGGAATTGGTAGACACGCACGTTTGAGGGGCGTGTGGCTTCGGCCTTGCGAGTTCAAGTCTCGCCATCCGCATTTCTCTTTTCCGGTCCTTCGGTCTGCTCAAGCTGGCTGAGTCATCAGCCCCATTGATCCGCACTCCGTCTGGCTCGCCACCCCGTTTGCCCCGCCACTCCGTTTGAGCAGACCGTCAGCTTGACCAGGCCGCCAGCCTCCGCCGCGATCCTGCTGGTTTGCAACGGCCCAGGCGAGCTCACCACCTGGGTCAGGCCGCTGGCCGAATGTCTTCACCGTCAACGTCCCTTGCGACCCCTGGTGGCTGAGGCCAGCACCAGCCTCAACCTGATTCTGGTGCCGTGCCCGAATGCCACCGGCGCCGAGGCCCAGGTTGCCGAGCAACTCGGTCTGTTCGAGCGCATCAGTCCGGCGCGGCGCTTCTGGTCGCTGCTCCGGAATCCCCGCCGACTGGGGCCCTGGCCAGCCCGGGGGGTGGTGGTGTTTCTGGGCGGGGATCAGTTCTGGACGGTGCTGCTCTCGGCCCGGCTGGGCTACCGCCATCTCACCTACGCCGAGTGGGTGGCCCGCTGGCCTCGCTGGAATGACCGGATCGCCGCGATGGGACCGGAAGCAGCGGGACGCCTCCCCTCGCGTTGGCGGTCACGCTGCACCGTGGTGGGAGATCTGATGGCCGACCTCTCGGCGGCGGCCCGTCAGGAGGATCCCCTGCCAGCCGGGGACTGGGTCGCCCTGCTGCCTGGCTCGAAGGGCGCCAAACTGCGCGTCGGCGTGCCGTTCCTGCTCGAAACAGCCGACCGTCTGGCAGCCCTGCGGCCCGGCTGCCACTTCCTTCTGCCGGTGGCTCCGACCACCTCGGTGACGGAGCTGCTCCGCTATGGCGGTCCCGCCAACCCCCTCCAGGCGCACTACGGCAGCGGCATCCCCCACCTGGCACCGGTCGATGCAGACGGGCGGCGCTGGATCAGAACCGGACTGGGCACACCGATCCTGCTGATCGAGCAGCATCCGGCCCACGCAGCCCTGAGCCAGTGCGCCCTGGCGCTCACCACGGTGGGAGCCAACACGGCCGAACTCGGGGCCCTGGCGGTGCCGATGATCGTCCTGGTGCCCACCCAGCATCTGCAGGTCATGCAGGCCTGGGATGGCTGGCTGGGGCTGGTGGCACGCCTGCCGTTGCTGCGCTGGCTGCTCGGCGTGGCTCTGACGGCATGGCGGATGCGGCAACGGGGCTTTCTGGCCTGGCCGAACATCAGTGCCGGCCGCAGCGTGGTGCCGGAGCGGGTCGGCTCGATCTGGCCGGAGCAGATCGCCGCAGAGGCCGCCGACTGGCTGTCCCGCCCTGAGCGGCTGGCAGGCCAGCGCGAGGATCTGCGCAGCCTGCGGGGTCAGCCGGGGGCCGTGGCGGCCTTGGCGGGGATGGTGCGGGAACTGCTGCCTGAGGCTTAGCGTGAGATTTCCCCTCCATTTGCCTTCGCTCCATGGCCAGCCCCGATTCCGTACCCAGCGAGCCAACGCTGGCCGCGCCGCCGCTGGCTGAACCCGACTGGCGCTCCAGGCTGACCCCCGAGCAGTACGAGGTGGCCCGCTGTGGCGGCACCGAGCGGGCTTTCACCGGGATCTACTGGAACAACAAGCAGGCCGGCCAGTATCGCTGCGTGTGCTGTGGCTCCGAACTGTTCAGCTCCACCGCCAAGTTCGAGTCAGGCACGGGCTGGCCCAGCTTCTTCGACGGGGTCGATCCGGCCGCGATCACCACGGTGGAGGACCGCAGCCACGGCATGGTGCGCACCGAAATCCGCTGTGCCCGCTGCGAAGCCCATCTCGGCCACCTGTTCACCGACGGGCCCTCCCCCACCGGCCTGCGCTATTGCGTCAACTCGGCATCACTCGACTTCAACCCTGCCTGAGGCCGCCGGCACTCACCAGGGATCCTCGAAGCCGGAACGCTCCGGCCGATCAACGGGAAAGGTTGCCGGCTGAGCTTCAGGCCCGTCGTAGGGCCCTTGATAAGGCTCTTGATAGGGCTCTGGATCGACATCGAGCGGCTCCTCCTGCCGATCAAGCGGGGGACGACGCTGGAGGGAGCGTGGCTGGACGGACCTTGGCAGTGGCCGCTCCGATGCAGCAGGAGTGGCCCTGAACGGCGGCGGATCGAGATCTTCGAAACGGCGATCTTCGTAGCGGCGGTCTTCGTAGCGAGCGTCCTCGTAGCGGCGATCCTGCCTTGAGCGCTCTTCGCTCTCTCCTGGTCCGGATCGGCCTGGCTCCCGCCCGCCCCGAACCGGTTCAGCCTGATCGTCCTGGTCATCGAGGTAGCGGCGTTGGCGCATGGGCTCCTGGCGCCGGCGATCCAGTTCGACGTACTCCAGTTCTTCGTCGCGCTGGGGCTCGAGGGCGCGACTGGTGGCTGGCTGGATGCGGCGCTGCTCCTGGGCGGTGGGCTGGCCCGATGTCAGCTGGTTCTCGACGGGGACCATCGGCTGGCGAAAGCGGTCCCGTTCCTCCTGTTCCCAGCTCGGTCCACCGATGCCGAGCTTTTCGAGCAGGCCGCTGCCGAGCTGCTTGAGTTTCTCTTCAGCGCCCTCGTACACGATGATCCGATCCGGGCCGCTGCTGACGATCTCCTCGACCGCGAGTTCCCAGGTGCTCAGCACACCCTCACCGAGCAGGGGCACCCCAAGGGCGCCGAGCACCAGCGTGGTGAGTTCACCGGTCTCGATGTCGAAGCTGAACCCAAGCACCCGGCCGAGCTGCTCGCCCGATTCCGAGACCACCTGGCTGTTGATCACCTTGCTGTAGCGCTCGGGATTGAAGCTCTGGGTGAGTGAATCGACCGAATCCACCAGGATCACATCGCCCACCTGGCGGATCCGATCGAGCGGCATCCAGCGGGGCAGACCTGGAAGAAAGCGGGTGAGTGGGTTATCCCGCAGGCCGAGGGCCATCACTTCGCGACGGTCGATGTCCACGACCACCTCGCCGACCACCCCGAGCCTCCGGCCGGTGTCGCGGGTGATCACCTGGGTGCCCATCAGCTCGGATCGCAACCAGAGCCTGTCGCTGGGTACGGCCCTGGCTGGATCGGTCGAAGGAGGGATGGAGGAGGTCAATGGCCTGATCCCGCGTGGTGTCGGCGAAGCGGATGTTGTTGGGGTCATTGTGACCCACGGCTCAGGCGGCGGTGGGCAGGCCGACCACCTGGGTGTGGGAGCCTCGGGCCTGGGTCACGCCGATCGTGCGGGTGGCGGCGGCGATCATCGGCCGGCGGTGACTGACCACCAGAAACTGAGCCTGGTCAGCCTGGCTGGCGATCAGGGCTGCCAGCCGCTCGACATTGACACCATCCAGGAAGCTGTCCACCTCATCGAGGGCATAAAAAGGGGATGGGCGGAAGCGCTGCAGGGCGAACAGGAAACTCAGGGCCGTCAGCGACTTCTCTCCACCGGACATCGAGGCCAGCCGCCGCACCTCCTTGCCCTTCGGATGGGCGACGAGGGTGAGGCCACCCTCCAGGGGTTGATCCGGGTTCTCCAGCTGGAGGTGGCCCTCCCCATCTGAAAGGCCGGCGAAGATCTCGCGGAAATGGCCATCAACCGCCTGGAAGGCTTCGAGGAAGGCCTCCTGACGCAGGGTCGCCACGGTTTCGATCCGCAGCAGCAACTCTTCCCGCTCCTTGCTCAGCACATCAAGGCGACCTTCAAGTTCGGCAATGCGCTGCTCAAGCTGGTCAAGCTCCTCGAGGGCCAGCATGTTGACCGGCTCCAGGGCCTCCATGCGCTGCTGGAGGCGGCGCAACTCCTGGTCGAGGCCGTCCAGAGCAAGCTCCCGCACAGAGGCGGGGATCTCAGGCAGCGGGTCGGGCAGTTCCCGGGCCATCGCCTCAAGTCGAAGGATGAGGCTGCGCTCCTGCTCGGCGATGGCCAGCAATTCCTCACCGAGCCGCTGCAACTGCCAGTCGTGCTGCTGGAGAGCCTGGCGCTGGGCAGCGAGCTGGGCTTCGGCTGCATCCCTGGCCCGGCGGCGCTCGCCGAAGCGTTCCTGCAGGTCCTGCTGCTGGATCTCCAGGCCCTTGCGGCGTTCCTGCTCCTGCTGCTGCTGCTGTCGCCACTGCGCGTGGGCCTCGGCCAGGGCAGCCACGGACTGCTGCAGACGCTGTTCCTCAATGGCAACGGAAGCCATCTGGTCGGCGAATCGCTCGGTTGCCAGGGCCCGCTCACGTCGGGCCGCAAGAAGAGCGTCGCGGTGCAGACGCGCCTCACTGAGCCGAAGATCGGCTGTTTCGAGATCCTGCTGCAAGCCCTGCCAGCGGCCGCGATCAGCGGACGACTGGGCGCCGGCCTCCTCGGCTTCGAGGGCCGCCAGTTGCTGCTCCAGGGGATTGATCAGGCTGGCCAGCACCACCAGGCGCTCCTGATCAACCAACAGGGCGGCCTGGAGCTGAGCCAATCGATGCTGCAGCTGCTGCTGGCGCTCCAACTGGGGGCCGAGGGACCGCTGGGCGGCGCCCAGCTCCGCCGCCAGGGCGGCCTGGCGCTGCTGGCGCTGGTTCAGCGCGGGGCGCAGCTGCTCCAGTTGCCGTCCCAGATCAGCTTCCCGCCGCCGCGAGGCCACCAGGCTTTCGCCGAGCTCCAGCAACCGCCGCCGCAATGGCTCCGCCTCGTCCTGTTCGCCACCGCTGCCGAAACCGAGCTGACCGGCGCGGGGCTGCAGGCTGCCGCCGGTCATGGCGCCGCTGCGCTCGAGCAGTTCGCCTTCGAGGGTGACGGCGCGGCAACGACCCAGCTCCCGACGGGCGCTGGCCAGATCCTCAAACACCAGGGTGTCCCCGAAGACGTGGCCGAACACATCCCCATAGACCGGCTCAAAACGGATCAGCTCCACGGCCCGACCGACCAGACCACCACCGCTGCCGGCCGGTCCTCCCCGACCCCGCTCCAGGGCGGCCCCGCCCCGGCCAGGGCCACCGCCCCGGATCTTGTTGAGCGGCAGGAAGGTGAGTCGTCCGGCCCGGCGGGTCTTGAGCAGCTCAATCGCCCGGGCGGCGATGCGATCGTCATCGACCACCACCTGGGAGAGCCGGCCACCGGCCGCCACCTCCAGGGCCAGCCGCAGCCGCTCCTCCACCTCACCGAGCTGGGCGACCGGGCCGTGGATCCCCTCCAGTCCTGATTCCAGCAGCAACCGCAGAGCGCCGGTTCCCCGGCTTTCCTGCAAGGTGTCGCGGCGGCTCTCGATCCGGGCGATCTCCCGTTCCAAACCGACCTGCTCCTGCTCCAGCCGCGTGCGGGTGCGTTGCTGAAGAGCAAGGGCGTCGCTCAGCTCCTGAATCTGCCGGATGTCGCCTTGCAGCTGGAGCTCCAGGGCCTGAGCCTCGGCCTGCAACGCCTGCTGTCCCTGCTGAGACGCCTGGTCGGTGCTGCCGCCATGGGCCAGCTCAGCGCCGAGTTCGACGAGCCGGTCGTGCTCCTGCCGCAATCGCTCCCCACATTGCTGCTGCTCGGCCAGCAGGGGGGTGAGCTGGGCCTGCAGGGCCTGGCGACGCTGGCTGCGTTGCTTCTGCTCCTCCAGCCAACTGCTGGAGCGGCCCGCCACCTCACCCAGCCGGCGACGGGAGAGTTCCACCGCCCCTTCAGCGCTGCGGCAGGCGCGTTCGGCCTGCTCCAGCGCCTCGCCCCCATCCCCCTCGCGGCCTGAGGCCAGTTGCTGGCAGCGCAAGTCCTCCTTCTGCTGCTGGAGCCCGTGGCGCCGCGACTGCAACTGCTCGGCCTCCTGCTGATGGCGCTCGGACTGACGGGCCAGCTCCCGACCACTGGCCTCAAGGCCAGCCAGCTCGGCCTGCACGGCCAGCAGGCTGTCTTCACCCAGGGCCTTGACCTCCGCCTGGAGCAAGGCCAGTCGTGCGGCTCCCTCCTGGAGCGCCGATTCCGCGACGGTCAGGGCGGCCCGATCGGTTTCCTGCTGCCGGGTGAGAGCCAGGCGACGACTGCCCAGCTCGCTGTGCTGCCGCTGGGCGAGCTCAAAGCTCAGGACCTGATGCTGAAGACGACCCTCCAGCAGCCGCTGGCGCAGGTCCTGGTAGGTGCGGGCTTTGGCGCAATCACGCTCGAGCTTCAGGCGACTGGCCAGCAATTCCTGCTCGACGATGCGGCAGCGCTCCTGCCGCTCCTGCACCTCGTCGAGCTTGGCGCGGGACTGCTCGATGCGGGAATCGAACAGGGCAACGCCAGCCAGTTCATCGATCAGGCCACGCCGATCGCGGGAACCCATCGAAACGATCCGGGTGACATCGCCCTGCATGACGACATTGCTGCCCTCCGGGTCCACCCGCAACCGCCGCAGCTGGCCCTGCACCTGCTGAAGGTTGCAGGCGACGCCATCGGCGCTGAACGAACTGCTGTAGGTGCCGCCCGGGGCCAGCCGCAGCCGCCGCGTCACGCTCCACTCCCTCTGACCGGGCTGGATCCACGGCCCCTCCGCTGGAGCTTCCAGGCCCTCCTCAGCGGGGTCGGGTCGCCAGTCGGCGAGATCGAAGCGGACCGTGACGACCATTTCGGCCGCCTTGCCCTGGCGCACCACGGCGCTGTTGATCAGGTCGGGCAACCGCTCCGCCCGCATGCCCCGGCTGGTGGCCAGACCCAGGCAGAACAGAACCCCATCGAGAATATTGCTCTTGCCGGAGCCGTTCGGTCCGGTGACGACCGTGAAGGAGGGCTCCAGCTGGATCGCCATCGATCCGCCGAACGACTTGAAATGAGTGAGCTCGACCTGATTGATGTGAACCAACAGGCCCGCGCGCCGAGCAGATCAAATTTAGCGGATGTGGCCAGAAGCTCAACCCCTTCCCTAACTTGTGAATCAACATGCCGAACCAGCCCGCCATGGAACCGGATCCATCCACCATCAACCACGAACGCTTTCGTGAGCGGTTCGAGGCCCTGTTGCCCACCATCCAGCGTGAGTGGCCCCAGGTGGCCCGCGAAACCCTCGAAGCCACCCGTGGCAGCTTCGATGACGTGGTCGCTGTGATCGCCGAGCAAACCGGTCGCACCGCCACCGGGGTTCAACACCAGCTCGGGGAGCTGCTTCAGGTGGCCACCAAGCAGACCCGCCACCTGGCCGACCAGATCGGGCCGCTGGAAGAACAACTGGAGCATCTGCTCGATGAGCTCAACAGCAGCCTGAGGCCCCGGATCGAGAAGCCGGTGCGCGAACGGCCGCTGCTCGCCCTCGGTGTGGCGGCAGGAGTGGGGATGATTGCCGGCCTGCTGCTGGCTTCGGGGCGGCGCTCGGCATGAGCAACGAGCGCGACCGGGCTGGAGGAGGCGGCGCCACGCGAATGGCAGCGAGCCGGGTGAGCGCCCTGGTCAGCTCGGTGATGGATCTGCACGTACGGATCGCCTTGCAGGAGGCTGACAGTGAAAAACGGCGCCTGATCAGTGGCGGGTTGCTGCTGGGAGGGGGCCTCACCTTTCTGATGCTGGCCACCGTGCTCGGCCAGCTGGCCCTGGTGCTCTGGTTGCATCTGGGCTTTGGCTGGGGCTGGATCAGGGCCGTGCTGACTGTGGTGGCCGGCGATCTCGTGCTGGCAGGGCTGTTCCTGCGGATCGGTGGCCAACTGATGAAGGGTCCCTATCTGCCCCAGACCACCGCAGGCCTCAGCAAAACCACCCGGGCGATTCTGGGGCGCTGAATCGGAAAGCCTCGCCTCAGGCGGCCAACGCCGCGGTGATCGTGGGGTTGCTGTACCAGCTCATCGGGCCTTCCTTCACCGCGACGATGCCGAGCTCCCTGCGGAGCTCCTCCAGGTCCTGCCCCATGCGGTCCTCCCAGAGCACGGGGAACAGAGGTTGGGCCTGCTCAGCCATCTCCAGACCCCTGAGAATCATCCCGAGGGTGTATCGGGCTGTCCGGGCCTGATGCTCGACTGCCTCGATCTGATCCAAGGGAACGTCTGATTTCAACCAGGTCAACAGCAGGATCACCAGATCAAGGAAGCCAAGGCCTGGGTGATTGAACTGGCCCACACTGATACTCACCACACCGATCTCACCACGACCATCAAGGCTGAAACCACTGATGATGTGGTGGATGTCATGGGTGGCAAACACGCGGTAATTGATGTAATCGGCGTCAGTTTCAAGGTTGTTGTAAAAGGTTGGTTCCGGGAAGAAATTGATGTCATAGCCCAGGCAGCCAAGCGCCGTGGCATAGGTGTGGCCGAGAGTTCCTCTGGGGAGTTTCCTGAGGGCATCAGCGTCATACGGACCACAGAGCCGCCGCTGCTTGATCAGCTCGGCGGCGGCGGGATTGCGATTCAGCAGGGTGGTGCAGAGCTTCATCGGGCTGGAGCTGCGCAGGCGATGCGAAAGCAGGAAAACATTGCCCGCATCAGCTCCGCCGCCAACAGCAAGGTCTGTCAGCTCCAGAAACTCCTTCAGATTGGCCTGGGTGGCAATGGAATCGAGGTAGCGGAAACCCATGGGATCGAAAAGGCGGCAAGAATACGGTTCAGCTTCGGCTCAGTTCTGCGGCTCAGTTCTGCGGCAGGCCAGCCGCTTCCACCCAGACGGACACGGAGCCGCCCAGGCAGTGAAACTCGGCCCAGCCGTGTTCATTGGTGGTGATCAACTCGGTGCGATGGCCGGTGAGATCACGGAATTCGGTGAACGCTTTCCCCACTTCCATCCATCGGCTGCCTGCCGGGCCAGCGCTGAGCAGAACTGCCATGGCGCCGGGATGCTCAACACTGCCGAGCCGGGTCCAGCCGATCCTGTGGACGTGATCAAAATAATCGTACTGATCACCATAGGCGAACTGATTCCGAGCAAGCAACAGCTTGTCGAGAATGCTGCGGTGACTGTCCATCCAGATCTCATGGACATTCCCATCCTTGCCTTTGTCGATGTAGTGGGCTCCGTAGTAATCAGGATGGAAGATGCAGGGATAGCCTTCCCGGCGCAGCAGGATGATCGCGTAGGCGAGTGGTTTGAACCAGCTTTCCACCACCGATTCAAGTGCCTGCAAGGGCTGGGTGTCGTGGTTCTCAACGATGGTGACCGCCAGGAGCGGCATCTCCTTCATCAAGGTGCCATCAAGGATGGTGCGCATATCAAACGCTTCGCCACGGCGGCTGGCCTGGTGAAAATTGTTGTGTAGCGGGGCATCAAAGAGGCTGAGCTTGCCGCCTGTGTTGGCTGCGTACCAACTGAGGGTGGCGAGGTTGTAGGTCCAGTACTCCCCGACCACGAACAGATCCCGCTGGGCGTGATCTTCCAGGTGTTGCACCCATTCACCAAAGAAATCACTGCTGATGTGCTTGATCGCATCCAGACGGAAACCATCCACCCCCACATGATCAAGCATCCATTCGCCCCAGTGCTTCAGCTCAACACGCACTTCGGGATGATTGATGTCGAGATCGCAACCCATCAGGTAGTCATAGTTGCCGCTTTCAAGATCCACATTGCCATCGAAGTCTTTGTCTTTCATTCGCCAGATTGCTTTTGTACCTGGATCCAAACTGTTATAATCCACCGCATCAAAATGCCACCAGTGCCAGTCCATGCCGGAGTGAAGCCCGTTACGGGCAGGAAAATTGAAGCCAGTCCAGGAGCGGATCGTACGGGCCTCTCCCATGGCCTCGTAACGATTGGAGGGGTTGAAGGGGATGGCGTCGAAATCTTCTTCGAAATCAGCTGCCATCTTGTGATTCAGCACGGCATCGGCATAAACCTGAATGCCGCTGTCATGGCAGGCCTTGATGGCAGCCATCAATTCAGCCTTGGTTCCATACTTGGTGGCCACAGTTCCCTTCTGATCGAACTCGCCGAGGTCGAAGAGGTCGTAGGTGCCATAGCCCACGTCATTGGCGCCACCGATGCCCTTGTTGGCAGGCGGCAGCCAGAGGCCGGTGATGCCCAGCGCCGTCAGGGCGGGAACTTCGCTGAGCAATCGGCTCCAGTGCTGTCCATCGGCGGGGGTGTACCAATGAAACCACTGCATCATCGTGCCGTTGTATTCCCCAACGCCCTTCTTGGCGAGCAGATCCTCGGTGTGGGTGTCGAGCCATCCCCGCAGCAGGGCGATGGCAGCCTCCGCCGTATCTGTGCCTGGATCCCTTTCCGCTTCGAGCACCAGATCTCGCAGCTCGGTGAAGATGGGGTCCATGGGGGAAGGAATAACCGCTGGCATCTTATCGGTGTTCTGGCAAGCCGGGTTAACCGCAGGTCAACGGATCTCGTATTTCAACCAACGGCAATCGATGCCACCGTTGCTCACCGGAATACGACGACTGGCTTTCATCCGCAGAGCGCCGGTGCGCTCTGCGTTACCACTCAACAGCCAGAGCGTCCAGCCCGAGCAGCGCGCCTTGACCATGGCACCGAGATCGAAGTAAAGCTGATCCAGATCTTCCCCGGCGCCGAGCCGCTCGCCGTAGGGCGGATTGCAGACGAGAACACCTGGTTGCGGGGGTGGTACGAAGTCACGGCAGTCGCCATGGCGCAGCTCCAGCCAGGGGGCCACACCGGCCGCTTCTGCATTGGCGACGGCCTGCGCGTACACCAGCGCCTCCCGTTCCATCCCGATGATCGGCGCGAGCGGAGTGCCGGCCGCAGAAGCATCGCGAGCCAGGGCGGCCGCTGCCGCCCACTCCCGCTCCCAGAGCGCCGCATCGAAATCAGGCCAGCGCCGCAGGGCAAGTTCGCGGCCCGCCAACCCGGGTGCAAAGCCCAGGGCCATGCAGGCGGCCTCGATCAGCAGGGTGCCGGAGCCGCAGAGAGGATCGGCCAGGGGCACGGTTCCATCCCAGCCCGTGAAACCGATCAGGCCGGCCGCCAGGTTTTCCTTGAGCGGAGCCAGACCGACGGCGGCCCGCCAGCCGCGGCGGTGCAGGCTGCCGGCCGAGCCATCGGCGCTCAGCACCGCCTCACTGCCGCGTCCAGCGCTGGCCAGATGCAGGTGCAGACAAAGGTCGGGATCCTCCAGATCGATCGAGGAGCGCTCACCCCAGCGCTGCCGCTGCCAGTCAACCAGGGCATTCTTCACCTGAAGGGCGGTGAAGTGGCTGTGGTTCAGCCCCGGGACGGTGCCGCTCACCTCAACACGGAAGCTGCGCTGGGGCGGCAGCCAGCACCCCCAGTCAGCGGCCCGTTGCACGCCGGCGTAGAGGTCGCCTGGGCTGCTGCACGGGAAGCGATCCAGTTCCCGCAGGATCCGAAACGGCAGCCGGGCCTGCAGATGCAGGCGGTACAGACCCGCGCTGTCGGTGCGGAATGCCACCGCCCGGCGCAGGGGCTGCACCGCCACTGCCCCCAGGGTGTCCAGCTCGGCGGCACCGAGCTCCTCAAGCCCTGGTGGCACGACGGCGATGCAGGCGAACGGGGCACTCATGGGGTTGGGCCGGGGCCGGCGGCAGAGTTCGGGAATGACCACCCTGCCCGGTGGCCCAGCCAACGCCGTTCTGGTGCCACAATGATCAGGTCCGTCCTTGGGCGGACTAGGTGGCTCACACCAGTGCTTCGGACAGCGGTTCGATTCCGCTCAGCTCCACTTCACTCTTCTTCAGGGTGATCATCCAGGGGCTGCAATGGTTTCGACGGGGTAAGAGGAGGGTGACTGAAGCCTGCTCGGTAAGAGCAAATCCGTAACAGCGAACAACATCGTTGCTTTCTCCCGTCAGCCCGCCCCTGTGGCCGCCTGACTCCTTAGGGAGATGGGGTAAGTCAGCCTTATCACCCAATTGACTCACGGGGGCTGGAAGGCCCCCATCTTTGTTCAGAACTTGCGCAACTCCCGGCGCGGATCCCGCTGGGTTCCACCGAGGCCGGAAACGATCTGCACACCCAGCCCGAGCATCAGCACGGCCAGGGCCAGCAGCAGCCAGAGTTTGTGGCGGGAAGGAGCCAAAGCAAGCGTCTGATCGGGATCCATGCTCCCCCGGATCGGTGAGGATCGAACCGTGCTTCCGCATTCTCTGTCGTGTTGTTCAACCTGAAACAACGTCTCCAGTCGCTCCGAATGGTGGCGGGGCTGGCGACGTTTCTGAAGAATCCCGGTGAACTCAACAGCGTGTTTGCGGTGGCTCGCAGCCTTCAGGGCACCCCACTCGCTACCCAGATGCAGCGCCATCTGCTCACGGACCCCCGCATGGCAGATCTGGTGGAAACGAACTGGCGGCCGGCCCCGATCAACCTGGCCCAGCTCGCTTCCCTGCCGGTGGGCAGCCTCGGCCACACCTACGCCCAGCAGCTCCAGAGCCAGGGCCTCACACCCGAGAGCCTGGTCGATCCGACCCCGATCCACTCACCTGCCGCTTACATCACCCATCGGCTGCGGGAGACCCACGACATCATTCATGTGCTCACCGGCTTCGGCACCGATGGTCCCGGCGAGCTGGGCCTGCAGGCCTTCAACCTCGCCCAGGTGCGCTCCCCCCTGGCCGTGATGTTGATCTTCGGCGGGCTGCTCGGCACCCTTCAGGAGGATGAGCCACTCGAACCCCTGCTGCGGGCCCTGATCCGGGGCTTCGAGCTGGGTCTGGCAGCCCCCTGTCTGATCACCTACAAGCTGGAGGAGGGCTGGGAGAGGCCGTTGAGCGACTGGAGGCAGGAGCTGGGCCTGCCGGAGACGCCGGCCGTTGCGGCATGAAGGAAGGCCACAGCAGGGTCTTCATGGAGTGGGGGAGATGGCCTTGAACCCACTCCAGGCCTTGAGTTCCTCCACCGTGAGAACCCCCTCCTTCTTCTCCCCGCCCAGTTCCCAGGTGGGATACGCCCGCACCTGGGCCTCCAGGCAGCGCCGGCGACCCGCCTCCTCACGGTCGCATTCCACATAGGGCAACCGTTCGCCGGCTTCGGTGCCGAACAGATTCTTCTGATAGAAGCAATGGGGGCACCACCAGGCCCCGTAGAACACAGCTCCCCGCAGGAGCAGATGCTCCACCAGCGCCTTCTGCTCCGGCGTGGAGGGAGAAACCGCCTGACCAAGGCCACTCGCCGCGGCGGGGCGGGGCTGGCTCGCCGCCTGGGTTTCCAAGCCGCTGCCGACCAGGGCCAACCCGCCGAGCAGCAGGCCCAAGGCCCAGCCGCCCGTCCGGCTCTGACCAGCAACAAAAGGATTGGCCATCGCGAAACCGGCTGTCAGTGGGGCGAGATTAAGCAGCCGTTCGGGCTTCCGCCCTGCTCGGACCCACCAAAACGTGAACCTGGCTGGGAAACTGAAGGCGTTGCTTCCCGGTCCGGAGTCTCGATGGGTTTGCCTCGATGAGCGCCAACGGCTACCGCGACTACTTCAAGGTGTTGGGTGTCGAGCGCAGCGCTGACGCCGATGCGATCAAGCGCTCGTTCCGCAAGCTCGCCCGCCAGTACCACCCGGACGTGAATCCGGACGATGCCTCGGCGGAGGCCAAGTTCAAGGAGATCAGCGAAGCCTACGAAGTGCTCTCCGATCCGGAGAAGCGTCGCCGCTACGAACAGTTCGGCCAGTACTGGAGTCAGATGGGCGGCGGCAGCGGTGGCGCCCCCGGCTTTGATGTGGATTTCGGCCGCTACGGCAATTTCGACGATTTCATCAATGACCTGCTCGGCCGTTTCGGCGGCCAGGCCGGCCAGGGGGGACCGGCCGGCTTCGGGGGAGCGCCGGGAGGTTTCGGGTTCTCAGGAGGATTTCCGGGGGGGTTCTCCTCCGGGTTCGGTGGGCCCGGCGGAGCCCCTGGCCGCCCGGCAACCCTCAACCTTGATGCCGAAGCCACGATCAACCTGAGTTATGCCGAGGCGTTCCGCGGCTGCGAGCGCACCCTGGCGGTGAACGACGAGCGGGTCCAGGTAAGAGTGCCTGCCGGGGTGAAGAACGGCAGCCGCCTGCGTCTCAAGGGCAAAGGCAACCTCCAGCCTGGAACAGGCCGTCGCGGCGATCTCTACCTCAACTTGAAGCTGCTGGAGCATCCGGTCTGGAAGCTCGATGGTGATCAGTTGCGCGCCGACCTGCCCCTCAGCCTTGATGAACTGGCCCTCGGCGGAGAGGTGCGGGTGGCCACGCCGGATGGGGAAGCCACCGTGCAGGTGCCAGCCGGGGTGGCCCTGGGCCGCAGCCTGCGGCTGAAGGGGAAGGGCTGGCCCCTCAAGGAGGGACGTGGCGATCTGCTGCTCAGCCTCTGCCTCAAGCTGCCGGAGCAGTTCAGTGAGAGCGAACGGGAGTTGCTGGAAAAGCTGCGTCTGGTGCGCAGCATCGACCCCCGCAGCGACTGGATGCAGGCCGCCAGGCTCTGAGTGAAAGCAGGCAGCAGCCAATCCACGGATCCTGCAGACTCCCGCAGTGAGAAGTGGTCGGGATTTGGCTAGGCAACGGCTATGGCTGTGGTTGGCCCTTCTGGTGTTCGGGGCTTCCGTGGCGCTGAAGGCGGTGATCCCGCCTCAGAGCGCCCCGCCGGGAGTGCTTGTTCAGGAGAAGTCAAGGTTGGTGGATCCCGCCACCGAACTGCTCAACGCCAACGCCGTTGCGGTGAAGGCCGGTCTGTTCATCGAGAATCTTCACAGCCTCTCGTTGCGGCAGCGGATCTTCAATGCCGAGGGCCTCTACTGGTTGATCTGGCCGCAGGACATCCAGAGAGTGATGGAGGCAGAAGAAATCAGCCCTCTGCAGCTGGTGGAAATCACCAATCAGGTCAACTCCTCCTCAACCCTGATCGAGCCGGATACGGCAGCTCCGGTGGCACTATCAGACGGCAGCTTCTATCAACTGTTTCGCTTTTCAACCAGCCTATACATTTCGAAGATTGATCTGCGCCGCTCACCGTTTCAACGTCTGGTGCTGCCGGTAGTGCTTGAGATTGTCCCCGATGCGTTCTCCCTCTCCCAGAAGAAAGTGCTGCTGGTTGCCGATACCGGTCCGGGCAACAGCACGATTGGGGCTGATGCCTCAATCAACGGTTTTAGCATTGAGTCAACCCGTTATGTGTCGTCACTCCATTCCTACGGCACCACCTGGGGCCTGAATCGGGGCTCCCTGGATTATCCCCGCCTCAGCCTTGAGGTTGTGATGAGAAGTGATTCCTTTTCAAGTTTTGTGACCTGGATTCTGCCACTGCTGATCGTGATGTTGATCGTGATGCTCGCTCCCCTGCTGGATGGGGAGCTGGGCGACCTTCGGCTGGCCATTCCATCCACCGCCCTTCTGACCCTGATCTTCCTCCAGCAGACCTACAAGGCCGAGCTGCCTGCCCTGAACTATCTCACGTTTCTTGATTATCTCTATGCCTACTCCTACATCGTTTCCCTCGTGCTGTTCATCCTATTCCTGTGGGGAAACAATGTGTACTCGAACGCCAATGAGACCAGCAAGCCAGCTGCTGTTCTGAGGATCGCAGGGGTTGACAGGCTATTCCAGATCAGTTCCTTCGTGGGATTCTTCGTGGTGGGCATTCTCGCCTGGATGATATGAGAACTTGCGTGTAAGTACTGGCCCAGGAAGTGATCCTGAAACCCTGGGCCCCTAGGATCGACCCAGTGATTCCTTTTGCATGGAGCTCGCCTACCGTCCTCGCCGCCTGCGCCGCACGCCGGCCCTCAGGGCCATGGTGCGTGAGTTTCAGCTGAGTCCGACTGATTTCATCTACCCGCTCTTCGTCCACGAAGGGGCCAGCAACGAACCGATCGGCGCCATGCCCGGCGCCCAGCGCTGGAGCCTCGATGGCCTGGTTGCGGAGGTGGGCAGGGCCTGGGATCTCGGCATCCGCTGCGTGGTGCTGTTTCCCAAGGTGGCCGATGGTCTCAAGACCGAAGACGGTGCCGAGTGCTTCAACGAGGGGGGGCTGATCCCCAGGGCGATCCGTCGCCTCAAGCTGGAGCATCCAGCGATGGCGGTGATGACCGACGTGGCCCTCGATCCCTATTCCTGCGATGGCCACGACGGCATCGTCAGCGACGAGGGCATCGTGCTCAACGACGAGACGGTGGCCCAGCTCTGCCGCCAGGCGGTGGCCCAGGCTCGCGCGGGCGCCGACCTGATCGGACCCAGCGACATGATGGACGGCCGGGTGGGTGCCATCCGCGAAGCACTCGACGAAGAGGGATTCGAGCAGGTGGGCATCATCAGCTACACCGCCAAATACGCTTCCGCCTACTACGGACCGTTCCGCGAGGCGCTGGATTCCGCCCCACGCCCCACCGGCGCCAAACCGATCCCCACCGACAAGAGCACCTATCAGATGGATCCGGCCAACGGCCGCGAAGCCCTCACCGAGGCCCTGCTCGATGAACAGGAAGGCTCAGACATCCTGATGGTGAAACCCGGCCTGGCCTATCTCGACATCATCCACCGACTCCGCCAGGAAACGGAGCTGCCGATCGCCGCTTACAACGTGAGTGGGGAGTACGCGATGGTGAAGGCGGCCGCCGAGCGGGGCTGGATCGATGAACGGGCGATCGTGCTGGAAACCCTGCTCTGCTTCAAGCGGGCCGGCGCCGACCTGATCCTCACCTACCACGCCTGCGACGCAGCCGCCTGGCTGCGTCAGGGCTGAAGCGCTTCTGGCCGGAGCAACTGCCGCCGCCCGGCCCTGCTCCGATCAGAATGGCTGCATCGATGAAGAGGCCCGATGGCCGTGCAACGTCTGGGCCATGTCGCCCTGCGGGTTCAGGACATGGATCGCGCCAAGGCCTTCTACCAGGCCCTCGGCCTCCGGATCACCTGGGAAGCCGAAGACTGGTCCTACCTTCAGTCGCCCCAGAGCGGCGATGGCGTGGCGCTGCTCAGCCCCGCCTACACGGTGGCGGGGCCCCATTTCGCCTTCCACTTCACGGACCGTCAGGAGGTGGATACCGTGCATGCCCAGCTGCTGGCTTCGGGCCACCGGGTCGGGCCGGTGCACGATCACCGCGATGGCACCGCCTCGTTCTATCTCCAGGACCCGGAAGGAAACTGGCTGGAGATGCTCTACGAACCGCCCGGTGGCATTCCCTCCAACGTGGGTGCCGCTCCGATCCTGCTGGCGACCGGGCCTGAGCAGGTGCAGGGGCTGGCTTGAGGGCAGGCGAGTTGCTGGCGATCGAAACGGAAGCGCTCGAGCTGCTGGAGTGGCCGAGGCTGCTGGGCCAGCTGGCCGCGTTTGCCAGCACGACAGCAGGTGGGCGGCTCTGTCGTCGACTGGAGCTGCCGTCGAGCTGGACTGAAAGCCAGCGGCGGCTGGCTGAAACCACCGAATTGCTCGGGCTGGATGGCCTGATCGACGGCGGCCTGAGCTTCCAGGGCGTCGCTGATCTGGAGGCCACCCTCCAGCACTGCGGCAAGGGGGGGACGGCCAGTGGCGAGGCGCTGCTGCAACTGGCAACCACCCTGTCGGCGGCACGGCGCCTGCGGCGCCAGATCGATGATTCCGAACTGCGGCCGGTCTGCACGGCCCTGGTGGCTGAGTTGCGCACCCTGCCGGAGCTGGAGCAGCGGCTGCTGTTCGCTCTGGAGGAGGGGGGGCGGGTGGCTGACCGGGCCAGCCCTGAGCTGGGAGGGCTGCGCCTGCAGCTGGCCGGGGCGCGCCAGCAACGGCGTGAGCGGTTGCAGGAGCTGCTTCGACGTCTGGCTCCGCTCCTGCAGGACTCGGTGATCGCCGAGCGCAACGGCCGGCCCGTGCTGGCGGTGAAGGCCGGCGCCGCCTCCCGGGTACCGGGTCTGGCCCATGACAGCTCCGCATCGGGCAGCACGATGTTCATCGAACCCCAGACCGTAATTGCGATCGGCAACCGGATAAGGGATCTGGAGGGACAGGAGCGCGATCTGGAACGGCGGATCCTTGCCGAGCTCAGCACGTTGGTGGCCGCCGAAGCCGAAGACCTGGCCGTGCTGCAGCGGGTGCTGTCCGAGCTGGACGCCGCCCTGGCCCGGGCGCGCTACGGCCAGGCCCTGGGCTCGGTGCGGCCGGAGCTGGCCGCCGATCCGGGCGCCCCCTTTCTGCTCCAGGAGCTGCGGCACCCCCTGCTGCTCTGGCAGGAACGCCACGAGGCTGGGCACACCGTCGTACCGGTCACGATCTCCGTGGGACAGGACCTGCGGGTGGTGGCGATCACCGGTCCCAACACCGGCGGCAAGACGGTGACCCTCAAAAGCCTGGGGCTGGCGGCCCTGATGGCCAGGGCCGGGCTGTTCCTTCCCTGCTCGGGGACGCCGCGGCTGCCCTGGTGTGGCCTGATCCTCGCCGACATCGGCGATGAGCAATCGCTGCAGCAGAACCTCTCCACCTTCAGCGGTCATGTCCGCCGGATCGCCCGCATCCTGGCGGCCCTGCCGACCGGGGAGGCCCCGGCGATCGGCGCCAGCCTGGTGCTGCTCGATGAGCTGGGGGCCGGCACCGATCCAGCCGAGGGCACCGCCCTGGCGATCGCCCTGCTGCGCCACCTGGCCGGGCGGGCCCGGCTGACGATCACCACCACCCATTTCGGCGAACTGAAGGCGCTCAAGTACGGCGACTCCCGCTTCGAAAACGCCTCGGTGGGCTTTGATCTGGAGACACTCTCACCCACCTACCAACTGCTCTGGGGCATCCCCGGCCGCAGCAACGCCCTGGCCATCGCCAGCCAGCTCGCCCTGGAGCCGGCTGTGATCGCCGCCGCTGCCGAGCTGCTCGTTCCACGCGGCGACGGGGAACTCAACCAGGTGATCCGTGGCCTCGAAGACCAGCGTCGGCGTCAGCAGGAGGCCGCCGAGGAGGCCGCCATCCTGCTGGCCCGCACCGAGCTGCTGCACGAGGAACTGCTGCTGCGCTGGCAGCAGCAGCAGGAGCAGTCAGCCGAATTGCAGGAAGAGCGACGCCGGACCCTGGAGGCCTCGATCCGGGACGGCCAGCAGGAAGTGCGTCGCATCATCCGCCGCCTGCGCCAGGGCCAGACGGATGGGGAGCAGACCCGTCAGGCCGGTCAGCGGTTGAAGCGGCTCCAGGAGCAGCATCGACCCCAGCCCGAGCGGCGCCACCATCCAGGCTGGCAGCCGGTGGTTGGCGAGCGGATCCGGCTGCTGGCGCTGGGCAAGGCGGCGGAGGTGCTGGCGATCAGCTCCGACGGCCGGGAACTCACTGTGCGCTGTGGCGTGCTGCGACTCAACGTGGAGCTGGGAGCCATCGAGAGCCTGCAGGGGGAGAAGGCGGCTCCCCCGGAGGCGCCCAGCGTTCCGGTGGTTCAGGTGCACAGCCAGAAGTCCAGAGTCGGCAGCGGCCCCCAGGTGCGCACCGAGCGGAACACCGTGGATGTGCGGGGCCTGCGGGTGCACGAAGCCGAAGCGGCCGTGGAGGAACAGCTGCGCGGCTCCAACGGTCCGCTGTGGGTGATCCATGGCATCGGCACCGGCAAGCTCAAGAGGGGCCTGCGTCAGTGGCTCTCCAGCGTTCCCTGGGTGGAGCGGGTCAGCGACGCTGAGCAGGGTGATGGCGGCTCGGGCTGCAGCGTGATCTGGCCGATCTGAATGGCGACTTCAGGCCGCTCCACCCAGCTCCGGGAGCAGCACCGCCGTGGCCTCTTGCCTGGCAACGGCGGCCGGCCTCGGCAACGGCAACGCCTCTCCAGCCGCGTCGAAGAAGCGCCAGCCGCAGGGATCCACCTCCAGATGCACGGTCTGGCCAGGCACCACCTGCTGGGACGGGTCGGCGCGCAACTGGACCAGGTGGCTGCCATCCAGCAGACGACAACAAATCAGTTGCTCATTGCCAAGGGCTTCGATGTGGGTCACCTCGGCCGGGATGTTGCGGTTGGTGGCGGGAGCCAGCTTGAGGTGCTCCGGCCGCAGACCGCCCGTGAGCGCAGCCGGGTTGCCCTCCGCGTGGCGGATCAGGGCCTGGCCGCTGGGTCCTTCCACCAGAAAGCGCCTCAGTCCCAGCTGGATCTGGTCACCGCCGACGGCAAGCACCGGCAGCAGATTCATCGAAGGACTGCCGATGAACTGGGCGACGAAGAGATTGGAGGGCCAGTTGTAGAGCTGCAGGGGCGTGCCGAGCTGCTGAAGGCGGCCGGCATTGAGCACCGCGATCCGATGGCCCATCGTCATCGCCTCCACCTGGTCGTGGGTCACGTAGAGGGTGGTGATGCCGAGGTTTCGTTGCAGGGCCACGATCTGGGCCCTGGTGCCGGTGCGTAACTTGGCATCGAGATTGCTGAGCGGCTCATCCATCAGGAACACGGCGGGCTCCCGGGCGATCGCCCGGCCCAGGGCCACCCGTTGTTTCTGACCACCTGAGAGTTCCTTGGGCAGCCGATCGAGCAGGGGAGCAAGCTCCAGCTGATCAGCAACGGCAGCGATCCGGGCCTCGATGCGCGCTTCACGCGCCGAGGGCACCCTCAGTCCGGGCGGCAGATGACGACCAAGTCGGTGCAGGCTGTCCTGCAGTTGCCGGGGCAGGCTGTGGGGGCGGCTGCGGCGCAGACCGAAACCGATGTTGTCAGCCACGCTCAGGTGGGGATAGAGCGCATAGCTCTGAAACACCATCGCCACATCACGCTGGGACGGTGGCAGGTCGGTGACCGGGCGATCCCCGACGATCACCGCGCCGCTGCTGGGGGTTTCGAGGCCGGCGAGGATGCGCAGCAACGTGCTCTTGCCACAGCCCGATGGTCCCACCAGCACCAGGAACTCGCCGTCCTGGACGGTGAGATCGAGCTGGCGCAGCACTTCCACCGCAGCGCTTCCCCGCCGGGGTGGGAAGGTCTTGCAGACCTGCTCGAAGCGAACCTCTGCCAAGACTGGCTCTCAGACTCCCCGATCCTAGGGTTGGCCGATCACCTGGCCTGCGTCCACAGCTTTCCCTTGCAGTTCATCGATCAAGCCCGCATCGCGGTCCAGGGAGGCCGCGGCGGCGACGGCATCGTGGCCTTCCGACGTGAAAAGTACGTTCCCGCCGGTGGGCCATCCGGCGGGGATGGCGGCCATGGTGGCGCGGTCTGGCTCCAGGCCGACCCAAACCTGCAGACCCTGCTGGATTTCAAGTACAAACGCCTGTTTGCGGCGCCGGAGGGCCGTCGTGGCGGTCCGAACCGCAGTTCAGGAGCCGGTGGTGACGACCTGGTGATCCGGGTTCCCTGCGGCACGGAGGTCCGTGATGAAAACAGCCATCAGTTGCTCGGTGATCTCACCGAGCCCGGTGATCGGCTGAGGGTGGCGGCAGGCGGAAGGGGCGGCCTCGGCAACGCCCACTACCTCAGCAACCGCAACCGGGCACCTGAAAAATTCACCGAAGGGAAGGACGGCGAAGAGCGCCAGATTCAGCTGGAACTGAAATTGCTGGCTGAGGTGGGGATCATCGGCCTGCCCAATGCCGGCAAAAGCACCCTGATCAGTGTGCTCTCAGCGGCGAAACCGAAGATTGCCGACTACCCCTTCACCACCCTGATTCCCAACCTCGGCGTGGTGCGGCGCCCCAGCGGCGACGGCACGGTGTTCGCCGACATTCCGGGACTGATCGCCGGCGCCGCCCTCGGAGCGGGGCTTGGTCATGACTTCCTCAGGCACATTGAGCGGACCCGGCTGCTCGTGCACCTGATCGATGCAGCCAGCCCCGATGTGGTGGCCGATCTGGTGGTGGTGGAAGCGGAACTTGCTGCCTATGGCCATGGCCTGAAGGACAGGCCCAGGCTGCTGGCGCTCAACAAGATTGAACTGCTCGACGAGGAGGCGCTCAAGGCAGCCGCAGAGGCCCTCACCCAGCACTGGCACGGTGGGCTTCTGCTGATTTCCTCGGCAACCCGTCAGGGTCTTGATGGGCTGCTGACAGCTGTCTGGAGGGAGCTGGGAATCAGCTGATCGAACGGAACGCCCTGCCGGGATCCGGCCAAGGGCGTTCAGCAGACCAGTTCAATCGTCGTAGACCCGGCACTCAGGGGCTTCCGGGTTGAGATCGCAATACACCTCAAGGGCACTTGGATCGTGGCTGTCTTCGGGGTGATGCTCCTTGTACTCCTGCAGAGACTTCAGTTCGTCCTCAAGGTGGCCCAACTTGGCCTTGTCGCCGCTGGCCTTGGCCGTTTCGAGTTCGATCTGATCCTTGAGGATGTGCTCGTCGATGGAGTTCATAGGAAGGCCGGGCTGCATCAACCGGAGCTTTTCGTGGCCACCCTAAAGACCCGAATGGACCATTCCGAGCGTTTGTGGGCTGGAGCTGATCAAGCAGGCCGGTCGCTCAGCTCCAGCCAGCGCTCTTCCCCCTCGTGGATGCGGGCCGCCAGGCTGGCCAGCTGCTGGGTGAGGGCATCGAGACGGCCATGGTCACCGCCGGTTCCGGCCGCGAGCTCCCTCTCCAGGCGGCGGCGCTGCTCTTCCCAGTCGGGCAGGCGGTCCTCCAGCTCCGCGAGTTCGCGGTTCTCCTTGAAGCTTCGTCGTCGCTGCGCCCGCTCGGGGAAGACCTGGTCAGGGGGCTCCGGCACCTGCTGGCTCTGCCCAGAGCTGGCCGTCAACTGGCTGGCTGGTTTGACAGGGGGCTTGGTGGGGGACTTTGCCGGAGATCTGGCTGGGGGTTTGGCTGTGACGTCCCGCTCCAGGTAGGCGCTGTAGTTGCCTTCGAAGCGCTTCAGTTCGCCGGCTTCGAAACTGAACAGCCGGTCCACGGTGCGATCAAGGAAATAGCGGTCGTGGGAGACCACCACCACGCAACCGCGGAAATCCTCGAGGAAATCCTCCAGGACCGTGAGGGTGTGCACGTCAAGGTCGTTGGTGGGCTCATCGAGCAGCAGCACGTTCGGTGCCTGGATCAACAGCCGGCAGAGCGCCAGCCGCCGCCGCTCGCCACCGGAGAGCTTGCTGATCGGGCTGTGCTGCTGGGCCGGCGGAAACAGGAAACGCTCCAGCAGCTGGGAGGCACTCACCTGGATCCCCCCCAGATCAATCTGGCTGGCCGCTTCCTTGACGAAATCGATCACCTTGCGCTCCATCCCCCTGCCGGCCACCAGGTCGCCGCTCTGCTGGTCGAAGTAGGCCAGCTGAACGGTGCTGCCAAGCTCCAGGCGACCTTGCTGGGGCAGGCGCCGCCCGGCGATCAGATCCAGCAGGGTGGATTTTCCCGAGCCGTTCGGGCCGATGATCCCCACCCGGTCTTCAGGGCTGAAGTCGTAGCTGAAGTTGCGCAGCAACGGGCGCCCCTGGGGTGGGCTGTCGACGCCGGCCTCTGGGCTGGGCGCCCAGACCGTGATGTTCTCGGCGGTGATCGCCCGCTTGCCGATCCGGCGGTTGGCCGTGGCCAGGCTGAGTTCCCCCCTGGCCTGGCGGCTCGGGGCCTCACGCATCGCCTCGATGCGCTGAATCCTGGCTTTCTGCTTGGTGCTGCGAGCCTGGGGCCCCCGGCTGAGCCACTCAAGCTCCCGCCGCAGAGCTCCCTTGAATTTAGCGGCACTGGCCGCTTCAGCGGCTTCCTCGCCAGCCTTGATCTGCAGGTAGGCGGCATAGTTTCCCGCGTAGGTGCGGGCCTCACCCCGATCCACTTCAACGATGCGGTTCGTCACCCGATCGAGAAAGTAGCGGTCGTGGGTCACCAAGACCAGGGCACCGCGGTAGCGCGCCAGGTAGCCCTGCAGCCATTCGATGCAGATGGCATCAAGGTGGTTGGTCGGTTCATCGAGCAGCAGCACATCCGGTTCCGCCACCAGGGCCGAGGCCAGGGCCAGCCGCTTGCGGTATCCACCGGAGAGTTCCTCCACCCGCCGCTGGGTGTCGTGAATGCCGAGCCGCTCCAGCACCTCGCGGCACTGCTGCTCCAGGTCCCAGGCATTGGCCCGGTCCATGCCGGCGCTCAGTTCCCCGAGTTCCCTCAGCAGGGCCTCGTGATCGGGATCCTCCGGATTGCCCTGGTGGGCCAGGGCGTCGCTGACGGCGGTGAAGCGCCTCAGCAGGGCCATCTTCTCGCCGCTGCCCTCGAACACCTGCTCCAGCACGGTGCGCTGCGGATCGAGCTCAGGGTCCTGGTTGACCAGAACCACGTTCAACTTCGCCGAGCAGCGCCGTTCCCCCTCGCCCGGTGTTTCAAGGCCAGCCAGCAGCTTGAGCAGGGTGGACTTGCCGGCTCCGTTGGGGCCGATCAGACCGAGCCGCTCGCGCTCGCCGACGTGCAGGGTGAGGTCGTGGAAAAGGGTGCGGATGCCGAAGTCCTTGCCGACCCCCACCAGGCTGATCAAACTCACGCGTTGGAAGGACGGCTCTGGCTCTCCAGATAAGCAAACACGCTCTTGTCCCCCACATCGGCTGCCGCCGGCATCGGGAACTTCCGCAGGCAGAGGATCAGCAGCAGGGCCGTCTGCACCGCCAGCAGGCTGAAGCTGGTGGGCCCATCCAGCCAACCAGCCAGTCGGCCCAGCAACGCGGCCGGCAGCAGCAGGGTGACGCCGATCGCCTCGGGCCGCTGGAAGCAGAAGAACTCCTTGAAGCCGATCCCAGCCAGGGCGGCAAAGAACGGGCCCACCGCCCAGATCCAGCGGGAATCGGCCGCCAGGGTGGGGAGCATGGCATCAACCCCCACCCGGGCGGCAAGCAGCACAGCCCCGGCGCAGCCCAGCAACCAGAAGAGCTGCAGGGCGCGGTGAAGGGGGCGAAGGTAGATGTGGATCCAGCGCAGGGCGAGCCCCAGCCCGGCCGCCATCACCAGCAGCCAGGGCCAGAGGGGGGTGCCGGCCATGCTTCGCCACTGCCACAGCAGGGCCGCTTCGCCCAGTGCCACCGCCAGCAGGGCAAGCCGGTAACCCAGCACCTCGCGACGATCGGTGGCATCGATCGTGAACGGCCCGTAGACCCCTTCGAACACCGGATCACCCGGTGTTGGATCGAGGTTCAAAGGGCCGGTGGTCGGAGCGGTCATCGGGTCAGCGCCCCAGGGGTCGTCGCCCCCATCATCGCTGGCTCCCAGGAGGGCATCCTTCCACCAGAGTGGCCAGATCAGGACCGGCCGGAACAATGCCGGAGGGTTGCAGCGGAAAGAGGGAACCGAAGTAGTCGCGCCGCCAGGCGGCGGGAAAGCAGGTGGCAGAAACACCAGCGAGGCGATGGAAACGCCGCCTCCAGTCCCAGAGGGCAGGGAACTGCCAGAGCGGCCGGCGGGAGCAGCCGAACAGGGGGGCATAGACCAACTCCAGACGGATCAGGGTGGGGAACAACACCACATCAGCGAGGCTGAGCCGATCACCGCAGAGCCAGGGGCTGCCACCGGCGAGGCTCAGCTCCAACGCTTCAAATGCCGCGAACAGCTCGGCCTCCGCCCGGTCGTAGGCCGCCTGATGGCGCGCGAAGCCACAGCGGTACACCCCATCGTTGACGGCGCCCTGGAGATGGTCGCGCCAGCGGTCGATCGGCTCAGCCAGCTCGATCGGCTCAAGATCAGGCGCAGAAGCCGGCGCCGGCCAACGATTGAGCAGTTCGATCAGCCGCGCGCTCTCGTTCACGACGATCCTCTGATCAACCCGGTCGTAGAGAAGCGGCACCGTGGCGCGGGCCCGGGGGTCACTGCCGCAGCGGCGGTACAGATCGACCAGGGACAGAGCCCCCTCGAACGGTTCCACGAACCGCCAGCGGCCCGCCTTCGGATCCGGCTCCACCACCAGCAGCTCGATCGACCCCTCCAACTCCCGCAGGGTCCAGACCAGCCAGGCACGATGGGCCCAGGGGCAACTGCGACCGACGATCAGCAGATGACGGCCCGGCTGGCCGGCGCTGGCCGGACACTCGGGGGGAGTGGCGAAGGCTGCCGGCGGGCGGCGGTAGTTTCCCTCGGAATCGGCGGGCCCCAGGCCGCCCATCAGCTGCAGCCACTGCCAGTGCCAGGCCTGCCTGACCGCAGCAACCACAGGGGGTGGGATGGCGATGACGGATTCAGCGATTGCCCTGACTCTGATACGGCATCGACCAGACCTGCCAGGCTGAGCGGGCGGCTGGCACAGGGAGGCGATGGCAGCAGAAGGGCAGGTGGGAGCCGTGGGAGCCGCAAAGGTGCTGCTGGTGGCTGCCACCCATGGCAATGAACGCAACGCCGCCTGGCTTCTGGAGCACTGGCGTCAGCAGCCGGCCGCACTCGAGAGCTGCGGTCTGGCCCTGGAACTGGCGATCGGCAATCCGGCCGCCCTCGCCGCTGGGGTGCGCTACATCCAGCGGGATCTGAACCGTTGCTTCAACCCCGGACTCCTGAACGATCCAGGCAGGGAGGAACTGGAGATTCAGCAGGCCCGCCAGTTGATCGCGGCCCATGGCCCGGCCGGCACCACCCCCTGCGCCGTGGTGCTGGATCTGCACAGCACCACGG
>JAHLYW010000046.1 GCA_025128135.1 Synechococcus sp. CS-1325
CACGGCCAAAAGCCTCGAAAACTGCGCAAACGGGCCTCATCCAGCCCTTGGAGATGCGCTGAGAGCTGAAATCAACCAGAAACCAGTTTTTGCCTGGGAAAAACGCGCTCGGCGTCTGCGTTTTTCCGCAAACTCTTAAGGGGAACCAAAAGACATTGCATCGCCAGATCCGATGCCAGTTCCAGGGAAAGTGCCACATCCCTGTTGAGGCAAGTGTTTTCGAGGATGGTGATGGTCGTGCCATCACCTGGACACTCCGCGCCAAACAGGCACCGAAGCACATCCGCCAGGCCTGGAGCGACACCAGCTGGATCGTGGAAGTGATCTCCGTCGGCACTCGCGATGCCAAGACCTTCAGGCAGACCCATTTCTTCCTCACCAGCTTGCGCTCCACCCCAGAAGCCCTGCTGCAACTGGTGCGGGATCGCTAGAGCATTGAGAGCTGGCACTGGATCCGTGACACCCAGCTCAATGAAGACGCCCACCGTTATCGGGGCAACGGCGCCGGAGCAAGGGCGACGCTGCGCACTGCAGCCCTCACCCTTCTCCGACTGGCTGGATTTCAGTCGATCCGGGAAGGCATCCAGGCGGTGATGCATGACATCAAGTCACGGCTGTCGATGGCACTACGACAACCAAGCCCGGAACCGAATTGATACTTTGAATCTGCCCTGGCTCCGGCCCGGTGCCAAGGGCCGCCACTGCCAACGATGGGTCGACGAAATGACGCTTCGGGGGCTTTGCGCAGCCGCGCCCTGGAACGCAGATGTGGAGTCCAGGAGGTTTGATCCTCGATCACCATCGACCGTTCCAGCGCCTGCAGGTAGTCGTCCACGGTGCGTTCATCGAGAGCGCCATCGGCACCCGCCGCATCGACCGCCAGGTTGACCATCCGCACCTCCGTGGCCGTATGGCGGCCGAGAGCGCGCAGCACAGCCCCGACCCGGGCCGGATCCCGGCGGCGATTGCCTACCCGGCTGATGTCCACCCGGCGCACCTGTTCGAGATAATCCCGCGCGGCCCGCGCCGCCTCCTTCACCGGCCTGCCCTGCTGCGCCGGCCAGACGCCGATGGTGATCAGCTCACTGAGGTCCTGCACCGTGAGCCCAGGATCAGCCGTTCGCAGCGCTTCTCCAGCGAACAATCGCCGCAACGACACCACGCCACTGGACGCCCCGGATTCAAGGAGAGTCATCGGGCGCATTCGTAGAAACGAGCACCGACCGGCGCGGTATGGCGGCCCGCGTCGTCAGCCGGCACCGACGAGCCAGTGAGGAGGAACTGACCAGCCTGATCCGCCGCATCCACGGCCCGGCTGACCTGATTCCACAGCCCCGGTTCAACCTGCCATTCATCCAGAAGGCCTGGGCGGGCACCAGAGAGAACCAACGCCGGATCGACGGCCAGGGCCTGCCGGGCACCGACATCAATGTCGAGCAGCACCTTGGAAGCGGCCTGCTGACTGGCCGTCATCGTCTTGCCGCAGACTTTGGGGCCTTCGATCACCACCGCGTCAGCCGCCACGAGCTGATCCCGCAGCTCGCCATCCACAATGCGAGGACGGTAGGCGGGCATCTGCAGGCTCCAATGCGTTAAGTGCCGTGATTTTATTGCTGCTTTTGCCGTGACCTGAATGCTCTTTTTGCAGACTTCTCGATGGGGCGTAAGCCGATCTCTGCCCGGTTCAGCAACGCAGACACCCTGACGTCGAGTGCTTCGAGGAAGGCACCGATCGAGCCCTTGAGCAACCTCCAGCCGCCGAACCCGATGGGCTCGAAGCCGTGGGCGAACAGGCTGGCGTTACGCAGCGTGAGCTGAACCATCAGGTCGTAGCGCTGCTCTCGGGTAAACCTCGGCGATGAGTGTTCCATGCCCCATCCCGCCATCCCCCCTGCTGCCACTGATCGCCGAACAGCTCGATGAGCTGCGTGGCCTTTGCCGAACCTTCGGTGTGGTGCGGCTTGAGCTGTTTGGCTCAGCCTCCAAAGGCCGCTTCGATCCGGCCAGCAGCGATCTGGACTTCATCGTGCGCATGACGGAACAGGAGAAGCATGGCTATTCCAGGCGTTTCTACGACTTCGCGGAGGCCTTGGAGGGGCTTTACGGGCGTCCAGTGGATTTACTCACCGATGGCTGAAGCACAACTGGCTGGTGGATCGGCCAAGCCAGCTTCCAGGAGCTGCGGGCTTAAAATCGGTTATGCCGCCAGTCATCAAAGCCCCCATCACGCCGCCACCAGCCAACACGATGGGCCCGCAATCGGAGCTGGGGCGGAGAGCCAGGGCTGTTCTGGATGGGGCGCGCTACGGCCTGTCGTTCGCGATCGGTCGCTATCTGGCCAGCGCACCCGAGCCGCTCGATCCCGCCTTCACCTGGGGGTTTCTCACCGGCCGGCCGCCCGCCTGGCAGCGGATCCTGATCGAGGGCTATCCGTTCCGTTTTCAGCGCCGCTGGATCCTGGCGAAGGCCTTCGCCGGCAGCCACGCCGCCGGCATCGAGGAGCACTACGACGTCTCCAACGCCTTCTACAGGCTGTTCCTCGATCGCGAGCTGATGCTCTACACCTGCGCCGACTTCGAAAGCGACAGCGACACGCTCGAAACAGCCCAGCGCCGCAAGGCCGATGATCTGCTCGCTCTGATCCGGCCGGCCGCCGGGGAGCGGATCCTCGATCTCGGCTGCGGCTGGGGCGGCATGATGCGCCATCTCCACGCCGCCACCGGCGAGCAAGGCGGGCTGCGGGGCATGACCCTCTCCAGGGAACAGGCTCGCCATGTCGGCGAAACGCTCGGCTACGACGTCGTCCTGGACGACTTCATCACGGCGTCCTTCCAGCCGGATTCCTACGACAGGATCTATGGCATCGGTTCGATCGAGCATGTCCGGCCGGCGGAACTGCGGCCGCTGCTGCAACGGCTGCACCGGGCCCTGGCCCCGGACGGCCGCCTGGTGCTGCAGTTCTTCGCCCTCAACAGCGACCCCCTGCCGACCAGCCAGATCACCGGCCAGCTGTTCTTCCCGGGCTCGGCCCTCTCTCTCTATTCCGAATTCCTGCTGGCGGCAGGCAACGCCGGCTTCGAGATCGTCCACGATTCCAGCCGCGACTACCGGCCCACCCTGCGGGCCTGGTTCGAGCGGCTGGTCGAGAATCGGGAGGAGGCCATCAGCCTGGCCGGCCTTGAAACCTACAACCGCTATCTGGTTTTCTTCGCGGTGTCCTGGGCCTTCTTCGACCAGAACCAGGCGACGCTGCACCGGCTGGCGCTGGAGAAAACGCCAGCCACCAGATCGATCAACGCCTGAACCGATTCAGCGGGAGGCCGCCGCTCCGGCTGCCACCTTCCCCACCCCCAGCGAACGCAGTTCCTGAATCAGGCCCTGCAGCACCTGCTTGGCATCACCGAACACCATCGAAGTCTGCGGCAGCTCGAACAGATCGTTGCGAATGCCGGCATAGCCCGAACCCAGGCTGCGCTTCACCACGAACACCGAGCGGGCCTGGTCCACCTCCAGCACGGGCATGCCGTAGAGGGGGCTGGCCGGATCGCTCTTGGCGCGGGGGTTCACCACGTCGTTCGCCCCCAGCACGATCACCACATCGGTGCGGGGAAAATCGGGATTGATCATCTCCATCTCGATCAGCTGGTCGTAGGGCACATCGGCCTCAGCCAGCAGCACGTTCATGTGACCCGGCATCCGCCCCGCCACCGGATGGATCGCGTAGCTCACCGCAATGCCGTGGGCTTCGAGCAACCGGGCCAGCTCCTTGAGGCTGTGCTGGGCCTGGGCCACCGCCAGTCCGTAGCCAGGCACGAACACCACCCGCTCGGCGGCCTCGAGGGTGAGGGCGCATTCCTCCGGGCTGCAGGAGGTGACGTTCTTGTAGCCCTCGTCCTTGGCGGCTTCTCCGCCCTCTGACGAGGCCCCGGCCCCGCCGAGGGCGCCGCCGAACAGCACCGAGGTGAGCGAACGGTTCATCGCCGTGCACATCACCTGGGTGAGGATCAGACCGGCTGCTCCCACCATCGCTCCCGCCACGATCAGCAGCTCACTGCCCACCACGAAGCCGGCCGCGGCCGCCGCCACCCCGGAATAGGAGTTGAGCAACGAAATCACCACCGGCATGTCGGCGCCGCCCACCGGCAGGGTGAGGCCCACACCCAGCAGCAACGACAGGATGGTGAGCGGAAGCAGGGCCAGGGCGAAGCCCTTGAGCACCAGCACACAGCAGGCCAGGCAGGCCAGCGCCGTGGCGATGTTGACCGCATGGCGCTGGGGCCGCAGCGTCCAGGCGGGGGTGCCGAGCCACTCCTGCAGTTTCCCCATCGCCACGATCGAGCCGCTGAAGGTGATCGCACCGACCACAACAGAAGCCAGCACCGAGATCTGGCCGATCAGGCTCAGGGGCGTAGGCAGCTGCACCGCACCGATCGCCACCAGCAGAGAAGACATGCCGCCGCAGCCGTTGAACAACGCCACGGTTTCCGGCATGGCGGTCATCGCCACCCGGTAGGCCAGCAGCGCCCCGACCCCACCGCCGGCAGCCAGGCCGAGCAGCATCCACGGCCAGCCGTCCAGGCCCTGCTGGAGCAGCAGCCCCGCCACCGCCAGCACCAGGGCCAGTGCGGCCAGGGCATTGGCGGTGCGGGCGGTGCGGATCTTGGCCAGGCCCTTGAGGCCGAGGGCCAGCAGCAGCACGGCCCCGAGATCGAGCGTCAGTTCACCCATCAGTTCGATTCCTTGCGTTTGAACATGGCCAGCATTCGATCGGTCACCAGAAAACCGCCCACCACGTTGAAGAGGGCGAAGCCGAGCGCCGCGGCCCCCAGCAGGCGCAGGCCCGGGCTCGGTGCCGCGCCGATCAGCGCCAGGGCGGCCAGCAGGGTGACCCCGCTGATCGCGTTGGCGCCGGACATCAGCGGTGTGTGCAGGGTGGGCGGCACCTTGCCGATCAGCTCAAGCCCCAGCAGGCTGCCGAGCAGTAGCACCCAGAGCGCCTCCGCGGCGCCGAGATCGGTGCTCATGCCAGCACCTCCTCGAGCGCTGGCCAGAGATCGGAGCGGCGGCAACAGCCTTGATGGGTGATCAGACAGGGGTCGAGCAAGGCATCCTCAGGGTCGAAACGAAGTTCTCCCGCCTCGATCAGCTGCTCCATCAGCGCGGCGAGATTGCGGGCATAGAGAGCGCTGGCGTGCTGGGGCACGGAAGCGGGCAGGTTGGAGGCTCCCAGGATGCGGACACCACCGACGTCAACGGTCTGATCGAGGCGGCTGCCGGCGACGTTGCCGCCCTGGGCCACCGCCAGATCCACCACCACGGCGCCAGGCCGCAGCTGGGCGAGCAACTCCTCGGTGATCAGCAGGGGGGCTGGCTTGCCGGGCACTTGGGCGGTGGTGATCACCACGTCGGCCTCCTGCAGATGCAGCGCCAACTGCTGGCGCTGGGCCTCCAGGAAGGCCACCCCGGCCTGGCGCGCATAGCCACCGGTTTCACCGGGGGCATCCAGGCTGGGCGGGTCGATGAAGCGGGCGCCCAGCGATTCCACCTGCTCCTTGGCGGCGGGGCGCACATCGCTCACCTTCACCACGGCACCGAGCCGCCGGGCGGTGGCGACCGCCTGCAGGCCGGCCACGCCGGCGCCGAGCACGAGAACCTTGGCGGGTTGCACGGTGCCGGCGGCGGTCATCAGCATCGGGAAGAAACGGTCGAGCTCGGCCGCCGCCAGCAGCACGGCTTTGTAGCCGGCGATGTTGGCCTGGGAGGAAAGGGCGTCCATCGTCTGGGCCCGGCTGATCCGCGGCAGCAGCTCCAGCGCCAGCGTCGACACCCCGGCGCTGTTGAGCCGATCGAACAGGGGGCGATTGGCGTAGGGGTCGAGCAGGCCGATCAGCAGGCTGCCCGAGCGCAACAGGCCATAGCCGCCAGCCTCGGCAGCGGTTTCCAGCGGCGGGGCCTGAACGGTGAGCACCACGTCGGCCTGCTGCCAGGGATCGGCGGCATCGAACGCGGTGATCTCCGCACCGGCTTCGGCGAACAGGCCATCGTCAAAGCCCGCGGAGCGGCCGGCACCGGCCTCAAGGCCGACCTGGCAACCCCAGCCGGTGAGTCGTCGCACGGTTTCGGGGGTGGCGGCCACCCGCTGCTCCCCGGCCCGACGTTCCCTGGGCACAAACACCCTGATCACAGGATTCCCCGCACAGCGGCACTCTCTATGGAGCTTTTCGGCGCACAACGCAAGCCGTTCCTGAGCGTTGTGTTCGTGCCCCCACAGAACAAGGGGAACCGCTGCGCCGCTGGAGAACCAACAAACCAAGACATTCTTGTGTGCTGATCGATACAAGCAAGCTGGCAAAGGGTTCCTAGATCGGCGCGGAAGAATTCAGACCAGCAATTCGTCATGGCCAGCTTCACCATCACGCTCAACGACGGCAAATCGTTCAGCTGCCCCGATGACCAGTACGTGCTCGATGCCGCCGAAGAGCAGGGCATCGACCTCCCGTACTCCTGCCGGGCGGGAGCCTGCAGCACCTGTGCCGGCAAGATCCTCTCCGGCAGCGTTGATCAGTCGGATCAGAGCTTCCTCGACGACGACCAGATCGCCCAGGGCTATGCCCTGCTCTGCGTCAGCTACCCGATGAGCGATTGCAGCGTTCAGACCGGGGTGGAAGACGACCTCTGAGCCGCTGCTGCCCCTGAGCCGCCCGATCAGACTGCCCGATCAAACCGCCCGATCAGACGGCCTCCACGGCGCCGTACACCGGTTCCCAGCTGGCCTGATCGAGGCGCTCGATCGCTTCGGCCGGGGTGGCCGCCAGACGGGCCAGCCCCTCGTTCACAGCAGCTTTGGCCACCGCTTCCGCCACCGCCCTGGCCACCGAACCCACCTCAGCCAGCGTCGGCATCAGCGGCGCGGTGGGGTCGGAGCTGCCGGGGATCCGCTCCGCCAGGGCCTCCAGAGCCGCGTCCACCATCGCTTCGCTCACCTCACGGGCTCCCACCGCCACGGCGGCAAAACCGAGCCCTGGATAGAGGAAGCAGTTGTTGCACTGGCCGATCCGCCGCTCCAGCCCATCCACCAGCACCGGAGCGAAGGGGCTGCCCGTCGCCACCAGCGCCCGTCCCCCCGTCCAGGCCAGCAGATCGGCCGGGGTGGCCTCCGCCAGCTGGGTGGGGTTCGAGAGGGGCAGGATGATTGGCTTCTCCACAGCCGCCGCCATCCTCTCCACCACGGCCCGGCTGAACGCCCCGGCCACCGTTGAGGTGCCGATCAGCACCGTGGGACGCACCTGGCTCACCACCTCCAGCAAGCCGATCCGGCCGTCGGCATCCCGCTCAAAACCGCTCACCTCCTCGGTCGATCGGGCGAATCGGGCCGCCAGGGGCGAAGCGATCGTCTGGCCCTCCAGCAACAGCCCCTCCCGGTCGATCAGCCACAACCGGCCGCGGGCCTGCTGCTCGCTCAGTCCGCTGCGTTGCAGCAGGCGCACCAGGCCCTCGGCAATGCCGCAACCGGCGGTGCCGGCCCCGAACACCACGATGCGATGGTCTTCCACCGGGACGCCGGCGCCGCGGGAGGCGGCCAGTACAACGGCACAGGCCACCCCCCGGGTGCCCTGGATGTCGTCGTTGAAGCTGGGCAGCTGGTGGCGGTAGGTGGCGAGGTTGCGGTGGGCGTTGGCCACGCCGAAATCCTCCCAGTGCAGCAGGGCGCCCGGGAACACGGCCTGAACCGCCGCCACGAACGCGGCGATGAAGGCGTCGTAGGCAGACCCCTGCAGGCGCGGCTGACGGCAGCCGGGATAGAGGGGATCGTCGATCAGGCTCTGGCGGTTCGTGCCGACATCCAGCACCACCGGCAGCAGCCGCTGGGGATCGAAGCCGGCGCAGAGCGTGTAGACAGCGAGCTTGCCCAGGCAGATTTCGATGCCGCCGATCCCCTGGTCGCCGATGCCCAGGATGCCCTCGGCGTCCGTCACCAGGATCAGATCAACCGCCCCCCCGGCGGCCGCCTGGCGCAGCACCTCCTCCAGCCGCGGCTGGTCGCTGCAGGCCAGATAAACCCCTCCGGAAGGGCTCTGGTGGTCGAGGCTGAAGCGCTGGATCGCCGCCCCCACCGTCGGCGTGTAGACGATCGGCAGCAGATCGTCGATGTGATCCGCCAGGAAGCGGTGGAAGAGGGTGGAATTGGTACGGCGCAGGGCCTGGGCGAAGCGGAACTTCTCCAGATCACTGCCCAGGCCGCCGAAGCAGGCCCACGTTCTGGCCACCTGGGTTTCCAGCGTTTCAACCGCTTCTGGCAGCAACCCCTCCAGGCCGAGTTCCCGGCGCTCCCGGGGGCTGAAGGCCGTGCCTTTGTTGAGCGCCGGGTCGGCGAGCAGCTGACGCCCCCGCAGCCGGGTCTGCCGGGTGGGCATCGAGACCTCGCCGATTCGGTGATTTCGAACCGGCAGCGTACGTGGCGGCAGGGTTCAGGCGTCGTTCAGGGCCTGACAGGCAAACACCTGCAGATCACCGCGACGCAGCAGAAAGGTGGGCTCGGCGGGCTCGTTCAGACCCCACAGCCACTTGCCGTCGGTGTAGGTGGGCGGGCCGGCATCGTTGGTGCGCGGCAACTGCAGCGTGAGCTCCCGCCAGCGCAGCACGACAAAGGCGCCGGGAAAGGTTCCCGCCAGCACATTGCCCACCAGCGGATCATCGACGGCACCGTTGTCGTAGCGAGCGGCCAGCGGATCCCCATCACAGCGATAGGCGCGCTCCACCGGGCTGGCCATAGCCGGAGCCGCCAGCGCGGCCCAGAGGGCGAACCCCAGCAGCAGCGGCAGCAGGCTGCTCCAGAAACCCCTCCGGCAGATGCTCTGAACAGACACCATCGTGGCGGCGCGGCGTGGCGGCAGTGTGGGCATCCTCAGTGTGGCCCGGCGCTGGCTTGGCCGGAGCCGGGCTGGCTGGAGCTCGCGGACGGCCCGTTCAGCGATTGAGGCGCTGCATCTGCCAGGTGACCAGGGTGCCAAGCGGGCTCCAGAGCAGGAAGGGCACCAGCAGCAAGGCCGCCACCGGTGAGAGGGAGGCCACCAGGATGGTGAGCACCACCCCCCAGACCCAGCCGGCAAAGCCGATCGCCGTGCCGGCGGTGAGCGAACGGGTCCGGCAGATCAGCCAGGTGTAGCTCTGGACAAGCACGAGCAGCAGCAGGTAGCCCGCCATCGCCCCCCAGCCGCTGCCGGCCTGCCAGCTCAGCAGGGCCGAGGCGTAGAAACAGCCGTAGATCACCAGCCAGATCAGCGGGATCCAGCGCTCGAAGGTGAGCCAGGCGGGCCGGCGCAGCCGCAGAAACCACTGAAAATCAGCGCGGCTCGGGTTGAGCGCCAGACTGACTCCGACCTGGACGACCAACAGAACCAGCCAGGCGGGCATCAGCTCAGTCTCCAGGCTGCAGGTTCGATGCTCAGACCCTAGCGATCGGCTGGTCCGGCGCCTGAAGCCAGAGGGCCAGGCCACCGCCCCGGCCCCGCGCCGCCAGCCAGCGGCCAGGGGGCTCGGAACCGGGGCCGGAGCCGGATGCGTCTCCAGCCAGCGTTTCGGTGGCGATCAGGGCGAAGAACGGCAGGGCGCCGTGGCGCTGGCCGGGCCCGGTGGAGGCCGGCGGCCCGGCCAGGGGGCGATCCAGCCAAAGCCAGTCACCCAGCCGCAGCTGCAGCTGCTCGAAGCGAAAGATCAGCAGGGGCCGGCGACCCTCAAGCCAGGCCTGGCCCTGGAAGCTCAGCTCCAGGGCGCCCAGCTGAACCCGGTTGGTGATGCGCAGGGGGGCCAGCGGCGCTGCGGCCGCAGCGAGGATCAGGCGAGCCCCCAGGACCCGCAGCAGCGCTGAGCTGAGGGCGGCGGGCTGGCCGGCCCGGCGGGGCCAGGTCTGGGCCAGCACCCAGGTTCCGAGCAGCTGCTCCGCCCTGAGGCCACTGCCATCGCGGCGGCTGGTCCGCTCACGGTCCAGCAGCAGCTCGGCATCGGGCAACGGGGATGGCATCGCAGTGGCCGTATCAGTGGATTCTGGGCCCTCGCCCGGTTCGCTCCGGCCTTGACCCCCGCCCCCAAAGATGGGAGGTTGATGGCAGCGACTGAAGCCCGGCCTTGACAAATCCACTCCAGGCCACTGCCTTGCTGGTTGCCGCCTTGGCCGTTCTGTTGCTGCCGATCCCGGGCTCTCAGGCCTGCGAAAGGCATCTCAACGGCCATCAGAACAGTTCCGAATCCCAGAGCGAAGGAAGCAACCGCTGAGGTCAGCCACCCGACATTGCGCTGTGTTCAGATCGCTGGCTTCCGTCCACTCGTTTGGGCATGGTTGAACACCTGGCATTTCCCCCATGACCTGGAGCGAACTCGAACGGTTCGTCCTGGAGGCAGAAGCCGACCCGGTGATGCGCCGATCGCTGAAGCACTGCCGCTCTGAAACGGAACTGCTGCTGGCGGCACGGCGTCTGGGCTACCGGCTCAGCCGCGGCGACCTGATCGAGGCCCGTGAGGAGCACCGCCGCGAGCAGAAGCAACAGGGTTGCCAGGCCGGGATGCCAGCCTGAACGCTGCCCACCAGGCCTGCGTCGGCTTGCTGCATCCCATGCCCAGTGGCTCAGCGCCCGACCGTGATCCAGGTGGGCTCCGCGATCCCCTGTTCATCAGGGAACTGATGCCCATCTGGGGGTGGCTGCACCGGCACTACTTCCGGGTTCACACGAGTGGCTGGGAGCATGTGCCAGGCCAGGGGCCGATGCTGCTGGTCGGCTCCCACAACGGCGGCCTGGCCACTCCGGACCTGCCGATGTTTCTCTACGACTGGTTCCGGCGTTTCGGCTACCAGCGCGAGGTCTATGGCCTCACCCACGCCAAGGTCTGGCAGACCCATGCCCCGATGGCCCGCCTGGCGGCCCGGGTGGGGGCGATTCCCTTCTATCCCCGCAACGCCCTCGCCGTTCTGGAGAAGGGACACAGCGTTCTCGTCTATCCCGGTGGCGGCAACGATGCGTTCCGCCCCCACCGGGCGCGGGGCCAGATCCATTTCGGCGGGCGCACCGGCTTCATCCGGCTGGCCCTCTGGCATTCCCTGCCGATCATTCCACTGATCTCCTGGGGCAGCCACGACACCCTGATCGTGCTGGAGGATTGCTATCGCCAGGTGGAGCGGTTGCACCGGCTGGGGATGCCCTGGCTGCTGGGAATCGATCCGGAAGTGTTTCCGATCTACCTCGGGCTTCCCTGGGGTCTGGCCCTCGGCCCCCTGCCGAACATTCCGCTGCCGGCCAGGATCCACACCCGCGTCTGCGCACCGATTCAGTTCGAGCGCACCGGTTACGCCGCCAGCCGCGACCGGGGGTATGTGCAGGCCTGCTATCAGCAGGTGGTCGTGGCGATGCAGGCCGAGCTCGACAACCTCGCTGACCAGGCTGCTTAACGGCGCCCCTTGAGCACCAGCACCGGGTTGAGCGGCGCCAGCCGGGTGCCATCGGCCAGGGCTGCGCCCCGCCAGGCCTGCAGCTGAACCACCCTCACCTCCAGGCCGGCGTGCTCCAGCTCCTGGCGCAATCTAGCCAGGGCCTCCACCGTGGCCAGGGGCATCACCACCACGCCCCCCGGACGCAGCCGGGCCAGCACGGCCTGCAGCAGCGCCAGCCGCTGCCGCCCACCACCACCGATCAGCACCCGGTCGGGGTCGGGCAGCGACAACTCCCGGCCGGCTGAGCCAGCACCGATCAGATCGAGGGCCTCCGCTTCCAGCACCGCCGCCGGCTGCACCCCCAGCCGTGCGGCATTGGCGGCGATCAGGGCGGCCGAACCGCCGCGTCGCTCCACCGCCCAGAGCTCCAGCCCCGGCCGCAGCCGCAACGCCTCCAGCCCGACCGAGCCCACGCCGGCCCCCAGATCCCAGAGCACGCCGCGCTCCGGCAGCTCCAGATCAGCCAGCAGCTGGATCCGCACCTCCCGCTTGGTCATCAACCCGGGGCGATCGTCGTGCTGCACGAACAGGCCGTCCTCGAGGCCGAACAACGGCAGACCGGCCGGAGCCGTGGGCACCGGCGGCTCGGCGATCAGCAGCACCAGGTGGAGTGGGTCGAGGTCGGGGGGCAACGGGGCGGCGGGGGCCAGCCGCTGCACCCGCTCGGCCGGATGGCCGAGCCGTTCACACAGCCAGAAGCCATAGGCCGGCTCCAGCCCCGAGGCCCGCAGAATCCGACGCACCGTCTCGGCGCCGCCGCGGCCGGGATCGGTGAGCACCGCCAGGGCAGCCGGCCGTTCCTGCAGCCGGCGGGCCAGCGGCTCAGGCTCGCGGCCGTGCAGGCTGATCCAGCTGGCGTCCTGCCAGGGGCGGCCGAGCCGGGCGAAGGCCAGCTGCAGGGAGCTGGGGGCAGGATGAAAGCGCAGCTGGTCGGCGGGCAGATGCTGCAGCAGCAGCCGGCCGATGCCGAACCAGAGCGGATCGCCGCTGGCCAGCAGCACGGTGGCCCGGCCGGCGGCCAGCGCAGCCCGCAGCGCCGGCATCAGCTGCTCGGGCCGGTCACTGCTGAGCACCTGCACAGGCGGGCTGCCGGCTGATTGCTGCCGCTCCTGCCGCTCAGCCAACCAGGGCTCCAGTTCCACCAGCAGGCGGGAGGGTGCCGCCACCAGCCGCGCCCGCCGCAGCAGGGCCAGCGCCGCCGGCGGCAGGGCGCTGAGGCCGGCGGCATCGGTGCCGATCACATCGATCATCCCTTCCTCATCGCTTTCTCGCGGCAGCTGCCAGCGACAGCCTGGCCATGATGCACACCCGTCACCGACCGCCATGGCCGATTCCAGCCATTCCGCCGAGCGCCGCCGGCGCATCCATGACCTGGTGCTCGGCCTGCTGGCCCGCCAGGGCGAGCTCGAACTGCTCGCCGGGGACGGGGCCGGCATCGGCGGGGTGGATGGGGATCCGGCGCTGTGGCTGGAGCGCAACCGCCGCGTTGTGCAGCGCTATCAGGCGCTGGTGCGCTCGGCCATCACCCTCGATGCGCTGATCGACCAGGAAGTGGGTCGTCACCCGTGAGACCAGCCGCCCGTTCGCTGCTGAGCCAACGGCTCTGACAAGCTGGCCCCAGCTTTCGAGTCCAGATGGCGCCCTTCGGCCTCTCCGCTCTCCAGAATCTGCGGCGCGGCGGCCGGAAACGCTGGCAGGCGCCGCCAGCCAGCTGGCAGCGGCCATTCGGCCTCGGCTGGGAGGCGCCCTACACGGTGCGCTACGCCAGCAACCTCGATGACGGCCCGAACCACGGCCTGCCGCTGGGTGGTTTCGGCGCCGGCTGCCTCGGCCGCGCTCCGGATGGCAGCTTCAACCTCTGGCATCTCGATGGCGGCGAGCACTGGTTCGGCGCCGTGCCCGACTGCCAGTTCGCCCTGTTCGAGAACGACGGCAAGACCCAGCGGGCCTTTGCCCTGGCCACCGAACCGCAGCGGGACGACTCCCGCCCAGAAGCGGACACCCCCCCACTGGCCGCCTGGCAGTGGTATCCGGCCAGCACCACCGAGCGGGTCACCGGCACCTACGCCGCCCGCTACCCGCTCAGCTGGTTCCAGCACAGCGATGTGTTCCAGGCCGGGGTGAACTGCGAGGCATTCAGCCCGATCCTGCCGGGCGACTACCAGCGCAGCAGCTATCCGGTCGCGGTGTTCCGCTGGCAGCTCAGCAACCCCACCGATGCTCCCCTCGATCTCTCGCTGCTGGTGAGCTGGCGCAACACGGTCGGCTGGTTCACAAACACCGATCCCAGCGCCGCCGTCAGCTTCCGCGACGATGGCAGCCCCGAGCACAACTACCGGCCGGCGATCGGTCGGGGGCGGGGCCAGCGCAACCGCTGGATCGATGCCCCCGGTCTGTGCGGCGTGCTGCTGGAGGGGGCAGCCAGCCAGCCGATCGCCGAGGGGGAGGGTCAGTGGTGCCTGGCGGTGCCCGACCAGCTCGATGGGGTGGAGGTGCTGCGCTGCAGCCGCTGGGATCCCAGCGGTGATGGCGGCGAGATCTGGGAGGCGTTCCGCCGCGACGGCTCGATCCCCAGCAGCAACAACGACCGCCGCAGCACCGGCAGCGAGCAGGCCAGCGCCGCGATCGCCCTGCGGCTGCGGCTGGAGCCGGGGGCGGCGATCGAGTTGCCGGTGGTGATCAGCTGGGACCTGCCCGTCACCGCCTTCGCCACCGGCAGCTCCGCCCGGCGCCGCTACACCGATTTCTTCGGCGACAGTGGCGGCAATGCCGCCGCCATCGCCGCTGAAGCCCTGCGCGACTGGCGCGACTGGCGCCAGGCGATCGACACCTGGCAGGCACCGGTGCTGGAGCGCAGCGACCTGCCGGAACCCCTGCGCATGGCGCTGTTCAACGAGCTCTACGACCTGGCCAGCGGCGGCAGCCTCTGGACCGCCGCCACGTCCACCGACCCGGTCGGGCGGTTCGGGGTGCTCGAGTGCCTCGACTACGCCTGGTACGAAAGCCTCGACGTACGTCTCTACGGCTCCTTCGCCCTGCTGCAGCTCTGGCCCGAACTCGACAAGGCCGTGCTGCGCAGCTTCGCAAGGGCGATACCCAGCGCCGATCCCACGCCGCGGCCGATCGGCTGGTATTTCACCCAGGGCAAGGGCCGGGTGGAAGCGCCCCGCAAAGTCGCCGGTGCCACCCCCCACGACCTCGGCGCCCCCAACGAGCGCCCCTTTGATGCCACCAACTACACCGCCTACCAGGATTGCAACCTCTGGAAAGACCTGGCCTCCGACTTCGTGCTGCAGGTGTGGCGGAGTTTCAGGCTCGCCCCCACCGGCGAAGACCTGCGCTTTCTGGCCGACTGCTGGCCGGCGACGGTGGAAGCACTGCGCCACCTCAAGCAGTTTGATGTCAACGATGACGGCCTGCCGGACAACGGTGGCGCACCCGATCAGACCTTCGATGACTGGCCGCTGCAGGGGGTGAGCGCCTACTGCGGCGCCCTCTGGATCGCCGCCCTGGAGGCGGCCCTGGCCATGGGCCAGCGCCTGCAGCTCGAGCTGGGCCTCGACACCGCGGCAGTGCAGCGGGAATTCGGCGGCTGGCTGGAGCAGTCGCGCGCCCACTTCGATGCGTTGCTCTGGAACGGGGAGTACTACAACATCGATGCCGGCAGCGGCACGCCGGTGGTGATGGCCGATCAGCTCTGCGGCGACTTCTACGCCCGGCTGCTGGGCTTACCGCCGGTGGTGGCCGACGAGCGGGCCCGCTCGGCGCTGGCGGCGATCCGGGAAGCCTGCTTCGAGCGCTTCGAGGGCGGGCGTCTGGGCGTGGCCAACGGCCTGCGCCGCGACGGCACACCGCTGGATCCGAACGGCACCCATCCCCTGGAGGTGTGGACCGGCATCAACTTCGGCCTGGCGGCCTATTACCGCCTGATGGGAGAAACGGCCACGGCCCTGGCGATCACAGGCGCCGTGGTGGAGCAGGTGTACAGCGGCGGGCTGCAGTTCCGCACCCCCGAAGCGATCACGGCGGTGGGCACCTTCCGCGCCTGTCACTACCTGCGGGCGATGGCGATCTGGGCCCTCTGGGCCACCCACACCGGCTGGGCGCCGATCCCGGGGGCGGCGCGGGAAGCGTGAGCGCCCCTTTGCGGCCGGGCCCGTGGCGAACCCTGCTGGTGGCCCTGCTGCTGAGCGGCCTCAGCCTGCTGCTCGCACCCGGCGGCGCCCTGGCGATCGGCCCGCTCGCCCAGCTGCACGGGCACCTGGATGCCAATGGCACCCCGGTGCTGCGCAGCCTCGAAAGCCTCCGCGACCTCGACGACCAGAGCTGGCAGCTGGTGGCCTACCGCGCAGGCGGGCCAGGCGGATCCCTGCGGCTGCGGATCGTGGGCTATCCGGGCAAGGTGCGGCTCGATCACCCCACCCCCCTGCAGGTGAGCTCCGGCCCCTTCCAGTGGAACCTGGAAGACATCACCCTGGCCAGTGAGGCCCTCGCCGGCGATGGCCGCTCCGCCGCCGCCGAGTTCGATCTCGCGCCCCTGCTCGCCGACCTGAGCCAGGATCGCCCCCTGCGCCTGCGGCTGAAGGGAGTGTTCAGTGAGCTGCCGGTGCCGCCCTATGTGGTGGGGGAATGGCGGCAGCTGGGAGAGGCGCCGGCGTGAATGAGCCCTGGCAGCGCTGGATGGACCGTGCCCTCCAGCTGGCGGCGCTCGGTGACGGCCGCACCAGCCCCAATCCGCTGGTGGGGGCGGTGGTGCTGGCTGCAGACGGGACGCTGGTGGGGGAGGGCTTTCACGCCCGCGCCGGTGGACCCCACGCCGAAGTGGGCGCCCTGGCCCAGGCTGGCCCGAGTGCCCGGGGCGGCACCCTGATCGTCACGCTTGAACCCTGCTGCCACTTCGGCCGCACGCCGCCCTGCAGCGAGGCCGTGATCGCCACCGGTATCGCCCGGGTGGTGGTGGCGATGGCCGATCCCGACCCCCGCGTTGCCGGTGGCGGCATGGCGCGGCTGCGGGCGGCGGGGATCGAGGTGATCGATGGTGTGCGGGAAACAGAAGCGCTGCGGCTGAACGCCGCCTTCTGCCACCGGCTGCACACCGGCCGGCCGCTGGGCCTGCTCAAGTGGGCGATGAGCCTCGATGGCCGCACGGCGCTGCCGAATGGCCACAGCCAGTGGATCAGCGGCCCTGAAGCACGCCGCTGGGTGCACCGGCTCCGGGCCCGTTGCGATGCGGTGATCGTGGGCGGTGGCACCCTGCGCGCCGACGATCCACTGCTGACCAGCCGCGGCCAGCGCTCGCCCGAACCGTTGCGGGTGGTGCTGAGCCGAACCCTGCAGCTTCCCCGCCACGCCCAGCTCTGGGACCAGACCCAGGCAGCCACCCTGGTGGTCCACGGTCCGGGCGCCGACGCCGCCACCGCTCTGTTCCTTGATCAGGCGGGCATCGAGCGGCTGGAGCTGGCGGAATCCGAACCGGCGGCGCTGCTCCGGGCACTGGCGGAACGGGGCTGCAACCGGGTGCTGTGGGAATGCGGGCCAGCCCTGGCGGCGGCGGCGCTGCGTCAGGGCTGTGTGCAGCAGCTGGCCGCGGTGATCGCGCCGATCCTGCTGGGCGGCGAGCCGGCCCGCACACCGCTCGGTCAGCTCGGCCTCACCAGTGTCGAGGCGGCACCAGCCTGGCAAGGCGGCCGGCGCCGCTGGCTGGGCCCCGACCTGCTCTGGGAGCTGGAAGCGGGGCAGTCGCCATGACCACATTGCTCGCGGCGCTGGAGATCCCGCTGCTGGGAGTCCTGCTGGCGGCAGGGCTGTGGCTGGTCCTGGAACTGCTGGGCAGGCGGCTGGCGCCGGGCTCGCTCGGCCGTGCCCTGCTGCTGCGCAGCCGGATCAGCCTCTGCCTCACGGTGGTCGCCACCAGCCTCGCCTGGTGGCTGGCCGGCCGGCCCGGTCCGATTCCGTTTTCCCTGCCGCTCAGCCGCACCGACCTGCGCGATGGCGTGATCAGCCTCGGCCTGATCTGGACGCTGCTGCGCTGCAAGGCGGAGCTGCTGGGCAAGGCCGAGCGCTACTCCGAGCAGTTGTTCCCCTCCCTGCCGGTCCGGGATCGGCTCTTTCTGTTCGATGTGGCCGACAAGCTGATCGGCTCATCGGTGCTGATCCTGATCGCCCTGCTGATCCTGCGGCTGGTGGGGGCGCCCCTGGCGGTGCTGGCCACCACCGGCGGCTTCGGTGCGGCGGCCCTGGGTTTCGGCGCCAAGACGATCGTGGAGAACGCTCTGAGCGGGATCAGCCTCTACATCAACCGTCCCTTCGTGGTGGGCGACCTGATCCAGATCCCGGATGAGCAGCTCACCGGCACCGTCGAGCAGATCGGCTGGTATTACACCTGCCTGCGCGACCTGGAGCGACAGCCGATCTTCATCCCCAACGGCCTGTTCACGGTGAAGCCGGTGATCAACAGCGGCCGGATCGACAGTCGCCGGGTGTGGATCGAATTCAGCCTTCGCCACCAGGACCGCGAGGCCATCGAGCCGATCGTGACGGTGCTGCGCCAGGCCCTGGCGGCCGACGCCGGCATCGACCAGAGCAAACCGCAGGGGGTTCACTTCGTGGGCTACGGCGATGCGGGGCTCGATCTGCGCCTGCTCTGCTTTTCGGCCAGCAGCGAACTGCCGCTCGCCTGGGATCTGAAGCAACGTCTTCTGCTCGCGATCGGCAAGGTGGTGGAGGACCACCAGGCCAGGATGCCGATCCAGCATTCCTCGCCCGGGGAGGTCTGAGCCATGGCCCACAGCTTCAGCGAACTCCAGTCCCAGCTGCAGCCCCAGTGGGGGGACTTCGATGACGACCGCAGCGGCGGTGATGACCTCAGCCACCGGTCCGAGGGTTGCGATCTGCTCGTGGTTCCTTCGCTGAGCCTGGACCAGGGCCAGATGGACCTAGTCGCCGGCGTGCACCACTACGAGGAGCGGCAGCTGTTTTCGCTGATCCGGCTGCGTCATCCGGGGGTGCGGGCCGTCTACGTCACCAGCAAGCTGCTGCCGGAGCTGGTGGTGGACGCGGTGCTGGAACTGCTGCCGGGGGTGCCGGCCTCCCATGCCCGGCGCCGCCTTCACCTGTTCGACACCGACGATGCCTCGCCGCGCCCGCTGACCGAGAAACTGCTGGAGCGCCCGGCCCTGCTGGGGCGGATCCGGGAGCTGTTGCGGCCGGGGCGCAGCTTCATGACCTGCTTCAACGTCACCCCCCTGGAGAAGCGGCTGTCGGAGCGGCTGCAGATTCCCCTGCTCGGCACCGATCCCGCCCTGGGCTACTGGGGCAGCAAGGCGGGCAGCCGGGAGCTGTTCCGCCGCTGCGCCGTGCCCCATCCCCCCGGCAGCGGCCTGGTCCATACCCTCGACGCCCTCACCGAAGCCACCGCCACCCTCTGGGAAGACCAGCCGAGCCTGGAGCGGGTGGTGGTGAAGCTGAACGAAGGCTTCAGCGGCGAAGGCAATGCCCCCCTCGACCTGCGCCCCCTGGAGCTGGCGGGCACCGGTTCAGCCGAACGGCGCCGCCGCCTGCGCCAGGCCCTGGGCGCTCTGGCGATGCCGCCGCCCCACTGGCTGGAGCTGCTGCGCGACCAGGGAGCCCTGGTGGAGGCCTGGCTGAGTGGCGGCGAGGCGCTCAGCTCCCCCAGCGTGCAGGGGAACATCCATCCCGGCGGCCGGGTGGAGGTGCTCTCCACCCATGAGCAGGTGCTGGGCGGAGTGAGCGGCCAGACCTACCTGGGTTGCCGCTTCCCCGCCGACGCGACCTACCGCGATGCGCTGATGCGCCATGGCCTGGCGGTGGGGGAGGCGCTGGCGGCGGAAGGGGCCCTGGAGCGGTTCGCGGTGGACTTCGTGGCCCGGCGCTACGGGGAGCACTGGGATCTGCAGGCGATCGAGGTGAATCTGCGCAAGGGCGGCACCACCCACCCCTACATGGCCCTGCGCTATGCCACCAACGGCCGGATCGACCCGATCAGCGGAGCGTTCCGCTCCCCCACCGGTCAGGCCCTCTTCTATACCGCCACCGACAACCTGTGTGATCAGCGGCTGCGGGGATTGCTGCCGATCGACCTGATCGACATCGTGGCGGCCGCCGGACTTCACTTCGATCCGGCCGAGCTGAGCGGCAGTGTCTTTCATCTGCTGGGTTGCCTCTCCCAGTTCGGCAAACTCGGCATGACCTGCATCGGCCACAGCGCCGAAGAAGCCGCCCACATCTACAACGCCACGACGGAGCGGCTGATCGCGGGTGCGGAAGCCCTGCGGCGCTGAATACCCTTCAGGGCTGCCTGAGCAGATCGCTCAGCCGCAGGGCAACCACTCCGCAGGCGCTGTCCGCGGCACCGCAGTAGATCAGCACCGTTTCCCCCTGAAGAATGATCCCGGTCGGGAAGATCACATCCGGCACAAACCCCCGGCACTCGTAGTCCAGCTCGGGCACCAGGATCAGCTCACCGGCCCTGCGGATCAGCGCGGGTTGGTCCGGATCCAGCAGCAGCAGGCCGGCACCGTAACGGCCGACGCCACTCTCCCCTTCCCCCTTGTTGTTGCCGTGATAGATCGCCAGCCAGCCCTCAGAGGTGCGGATCGGTGGTGTTCCCGCCCCGATCCGGCCCCGATCCCAGGCGGCGGTGGCGCCCAGAAGCGGCTGGTGCCGGCCCCAGTGCAGCAGGTCGGGTGAGGAGGCCAGCCAGATCTCGGGTCGGCAGAAGGCGTGGGCTGTGGTCGGCCTGTGCAGCGCCTGATACTGGCCACCGATTCGCTCGGGGAACAGCACGACATCCTTGTTCTCCGGACAGAAGATCACTCCGTGGTGCTGAAAGGAATGGAAATCCCGGGTTGAGGAAAGGGTTGTTGCAGCCCCATGACAGGACACGGCTACGGAGGTGATGTAATACCGGTCGTCGATCGGCGTGATGCGGGCATCTTCGATCCCATAAGCCTCGCAAGCCTGGCTGGGTCTGAGGATCTGCGACTCAGCCGCCGCCAGCTGCAGACCATCCGGGCTGCGAACAACCCTCAGATGGGAGGTGGATGTGAGACGAAGCAGGCCGGTCTGCCGGATCTGCACCACCCGTGCATCCAGCACGATCACCTCATGCTGCGGAAGCCAGTCGGTGATCACACAACCGGCTTCCGGATCCCAGCGCGGCAGCCCCACCCATCCCGGCCGAACCTGCCGTGGAGCTTCAGCCACCCGGATCAGCAGGACAACGCCATCCGCCGTGGCCACAGCCCCCGGGTTGAGAACACCGACCACCCGCAGATCCTCCTGCGAAGGAGCCAGATCATCGGCTCGGAGCAGGCAGCGGCTGAACAGACGCGGAATCATGGGCTGGAATCAGCCAGCTCGGTGGCCGCGCAGGCCATGGCCAGCGATTGACGGCCGTTCGCCTCGGTGATCAGCCGCGGATGGGAGCGATCGGCCAGCCAGGCGAGCTGGTCAGCGAACAGGGCTCGCAGCAGCTCACAATAACGACGCATCTTCTCGGCATGCAGGCCTGCTCTGAGATCGATTTTCTGATACACATCAAAATCCTTGTGCCGCCCCCGAGCCAGCCGATCCGGGCCGGAATAGCTGTTGAGAACATCGAGCTGCGCATCAGGAAAAATCTCCATCAACGTGCGCGTCTGCGCCTCATCCACCACCGCCTTGAGCCGAACCCGGATGGGGACCCATTCATCAAGGGTCAGCTCACCGCGCTCAAACAACAGGCGGAATTCCTGGCGTTCCAGCCGTGCCGGCTGGGTGAACCCATGATAGAAGGTGACCAGGGCACCATTGCCATAGCGCACCACACACTGCACCTGCTCCTCCACGCCTGAGCCCGGACGCAGGATGCGCTGGGCGGCCACCACCTCCCCCTGGCCCAACCAGCCTTCAAACAGATCGAAGAAGTGCACGCCGTGTTCAATGAAAATGCCGCCACTTCTGGCACGATCCCAGAACCAGTGCTCCGGTGAGAGCCCTTCATCACCGGCGGCATTATCAAACCAGCCGTGCAGGAACTCGCCGAGCACCCGCGATTCGATCAGTCGGTGCACGGCCTCATACAGCGGGTTGTAGCGCTGCATCAGGTTGGCGATGCACAACTGATCACCGGCTCGGGCGAGCTGAAGGAGATCATCCGCCTGCTCCACCGTGAGAGCCAGCGGCTTCTCACAGATCACATGTTTCCCTGCTTCCAGGGCGGCACGCACCTGGGAATAGTGGAGGAAAGGCGGCGTTGCGATGTAGACGAGATCCACCTCCTCCATTTGGAGCAGCGTCTCCACATCCAGCGGTTCAGTGACACCGAAGCGACGGGCCATGGCGATGGCCGCCTCACGATGGGTGCCGGCGATGGCAACAAGCTCCGCCCCCTCGACCTGAAGGAATTGCTGCAGGGCAAACAGGCCGAAACCGCCTGCTCCGATGGCGCCGATGCGGGTTCTGGTCATCGTTTTTGGTGGGGATGGCGAGCGTGTTCAAGAAGTCGCATCTCCTGGAGTGCCAGCAGAAAGGCGAGGGTCGATTCGGCACCCTGGTTCTGATTGACACTGTCGTCCTGAAGACCATCGAAGCAGCCCCCCGTGAGCGCGTTATAGAGGGGTAGGTGGAGATCGTTTCCACCGAGAAACCAGGCGAAGGCCCGCCACGCTTCATCCAGCCAGAAGTCATCGCCTGTGGCCGACCAGGCTTCGACGCAGGCGGAAACCGAAGCGCAGGCCTCCAGGGGTTGCTGGTCGAAGCTGGCCCGGAACTGACCTCGCCTCCAGAAACCGTTCGAGCCGATCGGCCTGAAGTGACCGGCCTCGGCGGTCTGCACAGCCATCAGCCAGCGCAGACTGCGCAGACCCACCTCGAGAGCGTCACTGCGTTGCGACCAGCGCCCGCTGAGAATCAGGGCATGCGGAAGCGAGGCGTTGTCATAACTGAGAACATTCTCGAACCATGGCCATTCATCCCCACAGGTGGCCTGGAAGGCGTCGAGCAACTGGTCGGTCAGCTGGTCGCGCATCAGATTGACGGTGCGATCACCACTCAGTTTTCGCAGGTATTCATGGATGGCCTTGAGCCCAAGGGCCCAGGCCCGTGGACTTGTTGTCTGCGTCACCGACGGCAACGCCAACCGAAAAAGATCCGCTGCCCAGTGACGCAGGTCGTCGCGTTGTGATCGCCCCACACAAGCACCCAGTGCCAGCAACGTGCGACCCAGACAATCGTCGGAACCATCCTCATCGAGCCAGCTGCGCTCGAAACTCATGAAATTATGAAACCGACAGGTTTCGGGGATGAAGGCATGGTTGATGAACGACCCGTAACAGGTGGCAAGCGATTGCACGAGCGGGGTGACGTCACCCGATTCTTCAAGCATCACCAGCAACTGCAGGGCCCGGACATTGTCATCCGTGCAATAGCCTTCCTTGAAGTTGGGCAGCGTGTATTTAGCGTGCTGATAGATACCCGTTGAATCCGAAATTCGCTGGAGGTGCACCAGGCGCATCACCGGCAATTCGCGCGGTTCCTGCCCCAGGGGCGTAAGGAGAGCGTGGAGGGCAGAACCATTTCCACGCTCAAGCCGGGCACGCTCAAAGGAGGCGTAATACAGCGTGGCTGTATGGCTCCAGATCATGCCGCGGCCAAGCAGATAGGCCTGTTTACGCATGGCATGACGGCGGACATCATCCAGCAACAGACCGATCAGCGCCTTGGCGATGGCGTCACTGTCGCGAAAGGGGACCAGAACCCCTCGCCCATCAGCGAGGAGCTCCTCGGCATGCCAGTAGGGGGTGGAGATCACCGCCTTGCCGCAACCAAAGGCATAAGACAGCGTGCCGGAGGTGATCTGGTCGGGATTCAAGTAGGGGGTGATGTAGATGTCTGCGACACCGAGAAAATCCTTCAACTCCTCAAAACCAACAAATCGGTTGTAGAAGATCACCTGCTTTCTCACCCCCAGCTCGATGGCCAGCCGTTCCAGGCTCAACCGGTAGGTCTCGCCCTGCTCACGCAAAAGATGGGGGTGGGTTGCGCCCAGAACGATGTACACCATCTCAGGGAACTCCTTGACCACCTCGGGCAAAGCACGGATCACGGTTTCGATTCCCTTGGCAGGTGAGATCAGCCCGAAGGTGAGCAGCACCTGTTTACCCTCAACGCCGAACTGATCCTTGTAATAGTTGGGATCCACAAACGGCATGTCTGGGACGCCGTGGGGAATCACATCCAGGTGATCGGAGGGCACCTCATAGATTTCTTCGAGAATCCGCTTACCGCGATCGCTCATCACAATGATCCGGGTCGAAAGAGCGGCAACCTCCTTCATCACAAGGCGCTGCTCCGCGGTCGGCTCCTCCAGGATCGTATGGAGTTGGGTGACAACAGGGAGATGAACATTACGAAGCAGCGTCAGGATATGGCTGCCGGCCGGTCCACCATAGATGCCGAACTCGTGCTGTACACAGACAACATCGGCGTCGGTCAGATTCAGAAAGTCTGCCGCACGGCGATAGCTGTGGAGCTCCTGCTCGGCAATTTCAAAGCGAACTTCAGGAGGATAGGCATAGCCCTCCGGCACATCATTGACCGCAACAATGAAACAATCGTTACCGACTGCATCGTCTGTCAGCGAGCGATAGACGGAATGGGTGAAGGTGGCGATTCCGCACTTGCGCGGCAGATAGTCGCCAACAATGGCAATCTTGCGTGTGGATCTTGGTTTCAAGGATTGTCCTCCATTCGAGTGGCTTTCAAGGCGCCCAACAACTCCTCAACCGATAGGGTGGCAAAACTGGTGGACTGATCACTCATGGCATACGGTAAAATCAGTTTACCGGCATGGATCAGCGATCCGCAGCTATACACCACATTGGGTACATATCCTTCACGTTCCTCCTGGGTTGGCTCCAGCAGCGGCTCCGTCAGGCGCCCGATCACCCGGCCGGGGTCTTCGAGGTCAAGCAGGATCGCTCCGATCGTGTAGCGGCGCATCGGCCCCACACCATGGGTCAGCACCAGCCAGCCGGCCTCGGTTTCAATCGGCGAACCACAGTTGCCGATCTGTACGAATTCCCAGGGATAGGTGGGTCGCATCAGGATGCTTTTCTCATACCAGAAGTTCAGCTGATCGGAATACATCAAGTAGATATTTTCACCATCCTGCCTGGAGAGCATGGCGTAATGGCCCCTCACTTTTCGCGGGAAAAGAGCCATGCCTTTGTTCTCCACCTCGGGCCCATTCAAGGTGCTGATTTTGAAACGGCTGAAATCCTTGGTTTCGAGAAGTTGAGGGAAAACCAGTTGCCCATCATAGGCACTATAGGTTGCATAATAAGTCGTCTGGCCATCATCATCACAGAAGGCAACAAAACGAGCATCCTCAATTCCTCGCCTTTCGGTGGGAGAGGTGGGAAAGATCACCCGCTCCGAGCAGTCATCACCCGTATCAAAACTGATCTCGTAATTGGCCCGCGCCAGGGACAGAACACTCTCCGCCACCTGCAGGCTGTCTCCAGTTCCGAATCGATCCCGACGCAGCGCCTGGCTGGTCAGCACGGTGAGCTGCTCAAAGCTGAAATGATCCTGCAGCTGATCCATCAACCGTTGGGCAAACGGTGAAAGCAGCCCCAACTCAAGCAGCTTGCGCTCGAACAGATATTTGTCATAACTTGGGTTGGGATGGACATCCGCAGCGGCCACAAAAGGGCTCGGCACATCAAGCACAATGTCCAGCTGACGATTGATCACCCCGGTGCGGAAGACAATCGAGGAAATATGGCCCTCACCGGTGGCACGCAGGCTCAGCAGAAAGCGCAGGCTGCCCTCTTCCAGGCCCGACTGATCGGGGTGTGGCACGATCGACGGGTTGAATAGAGCCGCCGCTTCGAGCGAGTATTCCAGTGTGAAGTAGGCGCCGATCAGCAGCCGCTCACAATGATTCAGGGGCTGGTCGGAGATCAGATACTCGCGCGCATGATCAAAGCGGCTGAGCAGAAATGTCTGCAGCTTTTCATGGCGACCTTCGAATCGCTCCAGCATGAGGGCTGCTTCGTGCTCCGCATCAGAGGGACTCAGGGATGTGACCCGAGCGACGATGCGTTGAACCCGCTCCCTGTTGCTCCATTCAAAGGGTCTGAAAAAGACACGGGAAGGATCGGGCCGAATCTGAATTGACGTTCTATTGACTTGGACAGTCATGGTTGATGATCTCTTCCGATCCGTGAAAAATGGCTAGAGTGATGCCTTGATCGCTGATGCGTTCACTCTGCCGTTTCTCAACCCCTTGCCTCCATTCAGGCTAGGTTGCCGCCGGCCCCGGGTAACAGGCAGGATCCAGGCAGGCTTGAGAAGTTGGCCTGGATCGCTCTTCCCTCTCCTGTGACCGGCCGAGCACCGATCCGCCCTGGCTCCTCGCTGGCCGCAACTGGCTCAGGGCCATGTTGATCATGGCAAGTTGGTTGGTTAGGCAAGCAGGCCAGAATTGGGGCCAGAAAGCCTCGCTGAATGGCTGCTGAACTGCGGATCATCGATTGATCTTCAGCCCAGAAGCAGCGATTGATCGGCGATCCATCTCCAGGATCCGCATCCTTATCCTTCAATCATCCATGCCCGCTCCCGCCGAACGAGCCACCAAGGTCTGTCCGGTCTGCGGAAGGCCCTTTCAATGGCGCCGGAAATGGAAAGAGGTCTGGGAGCAGGTGCGCTACTGCTCGGAGCGCTGCCGCCGCCGCAGGTCGATGGCGTCCAGCCCGAAGTGAGCGGCGGGGCCGGGGGCTTGAACGCCCTGAAACGCAGCCGCACGTAGTCGGCCACCCAGAGGCCATCAGCTTGTTGCAGGGCCAAGCGAAGGCTGGCCACCACCTCCTCGATCAGGGCGGGACGCTGCTCGGGGGAAACCGCACCGGTGTAGGTGTGGCAGAAGGTTTCGATCCAGGCCCCCACCGACCCCGGCAGCGGCGTGGGGCGCGGGATCAGCTCGATCCGCTCCACCTCGAAACCGGCCGCCTCCAGCAGGCTGCGGTAGGCGGCCGGTCCGGGGAAGAACGTGTCGGGTTCCACCACCAGCCCGCGCCTGGCCAGGGCAGCGACCAGGGCGCGGTGGATGGCCGCCACATTGCCCTGACCACCGAACTCGGCCACGAAGCGTCCGCCCGGCCGCAGGGCCCGGAAGACCCCCTCGATCACCGGCTCCGGCGGCAGCATCCAGTGCAGGGCGGCGTTGGAGAACACCGCCTCGAACATGTCGCTGAACGGCAGCGACTGGCCGTGCAGCTGGCGTGCATCGAGGCCGAGCTCCCGGGCCGCCGCCACCATCGCCGCGCTGGCATCGACACCGATCACGACGCAGCCGCGCTCGACCAACCGCCGGGTGAGGGCCCCATCGCCACAGCCCAGGTCGAGGATCCGCTCGCCGGGCTGGGGATCGAGCCACTCCAGCACCGCACCGGCCAGATCGGACACGAAGCGGGCGTTGGCCGCATAGCGCTCGGCGTTCCAGCTCTGGCTGCTGGCTGCAGCGTTCATGGCGAAGGGAGGCCGAGGTGGGCCTGGCCCCGCTGGCGGGCCAGACCGATCTGGCGCTGACGCTCGGCGAAGCGGCCACGATCGGCATCGCTGAAGCGTGCGATGCAGTGATGGCAGCTCACCCCTGCCTCGAAACCGGCCTGCTGACGGTCCGCCGGGGAAAGCGGCAATCCGCAGGCATGGCAGAGGCTATGGCTGCCCGGCTGCAGCCGGTGGTCGAGCGCCACCCGGTGATCGAAGACGAAGCACTCGCCGCTCCAGCGGCTCTCGGCCTCGGGAATCTCCTCCAGATAGCGCAGGATGCCCCCCTGCAACTGATGCACCCCCTCAAACCCCTGCTGGAGGAGGTAGGCCGTGGCCTTCTCGCAGCGGATGCCACCGGTGCAGAACAGGGCCAGCCGGCGGGGTTGCTGCGCGGCCACCCGGGGCCTGAGCTCCCGCTCCACCCAGGCGGGGAACGCACCGAAGCGCTCGATACCCGGATCGAGCGCCCCTGCAAACGTGCCGACCGCCACTTCGTAGCCATTGCGGGCGTCGATCACCAGGGTGTCTGGATCGTCGACCAGGGCGTTCCATTGCTGCGGCGGCACCCTGCTGCCCGCGCCATCGAGCGGCCGCACCGTCGGGCAACCCAGGGTGACGATCTCCCGCTTCCGCCGCACCTTGAGGCGGTAAAAGCCCGGCTCGGCGCTCCAGCTGGTCTTCACCTCCAGATCAGCCAGGCCCGGTTGCGCCTGCAGCCAGGCCAGCAGATCAGCCACAGAAGCGGCAGGTCCACAGACCGTGCCGTTCAGCCCCTCCTCAGCCAGCAGCACCGTGCCGCTCAGCTGGCCCGCTGCCCCCCGCTCCCGGATGCCGCGCTGGAGGTCCTCAAGCCCGTCGCTGTCCAGGGGCACGAAGCGGTAGAAGGACGCCACCTGGAAGGCCGCCGGCTCAGCGCCCATCCACCGGCTCCACCTGCACACCGGCCGCCGCCAGCAGCTCCCGGTCCGCCGCCACGTCGGGATTCCCGGTGGTGAGCAGGGTATCGCCGTAGAAAATCGAATCGGCCCCCGCCTGCAGGCAGAGGATCTGGGCCTCACGGCTGAGCTGCTGCCGGCCGGCACTGAGGCGCACCCGGCTGCTGGGCATCAGGATCCGGGCCGTGGCCACCATCCGCACCAGCTCCAGGGGATCGAGCGGCGCCTGCTCCTCCAGGGGCGTGCCCTCCACCGCCACCAGCATGTTGATCGGCACGCTCTCGGGGTGGGGCTCCAGGTTGGCGAGCACCTGCAGCAGGCCGGCCCGATCGCGCAGGCTTTCACCCAGGCCGATGATGCCGCCGCTGCAGACGGTGATGCCGGCCCGACGCACCCGCGCCAGGGTGTCCAGCCGCTCCTGGTAAGTGCGGGTGGTGATGATCTGGCCGTAGTGCTCGGGGCTGGTGTCGAGGTTGTGGTTGTAGGCGGTCAGCCCCGCCGCCGCCAGGCGCTCGGCCTGGCCATCGGTGAGCATGCCGGCGGTGACGCAGGCCTCCAGTCCCAGCTGCCGCACCCCCCTCACCATCGACAGCATCGCCTCGAAGGGGGCTCCATCGCGGATGTCACGCCAGGCCCAGCCCATGCAGAAGCGGTGGGCGCCGGCCTGCCTGGCCGCCCGTGCCCGCTCCAGCACGGGTTCCACCGCCAACGCCGGCCGGCCGGCCACGTCGGCGCTGTTGTGCATCGACTGGGGGCAGTAGGCGCAATCTTCCTCGCAGCCGCCGGTCTTGACGCTCAGCAGGGAGGCCAGCTGGACCCGGTAGCCAGGGTTGGCGGCGCGGTGCACCTGCTGGGCCCTCCAGATCAACTCCAGCAGGGGCAGCTCCAGCAAGGCCTGGATCTCGTCACGGCTCCAGTCATGGCGGAGGGGGATGGGGCACTCCGGAGCGCGGTGGGGTGGGGCGGTGGGGGAGATCAAGGCAATCTTCTGGGACAGGGATGGTGGGGCTTCCCGGCTCACGGCGCGACCGGCGCGACGCCGCCGAAGCGCCGCTGGCGATTCTGATAATCGAGCAGCGCCCGCACCAGAGCCGCCTGATCAAAATCCGGCCAGAGCACATCGGTGATGTGGATCTCGGCGTAGGCCAGCTGCCAGAGCAGGAAGTTGCTGATCCGGTATTCACCGCTGGTGCGGATCAGCAGGTCGGGATCCACCTCACCGGCCGTCTCGAGCTGGGCGGCGAAGGCCGCCTCATCGATCGCCGCCGGGTCGAGCGCTCCCCTGGACACCTCCACAGCCAGCTGACGGGCCGCCTGGACCAGTTCACGCCGGCCGCCGTAGTTGGTGCAGACATTGAAATGAATGCCGGTGTTGGCGGCGGTGCGCTCCGTGGCCGCCTCGATCAGCCGCTGCAGCCCGGCCGGAAGCTGGCCGAGATCACCGAGAAAGCGGATCCGCACCTGTTCGCGCTCCAGCCCCTCCAGTTCCCTGGCCAGAACGCGCTCGAACAGGGTCATCAGGAAACTCACCTCCTCGCCGGGTCGGTTCCAGTTCTCGGTGGAGAAGGCGTAGGTGGTGAGGGCGCCGATGCCCCAGTCGCTGCAGAGGCGCAGGGTGCGCTTCAAGGCCTCGACACCCTCGCGGTGACCCATCACCCGCGGCAGGTTGCGCTGCTTCGCCCACCGGCCGTTGCCGTCCATGATCACCGCCACATGGGCTGGCAGCCGGGCAGGATCCAGCAGGTCCGGCAGGGGAGCCAGCGGTTGCCGGGACGCCAGGATCGGGTCAGTGGTCGCCAGGGAGCGACTCATGCGCGGGATTCAGGCGTGTCCTGCGTCACGCTACGCCCAGTGGGAAGGGACAGCACCGATCCAGGGCCAGGGCCGGGCTTGGCGGGTGGCTTCTGGGCGGGCTGGGCCACCGCCGCGCTCAGCAGCTCCCGCAACCGACTGCTGGTGATCGGTCGCTCCAGGCGCCCCTGGCGGGCCAGCGAGAGGGTGCCGGTCTCCTCGGAGACGACGATGCAGAGGCAACGGTCGAACCGTTCGGTGATCCCCATCGCGGCCAGGTGGCGGGTGCCGTAGCGGGCGATGCCCTGCCGCGACAACGGCAGAATCACCCCGGCCGAAAGGATGCGGTTGCCCTTCACCAGCAGGGCACCGTCATGGAGAGGGGTGTCGGCGGCAAAGAGATTGAGCAGCAGGTCGACGGAAAGCAGGGCGTCCAGCTCGATGCCGGGGTTGAGGAAATCCTCCGGGCGCAGATCACTGCCGAGGTCGAGCAGGATCAGGGCTCCCCGGCGGCTCTGGGAGAGGCGCCCGGCCGCTTCGGTGAGCTGCGCCACCGAGCCGGACAACGCCTGATCCTCCTTCTGGCTCCCCAGCAGCACGTCCAGTCGTCCGGTGCCGAGCAGCTCCATCAAGCGCCGCAATTCGCCCTGCCAGAGGATGGCCAGAGCGAGGCTGCAGCCCAGCACCACCGCTTCCAGCAGGCGGGTGGTGAGCGGCAGGTCGGCGAACCGCTGGACCACCCAGACCAGGGCCACCAGAAACAGCCAGCCCCGCAGCAACCAGAGGGTGCGGGGCTCCCGGACCCTGGCCAGCAGCAGCACACCGAGAGCCGAAGCGAACAGCAGGTCCAGCACCACACGGATGTCCAGGAACCCCAGCCAGATCACAACGACGAACCATCAAAGCTGGCCTCAGGGTACCGGCGAGAACCGTTCGGGTAATCGGTCGTAGCGCAGCAGTTCCTCCGGCCGCTCGCGCCGCTGCACCAGTTCGGCCTCACCCCCCTGCACCAGAACCGTCGCCGGCCTGGGGATGCGGTTGTAGTTGGAAGCCATCGAGGCGTTGTAGGCGCCGGTGGCGAAGACGGTGATCACGTCGCCACAGCGGCTGGCCGGCAGGGGGAGGTCATGGAGCAGCACATCCCCGGATTCACAGTGCTTGCCGGCCAGGGTCACCGTTTCGGAGGGCGGCGCAGTGGGCTGGTCGGCCAGCACCGCCGTGTAGGCCGACTGATAGGTGATCGGACGAGGGTTGTCGCTCATGCCGCCATCGACGGAGAGATAGGTGCGCAGACCCGGGATCTGCTTGCGGCTGCCGATCGCGTAGAGGGTGAGGCCCGCCGTGGCCACCAGGGAGCGACCCGGTTCGCACAACAGACGGGGCAGGGCCAGGCCGCGCTCGCTGCAGGCGGCCACCACCGCTTCGGCCACACCCTTCACCCAGGCCTGAATCGAGGGGGGATCATCACTGGCCACATAACGGATGCCGAGCCCACCGCCGACGTTGAGATCACCGCAGGGGTGTCCGAGCGAGCGGGCCAGGGCGAGGGCATCGGCCATCACCCCGGCCAGATCGTGGTGGGGCTGGAGCTCAAAGATCTGGGAGCCGATGTGGGCATGGAGGCCATCGAGCCGGGCCCAGCTGCAGCCCGCCAGCTGCCGCAGCACCGGCTCGAGCTGATCGGGATCGAAACCGAACTTGCTGTCGAGGTGACCGGTGCGGATGTACTCGTGGGTGTGGCACTCGATGCCGGGTGTGAAGCGGAGCATCAATCGCACCGGCGCCTTGCCGGCCGGGGCCAGCTCGGCCAGCAGGGCGAGATCGAGTGCGTTGTCGACCACCACGGTCACCCCCTGGTCCAGCGCCAGGCCGAGCTCCTCCCTCGACTTGTTGTTGCCGTGGAGCACGATCCGCTCGGCGGGCATGCCGCCCTGCAGTGCCGTGAGCAGTTCACCGGTTGAAACGGCATCGAGACCCAGGCCCTCGGAGGCCACCAGGGCGCTCAGCATCAGGCTGCTGTTGGCCTTGGAGGCATAGAGGGCGAGGGCGGGGCCGGGGTAGTGGGCGGCGAGGGCCTCGCGGTAGGCCCGGCAACTGGCCCTGAGGGTGTCTTCGTCGAGCACGTACAACGGCGTTCCGTAGGTGCGGGCCAGCTCACTGAGCCCACAGCCCCCCACCTCCAGACGCCCGAGGGAATCGAGCCTGGTGGTGAGCGGGGTCAGGTTGCGGTTGGGGCTGAGCCGATCCTGGTTCGGCTCCAGAAACGGGGCATGGCCGGCTGCGGAGATGGATCCGTCGATTCCGCTCGGCACGAGGAAGGTGGTCATTGTGATCAACGCTGGCCCTGGTGATCCAATCGTAAGGATGGGAACGAATTCCACCGGGGCCGCGGCGGCTCGACCCGGAGAGCGGGATCGATCGCCGCGCCGGCTTTCGATCGACGACCTGACGGCCTGTTGCGCCCTCGACCAGCTGGCTCTCGACGGCCTGTGGACCCCGATCCAGTGGCGGCAGGAGCTCGATGACCCCGATCGGCTCTGCCTGGGCCTCGGCCCCGCCACCGAGCTCGCCGCCATGGGCATCGCTGCGGTCGTCCTCGATGAGCTGCATGTGTCCCTGGTGGCGGTGCACCCGGAGCGGCGGCGGCGGGGCCTCGGGCGCCTGCTGCTGCAGACCCTGCTCCGGGAGGGCGGCGCCAGGGGCTGCCGGCGGGCCACTCTGGAGGTGTCTGAGGCGAACGGGGCTGGGATCGCCCTGTACGCCGCCCTTGGTTTCCGCACGGCCGGCCGACGTCGCAGTTACTACCGCAATGGAGACGATGCTCTGATCCAATGGGCTGAGCTCAAATCGCAGGAGTGAGACCTGTTGATTGCAAAGGTTCGGATTGCCGCCCATTCTTGATGCGGAAGGCCGAAGAGTTCGCTGCTGTGATGTATCAAAAAGGCACTGTCCAGCCCAGTCTTTGCAAAGGACTTGGCTGATGTGCTCCTGGAGGCTCCGCCACCCGCTCAGCCCTGATAAGTTGGATGCACTTGCACAGGTCCGCCCATGTTCGAGCGGTTTACTGAGAAGGCCATCAAGGTCATCATGCTGGCCCAGGAAGAGGCCCGCCGTCTCGGCCACAATTTTGTCGGCACGGAGCAGATTCTGCTCGGCTTGATCGGAGAAGGCACCGGCGTGGCCGCCAAGGTGCTCAAGTCGATGGGCGTCAACCTCAAGGATGCCCGCGTCGAGGTGGAGAAGATCATCGGCCGGGGCTCCGGCTTCGTGGCCGTGGAGATCCCCTTCACCCCGCGAGCCAAGCGGGTTCTGGAACTGTCCCTTGAGGAGGCCCGTCAGCTCGGCCACAACTACATCGGTACCGAACACCTGCTGCTCGGCCTGATCCGGGAAGGCGAGGGCGTGGCCGCCAGGGTTCTTGAAAATCTCGGTGTCGACCTGGCCAAGGTGCGCACCCAGGTGATCCGCATGCTCGGTGAAACGGCCGAAGTGGCCGCCGGCAGCGGCAGCAAGGGATCCACCAAGACCCCCACCCTCGATGAATTCGGCAGCAACCTCACCCAGCTCGCCGCCGAGGGCAAGCTCGACCCCGTCGTCGGTCGTCACAACGAAATCGACCGGGTGGTTCAGATCCTCGGTCGGCGCACCAAGAACAATCCCGTGCTGATCGGTGAACCCGGCGTCGGCAAAACCGCCATCGCCGAAGGGCTCGCCCAGAGGATCACCCAGGGCGAAATCCCCGACATTCTCGAGGACAAGCGCGTTCTCACCCTCGACATCGGCCTGCTGGTGGCCGGCACCAAATACCGGGGCGAATTCGAGGAACGGCTCAAGAAGATCATGGAGGAGATCCGCAGTGCCGGGAACGTGATCCTGGTGATCGACGAGGTCCACACCCTGATCGGTGCCGGCGCCGCCGAAGGCGCCATCGATGCCGCCAACATCCTCAAGCCCGCCCTGGCCAGGGGCGAACTGCAGTGCATCGGCGCCACCACCCTCGACGAATACCGAAAGCACATCGAGAGGGATGCTGCCCTGGAGCGGCGCTTCCAGCCGGTGATGGTGGGCGAGCCCACCGTGCTCGACACGATCGAGATCCTGCGCGGGCTGCGCGAGCGCTACGAACAGCACCACCGCCTGCGGATCAGCGACGAAGCCCTGGTGGCCGCCGCCACCCTCGGCGACCGCTACATCAGCGATCGGTTCCTCCCCGACAAGGCCATCGACCTGGTCGACGAGGCCGGCAGCCGGGTGAGGCTGCTGAACTCCAAGCTGCCGCCTGCCGCCAAGGAACTCGACAAGCAACTGCGCGGCGTTCAGAAGCAGAAGGAGGACTCCGTGCGCCAGCAGGATTTCGGCAAGGCCGGCGAGTTGCGCGACAAGGAAGTGGAACTGCGGGAGCAGATCCGCCTGATTCTCCAGAACCGCCGCGAGGAGGAACCTGCCGCCTCCGCCGACGAGGCAGCCGCCGGAGCGGAAGCCACCATCGGTCTTGAGATGCCCCTGGCCGGCGCCGGTGGCGACCGCAGCCCCGTGGTCACCGAGGAAGACATCGCCCAGATCGTCGCCTCCTGGACCGGAGTCCCGGTGCAGAAGCTCACCGAGAGCGAGTCGGTGAAGCTGCTCAACATGGAGGAAACCCTCCACCAGCGCCTGATCGGCCAGGACGAAGCGGTCAAGGCCGTGTCCAAGGCGATCCGCCGCGCCCGGGTGGGTCTGCAGAACCCCAACCGACCGATCGCCAGCTTCATCTTCTCCGGCCCCACCGGCGTCGGTAAAACCGAGCTCACCAAGTCACTCGCTGCCTACTTCTTCGGCAGCGAAGACGCCATGATCCGGTTGGACATGTCGGAATTCATGGAGCGCCACACGGTCAGCAAACTGATCGGCTCTCCTCCGGGCTATGTGGGCTTCAACGAAGGTGGCCAGCTCACCGAAGCCGTTCGTCGCCGCCCCTACACGGTGGTGCTGTTCGATGAGATTGAAAAGGCACACCCGGATGTGTTCAACCTGCTGCTGCAGTTGCTCGAAGATGGTCGCCTCACAGACTCGAAAGGCCGCACCGTCGATTTCAAGAACACCTTGATCATCATGACCTCGAACATCGGTTCGAAGGTGATCGAGAAGGGTGGCGGGGGCCTCGGTTTCGAATTCTCCGGTGCAGCCGCCGAAGAAACCCAGTACAACCGGATTCGTTCGCTTGTGAACGAGGAGCTGAAGCAATACTTCCGCCCTGAGTTCCTCAATCGTCTCGATGAAATCATCGTCTTCCGGCAACTCAGCCGCGACGAAGTGAAGCAGATCGCTGAGATCATGCTGCGGGAGGTGTTTGGCCGCATCCGCGAGAAAGGCATCGAGCTCTCGGTCACCGAGGCCTTCAAGGAACGGCTGGTCGAAGAGGGTTACAACCCCAGCTACGGGGCAAGGCCGCTCCGCCGAGCCGTCATGCGCCTGCTCGAAGACAGCCTGGCTGAGGAGTTCCTCTCCGGCCGGATCAAGGATGGCGACGCGGCCATCGTCGATATCGACGACGACAAGCAGGTTGTGATCCGCTCCAGCAGCGCGTCGATCACGCCTGAACCGGCCCTGGCCGGAGCCAGCGCCTGAGCGTGAGCAAACCCTCCAGCCCCGCCGCGCCAGGCGGAGGTTGGAGAGACGTGGGTGTCACACCGCCAGGACACCTGCAACACGCTCTCAACGGGCTGGGTCCTTACTCTTGACCCATGAAAGACATCGATCCGATCGAAACACCATCGGCTTCCGAGCAAGCCGGCCAATCCGATCCAGCCAGCCCTTCGAAGCCCCCCATCGATGAATCCTGGGCCTCCGGTCAGCGCAAGCGTTATCTCGCCTCGCTGCCACACCAAGACCCCTAACTGATATGGCGCGGTGAGCACCCCCCGGCTGATTGAAGGGATCGTCTCCATCCCGGTGGCTGGCCACAGCCTGACCGCCTACCGGGCCATGCCCAGGGCAGACCAACCCCTGCCGGTTCTGCTGGTTGTCCAGGAAATCTTCGGGCTGCACCCCCACATCCAGGCCGTCTGCCGGCGGCTGGCCAGCCTGGGCTACCTGGCTGTTGCCCCCAGCCTTCAGGAGCGCCAGGGGGACGTGGCCAGCCAGCCCGATCTGGCCGGGATCTACGCCATCGTGGCCCGGGTGCCCGATCACCAGGTCCTGGCAGATCTCGATGCCTGCGTGGCCTGGGCCGGCAGCGAATGCAACGGTGAGATCTCCCGGCTCGGCATCACCGGTTTCTGCTGGGGCGGGCGGATCACCTGGCTGTATGCGGCCCACAACCCCCAGCTCAGGGCGGGTGTGGCCTGGTACGGCCGTCTTGACAGCCCGCCCACGGCCCTCCAGCCGATGGTGCCGACAGCCCTGGCCGGCCAGCTCCAGGCACCGGTGCTCGGCCTCTATGGCGGCCAGGACGAGATCATTCCCCTGGCATCGATCGAGCGGATGCAGCAGGCACTCGAGCAAGCCGGCAGCCCCAGCCGCATCGTCGTCTACCCCGACGCTCCCCATGGCTTCCACGCCGACTACCGCGACACCTACCGCCCGGCAGCGGCAGCCGACGGCTGGGGCCGAATGCGGGACTGGTTCACGGCCCACGGCGTCTGAAGCGGGGAAGCGGCGCTGCGCAATGGCAGGGCGGAATCTAGGCTGAGCCAGTGATTGCAAGCGATTCGATTGGTTGCCGGAATGGCTGCTCCCGACCGTCCGGAGCGCACCCTCTTCAAGAGGGCCAGATGGCAGCGTCAGCTGCTGGCCCTGCTGCTGGGAATCTGGATCGTTTCGGCGGGAGCGCCATCGCCGGCGAAGGACCCAGCCAGCCCTCCCGCCGGTTCGGGCTGCGCTGAAGAGCCGGCCTGGATCACCCTTGATGGGCGACGCATCGCCGAGGTGCGCGGCGGGGCAGGCGTCCAGAGCGCCAGGACCGTGGCGAAACTGGCAACGGAGCGGCTGACGGGCCTTGCCAACGATTACAGCTTCAATCCGGCCGACTTCGTGCTGCGCGAAGACCCTCCCTACACGATCCTCGGCATCGAGCGGGATGGGCAGTTCAGCAAGAAGATGGCTTTCGATGATCGGATCGCCACCTGCTTCGGCCTAAGCAGGCAGGCCCTGGCCGCCGATTACCGCGACAGCTTTCAGCAGGGCATCCTGCGCTACCGGCAGGACAACTCCCTGGTCTCCTGGCTGCGGGGCACGGGTCTGGCCCTGCTGGTGCTCGGCATCTACATCCTCTGGTTGCGATTTCAGCTGGGGCTGAATCGAACGATCAGGGGCTGGCTGACCAACAACAACAACCAGCAACGGCTCTGCCTCCGCATCGCCGGTAATCAGGTGCTGGATTCCAGCCAGGTGAGACCACTCCTCCTGCTGGTCTGGCAAGCAAGCCAATGGGCTCTGCTGCTGCTGGTCAGCTACCTGCTGATCCCTCTGCTGCTGGGCTTCTTCCCCCCCACCCAGGCCGTCGCCGCGGGCCTGAGGGGCCAGGTGCTCGGGGTGGTCGGCCGGTTGATCCAGGCGATGGTCGCCGCCATTCCAGGGCTGTTGTCGATCGCGCTGATCCTGGCGATCACCGTGCTGGTGATCCGGGCCAGCAACGCCTGGTTCAAGGCCCTGGAGCACGGCACCCTGCGCATTCCCGGCTTCTACACCGAGTGGGCGAGCCCCACCGCCAGGCTCGCCTCCGTCTTCATCGCCCTGATCGGCCTGGCTGTCGCCTTTCCCTATCTGCCGGGCTCCGGGAGCAAGGCCTTTCAGGGAGCAGGCCTGCTGCTGGGCCTGCTGGCCGCCCTTGGCTCCAGCGCCGTGGCCACCAACATCATCAGCGGCCTGATGCTGATCTACACCCGCGCCTACAAGGAAGGCGACCGGGTCGAGATCAACGGCGTGGTGGGTGTGGTGCAGGACCGGGCCCTGCTGGTGACCCGGTTGCAGACCCCCCGCAACGAACTGGTGAGCATTCCGAATGCAACGGTGATCGGCGCCTCGGTGGTGAACTACAGCTTCTCCCGACGGGAGATCCAGCAGCCGGTGGCCCTCGCCACCACGATCACGATCGGCTACGACGTGCCCTGGCGCCAGGTGCACGCCCTGATGCTGGCGGCAGCAGGCAGCGTCGAGGGGATCAGCAGCGAAATCAATCCCTTCGTGCTGCAGACATCGCTGAATGATTTCCACATCAGCTATGAACTGACGGCCTTCATCCAAGACCCGGACAGCTATCGCCAGAGCCTCTCCGCCCTGCTGGGTGCCCTGCAGGACCAGTTCGCCGCCGCCAATGTGGAAATCCTCTCTCCCGGCTATCACGCGATTCGCAACGGCAACCGCAGCACCGTGCCGATCAGTCCGACCCAGCCGTCCTGAGAGCAGCCACTCAGCCGGCCGGCCGCAGATAGAGCTCCAGCACACCAGCGCGGCCGAAGCCCATGGCGGCATAGAGCGACTCCGCACCCGCCGAAGCCTGCAGCAGGGTGAGACGGGCCCCGCGGGCGGCGCCGGCCGCAATCGCCGCCGCGGTCACCGCCCGACCCAGCCCCATGCTCCGCCAGGCCGGCAGCGTTCCCACCCAGAAGATGGAGCCGGTTCCATCCAGCACCACGGAGGTGGCCACAGCCAGCAGCTCCGAGCCCAGTACAACGCCGTAGGTGAGCGGCGACTCCGCCGAACCATCCCCCAGCAGGGTCTCGGCCGCCAGCTGGCCCATGGCGGCGGGGGCAGCGAAGCTGAGCGCGGCACAGCGTCCATAGGCCTGGGCGAAGGCCGGCCCCAGCGGCAGCAGTTCAGCCCCCGGCACCGCCATCGCCACCCGTTGCCCCGGATTGGCGGTGGCCGCCAGCAGGGGCGCCGTGGCTGAGTTCATCAACGCCGCCGGGCTGAGCCGCTGATAGCCGAGCTCAAGCAACTGCCTCCCCTGCTCTGCGGGGCGTTGATCGGGCCAGCAGAGCCAGATGCAGGGCCTGCCACCTCGCCGGAAGAAGGCATCGAGCCGCGCCAGGCTGGCAGCCGTCCAGGCGGTGCCGGCGCTGATCACACAGTTGGCGAAGGGGTGGGGGATCGGCGCTGCGAACCAGCCGGCGTCCCCTTCGGTGTGCCAACTGCCACCCCGCCGGCCCAGCTGGGCAAAGCCATGGGCCATCAGCCGCCTGGAGATCGCGGGTTCCGTCATCGTTGCCCGGCGCGGCGGGATCGGAACGGAATCCTCACAGACACGTCTGGGTCGGTTGCCGTCCCTGGGCGAGGATGGCGAACTCCGGCTGAAAGCATGGCGCGATTGATGGTGGTCCTGAAGCCCAGTGGCGTCGCTTCGGGGGAAGATCTGATCCCAAGGCTGCTGCCCACCCTCGCCCGGCTCGATACCGAGATCGATCATCAGGGCAAGCTTCACCTCAGCGGGCTGCTGCGGATTCCGCCCCAGGGACTGGTGGTCCAGCTGTTTGCGGATGTTCAACCCCAGGCCGATGGTCCGGAACTCGACGTGGTGCTGATGAGCGCCGAGGCGATGACCAAGGGAGCCCCCCAGACCCACCAGGCCCTGACCAACCTGATTGCGCTGCTTCCGGAGCATGCCATCGGCCTGGAGCTCACCTTCCGCTCCGACCGGGACGGCCCCCTGCCGCTGCGGGAGCGGACCCCCCTGCCGGCCAGGAGCTGAGAACAGGGCCTTGGCACAGCGCAATGAACTGGTGATTGCCAGCGGCAACCCGCACAAGGTGAAGGAGATCACCACGATGCTCGACGCCGTGGAGCTCACGGTGATCGGCCAGCCCGATGGGCTGGACATCGAGGAGACGGGCCACAGCTACGCCGAGAATGCACGGCTGAAGGCCGAAACCGTGGCGCGGCTCACCGGCCGCTGGACCCTGGCCGACGACTCCGGGCTGGCCGTGGATGCCCTGGGCGGCGCCCCTGGCCTTTTCTCGGCCCGCTACGCCGCCAGTGACCGGGAGCGGATCGCCAGGCTGCTGAAGGAACTCGGTGACAGCCCCTACCGCACCGCCGCGTTCCATTCGGCCCTGGCCCTGGCGGATCCCGGCGGCCACACGGTGCTGGAGGCCGAGGGGACCAGCCAGGGAGAAATCCTGCTGCAACCGGTTGAGGTGGCCGGAAGCCACGGCTACAACTCGGTCTTCCATGTGCGCGGGGCTGGCTGCACCCTCGCGGAGATGAGCGACCACCAGTTGCTGAGGTTCAGCAGCCGCGCCAGGGCCGCCAGGGCGATGGCACCGAAGCTGCTCGCATTGCTGGGGATCGGCGCTCCCTAGCGACGGTTGATGATCTCGATGGCCCGCATCGCCGCCGCCGCCGCCTCGTCAATGTCTCCTTCGCGGCCCGCCAGGGTGAGCCGCCCATAGGCGCCCACGGCCTTCACATCCACCACGGTGATGTTCGACGACTTCTCGGCCTCGTTGGCGGCGATCAGCACGTAGCCGGCCGGTTCGGTTTCGAGAATGAACATGCTCATGCCGGCCTGGATCATCGAACCGCGCCGGTTCTGGCGGTTGATCAGCACCGCATGGTCGGGTGTGATCGCCCGGATGATCTCCGACCAGGTGACCTCGCACTGGCCACGCTGCTCCACTGTGGTGCCCATCGCCTCGACCACGGCCTGGCCGGAGAGCAGCACGCTGCTCTGGTCGCGGTGGTAGAGGGCCAGCGACCCGAAGGCGCGCTCCACCACCTTCTGGCCGAGGCGCACGGTGCTGGCCTTCAGGGCGATGTCGGTGAGGCGGTGCACGGCCATGCCCGGGGCCACCTCCAGCCAGAGGCAGGCATCGCTTGGAATCGGCAGAAAGCCCTGGGACACCGTGCCCATGTAGGCGGCCAGCTGGGGCTGCAGCGAATCGAGGAACACGTAGGCCCGCAGCTCGATCTCGGCGCCCAGCTGGATCGAAGGGCTGTGGCTGCCGGTCAGAGGGGTGAGCCTGGAACGTGGATTGGGGTTCTGCGGACGGGGATCATTCGGAAATCGAGGATCAAACCGTGGCGAACGGGGCATCGTGCCAGACCTGCGGGACCGGGGTGCGTCTTGGCCTGCGTAGGGCAGGACGGTTCCCCAGGGACTGGGATTTCGAGGAATTGAGCGGATCCTACCGTTCAGCTCAGACCGGCCCCCGGCGAAGCCACGGCAGCCCTTGCGAACCCCGGCGGAGCCGATACCTTGCGAATCAGGAACCCAGCCGTCGCAGCCGTGGTGTCGAAACGAAGCAGCCCCTCCAGCTCCGCCCAGGCGGTTCCCGCCACGATCGGAGAACAATCCTTTGCCGACTGGATCGCCGGCGCCATTGATCAGGGTGTCAAACCGGAGCAGGCCCTTGCCGTGGTCGGTCTGGGATTGATGCGGGGCATGGGCGATCCCGGCTACGGCCTGCCGCTCTTTGACTCCGAATCGACGTCCCAGGATGGTCCGTTGCTGATGCAATCGATCAAAACGCGGCTGGAAGCGGTTGCCATGGCGATCGAAACCGGCGCACCGCTGAGCACCCAGGAAGTCACCCTGCTGATCGGCGCCCGCCCCGGCAGCGCCAAGGTGAGGCGAGCCGGGCTGGTGGCCGAGCGGATCGGCCGCAATGTCTGGCAGTTGCGCCGTGCCCGCAGCGAAGAGCGTGAAGCGGCTACCCCAACCTTCAGCGAAGGCTTCCGCCGCCGCCTCTGAGCGGCTTGAGGCGGCCTGGCACTGAAACGAAACGAATGTTGCGTTTGTCCGGCAGTCGCTGTCCCGCTTGCTGGTCAGCGCTATCACTGAGTGACCGACGCACCCTTCACCCCGTCGGCCCAGAGCAGAGGCAGGCGGCATCGACCCCCGCCGCTCCGCTCCGGAAAGGCCCCCGTCAGCTGCACGGGGGCTTTTCTGTATCCGGGCCACCCCCACTGGCACCGCCCCACTGCTAGCACCGAAAAGTCACCACCGAACAGCCACCACCGAACAGCGACCATGGCGTCCGCCGCCCTGTTTCACCTCTCCTTTCCCGTCAACGATCTGGACGCCACCGAACGCTGGTACGTCGATGGGCTCGGCTGCAGGCGAGGACGACGCAGCCCCGAAGCCCTGGTGCTCGGCCTCGGTGGCCATCAGCTGGTGGCCCATCTCGCCGCCGGAGCGCAGCCGGCCCAACGCGGCATCTATCCGCGCCATTTCGGCCTGGTGTTCGCCGAGCCTGCGGCCTACACGGCGATCGAGCAGCGGGCCCGGCGGCAGGAGCTCCAGTTCGGCGTGGCGCCCCGGCTGCGCTACCCGGATTCACCGCTGGAGCACCGCAGCTTCTTCCTGGTCGATCCCTCGGCGAACTGGCTGGAGTTCAAGCATTACCACCACCCCGAGGCGATCCTCGGGCTGAGCGAGCTGCCGCTGGTGGGGGAGCACAGTGATTCGTCCGCCGATCCTCCCCCCGCCAGATGACCCAGGACCTGATCGAGCGGCTCCAGCTCACGCCCCATCCGGAGGGTGGCTTCTACCGGGAACGGCATCGCTCGGCGCTGATCGTGCGACGCGCCGATGGCCTGGAGCGATCGGCCTTCACGGTGATCGACTTCCTGCTCCCGGCCGGCGTGACCAGTCGCTGGCACCGGCTCAGCGGCGCGGAGGAAAGCTGGCACCACGCCGGCGGCGCTCCCCTGCGGCTCTGGCGGCGTCCTCCCGGCGCCGCAGCAGAGGCGATGCGGCTGGGTCCCCTGGATCCGGCCTTCCCGGACCAGTACCCCGTGCAGGTGATCCCGCCGGACTGGTGGCAGGCCGCCAGCAGCCTGGGTGCCTGGACCCTGGTGAACTGCTGTGTGGCACCCGGTTTCGATTTCGCCGACTTCTGCTGCGAGGACGAGCGGGGCGAGGCTCAGAACAGGGTGTTGCTGTAGATCGAGAGCCGGGCGAAACCGACCGGTGCCCCGACCGGATTGGGCCCGTGCGGATACGCCCGTACGGCGAACAGCGTGATCCCTGCCTGGGCTGGGTTGTTGAACGGTTTGAGCGCCACCGTCATGGTCTGACCTGGGCCCGGCGGGGTCAGGAACCGGATGGAGAACAGCCGCCGCTGCTGATCAAAGCTGGTTTCAATCGGCAGACTGGCCCCCTCCCGACGGGGTTCGCCAAGAAAGGCACGGGTCTGCGCCACATCGAAGGGGAAGGTCCAGTCAACCCCGGTGGTCTGCTGGATCTCCAGTCGCCCCAGCCCGGCCCCGGCCTGCTCGGGCATGGCAATCGTGAAGTAGTACTCCGCACCGTTGTCCATCACGGTGGTGTAGTAGTTGCGGAAGGTGAGCTTCCAGGGCGGCGTCTGAAAAAAGGTGCTGCCGCGCAGTTCCAGCGCCAACAACGGCTGAGGCGGCAGCAGAAGGGCTCCGGCTCCAGCCAGCAAGCAGGGCCCAGCCACCAGCAGGGCGGAGATCAGGTGCCCAGCGCCGGGGCGCCTGCCATGGATGGGGGGCCGGCTCATCGGAAGGTGCCAGCAGGTGGGCGCGTCGCCCCGATCGAGCCGGCAAAGGGGCGTGGATCCTGATCGCGGCGATGGTGGGTTGGCAAGGGGGGTGGCCCGCCAGGCGCCTGATCGGCGCTGGGCTGATCGCAGCTGAGGGAAGCCTGGGCGACCGCGCTGAGCGCCCGGCGCAGAGCCCGGGCCGCCAGCAGCGACATGTCGCGGGGAACGCTGATGCGGTCTTTCAGGTAGAGCAGGCCAACGGCGGCGCCGACGGGCGCCGGGCAGGGGCGCCCCAGGATCAACTGGGTCAGTCCGCAGCGCAGGGCCCGATCGAAGCGCTCCGGTGGCACGGGATTCACCGCCAGGATGGCGTGACGATGCCGGAGCACCCGGCGCAGCGCCTCGGCCGCCTCATCGCCCCGGGGGGTGTGGGAGGTTTCCGGATCCAGCGGTTCAGCCAGGGGCCAGGGACCCTGATCAACCCGCCGGCATGCGGCCTGCTGACGGGCGGAGCCGCTGGCGTAGCAGCCCCCCATCTGGGGCGGGAGATCGTGGGCATGGGTGTGAAAATCGCCCTGGGTGCCGAGGTAGGTGGAGCGGCCCTCCATGGCCGTGAACCAGGCGGCGATAGCGGGATGGCGCTCCTTGAGGCCATAGCCTTTGTAGTAATAGAGGCTGGCATTCATCCGCTCGATGTAAGGGGTGAAGACCAGATCAGCCGTGCTGAATTCCGCCAGGAAGAACGGACCAGGACGGATGTTCAGGGCCGAATCAACCTTCGACGCCACCTGGTCGAACGACCGCTCGGCGGAGGCCTCTTGCCGCTCTGAGCTCGAGGGCACACAGAGCCACTGGCACCAGGCCCGGAACAAGCTGCGCTCCAGTTGACGCAGAGGCAACACCTCGGGGGCGTTCATGGCCGCACCGAGCGGCCCGAAGGCTGCTTCGAGGGCCTGCAGGATCAGATCGCTCTCGGTGATCAGCCGACCATCGAGTTCGAGGGCCGGCAGCATCCCACTGGGCACCAGGCGCTTGAACCAGGCCTCCTTCTCGCCGTAGCAGAACATCGTGACCTTGCGGATCCGATAGGGAATCCGCTTCTCCTCCAGCCACAACCACACCTTCTGGCAGTAGGGGCACCAGGCATGGTGATCGCGGAACAGGGTGACCCGCAGCTCCGATTCGCTCTGGCCGAACAGGCGCAGGGTGGCCTGGGCATTGGTTGGCCCCTCAATCCGATCGGGCTCAGGTGGGGACAGGGCTTCGAGCTCCTGCCAGCTGAGCGGATCGATGGGGGCTTGGATCACGGAAAGGGGGAAAGCCTGGGGCCTGTCAGTGGAGATTCTGGCAAGGCCGGATCAAGCCAGGCATCAACTCTGTTGAAGTGAAAGCAGCTCAGCTCCGTACTGGGCACTGAAGCTGGCCTGAAGCTGCCAGAGCTCAAGCAAAGACTTGGAGATGAGCCGCAGATCCTCGATCTCGGTGCAGCTGTCGATCGCTCTGGCATGGGCCTCAACGGCGAACTGCCGCGAAAGAGAGAGGGAATCCATGGCAAATAAGCGGCTTCCTCAAAGATAGCAACAATTCTTGACAATTGCTGATTCGAGGCGTTCTGTGCCTGGCCAAGTGGCCGAAACGGGGGCCATCTGACAGAGGACAAGGCAGATGCAGGCTGGATTCCCGCCCTAGGCCGGCTCGAGAACCACCTGGCTCAACTGGTTCATCGGCACGGCGAAGGGGGGGGAACCCTGCTTGGAGAGGGGCCAGCGGCGGACCCAGCAGCGGTCGCCGTCATCATCGATGCTGAGAATCTGATAGGTGGTGTCGCCTTTGCTGGTCAATTGTACGAAGGCGCCTTGCTGAAGCGTCATGTTGATGCTCCTCAGGAAAAAGGGACAGGTGAGAAGGTCCGAAGCACGAACCCCAACGCTTGCCAACGTAACGGAGTATTTCGGCGAATTGACAGCCAGTCATGGATCGGTCACCAGCTTGTGGAGATGCTGACCTGGCTCCAGACAGGCGGACGCTCGGCCTGCTGCACCTGATTCCTGGTGAACGAAAGCTCTGGATGCTCGACAACCCGCCAGCTTTGCTGGCGAGGTGCCTGCCAATGGTGATGCCCAGCTGCAACCCAGAAGCCCATTGGGGATCCGGGGGCTGAGCTGGGCGAAGCTGAAACCAATCAGCCGAATGAATCAAGCCAGCCCTGCCAATGGAGAGCAGGCAGAGCTGAAGCGCTGATGGAGGCTGGATTCCACTGACAGATCCAGCCTGGCCGACTCAATCCTCGGTGTCGTCGGAGCCACCGACGGGAACCAGACGGATCTGCTTCTTGCCGAGCTTGATTTCGAACTCATCGCCAGGCTGCAGACCGAGCAGAGCGGTGTAGGCCTTGCCGATCAGCAGGTTTCCATTGAACTGCACCTTGGTGACATAGCTGAGCTTGCGGCCACCCTGACCGACCCCATTGCCACTGCCAAGGCCAAGGCTGACTCCCTTGGCTTCGAGAAGTGCCTCATAAAAGGCCGTGAAGTTGAGCCGCTCGCTGCCGTCTTTTTTGGTGCTCACATAGCCGGCTGCCTTGACCAGCTCGGATTTGCCGACATCACCCAACTCCTTGACTTTGGCCAGCAGGTCAGAACCGGTGAGCATGGAATCGAATTTTCACTACACATCTAACATAGCAATACGACCTCCGAACTGACTAGCCCTCTCCCAGCCAATTTCCCCGTTGAACGGGCTGCAGATCGCCAGCGCCGAAGCCATCCCCGCAGCGATCCAGCGCTATCACGGTGTGCAGCGAGATCCACTGGCGGTTCTCAGTCCAGTTCACGGCCGATTCCCCCAGCTCAACGGCCGCAGACGGTAGGCAGATCGCGGCTGAATCGACACCGTCTGAGCATGGCCTGAAACCCATCTTGCTGGCCCGGTGGCTCAGCCCCCGAGCCTCCCAGCAAAGACGCCAGAATGATCGAACCTCATCTGCTCAGCTTGTGCAACTTGTCTATGACGGCGGTTGTCCGTTCTGTCGCCACTTCGCGGCCACCAGTGCCTTGCGTGGCGGACTGACCGACCTTGAGATCATTGACGGTCGCGCCGACAGTGTGCTGCGCCAGCAACTGGCGGAGCGGGGCTTTGATCTGGCTGACGGGGCGATCCTGATCGAGGGGGAACGCTGCTTGCATGGCGCCGATGCGGTTAACCAGCTGTGCCGGCAGCTGCGTCCCACCGACGGATTGCTGCGGCTGTTGATCAGCGTGTTCAACGACCGAAGCCGCAGTCGCCTGCTCTATCCCGGGCTGCTGGCCGCGAGGCGTCTGGCACTGATGATCAGGGGTCTGCCCCTCAATCCCGCGCTGGAGCCGACGACGCGTTGAACGGAGACGGGTCGGCAGGCGACCGGGGGGAACTGGTCTTCGTCTACGGGACGCTCAAGCGGGGCGAGCCCAACCATGGCTGGCTGCGGGGTGCCCGCTTTCTGGGGCGGCGTCGATTGCCGGGAGTTCGGATGCATGATCTGGGCCCCTATCCGATGGCCGTGCCCGCTGCCGGTGAGGAGCAGAAGGGGAAACCGGGCCGTTTGCCGCTGATCCACGGTGAACTCTTCCGCGTGGATGCCGCCGGCCTGGCCGGGCTGGATCGGCTGGAAGATGTACCGAACGACTACAGACGGCTGCGGCTGGTTCTCAGCGACGGCATGCCCGCCTGGGTGTATCTGGGCCGCGCTGAGCAGGTGATCGGGGCCGCCCCGGTTCCACTCGGCGACTGGGGCACGAAGCCGGTGTTCAGCTACGGCTCCAACCTCTGTCCTGACCAGCTGGCGGCCCGCTGCAAGGGCTGGGACGGCAGCGGCCAGGTGGCCCGCCTGGAGGGCTGGCGCTGGGGAATCAGCAAGGTCCGCTCGCCTGGCCGCGGCTCCGGCCAGCCAGGCGAAGGAGCTGCCGGCATCCAGTCTGACCCGGGCGCCCACTGCTGGGGGGTGGTGCACCATCTCGGCCCGGCCGATCAGCACGCCCTTGATCGCCATGAAGGGGTGGCGGCGGGCCACTACCGAACCCAGACGCTGACGGTGACAACGCTGCAGGGGGAGTGTTTCCCGGTTTCAACCTATGTGCCCACACCGGAGTGGAGCGCCGACGGACTCAGACCCAGTCCGGACTATGCCGACCGCATCCGACGGGGATCGGCCCACTGGCCCTTGCCCGAGCTGTGGCGGCGGACCCTGGAGGCTGCCCTGGATGGCGAGCTGGGGAGTGAACTGGGCGGCACCGGGTCGCCTGCCTGGCCTTGCTCACATCCGACACCAGCAAGGCCACCGCTGGCCAGACTCGACTCCCCACCATCCGGCCCCAGCCACTCCCGTGCGGCCATGAACATCCAGGTCGGTTGCAGGCTCACGGCAACCTTCTTTCAACCCACCCCACTGGTGCTGTTGCTCCAGCCGCACCACTCCCGTCAGGCGGATCTGATCGCGCCCGATCCGATCGACGTGCAGCCCGCCGTGCCGCTCGAGCAAGGCACCGATGGCTTCGGCAACCGCTTCTGCCGGCTGGTGGCACCGCCCGGAGAGAGCCGGTTCAGCCTTCGGACCGTCGTCAGCGATAGCGGCAGCCCCGATCCGGTCGTGCCCACGGCGCGGCGGCTGCCGGTGCAGGAGCTGCCGCCCGAGGTTCTGGCTGATCTCAATGCCAGCCGCTACTGCGAAACCGACCGTCTTGGCGAGATCGCCTGGAACCTGTTCGGGAACTGCCCGCCCGGCTGGCCGCTGGTACAGGCGATCTGCGACCACGTGCACAACCACATCCGCTTCAGCGGCGACCATGCCAGCTCCACCAAAAGCGCCTTTGATGCCTTTATGGAAGGGCGCGGCGTCTGCCGCGATTTCGCCCACCTGGCAATCACCTTCTGCCGCTGTCTCAACATTCCCGCCCGCTATTGCACCGGCTATCTGGGCCATACCGGCATCAGCTTCGATCCGGAGCCGATTGATTTCTCGGCCTGGTTCGAGGCCTACCTGGATGGCCGGTGGTACACCTTCGATGCCCGCTTCAACACGCCCCGGATCGGCCGGGTCCTGATCGCCCGCGGCCGCGATGCCGCCGATGTGCCCTTCCTCCGCTCGTTCGGCGAGCACCAGCTCACCGGCTTCGAGGTGATCACCGAAGCCCTTGAGCCGGGCTGAAGCGGCGAGGTTCGATGCCAGCCGGAGCAGACCACGAAACAGGGGGCTGGTGGGGCGGCTCCAGGCGAAGGGAGGGGGGTCATCCACACCGGCCGGATGGGTGATCGAGCGAGGCGAAACCCGCAAAAAATTGTTATGGTTGATACCGAAGATCCTCCTATCGCTCCTCTCGTCATGGCCACCGCTCACACCAATTCCGCTGCCCGCCAGGCTTCGCTGATCGAATCGCTGCGGATGCGCTACGCCGCTGCCGTGGCCGCCGGTGACGCCGAAGCAAAGCTGGCTCTGTTCCGGGAAGCCGCCTATCTCGACATCAGGCCGGAACTGCTGGAGCAGTCCGCGGCGGCAGCGGCCTGAACCGGGCCTGATCGTGCCAGGGCCTCCCGGTAGAGCGCCTGATGGTGGAGGATCCGGCGTTCCAGCCGATGGGCCGGGCCGGGGCTGAACCCGCCGCTGCCGTAGGCCAGCTGGGCTGATTCCACCAGGGCGCGATCCTCTTCAAGAAAAGCCGTCATCTCCTCCAGCTGGGCTTCGGCCCCGGCTGCTCGCTGCGCCGGGCCGGCCAGGGTCAGCTCCAACCGGCAGCGATCAAGCGCCTCAGGATGGAAGCCGATCAGGGCCGTGGTGCCATCGGGCCAGAGCAGTACATGGTTCCAGGGGGGCACTGAGAAGGTCAGGAACGTGCCGGTGGGCCCGGCATCACCGGCAGAAGCCATCGGCATCGGGGTGGCGAGCAGGTTGCACCAGCGCCCGAAGCGATGCCGATAGGCGCTCACCGGACCCTGGGTGCGATGCAGCGTGGTGGGGTGGGCAATGGCGACGTGGTAGTCGTCGAGGGTGTTGTCGTGGGCGATCTTCCAGTTGCAGGCCAGGCCGAGCCGGCGGCGACCCCAGAGCAGCGGGGCGGCATCCGAAGCAGGCGGTGATTCAGGCGCATCAACCCTCCAGCCCCCCTGCTCCCGCAGCAGATCCAGCTGCTCCGCCAGAGCTGGAGCCGCCGCACCGGCGCCGGCCTCAGCGGCAGGCAGCGGCAGGCGCACCCAGAGGAAGGGGCCAGCCACGGCGATCTCGATCGGGCTGAGGTCCCAGTGCTGGCGCTCGAACGGTGCGCAGAAATCCCCCTCTCGGGCAGCCGCCAGCAGGCGACCATCCGGGGCGTAGGTCCAGCCGTGGTAGGGACAGATCAGCTTGCGGCAAGGGTTAAGCGCGCTTCCCGGCGCCAGCAGGGCCACGCCCCGGTGCGGGCACTGGTTCAGGAAGGCCTGCGGTCCAACGCCGGGCGGATGGGTGAGCAGCAGCTCCACCCCCAGCAGGGCGCGACTGAGCGCCGCCCCCTCGGGCAGCTCCGACAGCAGCGCCAGCGGATGCCAGAACTGCCGCGCGTAGACATGGCTCTCCCACTGAGCGACCAGGGGGGAGCCATACAGCTCGGCAGCCAGAAAGGGAGCCGCCGGTGGCGGGGTAGCGAGGGAGGTGGTCATGGCGAATCGACGGAGAGGCTGGGAGCTGGGAGCTGGGATTCAGGCCATGACGCCGGCATCGAGGCTGCGCAGGCAGCCGGCCAGCTCCTCCCGCAGTTCGAGGAAGGGCCGTGAAACCCGCAGGTGGGCGAGGCTGGTGCGATCGAGCTGGGCGGAAACGGTGCGGATGATCCGTCCGGGACGCGGCGCCATGATGTGGACGCGCTGGGCCAGCAGCAGGGCCTCCTCCACGTCGTGGGTGATCAGCAAGGCCGTCAGGCCGGTGCGTTCCCAGAGCTGGTAGAGAAACTCCTGCATCGATTCCCGGATCTGCAGATCCAGGGCGCCGAACGGCTCATCGAGCAGCAGCACCTTGGGATCGGCAGCCAGGGCCCGGGCGATCGCCACCCGCTGCTGCATGCCGCCGGAGAGCTCCCGGGGCAGACGCCGACCGGCATCGGAAAGCCCCACCACCTCCAGGAAGTAGGCGGTGCGTTCGCTCACCTCCCGCTTGGCGCGCCCCTGGAGCGTCATGCCGAAGGCCACGTTCTCAGCGGCGCTCAGCCACGGATAGAGGCTGTACTTCTGGAACACCATGCCGCGATCGGAACCCGGTCCCCTGACGGGCTTGCCATCGACGGTGATCGAGCCCGTGCTGGGACGTTCCAGGCCGGCCACCAGCCGCATCACCGTCGACTTGCCCGAACCCGAGCTGCCCACCAGGGCCACGAATTCGCCTGAATCGAGATCCAGGTTGATGTCTTCGAGCACCAGCTTGGCCTTGGAGCCATGGCCGAAGGTCTTGCTGACGCCGGTTACCGAGAGATGCATGGAGGATGCCGGGTTCAGTTGGCCCAAGAGCAGGCCCGGCGCATCAGCAGCCGGAAGCCCAGATCGATCGCCAGGCCGATCAGACCGATCACGATCAGGCCGACGAAGATCTCATCGGTGCGAAGGAAGCGCTGGGCCAGGGAGATGCGTTTGCCCAGGCCCTCGTTGGCGGCCACCAGCTCGGCCACGATCACCAGATTCCAGGCCGAGGCCATGTTGATGCGATAGGCATCGATCACCTGGGGGGCGATGAAGGGCATCACCACCCTGGTGACGATCTGGAAGCCACGGCCCCCGAGCGTGAGGGCGGTTTCACGCAGCTCGGAGGGCACGAATTTCACCGAATCCATGATCATCAAGGTGTTGAAGAACACGGTGCCGATGAAGATCAACAGGATCTTGGGCTCCTCCCCGAGGCCGAAGTAGATGATCAGCAGGGGGATGAAGGCGGGCGCCGGCATGTAGCGGATCAGGCCCATCAACGGCTCCAGCAACTGGCAGATCACCCGGCTGCAGCCCATGGCGATGCCGATCGGCAGCGACACCAGCGCCGAGAGGGCGAAGCCTGCCCCGACCCGGCCAACGCTGGCGAGCAGATCCCTGATCAGGATGCCGCGGCTGTACTGGTCGCTGCCTGCCCTCCAGACCGCCTCGGGGCTGGGCAGGAAGAGCTTGTCCACCAGACCGCTGGCGGCGATCAGCTGCCAGAACAACAGCACGGCCAGGATGCCGATCAGCCCGAGAGACCAGGGGTGAGCCAGCCAGCGCAGCAGTGCTGAGCCGCCCGCCACCCCCCCAGCTGTTCGGCGCTTGCCAGCTGTGGTGGACGTGAGGCTCACTTGGCCGCATCCACGAAGCTGGAGTTGAACAGCGTGCCGAGCTCGGGCGTGGTCTTGGCGAGGCCCGTTTCCACCAGGAAAGCGCTGATCTGCTCAGCGGCGTAGGGAAGGGAGAGCATGGTGGTGCCCGGCTTGAAGTTGGTGCGGTTCTCCTCCAGGGTCTGAATCGTGGTGCCGGCGTTGTAGGCCATGAATTCGGCCTCGCTCACGCCGGAGCGCTCCACCAGGATGGGCAGGGTGCCGGCGGGATCGTCCTTGATGGTCTGGAGGGTGGTGAACCAGGCATCGACGATCTTCTGGATCTTCTCGGGGTTCTTGGCGATGAAATCGGTGCGACAGACCAGCAGGTCGCTGATCGCACCGGGGTGGTCTGCGGAGGTGGTGAGCGCCTTGCTGCCGGGGCGCTTGAGGGCCTGGGTGGTGAAGGGGGCATAGACGCCGGCCGCATCGACCTTGCCGGCAGCGAAGGCGGCGGCGGCGGCGCCGGTTTCCAGGGGAACGAAGGTGATGTCCTTGGCGGAAAGGCCCGCATCCTTGAGCACCTTGAGCAGCAGGAAGTGGTCAACGGTGCCTTCCTCAGCAGCCACCGACTTGCCCTTGAGGCCGGCGACGGAGGTGATCTCCTTGGCGGCGATGATCTGGTCATTGCCGGTGGAGAAGTCGTTCTGGAGCACCACCTGCAGGTCAGCGCCACCGGCGACCGAACTGATCGTGTCGTTGAGCGTCTGGCTGTTGCAGTCGAGCTGGCCGGCGTTGAGGGCGTTGATCGAATCCAGGTAGCCATCGAACCACTGCAGCGCCACAGGCACACCCTCGGCCTCAAAGAGCTTCTTGTCCTCGGTGACCTTCCAGGGGAACCAACCGGGCCAGGCGCTGTAGCCCACCTTCACGGGCGTGTCCTGGCTGACGGGCTTCTGGCAACCCGCCACCAGGCCGGCGGAGAGCGCGGCCGCCAGTGCGGAGGCGACCAGGCGGGTGCGGGGGGAGCGACGGATGGATGGGAAGCGCTTCATGGTGATCAGGGGGTTAGAAGAATTCGAGATAGCGCTTGCGTTCCCATTCGGAAACAGCGCCGTGGTACGACTCCCATTCCTCGCGTTTGTAGGCGACGAAGGAATCGAACATGGCATCACCGAATACGCTTCTCGAGAGCGGATCGGCGGCGAAGGCCTCGATCGCCTCGCCGAGGGTGCGGGGCAGCAGGTTGATGCCGCGCCCGGCGAGCTGCTCAGGGCTGAGGGTGTAGGCGTTCACGAGGTTGGCGGGGCCTGGATCGAGCCCTTCGCGGATGCCCTCGAGGCCCGCCGCCAGAATCATCGCTCCCCCCAGGTAGGGATTGGCGGCACTGTCGGCGGCACGGCACTCCACCCGCCCACCGGGAGAGGGGATGCGCAGCATGTTGGTGCGGTTGTTGTTGCCGTAGCAGATGAACACCGGCGCCCAGGTGAAGCCGCTCATCGAGCCCTGGGCCACCAGCCGCTTGTAGCTGTTCACCGTGGGGGCGATCACGGCGCAGATCGCTGGGGCATGGCGCAGCACCCCAGCGATGAACTGCCTGGCCAGATCACTCACACTGGCCGGGGCGCCGGAGGGGCAGACAAACAGGTTCTCGCCTGTGCCCAGGTCGGCCAGCGACATGTTGTAGTGGGCGCCGCTGCCCGTGCGATCGCTGAACGGCTTGGGCATGAACGAGGCCACCAGCCCATGGGGGCGGACGATCTCCTTGGCCATCAGTCGGAAGAAGGTGAGCCGATCGGCCATGGTGAGCACATCGGCGTAGGCGAAGTCGATCTCGAACTGGCCGGGGCCGTCCTCGTGATCGAAGGAATAAACACCCCAGCCCAGCTCGTTCATGGCGCTCACCAACTCGTCGAGCCAGCCGAGGTTGTCGAGCAGACCCACCACGTCGTAGGCGGGCTTGTCGAGCACATCCCGATCGCTGCAGGGGGAGAGCTGGCCTTCGGGGCCGCGGCGCAGCACGAAGAACTCGGTTTCGATGCCGAGGTTGAAGCGGTAGCCCATGGCGGCGGCCTGGGCGCGGACGCGGTTGAGGATGGTGCGGCTGCAGGCCTCGAACGGGGCACCGTTGAGGTGAAGGTTGCTGGCCAGCCAGGCCACATCCTTCTTCCAGGGCAGCACCGTGACGCTGGCGGGATCGGGCACGGCGGCGACCTCGTCGTCGCTCACCTCCTGGGGTACGCCATCGAGGGCGGCACCGGTGAACAGCTCGGAGCCGCGCAGCATCTGGCCCAGGTGATCCAGGGGCACGGCCTTGGCCTTGCTGACGCCGTGCAGATCGACGAAGGAGGCCAGGGCATAGCGGACGCCCTGGGCGGCCAGCGCGGCCTTGAGATCGGGCCCGCCGCCGGTGGCTGCCGGCGGATCAATGGCGATGGAAGTGGAAAGGCTCATCGGATCACCAGGGCGGGCAGGGGCTGAACCTGGACGGCCACCTGCTCCAGCAGCCACTGGTGCCAGGCGCCCAGGCCTTCGCCGCTGCTGGCCGAGAGCAGGAACACCCGCGCCCGGGGGTTCACCTGGTTCACGTGGTCCACGAACCGCTCCACCTGAACCGGCAGGTAGGGGAGCAGGTCGATCTTGGTGATCAGCACGCAGTCGGCCTCGCGGAACATCACCGGGTACTTGAGTGGCTTGTCCTCGCCTTCGGTGACGCTGAGCAGGGCCACCTTGAGGTGCTCTCCCACCTCGAATTCAGCCGGACAGACCAGATTGCCGACGTTCTCCACCCAGAGCAGATCGAGGGCGGCCGGATCGAGGCGCTGCTTCAGCAGCTTGAGGCCACCGCTCACCATCGAAGCATCGAGGTGACAGGCGCGGCCGGTGGTGATCGGCACCACGGGCACCCCCACCGCCTCAAGCCGCTGGGCATCGAGGGTGGTGGTCATGTCGCCTTCGAGCACCGCCATCGAAAGCCGGGGCGCCAGGGCCGTGATCGTGCGCTCCAGAAGGGAGGTCTTGCCGGCGCCGGGGCTGCTCATCACGTTGAGGCAGAGCAGGCGCCAGGCGTCGAAATGCTGGCGGTTGTGGTCGGCCTGGTGCTGGTTGGCGGCCAGCAGGTTGAGACCGAGGGTATCGGTGAGGGGCATGTGCATCGGATCAGGGCGAGGAGGAAAGAGCTGGGATCAGGGCATCGTCGTGGAGTTGGTAGTCGATCGAGCGGATGCGCAGCTCACGGCCTGAGACGATCTCCTCCATCGGGTGATCACAGCAGGGGGAGCGGTAGGCGTTGCCCGGCTCGGGGCTGTAGATCGCCTCACAGCGGAGGCAGCGGGCACGCAGTGGAATGGTTTCGATGCAGAGCTCGCTGCCGGCCAGCCAGCCCCCCTGCACGGCAGCGCCATAGGTGAAGCGAAGCGCCTCGGGCTCGACGCAGGTGAAGGCACCCACCTGAAGGTGCACCAGGCTCACCTCGGGCCGCTTCGGCCGGTGCTGCCCCTTCCATTGATTGAGCGAGAGCAGCAGGCAGCGGGTCATGTCGACTTCATGCATGGCTCACCTCCACTTCTGATCGACGCCCATGTTGCAGGTGTCATGCAGCCAGGCCGGCCGGCCTTTGCGCGGCAGCTGGCCACTCACCACCAGGTGGGCCATCACATCGCAGATCACACGCGTGGCCATCAAGGAGGTCATGTCGCTGATGTCGTAGGGGGGGGAAACCTCCACCACCTCAAGGCCGCAGACCGGCACGTTGCGCACGATCAGCTCCAGAAGCTTGAGCGCTTCGCGCGGCAGCAGCCCGCCGGGTTCGGGCCAACCGGTGCCGGGCACGAAGCCGGCATCGATGCAGTCGATGTCGAAGGAGATGTAGACGCAATCGGTGCCATCGGTGGCGCGCTCGATCGCGAACCGGGCGGCCGCCTCCAGGCCCATGTCGCAGATGTCGGTGACGGTGAGCACGTTGGTGCCACGCTCGCGGCAGACCTTCACCCCTTCGCGCGGCACCTGCCAGCCACCGATGCCGAGCTGCACGAGGTTTTCGGCCGGGGCGTTGGCCATGTTGGTGGCATGGAACCAGGGGCAGGTGTGCATGCGCTCGTCGAGGTCGATCTCCTGGGTGTCGACGTGGCGATCGAAGTGGATGATGCCCACCTTCTTGTCGCCGAGGTGGCGGCACACGCCGCGCACGGTGGGAAAGCCGATCGAGTGATCACCGCCGAGCAGGATCGGGAAGGCGCCGCTGGCGAACACATGGGCCACGCCCTTGGAGATCTGATCGAAGCTCTTCTCGTTGTTGGCGGGAATCGTGAAGATGTCACCCACATCGCAGAGCGTGATCGATTCGCGCAGATCCACCCCCATCTCGTAGTTGTAAGGGGTGTAGAGCGCCGAGATGCGGCGGATGCCCTGGGGCCCGAAGCGGGTGCCGGGGCGGTAGGTGGTGCCGCAATCGTGGGGGATGCCCACGATTGCCACATCGAATTCACCGACGCGGTTCACGTCTTCGATGTAGGGCGCCTTCATGAAGGTGTTGATGCCCGCGTAATGGGGCAGCTCACCACGAGAGAAGGTGGAGATGCGCCGATCAACGATGCTCTCGGCGGCCTCCAGGCCATAGCGGAGGCCCTGCTCCACCTCCTGCTGCCAGCCGGTGAGCGGCAGGCGCGCTTCCTTTTCGAGCGCTTCAGCGCCTTCGGTGGTGTGGGGCCGCTCAAAGGCCCCTGCGGGGCCTGAAATCTCGGGCATGGAGGATCACGGATGGGGGCTGGGCGGTCTCCCGGGCTTTTATCCCTCCGTGCCACCGGGAAAACCGGTGTGTTTCTCTCGGACCAGGCGCTCAGGAATGGCTGTGAGAACAACCAATCCGAAACCGGAACCCTAGAAACTTCTTCCGCTGCGCCATGCTCCCCCTTGCCGCTGGGCAGGGTTGTGATGACTGTTACCGAGTGGGGCGATGGGGAGGCCATCGCTGCCGCACAGCCGGGGACGCTGCTGTTTCAGAGCCTCTGGGGGTTTGGGGGGTCGCTGGCCGAAGCGATCGAGCGCTCGCGCAGCGACGGCTTCGATGGCCTGGAGCTGAACCTGCACCACAGCGCCGTGAAGGGCCTCAAGGCACAGGCGGTGCGATCGGCCCTGGAGAAGGCGGAGCGCAGGCTGATCCTGGAGCTGGTGACCGGCGGCGACTACGTGCCCGATCTGGGCCGCACGGCCGATCAGCACCTGGAGGAACTCGATGGCCTGCTGGCCGAGGCGGTGGAGCTGCAGCCGCTGAAGGTGACGGTGATCACCGGCAGCGACAGCTGGGGCTGGGTGGAGCAGCAGCGCTTCTGGGGCCGCAGCCTCGGTCTGGTGGAGCGCAGCGGCCTGCCCGTGAGCTTCGAAACCCACCGCTCCCGCTGCCTGGCGAATCCCTGGACCATCAGCCGCACCCTGGAGGCATTCCCGGCCCTGCGGCTCACCGCAGACCTGAGCCACTGGTGCGTGCTGGCCGAGCGGCTGATGACCCCGGAACTGGTGCCGATCCAGCTGATGGCCGGCCGCGTTGATCACATCCACGCCCGGGTGGGCTGGGCCCAGGGGCCCCAGGTGAGCCACCCATTTGCGCCCGAGCACCGCGACGCCCTGGAGGCCCACGGATCCTGCTGGCAGCTGTTCGCCGAACGCCACCGCACCGGGGGCCGCGGAGCCCTCACGGTGACCCCCGAATTCGGCCCCGATGGCTACCTGCCGACCCTGCCATTCACAAATCAACCGGTGGCTGATCTCGGCGAAATCAATCGGGCAATGGCTGGGTGGGTGCGGGAGCGGTTGGGGGAGTGAAATGGCCCCTCGATGCGCACATTCAGTTGTGCACCATCAACCCTGGAATGGCTGATTGAGATCCAGAAGCGACCAGGCTTCCCCACCGGCATGGCCAACAGGTTCAATGACCTGTATCACATCAACCAGTGGGTTCGCAGACCCGCCTAAAACTCCAGCCAAGCCGCGTAAAAGGCTGTGATCCATTGGCGGCCAATCGATCTAGAGTTGCCGGAAACAGGGGACTACGACCTTATGCGGTTTGATGGTGGGCTTGATGGAGGGTTCTCGGACCCGCCTAAATAGCGTTAGGCATCACACTCCACCCATGAAGGTACTCGAACGTCTTGAACTCATTGACCGCATCGGTCGCGAACTTCAGAGCCGTATGGGCTACTCGGAGATTGCCGTATTTCTGAAAGCTCACGGTGTTGACACCAAGAAGCCGACCTCGGGGGTCAACAGCAAGTGGGTGTACTCAAAGGAACTACTGGCCGACGAGCCTGACGCACGGATCGTTCGCATCGCTACTGAACTCAGCGTTCCGCACAACCATGTAGTGGCCGATCCGACACGAATCCTGGAGGCGACATTCTGGGAGCCATTCCACCTACGCTTGTTCCTGAGCCATCTGTCCACATTCAAGAAGACGACTGGTCAGCTACAGGCAGCACTCCGCCGGTACGGCGTTTCCGCTTTCGTCGCACACGTCGATATCGAGCCTACACGTGAATGGATGGATGAAATAGAGGCAGGCTTGCACTCGATGGACGCCCTCGTCGCAATCCTGATGCCCGGCTTCAAGGAGAGCAACTGGACAGACCAAGAGGTCGGCGTCGCAGTGGGAAGAGGAGTCTTGGTAATTCCCGTGATGAAAGGTCTGAATCCCTACGGGTTCATTTCCAGATACCAAGGCTTGAATTCTCAAGGCAAGACAGTGGCAACGGTCGCGAGTGAAATCTTTCAGATACTGGTCCGCTCTCCCAAGACCCGAATCAAGATGCTCTCCTGCCTGACCGAAACGACGATCCAATCGAAGTCGGAAGAGGAAGCCATAGAGAAGCTGCGGCACATCGGTTCCGTCAAGGATCTCCCGAGCCCGTACCTTCAGAAGATTCAGGAGTCCGCACCAGTCTCAACGGTATTGACAGCACCGGCACCCTTGGCTGAGCTGAACAAGCTGCTGGCAGCAGCCGGTTTGAAGCCCGTCAGCACCAAGAAGGAAGCCTTTGATTTCGACGACGACATTCCCTTCTGAGCACGGTGATGCCTAACCCCTCGCTCAAGCTGACCCGCTACGGCATGCAGCTTAGCTCGAACGTTAGAAGGATCAGAGAATGCCGGCACCTGCACCGTATTGATGTCTTGACGTCAAAGCGCTAAAGTTGAGGAATGGATGAAACGAAAAGGACTACCTTCTACTTTAACGCCGATGTGCATCGCGGACTGCGCCTAAGGGCCCCCTATATAATCGTCGCCGAACAACATCCTCTTGTCAGGGAGTAGAGCGAGTTTTGGATGCTCACAGCCTGCTGCATAGGGCTTGATTCCCTCACAGATAAGCTGCCTGATCAGCCTTCCCGATTGATGGGCTAAGGCCTGAGGCTGGTTGCTGGCACTACACGCTTGCCGACCACGCACTCCTTGGCAAGACAGGAAACCCGAGTAGGATTGACCTCCTTGCTAGAGTGAATTCCTCTGTTGACTCGGTCTGCTTTAGTTGTACCTAAGTTTCGATCGCATGGCAAATCATGTTCCGACATTGCGCAATCTGGATTTGTTTCCCGTTTGCTGCTCGGCCATTTGGTGGTGCGGATCTGTTGCGCTAGAGGCGGTTGATGAAGGCTAGATTCTCTCGAAGACGATATCGCCACCCCAGCGGCAAACCAGTCAATCTGCAGGCTGTCTTATCTGTCTCCTTGATCGTAGGCTTCGTCTTTGTTGGCGCCAGAGACTTCTTCTCTCTTGATAATGGAAAGGGTGGGAGTGACTGGAGAATCGGCTCCTCCACTATTGGTGGACTCGATGCCCACCAGCCAAGGTCGCTTATGGAAAATCGGGCGCTGGCCCTTCGGTTGGTTAATCGGGATCGACAGCTCAATGGACTCTCTCCTTTGGTCGAGGATCCACTCCTGGCTCAAGCAGCACAGCTTCACGCCCAAGATATGATTACACGGCGCTATTACGCCCATGTCACTCCTGAGGGGAAGACTCCCACAGATCGCTTCTCTATGCTTGGAGGACAAGGCGGGGTTGGGGAAAACATCATGCAGCAGACTGGGGCACCAGGGATCTTGCTAAGTTCTCGGTTGATTGAACAGTTTCAAAAGGCGTGGATGTACAGCAAGGGTCACCGGATTAATCTGTTGACGCCTTTCTATACCCGATTCGGCTATGGGATAGTGGCCGACCCACTCACTGGACGCGTCTATGCGGTTCAGAACTTCTCTTCTTGAGCCTTGGTTGATTTGGTATGAGTTATGGACAAAGCTCAATTGTTGATGGGGCTGAGTGCCGTTGGATTCTCGAGCGGACACGGTATCTTCCCTGATGCCCTGGCTTCGATCTGCTGGCTTCCTGTGGTGAGAATATTCAGTTAAGATTTCCAAATCGACTCTTTGGCAGCTAAAAGATGAGAATGTTTGGAATATGTTTGCGACTTGCGCTCGTCCTGGCCCTGGACCCTCCTGCCTATGCGCAGCCAGCTGGACCCAACTACCTGATCCTGACCTGGATTGCTGCTATTCGGCGTAGTGAGCTTGGAGGGAATACATGTTTGATGTGCTCCAGAGCGAGGGTCGCACTGTGGAATCTCAATAAAGGGGCCTTCGTTGGGGCGGATGCACAGAATATCCAACTTATTATGAGTTACGGACGCAGATGCGGCGCGCCGGCGGACTATGGGAAATGACCGTGCACCTAATGTTTCGTGGATGTCGAAACTCGTTACTGTGAATGTGTAGAGAGGTTGACGCTTGGTAGGATGGCTTGGTGGTTGATGTGGTCTTTGTTGATGTTCAGCCGGGTCAGCTGTCTTCCGATGAGTTGACCTTCTAACATCAAGATACAGAAGACGGGAGCGGAGGAAGTCGGCAATGGCCAGGTTCGCTTGCCCGCTTCTGATCTTGAGCGTTAGAAGTACAGGAAGACCGGTTCGCTGCAGGTCATCTACACTGGCGAGACTCCCTGCTCTCAATGGCAAAGAAAGCTCAGGCTGAATTCATTCGGTGGTTCGGCCCCCTACTGGATGCCCTTCGAGATCTTGGCGACTCGGGACGTCCGAGAGAAGTGTCTGCACGCATCTCTAAGAACTTAAACCTTTCAGATGAGCTTCTAGACCAAACACTCAAGTCAGGTGGTAGCAAGTTCCATAACCAAGTTGCATGGGCAAGACAGTATTTAGTATGGGAAGGCTTGCTGGATTCTTCCAAGCATGGAACTTGGACCCTTACCGAGAAGGGTCGAAACACACATCTCGGCGACAAGGAAGCACGAGAGATCTTCCTCAAATGGGTTGCCATTCACGCGGAGAATCGAAAGCAGAAACGAGATGTGCCTGAAGCTGAGGAAGAAGTCTTCCCACCTGATGCCAGAGTCGATGAGCAAGAAGCCAATGAGAAGCTTGATCTGTTGAGCACCCTGCGGTCAATCAGTCCTACGGGATTCGAGAAAGTGTGTAGAGAACTTCTCAGAGAGTCTGGCTTTGAGAACGTGGAAGTTACCGGTGGCTCTGCTGATGGTGGAATTGATGGTTATGGTACTCTTGAGATCAATTCATTTGTCAGCTTCAGAGTTCTTTTTCAATGCAAGCGCTATGCAAAGGGCAACCTAGTCTCCCGGGCTCAGGTTGGTGACTTCCGCAACACCATGCTCGGACGGGCTGAAAAGGGAATCATCATCACCACATCAGGATTTAGCAATGCGGCTATCCAGGAAGCGAGCAGGGAGGGGGCGCCCCAGGTCGAGTTGGTCGACGGCGACAAATTGGTTGAAATGTTCCAGAAAGTAGAGCTAGGTGTATTCAAGAGAACTGTCTACGATGTAGATCCTGCGTACTTTGAGAAGTTTAAGGACTGACTTCTAACATCGCCATTCACCTGAGCCGCCGCCTTGTGATCCCTGTTTGCCCAATGTCTCCTTGCGGCCAGGTGATGGCGAGCGTTAGGCGCCCCACCGCTGATCATCTCTATTGGCCTGAGCTCGACGTTGACTTGTCCGTTGAATCGATACGCAATCCCAAGAGGTTTCCTCTCAGGGCGAAGAGCACTTTCCATGCATGCTATTCACCTGAACCGCCTCCTCAAGTTCACTGATGCCATGAAGAGGTCGTCAGCCATGCTCTTAACGGCCAGGTGTTGGCAAGCGCTACCGATACCCAACCTTCAATCCCAGCTCAGCAGGGAAGACCCCAGCGGTTGGGTGGAGCGATCGAAGCCGGGTTTGATGTCGGGGAGTTCCAGCAGGCTGGGCAGGTAGGTGATGGTCCCGAAGGGCCCGTCAATCGTTTCGACCGGCAGATCGGACTCGCTGATGAGATCGGCCCAGGCTTTGGTGCCGTTGAGCACGGCAGGGTCGAGCAGGCCCACATCCTGGGCCCACATGCACATGCGGGTGAGCGAAACCCGCACCTGATAGCTGCCGCCTTCCTCGGCACGCTTCAGCAGGGCGGAGGCGATGGCGGCCGCACCCACATAACCGGCCAGGTAGTCGGCGAAGATGTTCTGCACCGGCATCATGGGAGCATCCACAGCCCCTTCCTCATCCACGTAACCCGACACCGCCACGGCGAGCATGTCGAAACCGCGGAAGTCGGCCCATTCGCCTTCGAAGTCGAAACAGCGCAGCTCATGGGCGATGATCCCCGGCCGGCTTGTGGCCAGCACTTTGGGTGAGATGCCCTTGTGGTCGAGGTTCAGATAGGAACAGGTGAACACATCGGCGTTCTGGAGAAGGCTGTAAAAGGCATCACGATCGCTGCTGTCGCACAGATCGCAGTAGGCGGCGCGCTTGCCGATATCCGTTTCCAGGCGCCAGTTGAGGTGATCGGGGTAATCGACCCTGGAGAGATGGAGCACATCGGCCCCGAATTCCGCCAGGGTGCGGGCCGTGATCGGCCCACCGATCACATGGGTGCAATCGAGCACCTTGATGCCCCGCAAGGGACGCCCATCCGTTGGCAGGCCGGATGGCAGGGGGATGGGATCGCTCTCGCCGATCTTGATCAATTCCACCACCGGCTTGGCGGCAAGGCGGGCACCCACGGGATGGCGTCGCCACTCGGCGGCGGTGCGCACCACACCCACGGCAGCTCCCTCATCGCGCAGGGCGCGTTCGAGCGGCTCCGCATCCCAGCCACTCACCGCCTGCTCCACCGCCCGGGGGGTGGGAGCACACTTGAGCACTCGGTAAACCGCATCGCGCAGGCGTGGATAGAGAGTTTCGAACTTGATGAAGCGCCCATCGCGGGTGGCATAGAACTCACCGCCCACGGAATCGTCGAAGGAACCGGGAGCGCCGTAGTCGGTGAAGCCGAGTTCGCGGCCGTTCTGGCGCAGATAGGCGATGCCGTGGTGCTGATGCACACCGGCATGGGCATCCGTTGTGACGTCCTGCACGGCACCACCACGTCGCTGCCAGATGTCACCGAGGCACATGCCCAGACTGGCCTGGGCCGCGGCCATCAGTTCGCCGAAGCGGTGCCTGGAGGACAGCAGAGGATCGGCATGACGAATCGTGACCTTGCCGGGGTACAGGCGCTCCTTGCGACCGATCGCCGATTGGATCATATCCAGGGCACGTTGGGCGGAATCGGTGTCAACCTGGGCCATGGGTTCCTGGGTGAAGGCAGAAGCGGCACTGCCAAAAATTGGATCGCGGTCAGCCTAGTGGCTTGATACAGATTGTCCATCACCGCCCAACACCTCCTTCGGTGAGTGCGATCAGAAACGGCACACCCAGCCTGCCCTGATCATCGATTCGCAGAATGCCGAGGAGGCCTGCCTTCTGAGCGCGGCTTTCTGAGACAAGGCTGACGGTCGGCCTTTCTGTAGCTGCACTGAGGTGTGCAGATCGATTTCGACCCTGGCAGTCACCGGCAAGGACGCGACCAATCTGAGCAAGCACGGCCTCTCCTTGGCGGCCGCAGCTGAGCTTCGTTGAGACGATGCACCCATCTGGATTGATGATCGGGCTGAATCCTGGGGAAGCAGGAATGGTTGCCTTGACTCTGATTAATGACGGACTGTTCTTCGTAGTCGTTGTAGATCGAGATCCATAGAAGGAGAACAATTGGTCTACGCAAAGCCAATCGCCGTGAGGTCAGTCACTGTGTCAAAGCCCTCAAAGAAGATCCGCCTGAGGATGCCAACACGGGATGACGATCAGGCAATCAACGCAGCGGCCAAATCAGATCCTGATGCCCTTCCACTAGCAGACGAACAGATGACCGCGATGCTTCCCATTCAGGCTCTGCGAGGTCGACCCAAACTGGCGAATGAAAAGCAGCTTGATTCAATCCGATAGAGCCCTGAGGTGGTTGACTTTTTCAGAGCTTCCGGGACTGGTTGGCAGGCTCGAATAGATGAACGCTCGCCCGATATGCGCTTGGCGCAAACGTGCCCGATACGGCAAGCCAATGGAGCGGTTGCCTGCGGGGCTGATCGGCCAGCTAGTCCTCGGCCCGCTCGCGCTGCCCGCTCAGGATGCGGCTGAAGCGGTGCGTACCCGTCAGCAGCGCCACCAGCACCAACACCCCCCAGCGGCTGGTCACGTGCTGCAGCACGGTGCGCGAGGGGCACTCGGCGGCAAACAGTTCTCCCCTTCGCATCAGCGTGGAGATGGTGGGCGTTTCAGCCACGGGGGCCGGCTGGGTGCTGCTCAGTTGATGCTTACTTTTTTGTGCGTACTTACGAAAAGTTTGCTTGCTCGATGGTCTCCCCTCGTCTGCTCCTCCTTGCAAGCAGGGTTTTCATGATTGTCATCACCGGCGCCACCGGCCAGCTTGGCCGCCTTGCGCAGCCCAGCCAAAGCCGTCGAACACGTGGTCACCGAAGCCACGCTGCGCGCCTCGGGCATCCCCCATGTGCTGCTGCGCAACGGCTGGTACACCGAAAACCACACCGGCAGCATCGGCGCTGCACTTCACTACGGCCCCGCCCAAGTGGGTCTGGGCCTGCCAGCAGGCTTCGCCGCGCTGCTGACCGTGCCGATCTCGGTGCCCGTCTGAAGCAGGTGGGCGAAGCTGAGGCTGTTGGATCGCGGCTTTCGGCTGAGCGGACGATCAATTCCGCCCTGGTGATGGCCCTGCCTTGGAGCCAGCATCCCTGATCATCCATCCATGGCTTCCGCTTCAGGCTTCGCCAACCACACCCCTCTCACCGTCATCGGCATCGACGTGGGCGGCGTGCGCAAGGGCTTCCATGCCGTGGCCCTCTGTGGCGGCGCCTACCGCGATCGCCACAACACCGCTGATCCGGTTGCCCTGGCCCGGTGGTGCCACCAGAGCATCGGCGCGCAGCTGGTGGCTGTGGATGCCCCCTGCGGCTGGAGCGTTGATGGCCGTTGCCGTCCCGCCGAACGGGAGCTGATGGCGGAGCGGATTCCCTGTTTCTCCAGCCCCTCCCGGGCGCGTGCCCTGGAGCATCCCTCCAACTACTTCGGCTGGATGCTCTGCGGTGAGGCCTTGTATGGGGCGCTGGCCTCCAGCCACCCCCTGGCCGTTGCCCGGCCTGCGCCCGGGCAGGTCTGCAGTTTTGAAACCTTCCCCCACGCGATCACGACCCATCTGCACCGGGCCCTGGGGCTGGGGCCGGCCCTGGCCTCAGCCAAGCGTGTGCAGCGGCGGGCCCTGCTGGAGCGCTTCGGGGTGGACACCGGGGCACTCACCAGCATCGACTGGATCGATGCCGCCCTCTGCGCCCTCGCCGCCCAGCTGCTGGCCGGCGCTGGTCCCTGCCGTGTCTACGGCGAACCGGCCAGCGGGGTGTTGATCGTGCCGACGGGCGTGGATGGGCCGCTGGCCACGCTTCAGAGCGCCGGCTGAACCAGGCTCCAGAAGCCCAGCTTCCGGCCGTGGTCCTGATCCAGCCCGGCCAGGTAAGCCGCGTGATCCAAAGCGCCGCACCAGTCTTCGATCCCGGCGGCCAGGGCCCGGCAGCTCTGGAGATGGCGGGCGGCGTGGCGGTAACGGCTGGAGCGGCCCTGCTCAAGGCTGAAGTTGATCATCGCCCGCAGGCACAGCGTGGCCGCCAGCGGTTGCTTGGCCTCCAGGGCCTCGGCGACGGGACCGAGCAGTTGGTAGAGGTCGCCATCGAGTTCGTCGTGGCGCTCCAGGATCAAGCGGGCGGTGCGGCGGCGATCGGGCCACTGATGCAGAAAGCGCAGGGCCTGGTTGAAACCGGGGTAGGACAACGCCAGATCCAGGGCCCGCTCCTCCTCGGCGGCATCCTCGAAATCAGGCAGATGCTTGAGGTAGGCGCGCAGGTGGCGGATCGACAGCGACCGCTCCACCACCATCCAGCGCAGGGCCTGGGCCTCTTCGCCGCGCTCAAGCGCCTCGAGGGCGGCGACTCGGGCATCGAGCCATTCGATTGAGCCCGCCAGCCGTCCCTGCTGATCAGGGTCGGCCGCATCCAGCTGAGCCAGGGCCTCTTCAGCCCTGCCGGCGGCGGTGAGCCGGCCGGCCACCTCGGCGACGATCGCCGGCACGGTGAGGGCGCCAGGGTCATGGTCGCGATACTCGCCCAGGTAGGCCTCGGCATCGCCGAGGGCATCGGCGATCTCGAGCATCGCCAGCTGCACGGTGCGACGGCGATGCTCACTGGCATTGGGCCGGCTGCGCTGGGCCTCCAGCCGCTGGCGCAGCTGGGCCAGGCCCTGGCCGCCCAGGGCCTCCTGGAGGTGCTCGATCAGCAGATCGAACTGACCGTAGCCGTTGTCGATCAGCGCCGCGTAGACCTGATCCGCCAGGGCTTCGCGGTCGGGCTCGCCACGGGCCGCAACGCAGCCCAGATCAGCGGTGACCTGGTGAAACAGCTGCATCACCTCTCCATCGCTGTCGTCGCAGCGCTCCAACAGCGGTTCCACCAGCTCCAGGAAGGTCCAGAGCAGGTCCACCGCCAGGGCGGGCTCGTGCTCGGCGATCGGCCCGACGATCGCCAGTCGCTGCTGGTCGAGGTCGGTGAGCAGGGCATCGCGCTGGCGCCAATCCAGGAAGCTGGTGGAGCGGGCGATGGTGGCCAGCCGCTTGCGGACCTCCCGGCCGATCTCGGCCGGTCCGCGCTGCTCGGCCAACGCCAGCCGCAGCTGCCGCTTGGCAGCGGCATTGCCCTGGGTGAGGCTGATCAGGAGCTCCGCCAGCTTTGCCGCACCCAGGCCTTCGAGATTCCTGGCATTGAGGGTGGATCGGGAAGCCATCAATCAGCCGTCAGTTCAGAGCGGGCCAGGCATCATTGTGAAGTCGCTGCCAGCAGCGGCGTTGAACTCCTCCAGACGCCGATTACGGTTTCGCCTCACACCCTGAGGGAGCAAGGCCATGGCGGCCCGCGCCAGGACAGCCCGGCCCAAGGCCATGGCGGCCACCAGCCCGGAAGAGCAACTGGTTCAGAAGCTGCAGCGGATCGAGGCGCTCTTCTCCCGGGCCGGCAGTGAGGGCGAACGGGTGGCGGCCGGGCGCGCGCGGCAGCGCATCCAGGCCCGGCTCCAGGAGCTGGCGGCAGAAGAGCCGCCGATCGAGTTCCGCTTTTCGCTCTCCGACCAGTGGTCGCGCCACCTCTTCGTGGCCCTGATGCGGCGCTACGGCATCACCCCCTACCGCTACCGGGGCCAGCGGCGCACCACCGTGATGGCGCGCCTCAGCCGCAGCTTCGTGAACGACACGCTCTGGCCGGAATTCCTGGAACTGCAGCAGACGCTCTCGGCCTACTTCGACGCCCTCACCGATCGGGTGATCGAGCAGGCCCTGGAGGTGAAGGCCAGTGAGGCCGAAGAGCGCCCCCCGGCCCCCCAGCTGGAGCCGGTGGATCACCAGACCTCCCTGCTGTAAAGGTTTCAGGCTTTGGAGGGGCGTAGCCCAGGGACCTGGTGCTTCTGCCCGCCGTTGTTCCCCGCCATTGCCCCCAGGAAAAACTCTATCGACCTACTGGGGCGCCTCGAGAACCGCCTTCTGGCGCTCCAGTTGCTGGGCTTCAATTCCTTGGGCTGCCTGCTTGGCGCGCTCGATGGGCTCCAGCAGAGCGGAACCGCTGGGGGGCGACCTGGTTGCGCTCGGCTGCGAACATCCGGACACCGCTGTCATCAATGCAGCAGCCCACAATGCTGGTTTCAGATTCATTGATCCAGATGGCTATGGCAGACCCTGCGCGCCCATTCCAGCCTGAACGTGAAGATCTTTCAACATACCGTTCATCAAACATGGGATCCGTGGCTTGATCCGTAGCTCGATACATGGCTCGATACGTCGATGGGCTGACGGCTGAACCGCTTGCGGACTGTCCGGGTCGATCTGGCCAGCTCCAAGCTCTGCCTCTGGAGAGCTGGCTGCCATGAACCTGAGAATGGCGCCGGCCCAAGCGGGTTGATTGTTCGGTACTTCTCAGGGCATCGATCGCCGGGCTCCCGTTCATCGCTCGCATCAGACTGGATACAGGATCTGGTTTCTGCCTGAATCACCCCGCGATCACAACGCTGGCCTGAAGGGATGCACTCCGCCGGTGCCATAGGGTGATTCAGTTATTGAACAAAGTTATGGCCCGCCGCTCCGGTTTCCTCGCCGATTTCCAGGCCTTCATCAACCAGGGCAATGTCGTTGACCTCGCCGTGGCGGTGGTGATCGGCGGCGCCTTCGGCAAGGTGGTGGACGCGGTGGTGAGCCTGGTGATGGGCAGCGTGCTCACCCCCGCGCTCAAGGCGGCCAACGTCGATTCGATCAATGCCTGGCCAGCCGGCGCGGTGATCGTGGCGTTGATCAATTTCGTGGTGATCGCCTTCGTGGTGTTCCTGATCGTGCGGGCGCTCGAGGCCACCAAGCGCAAGGAGGAAGCGGTGGCACCCCCCGACACCCAGGCCCAGCTGGCCTCGGCGGTGACCCGCCTCGCCGATGCGCTGGATCGCAAGGGGCTGTAGGGGCAGTGACGACACGTCGTGGCTCAGCCCTGTAGCTCTTCGCCACTCCCGGCTTCAGCCAACCAGTTCTCGATGGAGAGGCCCGGATAGATCTGGAAGTCGGCCAGGTTGTTGCTCACCAGCGTGACGCCCAGCGCGAGGGCATGGGCGGCAATCAGTTTGTCGAGCCCATCGAGGCGCCGTTCGCGGCTGGCCAACCGAATGGGGCCTCAGGCGGCGGCATCGCCATCGAAAGGGGCGACCGGCACCTCCAGCAGAAACCGCTGCAGGGCCAGGCGGTTGCGCTCCGACTGGTCCCCTGAGGCGATCACCCCGTACTCCAGCTCCGCTGCGGTGATGGCTGAGATCAACACCTCCCCAACACGGCAGCGAGCAAAGCGCTCTGCCACCTGGGGGGCTGGTGTTTCATCAGGTGGATGCAGATATTGGTGTCCAGCAGGTAGAGGGGGCGGAGACTCATGGCTGGTTTCTCAGGCGCCCGTCACAGCTGCTCCCCTCACAGCCATGCCCCCTCACAGTTGCTCCCGATCCACCTGCTGCTGATCGCCGCGACCTGCCGCCAGGAAATCCGTTGAAAAGCTTGCCAGGGCCGCCAGAGCTTCCGCCTCCGCGCCTCTGCCGCCCAAAGAGACCAGCGAGCCGTCTGGCCGGAGTCAATGTGGTACGTTTTTGCGTACGCTGCTTTCAGGCTGCTTCCGATGGCCAGCCTTTCCGCCACGGAAGCCCGCAAGCGGCTGTATGCGCTCATCGACGAGGTGACCGCCTCCCACGAGCCCCTGCAGATCACAGGCAAGCGCGGGAATGCCGTGCTGCTCTCTGAATCGGATTGGCAGGCCATCCAGGAAACCCTCCATCTGGTCTCGATTCCGGGCATGCGCGAATCCATCCTCCAGGGCCTGGCTGTGCCTTTTGAAGACCTCAGTGATCAGCCGGGCTGGTGAGCTGGAGCGTTCGCTTCACACGGCAAGCCCAGAAGGACGCCCGCAAGCTTGCCGCTGCATCGCCGGACTTGAAGGCCAAGGCCCAGCAGCTGCTCCTTCTGCTGGCAGATGATCCCTGCCGCCAACCCCCGCCCTTTGTGGTGTTGGTGGGTGATCTACGCGGGGCCTTCTCCCGGCGGATCAACATTCAGCACCGGCTTGTGTACCAGGTGCTGCGCGAAGAACGCATGGTCAAGGTGTTGCGGTTGTGGACCCACTACAGATGAGGGTGAAGAGGCTGGGGATTCAAGCCAGCCGTCCGTTCAGGTATCGATGCCATTCTCATGACAAGCCCTCAGACTCTGTCGCCAGCAAGGCGATCAGGAAGCCTGAGATTGGCAGGGACTAAGTCAAGTCGCCCGAAGAGAGCATGGGACGACAGAAGCAGTGACTTCACTGGTTCGCATTCATGTTGGAGGTGTGGCGTCGGGTTCTGCGACAGCAGCGGGGGTCGCAGGTTGAGCAAGTTCGGGATAATCACTTGGATGGAGATAGCTTGAAAGCAAGCAAGTTCGATCAGTGGCATCCTTGATCAGCCACGAAGGAGCAAGTGAATCGTCCGCATCGGTATTATCAACACTCAGCTGAGTGGCTTCAGCCGAGTGCTGAATCAACCGTTGAAGCTCCTGGAGTTTTGCCTTGGCCAACGTGTCGTGATTGCATTCAGCGATCTGGGCGGAGATGGTGTCGAGCGGCGTTTTACTGCTCTTCTACATCCAAAAGCGCCGCTATTGTAATCGAAACCCAGCAATCTTCGCCCAGAACTCAGTCCAGCCCCGCCAGCCGGCCCCGCGCCAGCGCCGCCTGGGCTTCGGCTTCGGCCAGGTTGGCCTGGCATTCGGCCACCACCTCCGGTGGGGCCTTGCCGGCGAAGTTGGGGTTGGCCAGGCGGCCGGCCAGGCCCTTGATCTCCTTGTCGGCCTTGGCGATGTCTTTCTCCAGGCGGCCGCGCAGGGCGTCGAGATCCACCAGGCCCTCGATCGGCAGCAACACCTGCAGCTCGCCGCTCACCGCCGCCAGGGTGCGCTCGCTCCCCGCCGCGTCGCCCGAGCCGGCCGGCTCGCGCACGTCCACCGACGCCGCCCGGGTGAGGGCGGTGATGTCGCCGCTGCCGGCGCGCAGCACTGCCGCCAGCTCCGGCCGGCCGGTGAGGAACACCACCGGCGCTGGCTGGGCGGGCTTGAGCCCCGCCACGGCGCGCAGGTTGCGCACCACCCGGATCGCCTCGATCAGCTCGGCGAACTGAACCTCCAGCGCCTGATCCAGGGCGGCCTCGTCGAGTGCCGGCCAGGGCTGCAGGGCCAGGAAGGTGCCTTCAGGCGCGCCGGTGAGCCCGTGCCAGAGCTCCTCGCTCAGGTGCGGCATCAGCGGATGCAGCAGCACCAGCAGCTCATTGAGCACCTTGGCCAGCACCTGGCGGGCCACGCGCTGGTCGGCGAGGGCTTCGGCGCTGAGCGGCTCGCCCTCAACGGCGGGGCGGGGATTGAGCCGCCGCTTGAGCAGCTCGATCGTCCAGTCGCACACCTCGTTCCAGGCGAACTCGTAGAGCCCCTTGGCGGCTTCACCGAGGGCATAGCTGCCGTAGCGCTCCGCCGTTTCGCCGTTCACCCGGGCCAGGCGCGAGAGGATCCAGCGGTCGGCCAGGGTGAGGGCGGCCGGATCGGGGTCCCCCAAGGTGGCGGGCGTTTCACCGGCCAGGTTCATCAGCGCGAAACGGGTGGCGTTCCAGAGCTTGTTGGCGAAGTTGCGCGCGCCCTCCACCGTGGCCGAGCTGCCGCTGGCGCGGTCGTAGTCGAGGCGGATGTCCTGGCCGGCGCCCGCCACCTCGCGCACCAGGGCGAAGCGCAGGGCATCGGCGCCGTAGCGCTCGATCAACGGCAGCGGATCGATGCCGTTGCCGGCGCTCTTGCTCATCTTGCGGTTGTTCTCGTCCCGCACCAGGCCGTGGATCATCACGTCGGCGAAGGGCATCCAGCTGGTGCGGCCGCCCACCGGCACGCCGTCTTCCTGCAGGAAGGCGCCGGCCAGCATGGTCATGCGCGCCACCCAGAAAAAGATGATGTCGAAGCCGGTCACCAGCACGCTGGTGGGATACCAGGTGGCCAGATCGGCGGCGTTCGCATCGGGCCAGCCGAGGGTGGAGAAGGGCCAGAGGCCACTGGAGAACCAGGTGTCGAGCACGTCGGGGTCCTGCTCCAGCTGCAGTGCGCGGCCCGCCGCGCGGCTGGCGGCGCCGAATTGCGCTTCCGCCTTGGCGCGCGCCTCCTCGGCGTCGCGGGCCACCACGTAGGGGGTGGCGTCCGTGATCACGCCGCCCGATTCACTCACCACGAACCAGGCTGGGATGCGGTGGCCCCACCAGAGCTGACGGCTGATGCACCAGTCGCGGATGCCCGTGAGCCAGTCGCGGTAGACCTTCTCCCAGCGCTGCGGCACGAAGCGGGGTTCGCCCTGATCGAGCGCGGCGCGGCAGCGGGCGGCCAGCGGCTCGGCCCGCGCGAACCACTGGGTGGAGAGCAGCGGCTCTACCGGCACCTTGCCCCGATCCGAGAAGGGCACGCTGTGGCGGTGCGGCTCCACCTTCACCAGGAAGCCCTCCGCTTCCATCGCCGCCACCACCGCCGCGCGCGCCTCGAAGCGATCCAGCCCGGCGAAGCGGCCGGCCGCGGCGTTCATGGAGCCGTCCTTGGCCATCACCGTGATCAACGGCAGGCCGTGGCGGGCGCCGATCGCGAAGTCGTTGGGGTCGTGGGCGGGGGTCACCTTGACGCAGCCCGTGCCGAAGGCCGGATCCACGTGCTCATCGGCCACGATCGGGATCTGGCGGCCCACCAGCGGCAGGGTGAGCGTGCGGCCCACCAGGGCGGCGTAGCGGGGGTCGGCGGGGTGCACGGCCACACCGGTGTCACCCAGCAGGGTTTCGGGGCGGGTGGTGGCCACCACCAGATGGTCGGTGCCGTCGGCGGCGGCGCCATCGCTGAGCGGGTAGCGGAAATGCCAGAGATGGCCGTCCGTCTCCTTCATCTCCACCTCCAGATCGCTCACCGCCGATCCCGAGGCCGGGCACCAGTTCACCAGGTATTCGCCGCGGTAGATCAGCCCCTGCTCGTGCAGCCGCACGAAGGCTTCCACCACGGCTTTGTTGAGGCCGGGATCGAGCGTGAAGCGCTCGCGCCGCCAATCCACCGAGTAGCCGAGCCGCCGCAGCTGGCCCACGATCGTGCCGCCGCTTTCGGCCTTCCAGGCCCAGGCGCGCTCAAGGAAGGCGTCGCGGCCGAGGTCGTCTTTGCTGCCGCCTTCCGCCTTGATCTGCTTCTCCAGGATCGACTGCACGGCGATCGAGGCGTGGTCGGTGCCAGGCAGGCACAGCACGTTTTTGCCCTGCAGGCGCTGAAAGCGCACGATCGTGTCGATCAGGGCCGTCTCGAAGCCGTGGCCCATGTGCAGGCTGCCGGTCACGTTCGGCGGCGGGATCACCACAGAAAACGGCTCGCCGGGGGCGTTGGGGTCGGGGTGGAAAGCGCCGGCGGCCTCCCACGCCCCCTGCCAGCGGGCTTCGGTGCCGGCCGGGTCGTAGGTCTTGGGCAGGGCCTCGGTCACGGTGGGCGGGGGAAGATCAGCCCATGCTCTCAAAGGGCAGCCAGCCTCACGTCAGGCCCGTAGCCCAGCAGGGTGCGATCAGCGCTGAGCAGGGTGAGCCCCTCGCAGCGTGCCTGGGCCACCAGGAGCCGGTCGAACGGGTCGCGGTGCACCCAGGGCAGATGCTGCACAGCCAGGACATGGTCGGCGGTGATGGCCTGCTCGCTGAACCCCTCGCGCAGCAAGCCCTGCCGCAACGCCTGGGCATCCACCTGAAAGCCAGGGCGGTTGAGGGAGGTTTTGATCGCCACTTCCCACAGGCTCACCACGCTGAACAGGAGCTGTCGCCGCCTGTCACTGAGTTCCTGCCTCAGCGGCTCGGGGAGCCGTTGAGGTTCAACAGCCCACCAAAGGAGCACATGGGTGTCGAGCAGCAGCGGAAGCGCCGGCTCCATCAACCGAACATCGCGTCCATGTCGGCGCTGAAATCAGCCTTGAGATCGGCCGTGATTTCGGCTTTCCCCTGGAGGAAGCCTGACCTGCGCGGGGGGGTGCCCTGATCCACCGGCACCAGGCGCACCAGCGGCTGGCCGGCCTTGGCGATCACCACCTCCTCGCCCTCCAGGGCCTGAGCCACATAACGGGAGAGGTGGGTCTTGGCGTCGTGGAGATTGACCTGCAAAGCGACCGCCTCAGAACAGACTTAGTCGACCTTAGCGGCTAAGTCCTTGATCAGGTGATCCGGCCAGGTTCCGTGGCGATCTCCCCAACCGCTCTGCCAGCTTGTCCCGAAACAGGGGGGCACTTACAGAGCCCAGACTCCAAGCAGTGATGGCTGACCTCAGCGGATGACAGGTTGGATCGACTACTGCCTCGTCAGCATGGCCGGGGCCGTCTGCGCCTTTATGAACACCCTGGCCTCCAGCGGGTCTGCAGTGAGCCTGCCGATGCTGATCTCCCTGGGCATGGATCCGGAGATGGCCAATGCCACCAACCGCCTGCCGGTGATCGTGGGCTGCATCACGGCCGTTGCAACCTTCCAGCGAGCTGGTGTTCTGCCATGGCGGATGGCCCTGCGGGTGGCCGGCCCGGCCACGCTCGGCAGTGTGGCTGGTGCTTTGCTGGCCGATGCGATACCGGCTCGGAATCTGGGGATGGCGATCACTGCCGCCGTTCTGGCGGCTCTGATTCTTCTGGTTACGAAACTGAAGGCAGCTCTTAACCAGCCACCCCAGGAATCGGCCCGGTTCAGTCTCAAGGAAGCGCTGATCTTCTTCGGTATCGGCACCTGGGTGGGATTCATCGTGCTCGACGGTGCCACTTACCTTCTCCTGGCACTGGTGCTGGTGGTGCGCCTCCCCCTCACGGCGGCCAACGCCGTCAAGAACCTGGTACTGATTCCAACCACCCTGGTGTCGCTGCTGGTGTTTGCCCGCGATGGCCACGTGGCCTGGCTCCCTGGCGGCGCCATGGCATTCGGCAGCATCGGCGGGGGCATGCTGGCCGCTCGCCTCGCCTTGCTGCCGGCAGCCCGGGTCTGGGTTTTTCGCCTGTTGGTGGTAGTGATCGCAGGGGAACTGATCCAGATCGGCCAACACTTCCTGCACCGCCCCATCTGAAGCCTGGTCGTGCAGCGAAGCCTGCATCAACGCCCAAGATCAGCGGCGGGAGGTAATCCTGTCCAGTTGAACTAACCGTTGCTCCCGTCTTCCGCATCTGGATGTTGGCCTCCCAATCCTCGCTTACACCTCCTCCAGCTCGCCGCCCTCCACCCGCTGCTCCAGATCGCCAAGAACATCCTCAATCTGCGTCAACGCCGAACGCAGGTCGTCGGCGATTTCCTGGGCCAGCAGGTGCGGCTTGGGCAGTTTCGCTGAATCCTCCAGGCTCTCGTCGCGGAGCCAGAAGAGATCGATGCTTACCTTGTCGCGGGCGAGTGCCCGATATCAACGACATAGGCGGCCGCGTACCTAATCGTCGCCGAACAGTTCTGCCTGGATCCATTCGGCGAGGGTTTCCGGCCGATGGATGTGGAGCAGGTTGGCGGAGATCGCGCGGGTCTTCGGGTCGGGGTCGAGGCCGTTGATGAAGCGGGTCTCGACGCCGGTGCTCATGTAGACGAACGGCAGATAGACGGCGAAGCCATGGCCGCTGGCCATCCGGGTTTCGCGCACCGCTACGCCCAGGCCCGCAGCCAGATTGATGGCGTCGCGGTTCTGGAGGATCCAGCCCGCCGCCACCGAGCTGCGTCGATGTCCTGGCGGGCCTTCTGCTCGGGCGTCAGGTTCATGGGGGGATTCCCTCGGCCAGAAAATATTTTCGCTGCGGATCTTTTGCACTGGTGCCGATCTCGCGCACAAGTCCGCGGCCGATGAGTTGAACCAGCCGCGTGCGCGTGGCCCGGGTTGACAGGCCGATGCTGGCGGCAATCTCGCTCGTAGCCAGCCCCTTGCCACGTTTGAGGCTGGCGAGGATCGCCTGCTCGGTCGCGTCAACGACCGTTGGGCCCACAGGGGTGGTGGGGATGGTGACACGAAAGCGATTGGCGATCTCCTCGAAGATTGGCGGCGGCAGCCCGGCGTCTCGGCAAACAGCCGTCATGCGCTGGATGCCGCTGCCCCACTGCTCGATCAGACCCAATTCATGAAAGATACGGCCGATCACGCGGTTGCGCAGCTTGGACACGCCATGCAGAAGGTCCTCGACCGTGAGCCCGAAGGGCAGCAGGCCAGGGTTCTCGATCTCCAGCCGGTCGTCGAAGATCGACAGACGGATCGGTGCGCCCCGCTGGGAGTAATCGGCATGCACCACCGCATTGATCAGGGCCTCCCGCACCGCCGCGGGGGGCAGGCTCCAGCGATCGCTGCGGCGAACCGCGCCGATTGTGGCGCCATGCCAGGAATGCTTCTGCACGAAGGCGATCGCTGCCTCCACCGCCTGCACGGGTAAGGAGTGGATCTCGATCCGATCGAGGATGCGGCTTTTGTCGATGCCGGCGAAGCGCCCGGCCTGGATCCAGGCGTCCGGGAAATGCTGAGCGCGCTCGCGACCGAAGAGGATCATGCCGCCTACGGTCGGCACCGCCTGACCCTGGTCGGTGACTGCCAGAAAAGATGACGCCCCTGCCGCCAATCAGACGGCGATCAACAAAGTAGCCGGACCGTTGGCGTTTTCTGGAGGCGGTGGATTGATCCAGACCACCTCCGGTTGATGCCAGCTGCGGGTGGAGCGGCTCCAGCGGCGGGGGTGACACTGCCGGGCCTGCTCATAGGCGCGGGAACGGTGGCGGCAGATTTCCTCGGCCTGACCGCTGTGGCGCTGGTGGGGCGTCACGAATCGGATGGCGCTGTGGCGGTGCTGGTGGTTGTACCAGCTCACGAACGTGGCCACCCAGGCGCAGGCGTCGTCCTTACTTTGGAATGGCCGCCTGGGGTAGTCCGGTCGGTACTTGACCGTTCGGAACAGCGACTCCGAGTAGGGATTGTCGTTGCTGACCCTGGGCCTGGAGAAGGATCTGAGCACCCCCAGCTCCTCCAGCCGGGCTTCCAGGGTGGCAGCGCGCATGGCGTTGCCGTTGTCGGCATGGAGGACCAGCGGCTGGCGGCGGCCCTTACTGATCCGCTCCCGCAGACAGCCACGGCCGACCAGATCAGCGGCGATCTGGGCGTCTTCCCGCTCGGCCACATCCCAGGCCACCACCTTGCGACTCCAGACGTCGATCACCAGATAGAGGTACAGCCACACCCCCCGAACGCTGGTGGGCAGGTAGGTGATGTCCCAGCTCCACAGCTGATTCGGCCCCCTGGCCTGCAGCCGTGGCACCGGACGGGGCTCTTGGGGCGGACGGGCCCGCCCGCGGCGGTGGGCCTGGCCGTGGGCATGGAGCACCCGGTAGAAGCTCCGCTCCGAGCCGATATAGAGGCCCCGATCCGCCAGGACCGGCACGATCTGCCCCGGCGGCAGCGCCGCGAATTCCGTCTGGTTGCAGGTGAGCAGAATTCGCTGGCGCTCCTCCTCACTCAGGCGATGGGCCACATGGCGGGGGCTTCCTCTGCGGCGATCGCTGCCGTCCCCATCACCAGCGAACTGACGCCGCCAGCGCTGCAGGGTGGTGAGCCCCACACCAAGCAAAGCGGCCACCTCACGGGCCCGTGCGCCCGCGGCCATGCCGGCCTCGAGGATCCCCAGGGCCTTGCGGCGATCAGACGGTGAGGTCAGTCGCCCCCGTCCTCTCCCCAGAAGGCCTGGATCTTTTTTGAGGCCATCAGCAGCGCCGCCGCCTCCGCCAGGGCCTTGTCCTTGCGGCGCAGCTCCTGCTGCAGCCGCTTGATCTCCCGCTGATCGGCCTGGTGGCGCTTCTCCAGGTCCTTCTGCTCGGCCATCGTCACCAGCGGCTGTGCGTTGGCATCCTGGGCGGCCTGGCGCCAGCGATCCACCTGCTCGGGGAACAGACCCCGCTCGCGGCAGTAAGCGCCGAGTTCGGTGGCGTTGAACCCAGCAGTCTCCAGGACCACCGTGAACTTGTCAGTTGGGCCCCAACCCTCGGGGTCCTTCTGGGTAGCCGGCACCACCTCCCCCTGCAGACGCCAGGCCTTGCGCCATTTGTAGAGGGTGATCACGTGGATGCCCAGCTCCTGAGCGATCTCCGTCACGCTCTGGCGATGGGGAGGCCCCATCCGCCGGCGGACATCAGCTTTGACAGCCTCGCTGTAAGGACGCATTGATCGGTTCCATCAGGCCCCCTGGTGGTGGAAATGGTCGAGATGGAGAGGCGTCAACTTTCCTGGCAGAGGGGGGGTGGTCACGCACAAGACGCAGGGTTTCCAGATCGCGGCGGCGGAGGACGCGAAAGGGGGCGAACGACTCGGAAGCGGCTCGGAAGTCGAGGTCTTCCGAGCTGAGTCCTGGCATGGGCTGCTCGTCGAAGCCTTCGCCCCGGGAGAAACGCCGCAGCTCCTCGATCAGCTCGGCATCGGCGCGGCGGTTGGTGGAGCCCACCCGCACGTACACACCTGCGGTAGGGCCCTCGCGGTTCAGGTGATGGGGGCGGCTCGGGCTGGGGTACACCTGCAGCGCCAGCACCTGCGTCTGCCGCCAGGGCAGGATCTCGAGCTCCGGCATGAGCCGAGGGCTGATACGGTCGCTGATCAGGTTCGCGAGGCGCTCCTCCTCATCCAGCGGCTCAGCCACGCCACGCACGTTGCGGCTGCGATCCTCCACCCCGATCAGCAGGGTGCCGCCGGCTGTGTTGGCAAAGGCCACGATCGTTTTCAACGCCCCATCCGGCGAGGAAAGATCATGCTTGAACTCAAGCGTTTTGCCCTCAGGGCGCTTGAGCAGGTCGAGCAGGTCCATTCTGCTCAGAATAATACTCAGAAGTTGCCAGCCTCGTCATTCATCCGAGTTCCCTGCTGAGCGCGGGGCATGGGTGGTGAGCCCAACGCTCCAGATCAGAAGCGGGCAGGGCTTTGCGCTGAGGAGTACCCCAGTGATCCCGTCTTCGGTATCTGGATGTTAGCCAGGCCACTATGCAACAAACATGGCCTGTAAGACGTTCAGAACCTCAAGCAAGGTGTCATCAGGAAGAACCCCCAGTCGCTTAACCAACCGCTCCCGATCAACGGTACGCAGCTGATCAGGGACGATATGACCATCTTTGCCTTCAAACGTACAAGCTACACGGAATGGATAGGGAAATCCTCCAGTCGTTAATGGCGCAACGATGAACGTTCCCATGTGAGCATTGAGTTCGTCTGGGGAAACGATCACACAAGGTCTTGTCTTCCTGATCTCCTGTCCTCGAATTGGATTCAAAGCAACCAAGAAGATATCCCCTCGGGTAACGGCAATGTCAATTACCACTCCCATTCCTCTTCATCAAATCGGGTGGTGCTGATTTCATCTAGGAGACCCTGTGGGGCAAAGGCTGCGGCTGCTTGAGCCCATCCTGCCCTTGCTGTCGTGACGGGAGTGATGGTGAGAACGCCTGGAGAGGCGTGGATTTCCACCTCATCTGTTAATCCAGCCTCCTCAAGCAACGGCTTGGAAAGGCGAATCCCACGCGAGTTTCCAATTCTGACCAGTTTTGCTTTCACAGGCCAACCCAACCGCAGCGTATCCACATTGTAGCCACGCAACTGGCTCGGGTAAAGGCTTCTGGTGCTCTTGCTAACGCTCAAGATCAGCGGCGGGCGATAGCTCTGTGTGTTGAAAAGGTACGATTGGATCCCCGCCCGCTGGATCTTGATGTTAGGCCTTCAACCGAAGAAGTTGATCATACTCTGCATGACTACCAATCCAGACCCAGATCAAGTCATTGCTGTCTTCTTCAATAGCTAAAGCTCTGAATCGAAGCCCAACTCTGGCCGACCAGAACTTGCCGATCTTCTTGAAACGAAGTGAAGGATGGCGCGGCTCAGCTTTGAGTAATTCGAAGCATCGATCAGCCTGGAGTTTGGCCTCTGACGGAAGAGAGTGATAACAAGCCCAGAAGCGCGGACTGGCGCGATGCCTCATAACTCAGAACATCGCCCAGCCTGACTGTCGCTGATTGCCTCATTTGCGAGCCAGTCCAGCTTGCCTGCGGTAATGTCATCCTCCATCTGCTGGTCCCAGTCCGATGCGTCGAACGACAGGTACCAGGTCCGGAACTCGGCCCGCTTGGCCGGAGGCAGCTGCTGAACCGCAGCCTCAATCTCTTCAAGGGTGCTCATGAGAGCCATGGTAGCTGAGTTGTCCGGCTGAGACGTGGCACATCCCGGATAGGCCTAATGCTTGCCATCACCTGGCCGCAGTGAGCTCAGGCAGGAACCAGAGAGATCCCGGAGGCGGCTCAGGTGAATGGCATTGTTAGCGGTCATCTATGCGTTCCCGCCAGTACTCTGGGCGGCGTGCATGATGAGGAAGTGCAAAGACAACTATTCCATTGTCATCCGGTCGATACACAAGCGAAAAAGGAAAGTCCTTGAGGAACATTCGCCGAGTATTTTCCGATGCTAGTGTCCCTGTGAGAGGGTAGGCGAGGGCGCGAGCAGTGGCATCTTCAACGGCAGAAAGGAACCGACTACCAAGCCCCAACTCTTTGTTGTTGTAGTAGGCAACTTCTGCAAGAAGCTCGCGCCTAGCAGGAGCAACAAAGAGTGCGCGCCTCACTGCAGGCTTTGATAAGCTTCAGCAAATACTTCTTCGGCCGAGTAAGAAGGAATCTCGCCACGGTCAAATGCACTGACACGCTCTTCAACCTCATCGGCCCAGGCTGCCTCAATTTCAGTGATTGAGGTGTGGAGTGACTCAAGCATGCTCTCAGCAAGCCTTGCCCGATCCTCTGCGCTTAGGGCGCGTGCCTGCTCCTCAATGTTCTTAAGCAAGGCTGACATGGCACTCAACCAAGATGTCTGATCAGTAAATCTACTCTGTTTCATCCGGTGTTGGGTACCGCTAACGCTGTATAGACGGGTCCGGTATCCACTCCTCCCAGCCCCACAGTGCAGCATAAGCACCCTTGCCTTGCCTGGCTACTGCGCTGAATCCAGCTGCGCCAGCTTGGTTATGCCCTTTGAGGCGTCTGCGGAAGGGCAACTTCGGCGGATCCGATAACCACTTGTTCAGATCGATACAGTTGGAAGGTTGGCCGCAGCCATGGCCTGGTTGCTCCATACCGAGTTGTTCCATACCGAGTTGTTCCATACCGAAAGGTTGGCTGAGCTGGTTTAACGACCAGTCGAACAATGAGCTCAACCGCACCCGCTCCATTGCTGCCCAGGATCCCTGCTCCTGCGCCCTCCAGGCATAAGCAGCGGTTCTAGGGTCCGGCTATCCACGGACGCGATCACGGGACGGGAGCCCATGCAGCCAGGACAGACCGTTGCGCTTCGCTCGGGGGTGGCCCTCACGGTGAACCTGCACCGCGGTAGTTCGCCTCCCGTGGTGTTTGTTCACGGCGGGCTGGGGAATCGCCTCAACTGGCGTTCTCAGTTTGAATTCGCCTGCCAGCAGGGTTGGGAAGCGCTCGCCTACGACCTCGCCGGTCATGGCACTTCCAGCGGCTACCGCACCTATTCCATTGGCCGGCATTGCCGGGATCTCACCCGGCTGCTGGAGCGGCTGTCGATTGCCGCACCGATCCTCTGCTGCCATAGCTATGGCGTGCCGATCGGCCTGGAGTGGGCGCATCGGAACCCCACCGCTGGGCTGATCCTGATGGCCGGGGGCAGCCATGATCTCGACCCCTGGTGGGAGCAACCGCTGATGACTGCGATGGCCACGGGAGGACGCCGGTTGATGGCGATCCCTGCCGTGCAACGGCTGGCGCAATCCCTGGTCAGCAGCCAGCGCAGCCCGGCCATGCGGCGTTACTTCGAGGAGAATCCGATTCCCGCGCAGCTTGCTCCCTACCAGGCCCTGAAGATCTTCTGGGCTTACGACCTCTTCGCCAAAACCGGAGTCGACACCCTCCGCCGGATCCCCGCCCTGGTGATCACCGGCGGCTGCGATCCCGCCTTCAGCTTCCGCATGGGGGAGAACCTGGTGGCGCATTTCCAGCAGGGCAAACACCTCCACCTGGCTGAAGCAGGACACGTGATGATGGCCGAATTCCCTGAGATCGTGAATGCCGCGATCAGCAACTGGATCGCTTCGCTGGGCCGCTGCTGATCTGCTCAGATCTCCGGCTTGAAGTAGTCCACCAGGCGATCACCTGAATCGGCCCTGATCAGGGCCACCACCGTTGCCATCAGGTTGGCGTAGCCGGCGAAGACCAGATATCTCGGCTCCCAGCGCGGCTTGAACTTCGCCTTGTAGGCCCGCAGACCCTCAAAGCCATAAAACTGATCCATGTGCGAGGAGAGATAGTGGATCGCCCGCTCGATGCGCGGCGAACTGGATCGCTCGCCAACCCCCGAAAGAGCCGAGAGCCCGAGGCTGAAGCGCTCAACCCCCTGATCCTTGTAGTGCTGGAAGAGAAAAACGAACAGGGCATCCATCGTTCCGGGCACCATCTCCTGGCGATGGCGCATCAGGTCGATGCTGATTTCGTCCACGGGACAATCCGGCACAACCGTGGCGAAGGCTGTGATCCTGCCGCTGCTGTCCCTGGCCGCCATCACCGGGCATCGCTGCAGATAGGCCTCCTCGAACCACCCCACCGAAAACCGCTTCTCGGCTCCGTGCATCAGCCTGAGCCACTCATCGCTGATGCTCTTCAACTCCCTGAGCAGGCCGGGTGGATGGGGAGGGGCGAGCACGTCGAAGCGGTGGCCGAGCTTGTTCAGCCTGTTGGAGGCCGTGCGGAAGTCGGAGCCGGCCTTGCCCCTGGTCGTGAAACTGCTCAGATCCACCAGGGCTTCCTCGCCGATCTTCAGGGAGCTGAACCCCAGGCTTGCAAAGAGTTCCAGCCCTTCAGGCCCGGTCTGATAGAAGCCGGGAATCCAGTCATTGAGGCGGCAGATCCGCTGGAAGTCCTCAATGGCCTGGAGCCTGTCTTCTGGCGGACCGATCGGATCTCCCAGCGCAATGGCACCCCTTCCCTTGGGCACATAGGCGATCAGGCTCTTGCCCGAAGGACTGAAGCAATAGGCCTTGTCACCAAGGAGCGCGAACGGCGCCAGGGATGATCTGGCGTGGCCTTCCACGATGCTGTGGGCGCAGTGGCGTTGCTCAGCTGTTGCTGGTTCACCGCGCAGGATGATCGGCCGCAGCAGCATCCACAGCCCATACATCAGGGTGATGAATCCGATCAGCTGGATCGAATCCGTGAAGAACGCAGCGAAGCGCGTCAGCGGCCTGACCCCGCCGCTGTCCTGCAGGACGAACACCCGCAGGGTTTGGCCAGCGGCGGCCGGCAGGCTGAAGCGGCGGCTGAAGGCCCCGTTCAGCAGCAGGAATCCAGCGGTGCCGTAGGCGAGGGTGAACAGGATGGAGGCCAGCAGGCTCCGGGCCCCCTGGGCGATCGAGGGTGGATCGGATCGCGCGGTGTAGAGGCCCCGGCTGGCGATCAGCAGCACGATCAGCAGCGCGGCCAGCAGGCTCTCTTCGTAATCGAATCCCTTGATGATGTTGAACACGATCGAAAGGCCCAGCAGGGCCAGTGCCAGCAGCCAGGCCATCCGCTTGCGGCGCAGCAGGGCGGAGGCCAGCACCAACAGGAAGAAGCCACACAGGGCGGCAAAAAGATGGGCGGTGTGGCGGAGTTCAAAGGGAACCAGTTGACGCCACCACTCCAGCCGGGCCGGCAGGCTGGGCGAAACGGCGGAGAGCAGATTCACGATCCCCATGGCGGCCATCAGGCCCGCGGTGATCCAGGGGCGGCGAGGGTGCTGGTTCATCGAGCCTGAACATCCCGCAGCAGCTCACCGAGATGCAGCAACTGCTGCCGCTGCTCGTCGAGCAGCACCTTCAGCTCCATGATCTCGATCCCCCGCAGAATATCAACCTTATCCTGTAGATGGCTAAGCTCAAGTTCCGTTTTCTGATTCACTTCGTAGTCGTTTCTTGCATCAGCCCGATCAATGGAGGCCTGCCGGTTCTGGCTCATCATGATGATCGGTGCTGCGTAGGCCGCCTGGAATGAAAGCATCAGATTGAGAAGGATGAATGGATAGGGATCCCAGCGCTCGCTCTTGATACTGACATTGGCAAGAATCCAGAGAATCAGAATGGCACTCTGAATCAGAATGAAGCGCCAGGAACCAACCACGGCTGCCACACGATCGGCAAGGTATTCACCCCAGGTGGGTTGATCGGTGGGTGGATTGAGACCTGGCTTTCTGTGCCGCAGTCGCTGCAGCAGGCGGTATTCCTCGGGAGTGATCTTCTTCTTGATCGACTTGATTTCCGTCATGCCGCGATCCCCCGGAAACCCGGGATGGAGGGGTTGCATCAGTGTGGAACCTGCCCAGCCGATTTCAAACCACGGGCCCTGGCTCCAGCTGCGACGAGGCGGGCGATGGTGGCCTTGAGCCGGGGTCGCAGGTCTTGGGGACGGCCTCGGTCACAGTTGGGGTCGGGGAGATCCGTCCATGCTCGCAAAGGATGCCTCGGCCACCGGTGGCCGAGGCCTGCGGGGGCGCCCGCTAAGCGAGCGAGCACGCTTCCACCTCACGGATCTGGGGGATTGCGGCGCAGGAACTGCGAGAAATTTGCCTGCGCGCAGCCGATTCTATGCAAGAAGTCCGCCATTATAGTCATTTGTTCAGAAGAATGTCCATAATGGCGAGATGCCAAGCAAACCCCCGGTCGTCTTCCCGCAGGAGCAAAGGCTGCTTTCCCAGTTGGGCGAGCGGCTGAGGCTCGCACGCCTGCGGCGCAAGCTGAGCAACGCCGTCGTGGCGCAGAGGGCCGGCATCTCCAGAACGTCGCTCTACAAAGTGGAGGCGGGCGACCCGGGAGCCACCTTGGGCACTTACCTGCGCGTGATGGCGGTCCTCGGGCTTGAAGCCGACTTCAATGCTTTGGCGGCAGACGACAAGGTGGGCCGCAGGTTGCAAGACCTGGTCTTCAAACCGCCCGCGTCACAGGCGCGGCGCAGACAAGCCTCCGCCGATGCACCCAAGGCTCCTGGCGGTCGCGCGAACTGCACGGGGGACTCATCATGAGCGGCCAGGACAACGCCGTAGAGGTCTGGCTCGAATGTGACCTGGGGCCGCCATGCCGGGTCGGCACCCTGGCGCATGACCGTGGGCAGATCCGCTTCCAATACGAACAAGCGTGGCTAATGGACTCACGCGCGTTCGCGATCGACCCGGACCTGTCGCTGGACAAAGCTCCGTTCTTTCCCAAGCCCGAGTTGGGCAACTTCGGCATCTTTCTGGACTCATCGCCGGACCGTTGGGGCCAGACATTGATGAAGCGTCGCGAGACCCTGCAAGCCAAGGACGAGAAACGCTCTCCACGGACGCTGTACGCGTGGGACTTCCTGCTCGGAGTCCAGGACTTCACCCGGCAAGGCGGCCTGCGCTTTCGGGGGGTCGGAACGCAGGAGTTCCTGGGCAACGAGAAGATGGCCGCACCGCCCGTCACCACGCTGCGGGCACTGGAGACGGTCGCGTATCAGCTCAGCAACCGGCGCATCGACGACCTGGACGCGCTGCGCAAGTGGTTGGCCGTGCTGGTTGCACCGGGCGCGTCCTTGGGTGGTGCACGCCCGAAAGCCAACTTTACGGACGCAGACGGTTCGCTATGGATCGGCAAGTTCCCGGCGCAAAACGACGACCGGGATGTCGGCGCCTGGGAACACGTCGTGCACGGCTTGGCGCAGAAAGCCGGTGTTGACGTGCCAGAAGCCAAGGTCGTGCGGTTGAGCAACGAGTTCCATACGTTCTGCGTGCAGCGCTTCGACCGCGCCAAGGGCACGCGGCGCTTCTATGCCTCCGCGATGACCTTGCTTCGCAAGGAGCAGAGCGAGGGCACGAGCTATCTGGAACTGGCCCAGCTCCTTCGGACGCGAGGCGATGGTGCGCATACGAGTGCTGACCTGGAGCAGTTGTTCCGCCGCGTCGCATTCAATGTGGCGATCGGCAATCGCGACGACCATCTGCGCAACCACGGATTTGTGCTGGCCGATAACGGCTGGCGTCTCGCACCTGCATTCGACGTGAACCCCAACGTCGATAAGGCAGAACACGTCCTCAACATCGACGACTCGGACAACCGGCCGAGTCTCACAACGGTGCTATCCACCGCGCTGTTCTATGGGCTGGATGAAGAACGCGGAGGGCAGATTGTTGAGGATGTTGTGAGTGCCATCGATGGATGGAAGCTCGCGGCAAAGAAGGCCGGCATCGCGCGTAGTGATATCGAACTCACCGGCAGCGCGTTCTCTGCGCATGCGGAGTACAGGTCAGGCTCTGCAGCTTGACGCGTCAGCCGATCGCTCGCCATCACCTGGCCGGAAGGAGGCATTGGGGCATACAAGGGCTCCATTGGAGATCTATCCCGTCTGCGAACGCCTGGTGGGTGCGCCCTTCTTTGCTGCCATGGCCGTCCGCTACGTGAGCGAGCACGCTTCCACCTCACCGGATCTGGGGGATTACGGCGGCGAGCTGCCGGCCTTTCTGCGCGCCTTCACCCCAATAGCACCGGGTGTTCAACACCCCGGATCAGAACGGCCTCGATCTGGCGGCCCTCGCCCGCGTGGCTCCGGAGCAGTGGGAGCAGCTGGTGTTTCAACTGCCGCAGGCCAGTGCGCTGCTGGAATCGGCCTATCCGGTGGACCGGATCTGGGCCGCCAACCAGCCAGATGCAACGGAACCAGAAGCGATCGATCTGGATGAGGGCGGCGCCACCCTCTTCATCTGGAGGGAGGGCGTGAACACGCGCATCGAGCGGCGTTGCTGCCGGAAGTGGTGGCTCGCGGCTGGGTGGGTGGGTTTGAGTTGGGGGACTGCGGGACTAAAGATAGGCGGGTATGGCTCTTGCTTTGTTGATGTAACGCTCCAAATCAGAAGCTGGCAGAGGCATGGGCATAGCTAATACCTAGTGCTCCCGTCTTCTGAATCTGGATGTCAGCCTTCGCTTCGTGTCAGTTATGCAGCAAGTTCGACATACCCAACGGCACAAGACGGCTCCGGTATCTCCATGCCATCCTGCCGTAACCCGTCTAAATGAAATGAGATCGCCTCGCGAATCTGCTGTTCAACTTCAGAGGCATTATCGCCAGTTGCGATACAGCCTGGGAGATCTGGAACGTAGGCCGAAAAATTTTCTCCAGCCTTCTCGATGACTACTGCGTACTTCATGGTTGTTCTGAACCTCTGAGACCTGCTTGCTTCATGATACTCATCTGAGTGCCCTTTGCAAGCTCATCAGACGGCTTGCCAGCAATGGTTACCCTACCTGGCTTTCTTGGGTGCTTAAATTGGCGATGACTCCCCCTTTGAGCCACTTGAATCCAGCCATCGTTCTTGATCGCTTTGAGAACATCGGATACTTTCATTTCTACCCGTGAAACGCCACGTCGGGCAGGAGAAGTTTAGGGCAGTGCCAATCGGTCGCTTTGCTTGTCGTCACATGCAGCTCTACTGAGTTGTTTCGAGCTGACCGCAGCTTCTAATAGTGTCATAATTTACAAGATCGGCCAACTCCTGATAAGGCAATTACGCATAATCGCCAGAAGTCATGTGATCTCTCAGCTCAAAACCCAAGGCGCCCAGCCGCACGGATTTTGAGTAAGGCTAACGCTGCCCTTGAGTGGCAGGCGGGGAGCTTGAGGTGGCGAAGCTGAGAGCTGGTGGCGGCCTGTCCACTCGAAGGGCTTGTTAGGCGATTTCAGCCCAAAACATACACCTATGCAATCAATTCAAGCTGTTCAGGTTGGTGGTCACTATCGTGACAGAACAAACGACTATACTCTTGCTCCTCGCCCAGACAGATAGAAAGCGCCAACAAAGACAGACGCTTAAGAATATCGGTGGTTACGGGTCTCTTTTCATCCCAAAAGATCTGCGACTCATAGAAAAGCTGGGCTTCCTCGGTCATGAGCAGATCGCGAACGAACAGAGCCTGATCGTAAGATTCAAACGAAAGGAATGAAACCGTATCATCAAAAACAGCTGGCTTGCCACCAATCGGCCCGACCAGCTGAAAGAACAAGTTCTTATACAGCCCTGAGATAGCTATCTTCCAAGGACTAAACGTGTAGTCACCAACTCCAAAGATAGAATACAGGGGCTTTCCTCTGTAAATAGAACTCTTGCGCTTAGAGAAGACGTCGTCTTTAGAAGATAGGTATGACCATGTCAGTGGCGAAGACATGCGTATATGAGAGGTGTCTTGTCCAATGCGAGTTTGGGTAACAATAACGTGCTTTCGGCATGACGAGACTCTGCCATTACCAATGTCAGAGCTTTTCAGGAGGGGATACAGGTGGGTCTCTTCTAGTTCTACCTTTTCATTGTCACCGTTAACATACAAACCATTAGAATGGGTTATCTCCATTACCCTTGAGCAGTCATGCTTGATTCCAGATCTCCAGATCAACTCCGCTTTATCTGCTTTTAGATGCTTGACTTTAAGATAAGAATCTAGATCTCTAATCAAGACGCCGTCTTCATCAGAGATGATGTATTGATGCCTCTTGCTCTCAAGCGATTCATAAACGTAGCACTGTGTGGGGAAAGGCTGCTTTTCAATGACAAGGAGACATGCCTCTACGGCCGCCCCAAAATACCTCTGAGCATCAATAGCATGAATTCTAGCCTTGGCTCCAAATATCTTTTGTTTGTAAAGCGAACGGACGATTTTGCGAGCCACCGAGGACTTACACAGAACGGCAATCTTACCATCCCTATTCTTGATCCATTCCAGGTAGCGGAGGATCATCCACTCGGAAATATCAAAGTTAGAGTAGCCTGTAATCGCCTGGATTCCCTTCCTGAATTCCGAATTATCCTTGACTGGAAGGTTGCTACTATTCAGCAGACCAAGCTCGCTACTGGTTACCCAAGGCGGATTCCCAATAATAAGAATCTGACCACTTTCTCCCGACAAGAGATATTCCCAATCTGTCTGGAAGAAATCGCCATATTCAACAGATATATTTGGATTGTCATTATCTTGCGCCAGATCTTTACAGATCTGCACATAGGTCTTATTGATATCTCGGCCTATTACTCGTGAATTCCTAAAAGTCTTGGCAAAAGCCAATACAAATGCCCCCTTTCCGCAAGATGGCTCTACAATTAGAGTAGGTTCGGTATTTAGAGATGCCTGGAGTAGATTGGCGATCTTCGTGGATAGACCATCTGGTGTTTGAAAATCACCAAACTGCCATTTGTCCCGTGACTTTCCTCGCATGGCTACTTCACTCTCAATAATCCTTCAAGAACTCCTGCATTTTCAATTGCACGTCCATATTGAAGCCTCCACTGGAGTGCATTGGACATCGTCAGGTATCCCTGAATTGGCGGCTCTTGCAATATTCTTTCCGCGAGTTGATTCGCCCCTATCTCGTCGAGTGGGAGATTGCGCTCCTCAATGAAACCAACAAGATCCTCGCTGTTCCCTCCCCTTGATAATATGCCTAGAATCCCTCTCGTGGTCTGATAGTCTGCGGTTCTTTCCTTGCACACGAAGATTGTGTGGATCATATTGAGTCTGCCAGTTCTGTTACTGCTGTCATCATATTTCTCGTAGACAAATACCAACAGTCCATAGCCAAGGCCGTAGACCTTCTGAGACGCCGTCTTAAATGGACACGATGACTGCGGCTGTGAAGACTTCGTGACCTTGATGTCTACATTTACTCCTGGCAAGTCAATTCCCATCGCCGAGTTCCCCTGGATATAGTCATAGTTTTCTGCAAGAAATGACGTGAACTTATGCTCAAGATAAGTGCCGATCGCTTTTCCGTCTGTGACTCCGTACAAACTGGGCTCGTCGTATTTCGATTCAGCCTTGGCAAATTTAGCTGCTTCTTGGAGAAGTATGTCAATCGTTAGCTTTTTCACAACAGAAGCTGCGCTGTCGGTCCGACCCAACACCATACCATTGCTGACAGCAGTAAGCCACCTCCTTGGTATGCGGCGTTCACCGTGCTCCCAGCATGAGGCATGAGCCAAAAAGTGATTGGATCATCTTGGCAAGGCCATGCGCCTAACGTTCGAGCTAAGCGGCCTGCCGTTGGCGCTCCGCTTGAGCGAGGGGTTAGGCGTCACTGCGTGCCGCTAAAAATGAAGGCATCCAATTCTTCCTTGGTGACTCGCTGCTCGATTAGTTGCTCCTCCATTCCGTGGATTGGGGAAGAAGGGCGCAGACTGGGCGGTTTATACGGCTCACCATCGAGATGTTGAACGATTGCCCGAGAAAGTTCAATCACGTTCGCCCACCGGTCCATCAAGTGAAGAAACATGGCGAGTTTCATTGTGTCGATACTGATAGTTAGCCCGCGGTGCGGCTGACTCTTAGGTGAGTGCTCATAAACAAGGCTCATCACTTCAGTGGTATTTGCGCGTTTGAGGCGACGAACTTCGTCTTGTAGTTGAAGCAGTACCTCGTAGACAGGTGTTTCCTGATAAGAGTCGGAGGCGAGGTCAAAGGTGAGGAAAGTCGGTAGCGATACGGCCCGGTCCAGGACGACGGGATGGAGTTGGAGCCCCATGAGACTGATAGACAGTGAACTCAGTAAGTCCCACGTTTTTGTGTTCACTGTCTTGATGCTGTCCTTGCGTCCATCTAGGGAAATTGGACTCTCTTGGTGAAACCGATCAATGATGGAGCGTGGCGAGTACACGGAGCCTGACTTCATCTTGACCAGGCACTGAGAAAGAAATTCGCGCAGCTCCCGACGTAGAAGGCGCTTCAGCGTAAGGTCTTCTGCCGGAGTTGATGTAAACAGTGCGCCGTCTATGACTCGGACTAGGTCGCGAAAGTCTGAGAAGACGTTGATCCAATTGCCGGAGGGCGCTGCTGAACCAGAGTTGACGGCGGCAGCCGTCTCCTTATTGCGGCCGACCTCGCTTAGGAAGGATGAAATGAAATCTGCGTCAGCGGCGCTCTTGCTTGGGAAGTTTGCAACATTCCTCTTGGTTCCTTCCTCTATTGCTACTGTCTCAAGGTATTTGGCGAGCTCGCGGCGCTCTTCCTTGACTTGCCAAACGTCGGCGCGGACGAAGCTAAAGAGCTTCAGCTTGCCCTCTCGATGAAGCTCGTATGCCTCTCGATACTCACGTTGTGTGATTGAGATTCTGTTGGGTTCGTCATACCAGCCGCCCACGCGACTGCCGATCAAAAGTACAAAGTAGTCCGCGGCATGGATTGCTTCGAGGCACGCTTGATACGAATGTTGATCCAGCGGCTTCGTGAAGTCATTGAACTCCGAGGCCAGAACCTTGCAGCCTTGCTCCTCCAAATAGAACTTCAGTGACGAACGTAGGTCGCGGAAGTCGTAGATGGTTGAAGAGAGAAAGAAGGTCGGTCGTTTCATGGGCCTGATGTACGTTGCGTAGGTCGGGCAGGTGCCGCACTGTGTTTGTGACACCTAAGGCTGAATGGGCGGGTCCGGTATCCACGCTAAACCCAGGCTTTTTGACAGTCTAAGAACCATTGCATTGGCTACCTCTTGGCCTTGAATCGGCAGCGGCGCCAGGCTTTTGCCCTTTGAAGCGGTTGCAGAGCCGGATCTTATGCGGATCCGCTATCCACCCATGCCAAAAGGGTGATCTGTTGCTCAAGGTTCAGCTCACACGCGAGTAAGCGACCTGGGGCTCTTGGGCCATAACGCTTCTCCGCACATGCCGATTCCCCGCCGCCAACCTGCGCTTCAGCCAGCCGCCAGCCGAGCGATGTAATCCTCCCGCTTGCCCGCATTGATCCAGCCGGTGGCGATCGTTTTGCTGTGCTCGTGGCTCACCCGGCCGCGGTGGATGTGGGAGATTCCCGCCGGGAAGATCGCCAGGGTGCCTTTCACGGCTTCCACGTGGTGGTCTTGCCAGTGGAATTCGGTGCCGCCGTCGGGCACGTCGTTGCAGTAGAGGATCCAGGCCAGCACGCGGCGGATCGGCTCGGTGGCCTCGTCGCTGGTGGTCCAGTCGCAGTGCCAGGCGTGGAAGGCTTCGCCGGGGGCGTAGCGCTGCAGGTTGAAGATCGGCAGCACGAACAGCGCCTGCTCCGGCGCGCACTGGCGCAGCAGCGGCCGCTCCTGCAGGTAGCGCTCCAGACCGGCGTTCACGCCGCGCACGATCACCTCGGCCAGGGCGAAGGCCTCCGGATCGCTGCGGTCAATCGCCACCAGGCTGATGTCGGTCGACACCTTGGCGGGGGTGGCTGGAGCAACGCCTTCGGCCTGCGGCTGGCCAAAGGCGACGCCGCGGCGCTGCAGGTCGGTGCGGCGCTCGTAGAAGGCGCAGATGCCGTCAGCGAGGGCTGCGTAGCCGGCGTTGCGGTAGGTGCCGATCAGGTTCATGGCTTGGTCGCCTCGGTGGCCCAGGGCACGGCCACCAGGCCCTCCTGCTGCTGCCAGCCGGCCGGATCGCCTGCCACCCGCTCGCTCAGCCCCACCCGGGCCAGCGCTTCGGCCACCCGCTCGGGCGGCAGCGTCACCGAGGGGTGCAGCGGCAGCACCACCACCTGGCTGTCGGCTGGATCGGCCAGCAGGCGCAGCTCCAGATCCTCCAATGTGCGCTCGAAGAAGGTCTGCCGCAGCCTGCGCGCCAGGGCCGGCTCCAGTGCTGCCGCGAAGCGGCGCAGGCCCTCGTCGTCGCCGCTGCAGCCGCAGCTCAGCGCCAGCCAGATCATCAGCTTGGCCCAGCTCTCGGCGGTCCACAGCGGCGGGCAGCTGCTGCGGTGCTGACGCACCAGCTCGCCGATCGCGAACTCAAACAGCGCCGCCTGAAGCGCGGCGGGATCGGCGGCGGCCGGAGGGGCTGACATTCAGGTCACAGCTTGGCCTGGCATCAACACTGCCACCGCCAGCGGCCCGACGGCCCGGTACACCTCCTGGCCGAACACGTTCTGCACCACGAACAGCAGCACGAAGCCGATCACCGCCGCGATCAGCGGTGTGGTGATCCAGCCGGAGGCGATGCCTCCCAGCACGCCCCAGCGGATCTGGCGCACCCCCTTCATGCCCTGCAGCAGGCCGATGCCCAGCACCGAGCCGATCACCGCCTGCGAGCCCGACACCGGCAGCAGCGGAATCGTGGGCAGTCCCCAGCCCGCCAGCAGGCTTTCCAGCGCCGTGGAGGAGAAGATGAACAGCACCAGCGAATGGGACACCACCACCACGAAGGCACCGAGGGGCGAGAGGGTCAATAGGCCATCCCCAACGGTGAGCATCACCTTGCGGGAATAGGTGTACACACCCACAGCCACGGCGATTCCCCCGATCAGAAAGAGCTGCTCCACCGACGACACCGAGAACGACCCCAGAGTGAGGTCGCGGAAGGGCGAGGCTTCCACAAAGAAGCCCATCACGTTGCCGATGCCGTTGGCGCCGATCGCATACGACCCGAAGATGCCGGCCAGAATCAGTCCGCTGCGGGTGTTGCGATCGAGCGAGAGCAGGTGGGGCCGGGTGAGCCGGATCCACGCCACCAGCAGCTTGTAGAGCAGCATCGCGAAGATCGCCCCAAGGATCGGCGAGATGATCCAGGTGGAGAGGATGCGGCGCAGCGTGCCCAGGTCGGTGGGGGAACCGCTGAACAGGTTCCAGCCGATGATCGAGCCCACCACCGCCTGGCCGGTGGAGGCCGGCAGGCCCAGCTTGCTCATCCAGGCCACCGTGAGCGCGGCGGCCAGCGCGGCGGTGAAGGCCCCGGGCAGGGTGTTGATCGCCCCCAGCTGCCCCAGCCCCTCGGCAGCGCCGCTGCCGCTGCTGACCGCCCCGATGATCACGAACACGCTGCAGAGAAAGGCGGCGGTGGAGAAGCGGATCATCCGCGTCGCCACGGCGGTGCCGAAGGCATTGGAGGCGTCGTTCGCTCCCATCGACCAGCCCAGGAACAGGCCGCTGGAGAGAAAAATCAAAGTGACGATCAGCGCCATGGGGAAAGCTCCGGCTCAGAGCGAGCGCTTGATTGCGAAGATCGAAAGGTCGTCGCCGATGTTCTCCGCCTTGTCGGCCAGGGCATCGATCATCGAGGCGGCTTCCCGCAGCAGGGTGCGCTGCTCGAAGCCAAGATCGGCGGCGTAGATCCGCCGCTTGAGCTTGTAGGCGAGCTTGTCGGTTTCGTCCTCGAACACCCGCACCTCATTGATGTGGTCGCGCACCGCCGCCGGCGTGCGGAAGAAGGTGCGGGCCGCCACCACCACGGCCTGCACACTGCGGGTCGCCATCGTGGTGAGTTCATCGAAATCCGCGCCGAATTCCGGCAGCCGCTGGGGCTGCACGATCATCAGCTCCTGGAAGTCGTCGCCCATTTCATCGAGCAGCTCGAACAGGCTGCCCAGCAGCCGCAGCACATCGCCGCGGGCATCCGGCAGCAGCATCTCGGTGTAGAGCATCGTCACGATCGTGCGGCGCAATTCACTGCAGCGCCGCTTGATCTCGATGATCTGATTCAGTTTTTCCAGGCAGATCTCCTGGTCTTCACGGGCACAGAGAAAGGCCTTGATCCCCAGCTCCCCCACGATCACCCCTTCGGAGATCTTGTCGAGGAACTCATCGATCTGGCCTTCCAGAAACCGCGTTTTTCCAAACAGAGGGGGAGTCTCACCCGACATCGATCTCCCCAACTGTCTCTGGGGGCACCCTAAGCGGCCCTACGCCACCACCCCTTCCCTGGCCAGCGGAGCCAGCAGGGGGGCAAACTACAGGGGCCTCAACGTGACAGACCCATGGCCCTCGACCTCAACGATCCGGATCTGGAGTTTGCGGATCTGGTCTACGCCTACCAGAGCTGGGTGATGGCGGTGATCAACGACGAGAAGCTCGGCGCCGAGGACAAGCTGCTCACCGACGACATCGCCGAGGACGCCCTCAACGCCATGCGCTTCCTGCCCGGTGAGGTGACCTCAGCGATCGAAACCAGCCTCGCCCGCGTCTACGACGTCGATCCCGACGAACTGGCCGACCTGCTGTTCCCCGAAGACTGACCCACAACAGCCCAGCAGAAACCACCACGCAGCCGCCACGCCGATGCGCTGGACCATCGCCGACATCCCCGATCAGACCGGCCGGATCGCCCTGATCACCGGTGCCAACAGCGGCCTTGGCCTCGAATCGGCCCGTGCCCTGGCCGGGCGTGGCGCCACCGTGGTGCTGGCCTGCCGCTCCCGGCGCAAGGGGGAAGCGGCCAGGGACGTGCTGCTGCCGGCCGCCGCCGCCGGGCTGGAGGTCCTGGAGCTCAACCTCGCCGATCTGGCCAGTGTGCGGGCAGCGGCGAACTGGATGGCCGAGCAGTACGGCCGGCTCGACCTCCTGCTCAACAACGCCGGGGTGATGGGCACACCGCGGCAGCTCACCCACGATGGTTTCGAGCTGCAGTTCGGCACCAACCACCTCGGCCACTTCGCCCTCACCAAGGCCCTGCTGCCCCTGCTGGAGCAGCGGCCCGGCTCCCGGGTGGTAACGGTGACTTCCGGGGCCCAGCATTTCGGCCGGATCGCCTTCGATGATCTGCAGGGTGAGCACCGCTACGACCGCTGGGCGGCCTACGGCCAGAGCAAGTTGGCCAATGTGATGTTCGCCCTCGAACTCCAGGAGCGCCTCTCGGCGAGTGGCAGCACCCTGGCTTCCCTGGCCGCCCATCCCGGCCTGGCCCGCACCAACCTGCAGCCCGCCTCGCTGGCGGCCGCCGGTTCGCGGCTGGAAGGGCTGGCCTACCGCCTGATGGACCCGCTGTTCCAGAGCGCCGCGATGGGGGCACTGCCCCAGCTCCATGCCGCCACGGCCCCCGAAGCGCGCGGCGGCGAGCTCTACGGGCCGGATCAATGGGGGGGGATGCGGGGCTGGCCCACCCAGGCACGGATCGCCCCGGCCGCCCTCGATTCCAGCCAGCGGCGCCGGCTCTGGGAGCTGAGTGAATCGCTCACGGAGGCTCGGTCTTGAGGCCATGGCTGCGGATGGCCGGCGCCATGGCCAGCTCCCTGGCCTTGTCGCTGGGGCTGAGCGGCTGCAGCGATGGCCTCCTCTCCGACACCCTGTTCATTTTCGTTGAGAACGAATCCAATCAGACCCGACAGGCGGAGATCGGCGATTCCAGGGGTGTGGTGGAAGGCCTGCTCAAGGATTTCGAGCAGGTCAATCCAGGCGTGCGCATCCAGGTGCGGCATTTCTCAAGCGAAGAGATCCTGCCGGCCACCACCTTTCGCTCCTCCCGCGCCCTCGGTCCGGATCTGCTGGTGACAAGGGTGATCACGGCACTGAAGCTGCACGAGCAGAAACTGACCACCCCGGTGCGGTTTTCCGGCAAGCGTCTGAGCGAGATCCACCCCCGCTTCCTGGCCGAATTCCGACTCACCGAAAACACCTTGCTGGCCGTTCCGCTGCTGGCTGAACCGCAGCTCGCCTGCTTCAACAAGCGCCGCGTTCCCGCTCCACCCACCAGCCTCGACCAGCTGATCGACCTCAGCGCCAAGGGGATGCGGGTGGGCCTCCCCCTGGGTGCCACCGAACTGTTCTGGACGGCCAGCGGCAACGGAGCCGCTGACAGCCTGATCACCCTGCTCGGCTCCGAGCAAGCCGGCAAGCAAGCCGGCGCCGCTTCCCCAGCGATCACGCCCACCGACCAGCTCCGGCTGCTGGGCTGGCTCAACTGGCTGGACAACGCCAACCGGCAGCAGAACGTGGAGTTCGCCGAGGAATCGATCGATCTGGTCGAACGGCTGGGCAAGGGAGAGCGGGACTGGATCAGCTGCAACAGCCTCTGGCTGGGCCGCCTGAGCAAGGAGCTCGGGAGCTCGCTCGGGGTGTCGGAGCTGCCGGGTGCGAACGATCAGCCGGCCACCACGCTGACCCGGCTGAAGGTCTGGAGTTTCGGCGAACACTCCAGCCCCCGCCAGCGGGAGCTGGCGGAAGCCTTCGTGCTGTTCACCCTCAACACCGTGAATCAACGCCGGCTGATGCAGGCCGGCCCCGGTAATCTGCCCGTCAACAGGGAGGTGCTGATCCCGGTCAAGAGTTCCCGCCGCTTTGCGGCGATGGCTGCCAGCCTCGACCACTCCCGCATGTTGAGCTTCCGCCATCCCGACAGCGTGGAGGAACGGGTGGGCCAGTTGCACGACCTCCTGCGTCAGTTGATTGTGGGAACGATCGATGCTCCTGGGGTGCTCCGGGACCTGAACGATCCCGGCGCCCCCCCCGACCTGGACACCCCCTGAAGCCCGGCCGATGGACAAACTGCTCATCGAGATCTCCGGCTGGCTGGGCTACCTCGGCCGCCCCCTGGTGCTGCTGCAGGGGTTGATGATCGCCGCCCTGATGCTGGGCTATCGCTGGGGAATCCAACCCCGCCTGGCCGCGCGCGCGCCTGTGGTGCGGCTGCTGGGCACACTCGGGTTGCTGCTGGCGCTGCGGCTCGGCGCCCAGCTGCTCCAGGTGCTCGGGCAACCGAGCGGCCTGGTGGAGTACACGGTGAGGATCTATGCGATCTGGCAGGTGCTGATCGCGGGGCGGGTGCTGCTGACCCAGCGCTTCGGAGCGGCGCCGATCGATCGGTTGTACGGCCGGATCATCAAGCCGATCTTTCTGCTGTTCCTGGCGGGGTCCCTGGTGAATCAGTTCGATTCACTCGAAGACTTTGCCGACATTCCACTCTTTCCCCTGTTCAACGAACCGCTCACCACCGGCGGAATCGTGCTGCTGTTCAGCATTCCCTATTTCCTGGTGGTGCTCTCGGAGTTTCCGGTGGCCTGGCTGGGCAGCCTGCTGCAGCGGCTGCTGGGATTCAGCCGGGGCACCCGCGAAGCGATCCAGATCGCCTGCCGCTACCTGCTGGTGGGCGGAGGGTTCCTCTGGGTGCTGCACCGGATCGGATTGAACGCCAACGCGATCGCCGCCGTGGCCGGCGGTCTGTCGGTGGGGCTGGGTTTCGGCGTGAAGGAGGTGTTCTCGAACTTCATCAGTGGGCTGTGGCTGCTGTTCGAGGGGTCGGTGGGTCCTGGTGAGATCCTGTTCATCGATGGCGACCCCTGTGAGGTGCGCAGCCTCGGCATGCGGGCGGCGGTGCTCTGGCGCGACCGCGACAACGCCGAGCTGGTGGTGCCGAACCAGGACTTCTTCACCAAGACCACCACCACCTACACCGGCAGCGACCGCATGCGCCGCAGCCAGGTGGATGTATCCGCCGCCTATCAGCACGACCCGGAGCTGGTGATCCGCCTGCTGGAGCAGGTGGCCCTGGCCTCCCCGCGGGTGCTGCCCCAGCCCGCCCCGAAGGCCCTCCTGCTCAGCTATGGCGATTCGGGCATCAACTACGCGCTGCGCTACTGGATCGCCAATCCAATGGACAACGCCGGCATCAAGAGCGAGGTGTCCACGGCCGTCTGGCACGCCTTCGCCAGCGAAGGCATCGAAATCCCCTTCCCGCAGCGGGTGGTGCACCCGGGGTGAGGGTTGGGTGGCAGCTGCTGAAGCCTTCCTGATACGGCGCCGGCGAAACCGTGCGCCGCAATCTGCTCAAGGAATGTGAGGTCCATACCCTGCTGCGCCTGCCCACCGGCATCATTTACGCCCAGGGCGTGAAGGCCAAAGTGCTGTTCTTCGACCGCGGCCGGGTGCGGAAGCTCCGTGGACAAAAACCGTGTGGGTGTACGACCTGCGCACGACTATTCACCTCACCCTCAAGACCAAGCGCATGGCCCGCGTCGACCTTGATGAAGTCGTGGCCTGCCACAAGGTGAGCTTGATCTCTTCTGGCTCCGCGACGAGAGCCTGGAAGACTCGGCCAATCTTCCCGAGCCGCACCTGCTGGTTGATTGCTGCGTTGTCTGGTTTCAGCAATCAAGTTCACCAATACTTCGGATACCTGCCAACCCTCACCGCGTTGTTGTAAATCAGCGCCACCGCCGTCACGATCACGGCGCCCAGCACGGTGGGGAACAGCAGAAAGCCCCAGCCTGGCTGCAGCAGGAACACGATCACCGGATTGGAGCCGGCCGGTGGGTGCACGGTGCCGGTGGCCATCATCACGGCGATCCCCGTGGCCAGGGCAGCGGCCATCGCCCACCACTGCGGTCCGAACAGGCTGAGAAACAGCAGACCCACGGCGGAGCTGAGCGTGTGGCCCAGCACGATGTTGCGCGGCTGGGAAAAGGGCACATCGGGATAGCCGAAGGCCAGCACGCAGGTGGCGCCGAAGGAGCCGAGCACGAAGGGAGCGCTGAGGCCCAGCTGCAGCAGGGCAACGGCGGCGATCGCCAGAAAGCCACCCAGCCAGGCCAGGGCGATGGCCCGGCGGGCGGGCCGGGGCGGAAGCGGCGCCCGGTCACCGCGGAACTTGGCGAGGAAGGAGACGTTCATGCGGCGTTGATCTGAACGAACTGGTTGGCGGCGTAGGCGCTGGCGGTGTGGCGCAACTTGCTGCGCTCCTCATCGGTGCGCGTGCAGGCGAAGCCGTAGCGGGCCCGCACCCGCTCGGACGCCTCCTCCAGGGCCTGCTCGGCGCGCTGCTGCAGCTCCCCCACCGGCAGCCGCTCGCCGGGCTTCAGGTGCTGCAGGATCACCGTCGATGGCGAGTAGAGCGTGGTGAGGTGGCCATCGGGCCATTCGAGTTGGAGCAACACTTCGGGCATGGCCGGAAAGCAGAAGGTGGAGTTGAACGGTGAACGGTGGAAAGCACTGGCGGTGAAAGGTGCACGCCTACCCCGACGGCACCGGGCCGAAGCCGGTGAGCGCCTCGGCGCCGCTCCACAGCAGCTCCTCGCCACCGCCGGCCCGCAGGCGCACGCCCGGCTTCGCCGTGAAGCGGCCGATCGGCTGGCAGATCAGCGCCGGCCCATGGCCCTCTGCTGCGACGGCCGCCCGCAGGGCCGGCTCCTGCTCCGGGGCCACCGCCAGCAGGAAGCCGAAGCTGGGGAAGCAGGCCAGCCAGTCGTCCAGCGGCACGCCCTCAGGCGGCGTGATCGCCTCAAGCTCCAGCGCCAGACCGCAGCCGGCGCTCTCGCAGAACATCACCGCCGTGCCCACCAGGCCGCCCATGCTGATGTCCTTGGCGGCATGCACCACACCGCTTTCGGCCAGCTGTGCCGGCAGGGCCAGCTGGCGGCGCAGCAGCTCCGGCGCTGCAGTGGTGGCCGCATCCCAGAACAGATCGGGGTGGCGCATCTGGCCGTCGCCATTCACCAGCAGGAAGCAGTTGTCGCCGGGGCGGGCGAACCGAGCTGACAGCACAGCGCCAGCGGCCGTGCCCAGCACCGCCACCGCCAGCGCGTCATAGGGGCTGCTCAGGTTGGTGTGGCCGCCCACCACCGGCACGCCGAAGCGCGCCGCCGCCGCCTGCAGGCCCGCCAGCACCGGCTCGGCCCGCGCCGCGTCGCGGCACCAGAGGCTGTTCACCAGCGCCAGCGGCCGGCCGCCCATCGCAGCGATGTCGCTGAGGTTCACCAGCACCCCGCACCAACCGGCGAACCAGGGATCGCGTGCCAGCAGGCCCGGATCCATCCCCTCGCTGGCCAGCAGCAGCTGGCCGCCGCAGGCCGGCAGCAGGGCGGCATCATCACCGAGCAGGGCGGCCGGGCCGAGCGCGGCGAAGGGCTGGTGCGGGAAATGGGCGGCGGGGTGCTGGATGGCGCTCTTACCCTGCAGGCCGGCCAGGGCACGCAGCCGCGCCGCCAGCGGCGCCAGGTCGATGGCGCTCATGCCACCGGGCGGCGTTCCCGCGACGGGCTGTAGTAGCTGAGGTCGGCCTCCATCAGGTGATGGGGCAGGCCCTTGATCTCCAGCCGCTCCACCGAGCGCCAGTGCAGGCGTTGGAAGAAGCGCACGTTCTGCTCCTGCACCGTGGCCAGGAAGCGGTCACAGCCCCAGCCGTTCGCGGTGGTGACGGCCTTCCAGATCAGGCCTTTGCCGATCTGGTTGTGGCGGCGGAAGGCGGCATCCACACCGAGCCGGCCGCCGTACCAGAGCCGTGGTTCCTGCTCCAGGATCCGCACCACCCCCACCACCGGCCCCGTGCCGCCCTGGTGTTCCCCCGCCCGGTTGGCCCCATGGGCGATCGCCGCGATCGGCGTGGCGACCCCATCGCGATCGTCGCGATCGGAAGTTTCAAACAGGTGCTGCTCCTGGCAGAAGATGCGGCGGCGCAGGTGCCAGTAGCCAGCCAGCAGCGGTGTGCCGGGGCGCAGCAGATGAAAGGAGAAGCGCTCGGAGCTGGCCGAGGGCGAGAGGCGGAAATCCTCGGCGTCGATGCCGAGGCCCCAGCGCACCGATGGGGTGAAGGCGGCCGGCGCCGAGGTGGGGCTGCGGCCGATCTCGTGGCTGGACGGATCGATGAAGAACATCAGGCGCTGGCGGAGCCGCCGCCCGCCGGAGGGGTGGCCGCCTGCTCGAACAGCGACAGGGCCGAGCAGGCGCCGCACTTGGCGCAGCCCGCCGACATCGCGGCAGACCGCAGATCCGAGGCCGCCAGTTGCTGGGCGACGGCCGTGTAGATCTCCACCATGAAGGCGGCGCTGGGCGCGGGATGGTGCTCCAGCGGCGTGCCGCTGATCGGCACGAATGGCACAACGAAGGGGTACACACCGGCGGCGATCAGGCGCTCGCTGCAGGCCACGATCGCGGCGGCGCTGTCGCCCAGCCCCGCCAGCAGATAGGTGGACACCTCGCCGCGGCCGAACACCGCCACCGCCTGCGCGAACGCTTCGAAATAGCGCTCCAGGCTCAGCTCCGCCTTGCCCGGCAGGATGCGGCGCCGCACCTCCGGCTCCACCACCTCCAGGTGCATGCCGAGGCTGTCGACGCCGGCGTCCTTCATCCGCTGATACCAGATCGGATCCTCCGGCGGCTCGCACTGGGCCTGGATCGGCAGGTTCACCCGCGCCTTCACCGCCGCCGCCGTCTCGGCCAGCAGGCGGGCGCCGCGGTCATCGCTGTTGGGGGTGCCGGTGGTCATCACCAGCTGGCGCACCCCATCGAGCCGCGCCGCTGCTTCAGCCACCTCGGCCACCTGGGTCGGGGTCTTTCTCACCACGGTGCGGCCATCCTCAAGCGATTGCTCGATGGCGCAGAACTGGCACGACTCGCTGCGGTCGCGGAAGCGGATGCAGGTCTGCAGCAGCGTGGTGGCCAGCACATCGCTGCTGTGCAGCAGCGCGATCGAGCGGTAGGGCGTGCCGTCGGCGGTGTGCAGGCCGTAGAAGCGCGGCTCCGGCGGAGCCTCCACCTGCACCGCCACCCCCAGCGGCGCCTCCCGCCGCAGCTCCAGCCCGGCGGCGCCGGCCTCCAGGCGATAGGGCGAGCGCTGGGCGGCGCTGCTGTAGACGGGCACCATCACCGTGGTGCCATCGAGGCTGAGGGCGCGGTGGTCGGAGGGGCCGGCACCGCCGCGGCGACCCTTGTTGCCGGGCACCCCAGGCTCCACGAGGCCCTGAACCTGCAGCTCGGTGACGAGCCGCGCCAGCGCGGCATGGTCGCGGGGGTCAGCCATGGGGAACCGGCTCCGGATGGGAAACGAGCGGGGGCGGCACGACCGCCAGGGGGTGCGGCAGCAGCTCCGGAAACGGCTCCAGCAGTGCCGGCAGGGCGGCGGGCGCTCCGCCGTCGCCCTGCTCCTGCACCTGACGCGCCGGCGATCGATCGAGGCGCAGGCCCAGCAGGTCGGGGCGGCTGTAGTGGCCCACGCTGTCCATCATCCGTTTGCGCTTGGTGATCAGGGCCGGGTCGAGCTCGGCGATCGCCAGCCCTTCCCCCTCCGGCAACGGACCCGCCAGGTAGCGGCCTTCCGGGCTGATCACGGCGGTGTGGCAGCCCCCCTGGCACGCCTTCTGCAGCGCCGGATCCGTGGTGATCCGGTCAAGGTCGGCGGGATCGAGCCAGGCGGTGGAACTCACCACGAAACAGCCCGCCTCCAGCGCGTGGTGCCGCAGGGTCACGGCCGTCTGCTCGCTGAAGATCGGGCCCACCAGCGACCCGGGAAACTGGGCGCAGTGGATCTCTTCCCCCTGGGCCATCAGGCTGAAGCGGGCCAGCGGGTTGTAGTGCTCCCAGCAGGCCAGGGCACCGATGCGTCCCAGCGCCGTGGGCACCACCGTGAGGCCGGCGCCATCGCCCTGCCCCCACACCATGCGCTCGTGATACGTGGGGGTGAGCTTGCGTCGCTTCAGCAGCAGCGTGCCGCTGGCGTCGATCAGCAGCTGGGCGTTGTAGAGGCTGCCGCCCTCCCGTTCGTTGATGCCCAGCAGCACGTGCATGGCGTGCTCGCGGGCGGCGGCCGCGATGCGGCGGAGCGCCGGGCCGGGCACCGTTACCGCCTGCTCATAGAGGCGCAGGTGGGAGCGGCCCATCAGCGCCGGTGGCTCCACGAAGGAGAAATAGGGGTAATAGGGAAGGAAGGTTTCGGGGAACACGATCAGCTGCACTCCCTGGCCGGCCGCCTCCGTGATCGCCGCCAGCACCCGTTCCACAGACCCCTCCAGGCTGTAGAGCACCGGACGGATCTGGGCGGCGGCCACGACGATCGGGCCGTTCATCGTCAGAGCGTCCAGGTGTCGAGGATGAAGGCGCCTTCCTTGCGGTGCAGCAGCACGATGTCGAGCACATCGAGCGGATTCACCGGGGTGATGCCCGCCATCAGCGCCCCTTCGCCATGGCCGTAGAGGGCCTGGAGGGCAAAGCGGCAGGCATACACCTTGCCGCCCTGGTCCATGAACTTCTGCAGGCGGGCGTTGAAGTTGAGATGGCCGTCGAAGGCGGCATCCCCGAGCTTGGGGAAACCGCGCTGCACCCCGAGGGTGACGCCGGGTCCGTACAGAAGGATCGAGGTGTCGAAGCCCTTGTTGATCAGGCGGCTGGCCTGCAGCAGGTTCACCAGACCGATCGAGCCTTCGAAGGCCACGGTGTGAAAGGTGATGAGCGCTTTTTCGCCAGGTTCCGCCTTCACATCGGGGAACACCTTCTCCTCGTAATCCACGAGGAAATCGCCAGGTTGATTGGCGGGGCGGGTGACCTCAGGCATGAACCAGCGACCTGTCATGGAAACGGCGACACGACCCTGCACCAGGCGTGTGTGAACTTGTGTATCGGCAGGCACCAAACCAGCCGGGCGCCCTGGCCGGAAGTTTGGTCTTGCTCGCTACCACCGGCCTGCCGCTCTGCGGCTCACGATGAACTTCCATCACAGCCTGTCCGTGGCGTCCCCAGTCCGCTCGTCCGACGCCGCCCCGCTGGTGTCGCCGGCCGCCGCTCCGGTGGTGGTGATCGGCGGCGGCCAGGCGGGGCTGTCAGTTGCCACCTGCCTCCAGCAACGCGGTATCGACGCCCTGGTGCTGGAACGGCACCGGGTCGGGCACGCCTGGGAAGCGCAGCGCTGGGATTCGTTCTGCCTGGTCACCCCCAACTGGCAGTGCCGCCTGCCCGGCTTCCCTTACGACGGCGACGACCCCGATGGCTTCATGGGCCGCGACGCGATCGTGTCCTACCTGCGCCGTTTCGCCCATCGCGCCAGGGTGAATGTCCGAGAAGGGGTGCGCGTCGAGCGGTTGCAGCGCTGCGGCGGCGGCTACCGGCTGCTCACCAGCGGCGGAGTGCTGGAGGCCGCGCAGGTGGTGATCGCCACCGGCGCCTACCACCGGCCGCGCCGCCACCCGCTTGCCGAGCGACTGCCAGCCACGGTGCTCCAGCTCGATGCCCGCGACTATCGCCGTCCAGACCAGCTGCCGGTGGGGCCGGTGCTGGTGGTGGGCAGCGGCCAGTCGGGCTGTCAGATCGCCGAAGACCTTTTTCTCTCCGGCCGCCGCGTCCATCTGAGCGTCGGATCGGCACCCCGCTCCCCACGGCGCTACCGCGGCCGGGACGTGGTTGAGTGGCTGGAGCGGATGGGGGTGTATTCCACCCCCATCGACGCGCACGACGATCCCCGTGCCGTGCGGCACAAGACCAATCACTACCTCACCGGCCGCGACGGTGGCCGCGAGATCGACCTGCGCCAGCGGGCCGGCGAAGGCATGGTGCTGCACGGCCGCCTGGAGGGGATCGCCGTCACGGGGCTGAGCTTCGCCGCCGATCTGGCCGCCAACCTCGATGGCTCGGATGCCGTCTACAACCGCATCCGAGCCAGCATCGACGCCCACATCGACGCCACCGACCTGGACGTTCCCCACGACCCTCCCTACGAACCCTGCTGGCGCCCGGCGCCGAACACCGGCGGCAGCCGACTCGACCTGGCTGCGGAGCCGCTGGCGGCCGTGATCTGGTGCACGGGCTACCACTCCGATTTCAGCTGGGTGGAGGTGCCGGTGTTCGATGGCAGCGGCGAACCGGTGCACCAGCGGGGCCTCACCGGAGCGGAAGGTCTCTATTTCATCGGCCTGCCGTGGCTTCACACCTGGGGCTCCGGCCGCTTCTGCGGCGTGGGCAGCGACGCCGACCACATCGCCCAGCGGATCGAGTGGCGGCTCCGCCCTCGCGACGGCAGCCAGGACCAAGTGGAATGCACGGCATTGCTTGGCTCATGACGGCCGTGGACATCCCGACGCATAACAGCAGCCTGATCCCCGCAGACAGCCTGCGCCAACTCAACGCCCGCTCTGATCGGGCCGGCTGGCTGCAGACCCTCTTCCATGCGGCGCTGATCCTGGCGGCGGGCTGGGTCTGGGGCGATGAGCGGCTCAGCCTGCTGCTGCGCCTGCCGGCCCTGCTGCTCTGCGGCTGGGGCCTGGCCTTCGCCTTCTGCGCCATGCACGAATGCGGCCACCGCACCGCCTTCGCCAGCCGCGCCGTCAACGATGCCGTGGCCTGGTGGGCCGGGGTGCTGAGCTTCTACAACGCCGATTTCTACCGCCGCTACCACCAGTGGCATCACCGCTACACCCACCAGCCGGGCCTCGACCCGGAACTGGAAGACCAGCCGCCCACCACGCGTTGGGGCTACCTGCTGGAACTGAGCGGCCTGCCCTGGTGGGCCGCCAAGCTGCGCGGCCACGCCCGCGGCCTGCGTGGCGATTTCAGCGCCAACCCCTACATCCCCGCCGAAGCGGCCGCTGCGGTGCGCGCCTCGCTGCTGAAACAGGCGGCCCTCTACGGGGTGCTGCTGCTGCTGTCGTTGCCGGGCGGCAATGGCTTTCTGCTCTGGCACTGGCTGCTGCCGCTGACGCTGGGGCAACCGCTGCTGCGCTTTGTGCTGCTGGCCGAGCACGGCGGCTGCGACACCGGCACCGATGGGCTCAGCAACACCCGCACCACCCAGACCCTGGCGCCGCTGCGCTGGCTGATGTGGAACATGCCCTTCCACGCCGAACACCATCTGTTCGCCTCGGTGCCGTTTCACGCCCTGCCGGCAACCCACCCCTGGCTGGCACCCCGGCTGCGCCATCTGGATTCCGGCTACCTGGCGCTGCACCGCCGCTTTCTGGCTGATCCGCAGCTGCTCGCCCTGCCCGCCCCAGCCGCCAGCCCCGCTCCGGCGATTTGAGCACCGCCGCCGCCGCCCTTGCCGCCCCGGCCAGCAGCGGCGACCGATCCTTCGCGCTCGGATGCTTCGATTTCCACTGCGGCCGGCAGCTGAGCGAGGCCCAGCTCTCCTACCGGGTGTACGGCACACTCAACGCCGAGCGCTCCAACCTGGTGCTCTATCCCAGCTCCTACGGCGCCTGGCCGGAAGACATCGACTGGGTGGTGGGTCCGATCCTCGACCCGACGCGGTGGTGCGTGCTGCTGGTGAGCCAGTTCGGCAACGGCCGCTCCAGCAGCCCCAGCAACAGCGCGATGGGATTGCGGGAAGACGGCTGGGTGATCAGCCACCGCGACAACCAGCGCGCCCAGCAACGCCTGGTGACCGAGCGGTTCGGCGTGGAGCGGATCGCCCTGATCTACGGCTGGTCGATGGGGGCGCAGCAGGCCTATCACTGGGGCGCCCTGGCCCCGGCGGCGGTGGAGCGGCTGTTCTGCCTCTGCGGCACGGCCCGCACCACCCCCCACAATCGCCTGTTCCTGCTGAGCCTCCGCCAGGCGCTCACCGCCGATCCGGCCTGGGACGGCCGCCGCTTCCGCGCCGTGCCGGAGCAGGGCCTGCGCAGCTTTGCACTCATCTACGCCAGCTGGGCCGCCAGCCAGGCCTTCTACCGCGAACGCCGCCATGAGGCGCTCGGCTATCCCTCGGTCGACGACTATGTGGAGCGCAGCTGGCTGCCCGCCTACCGCCGCCACGACCCCCACGACCTGGTCGCCATGCTCGATACCTGGCTGGACAACGACCTCGCCCTCGCCATGGCGGCCGCCAATGGCTCCACGCAGCCCGGCGATCTGGCGGCGGCCCTGGGAGCGATCCAGGCCCGCACCACCGTGATGGCCGGAAGCCACGATCTCTACTTCCTCCCCGACGACTGTGCAGCCGAGGCGGCCCTGATCCCCGGCAGCCACTTCGAGCGGATCGAATCGGTGCTGGGGCACCGGGCCGGCAATCCCCGTGACGCGCCGCGGGAGCAGGCTCTGATCCGCGCCGCCCTCGATCGTCTCTGCCCCACCTGAACCCCATGACCGCTTCAGACCCAACCGCCCCAGACCCCGCCGCCCTGGCCCGCTTCGCCGCCAGCCACGGCATCCGCCACTTCCTGTTCTCCTTCGCCGATCTGTTCGGCGTGCAGCGGGCCAAGCTGGTGCCCACCTGCGCCGTGGAGAGCGTGGCCCGGGCGGGAGCTGGCTTCGCCGGTTTCGCCGCCTGGTTCGCCATGACCCCCGCCGATCCCGATGTGCTGGGGCTGCCGGATCCGGCCAGCCTGATGGTGCTGCCCTGGCAGCGGGAGCTGGCCTGGGTGGCCACCGACCTGGTGGTGGAAGGCCAGCCCCTGGAGCAGTCGCCCCGCTGGGTGCTGAAACGGCAGCTGGAGCGGGCCGCCGCCCTGGGCTACCGGTTCCGCACCGGCGTGGAGGCGGAGTTCTTCCTGCTGACGCCGGACCGTGAAGCGATCGCCGATCACGCCGACACCCAGAGCAAGCCCTGCTACGACCAGCTGGCCCTGATGCGCCAGCTGCCCCTGATCGGCGGGCTGCTGGAGGCGATGGAGGAGCTGGGCTGGGGCCCCTACCAGGCCGACCATGAAGACGCCAACGGCCAGTTCGAGATCAACTGGACCTTCGCCGATGCGCTGGTGACCGCCGACCGCCACGCCTTCTTCCGGGTGATGGCCAGCGCCATGGCGGAGGAGCAGGGGGCACAGGTGAGCTTTGCGCCCAAACCGTTCGCTGCGCTCACCGGCAACGGTGCCCACCTCCACCACTCGCTCTGGGACGCGGACGGCCGCAATCTCTTCCACGACCCGCTTGGTGAGCAGGGCCTCTCCGAACTGGCCTATGCCTTCCTGGCCGGCGTGCTGGAGCATGCCGCCGCCCTCTGCGCCCTCACCAATCCAACCGCCGAGAGCTACCGGCGGCTGGCGGGGCGGGCCCCCAGTTCCGGTGCCACCTGGTCGCCGGGCTGGATCAGCTACGGCGGCAACAACCGCACCCACATGGTGCGCATCCCCGACGACCAGCGCCTGGAGCTGCGGCTGGCCGACGGGGACGCGAACCCCTATCTGCTGCCGGCCGCCGTGCTCGCCGCCGGTCTCGATGGGATCGAGAGGGGCCTGGATCCAGGCCCCCGCAGCGACGCCAACACCTACACCGATCCCCCCACCGGCGCAGCGGCCAGGCCCCTGCCGGCCAGCCCGCACGAGGCCCTGGAGGCCTTCGCGAACGACCGGATTCTGCGGGATTCCCTGGGGGAGCCGTTCTGCCAGGCCTATGAACGTCTGCGGCGCCAGCAGCTGACAGGCTGAGGCCTCTCCCCCCTGGGACAATCAGCTCCATCTGGCCACTCCCCGGGCTTCTCCCCGGGCCACTCACTGGCCACCGACGCCCGATCGTTCTGCAGCCCCGCCAACGCGATGGACCAGGCCGTGACCCTCTCGCGCCGACAGTTCACCTCCCAGATCAGCGGCAGCCTGCCGGAGCAGCCGGAACTGATCCTGGTCATGGATCTGGATGGAACCCTGCTGGGCGGCACGGTGAACCAGCGGCGCCGGCTTTATCACTGGCTGGAAAACCGGCGCGAGCGGGTGCTGCAGATCTTCTGCACCGGCCGCGACCGTGCCTCCGTGCGGGGGCTGCTCGCTGGCGACAACGGGCTCGCTCCCCCCACTCCCCACCTGGTGATCAGCGATGTGGGCTGCACGGTGGCCTGCGGCAGCAGCCTCGAAACAGTGCCGATCGCCGTCGATCCGATCGAGGCCCAGTGGCAGGCGGTGCGGCCCCGGCTCGACGGCTGCCTGCAGGGCCTGGCGGGGCTGAGCCCCCAGCTGAGGAACGTGGAGCGGCGCTACTCCTTCAACTACGAGCCCCGGGTCTTCGATGCCTCCATTCTCCAGAGCCTGGAGCGGCTCGGGGTGGATTGTCTGCTCTCCGATGAGCAGTATCTCGATGTGCTTCCCGCCGGGGTGAACAAGGGCTCCACCTTGCTCAACCTGCTGGCCTTGCTCGATCTCCCCCACGGCCGGGTGGTCACCTCCGGCGACACCCTCAACGACCTCGCGATGTTCCAGACCGGCCTGAATGGGGTGATGGTGGGCAACGCCGAAGCCAAGCTGCGGGCCCTGCATCCCGAGCTTCCCAACACCTACCTGGCCGAAGCCCATGGCTGCGCCGGCATTGCCGAGGGACTGCGGCACTTCGGCCTGGATTGCCCAGGCTGAAGCCGGCGATCCCCCTGCGGCGGGCTCAGCGCTCGCTCAATCCGCCGGGATCCCGGGTGATTTCCACTCCGAAGGGAGCGAACAGGAAGACCAGCTCCCCGAGCCGCTCCTGTTGACCGTCGAGGGCGAAAACGCCGCCGGCCACGAAATCGGCGGAGCGCTGGGCCTCCTCCGGGGGCATCGAGCTGAGGTTGAGCAACACCGTCTTGCGTTCCCGCACGGCATGGACGGCCGCCATCACCTCATCGAAGCTCATCGGTTCCATCAGAACCACCTCGGGAGGCAAGTCGGGGAATCGGCTCATCGCCACAAGGTGCCACGCACCACTCAGGAGGTCCAGGCAGGCTCAGGCCACAGACAGGAAATCGCCGGGACGCAGATCGGTCCGTCGCTTCAGGACGAAGACGGTGCCGGCATTGCCACGGCAGATGCGGAGGTCCTGGTCGAGAACCGTGATGTCGAGCCAGGCGGGATAGGGCTGGCGAACGGCCCGGAACAACCGCAGCCGCTGCTCACCGAAGCGAGGACCCAGCCAGCCACCCTGCTCAAACGCGACGCTGACACGCTGGGGACCCACCACCGCAAGGCTGGCTTCGATGCTGATGGCGGCCAGGGCCCCGAGCGGACCGGCCGGACGCAGCAGATTCATGCCGCGCCCCTGCTCCGGCAGGAGGATCTGCAGATTCTCCAGCCAGGGCGCCACCAGGAGATAGGGCAGACGGCTGCTGCTCCAGCGCAGTTCCCATACCCCCTCCAGCAGCGCCCGCTGCCGCTCGAGATCGGCCGGCTCCTCCTGCTCAAGGGCCTGAATCAGGGTTTCGACCCGGCGATCGCCGCCTTGACCAGGCTGGTCCAGTTCACGCAACAGTTGATCACGATGTGACATGGAAGCCAGACTTCGGTAAAGACCGGGTGAAGATCGGATTCGAATGGGACTGGGGAGCGGATTCTGCCGCCGGTGGGATGTAGGGTGATCAAGGTTCATAGATCTCTGGCTAGCTCACAACTGGGCTAGAGCCCTCGACGGATCAGTTCAAGTTTTTCCCAGTTACATGACAATCTACGTAGGCAACCTTTCGTTCGACGCCGAACAGGAGGATCTCCGTGACCTTTTCAGTCAATACGGAGAAGTTCGTCAGTGCAGCCTGCCGCTCGACCGGGAAACCGGCCGCAAGCGCGGTTTTGCCTTTGTCGAACTGGCCAATGATGCCGAAGAACAGAAAGCCATCGACGATCTCCAGAACGTCGAATGGATGAACAGGATGATCCGCGTCAACAAAGCCGAGCCCCGTGGCGGCGGTGGCGGCGGCGGTAACCGTGGTGGCGGCGGTGGCGGCTACGGCGGCGGCGGTGGTGGCGGCGGCTACGGCGGCGGCGGTGGTGGTGGTGGCGGCGGTTATGGCGGTGGCGGCGGTGGCCGCAGCCGCTACTGAGCTGCCAACCAGCATCCACACCCCTGTGGTTTCTCCCCAAACCCCGCTGACGCGGGGTTTTTTCATGGCCGGAGCTCCTGCTCTGCCCCCGTTTCGCCGCCTGGCTGTCGGCTGATGCGCCCAGAGCTGAGGGCCGCTGCCGAGGCCGCCAGAAGCAGCAGCAGCCCCAGGGGCAGCTCCCCCCAACGGGCATACATCGTCAGCCGGCTCAGCACTTCGAGCCTGAACCGGGCTGTCGCCGCTCGATTGGCGGGGAGACGCTGCATCACCACCCCCTGGCTGTTGATCACCAGGCTGGGGCCGGTGTTGGCGGCACTGACCAGCCAGCGACCCGTTTCGATCGCCCGTAACTGGCTGAGCGCCGTGAACTGGTGCTGAAGCAGGGCGGGGTAGGGATCGAGATTGGCCGCCGCCAGCAACCAGCCGGCACCACCGCGGCTGGCTGCCGCCAGTGCCTGGCCATCGGAAATCTCGTAGCAGATCGCCACGCCGATGGCCCCAGCCGACCGCTGCAGCAGCCGGGAGGGATCGCCGGGCTCCACACCGCCGACGGCGGACAGACCGCTCCAGCGCCAGAGTCCGGCCAGCGGCACCCATTCCCCCAGCGGCACCAGCCGGTGCTTGTCGATCCAGCCGGAGGGGTTCAGCTGCCCAGGCTCGAACCGGAGCACGCTGCTGCGCAGCTCCTCCCGCTCAAGGCGAAAGCCACCGGCGATCACCTCCACCGGCTCCGGGCCAGGCAGCGCCCGGCCCCGCAGCAGGGAACCCTCCGGCAGCAGCAGGCTGTCAACCCCGAGCCGGGCCGCCTCCCGCCGGGCCGCAGCCAGCCGCTGCAGCAGGCGCTGTTGCTGGCTGGGCGCGAACTTCTCCCGGGTGGGCACCGCCGGCTGCAGAACCAACACCTCCACCGGCTCGCCGCGCTCTGCCCGGGACACTCTGAGCTGGCTCCAGCCCAGCAGATGCAGCGCCACCCCCACGGCGATCAAGCCCAGCCACCAGCGCTGCCGTCGCGCCGGCGGGGCGCCGAGGGCTCGCCAGAGCCACCAGCCGAGCATCAACTGGGCCGCCGCCACCATCCCACTGCCGCCGATGGCCGCCAGCCCCGCCAGGGCCCGGTCCCCTGGCAGCGGGGCCGCGCCCAGCCCCAGCCAGAAGAGGGGGCTGCGGGCCAGCAGCACCTCAGCCAGCCCCCACAACCCCGCCAGCAGCAGAGCCGTGCTCCAGCGAGACGGCCCCAGCCAGCGCGCCAGACCGCACCAGAGGGCCACCAGCAATCCGGCCGCCAGGCCGCAGGCCAGCCAGAGCAGCAGACAGATCGGCAAACTCAGCGGCAGCGGAACCCCCAACCAGTCGAGAGGATGGAGCCAGAGCAGCCAGCGATGGCTGACCAGCACCCCGCAGCCACCCCACAGCGCCGCCGCCCGGAGGCTGGCGCCGATTCCAGCAACCCGGTGGCGAGCCCACTGACGCTGGGTCTGGGCCCAGAGCGGCACCAGAGCCAGCCAGAGCACGGGCGGCCAGCCGAGCGGCGCGAGGCTCAGGCCGGCCAGCCCACCGGCCAGAGCTGCCACGGGTGTGGAGACCACCCAGCCGGGTTGGCGGTCATCGCCCATGACCTGGAGCCAAACCGATGACCATGATCAGAACGAGCACCAACACATCGCCATGGACAGGGACAACCTGCTGCAACAGCTTCTGCTCCGAGGACTCGGCACCAGTTCCCTGGTGGCGGATCGCCTGCGCAGTGTGACCCAGGACTGGGTGAGGAGCGGCCAGCTCGACCCTGGCCAGGCCACCGCCCTGGTGGACGATGTCATGCGGGCCCTGCGGGGTGACAACCCCGAGCTGGAAAAGCAGGCCAGCCGCCAGATGGAGCGCAACATCGACCACTTCCTTCAGGACGTGGGCCTGGCGCGGCAGAAGGAGATCGATGAACTGCGTGGACGCATCGACCGACTCGAACAGCTGCTCCGCTCCAGGCGGGAATCGGAGAACGTCCCGGACTGACCCCTGGCGGGCGGCAGGGGGCGAAGCGGCGCCTGGCAGAATTGAATGTCTCTGTGGCGGCCGCCGCGTCATGCGCGAAATCCTGATCAGTGCCACCGTCTGCGTGGCCTGTCTGCTTGTGGCCCTGTTCAGCCAGCTGATCGCCCCGAGCGGCGTGGAGGCGGCCAGCCCGATCGCGGCGGCTGCCCCCATCCCCGCTGCCCGGCCCGCCGTCAGCCAGGCCGCGGACAACCGCTTCGAGCTCGACCCCGACGACCCCAATCCCACCCTGTTCGCGATGGCTCCCGACCCGATCGTTTCCGACAGCAACACCCTCGCCCAGGCCGGGGCGGGTGCCCTCGGAGGTGAACTCACCGCCTCCCCGGAACGCACCACCGCCAGCGGCCTGCGCATCACCGATCTTCTGGTTGGTGAGGGCCCTGAAGCCGGCGCCGGGCAAACCGTGCAGGTCAACTACAGAGGCACGCTCACCAGTGGGAAGGAGTTCGACAGCAGCTATGGACGCGGTCCGTTCAGCTTCCCCCTCGGCGCTGGTCGGGTGATCAAGGGCTGGGATGAAGGGGTGGCCGGCATGAAGGTGGGAGGCAAGCGCAAGCTGGTGATCCCGCCCGATCTGGCCTATGGCGAGCGGGGCGCCGGTGGCGTGATTCCCGCCAATGCCACCCTGATCTTCGAGGTGGAGCTGCTCGGCATCGGCGGCTGAACAGCCACGTCTACGCAGCCACGTCTACGAAGCCATTGTTACAATTGTCACAGGGCTGAGCGGCTTGCCGGCCGATTCACCATGGCCGGCCAGTCGGCGTATTCGTTACCAGCGCATCTCCGTCAACCTTCCTGATCCCCCATGACCCACCAGCTGCCCGCGCTTCCCTATGCCCTCGAAGCGCTTGAACCCCACATCTCCCGCCAGACCCTGGAGTTCCACCACGGCAAGCACCATGCCGGCTACGTGACCAATCTCAACAAGATGCTGGAAGGCACCGACCTCGAAACCAAGAGCCTCGAAGAGGTGATCGTGGCGGTGGCCGGTGATGCCGGCAAGGCCGGCATCTTCAACAACGCTGCCCAGGTCTGGAATCACACCTTCTACTGGCAGGGAATGAAGGCCGGTGGTGGCGGCGCCCCCGCTGGAGCCCTGGCCGAGAAGATCGCCGCCGATTTCGGCAGCTATGCAGCCTTCGTGGAGCAGTTCAAGGCGGCGGGAGCCACCCAGTTCGGCAGTGGCTGGGCCTGGCTGGTGCTGGATGGTGGCACCCTCAAGATCACCAAGACCGCCAACGCGGATCTCCCCCTGGCCCATGGCCAGACGGCCCTGCTCACCATGGATGTCTGGGAGCATGCCTACTACCTGGATTACCAGAACCGGCGTCCCGATTACATGACCACCTTCCTCGACAAGCTGGTCAACTGGGACTTTGTCGCTGCCAACCTGGCGGCGGCCTGAGCGATCAGCCGGTGATTGATTGCGGCGGCGCCTGCGTTGAGGGCTCCGCCGCTGTCGGCCGGGCGCTCTCCAGAACCGCAGCGGGCGGGATCCACATCGCGTCGCCGTAGGAAAAGAAGCGGTAGCCCGCCTTGATCGCCGTGCCGTACAGCTCCAGGAGCCGCTCACGGCCCACCAGGGCGCTCACCAACAGCAGCAGCGAGCTGCGCGGCAGGTGGAAGTTGGTCAACAACCCCTGCACCACCTGAAAGCGAAAACCGGGCTGGATCACCAGATTCACAGGTCCGCGATAAGGAACCAGCTGGCCGTCATGGAGGGCAGCCACCCCTTCCAGGGAGCGCACGCTGGTGGTGCCGATCGCGATCACCCGGCCACCCCGGCGGCGGCAGGCCGCCACGGCCTCCACCGCGGTGGCGTTCAGCTCCACCCACTCGCTGTGCAGTTCCAGCCCCGAGAGATCTTCACGCTCAACCGGCCGGAAGGTGCCCAGGCCGACGTGCAGGGTGATCCGGGCGATCGTCACACCCCGCTCGGCCAGGGCCGCCAGCAGGGCATCACTGAAGTGCAGACCGGCCGTCGGTGCCGCCACCGCACCGGGCCGATCGGCGAAGCGGGTCTGATAGCGCTCGTCGTCGCTCGGCTCGTGCTGATGGATGTAGGGGGGCAACGGCATCTCCCCGTAACGATCCAGCAACCCCTCGATCGCCGCAGCCGTATCCCGATCGGCGGGGAAGCGAATCACCAGGGTGCCGGCCTCCCGCTCCAGAGCCACCACCTCCACGGCCAGGGCCGGCTGGTCGGGCGCTTCGAGCTGGAGCCATTCGCCTGGCTTCAGTCGCCGGGCGGGCCGGGCCAGGGCACGCCAGCAGCCGTCGCCGAGGGGATCCAGCAGCAGCACTTCCACCGCCCCGCCGCTGGCCCGGCGAGCGGCCAGCCGTGCCTTGAGCACCCGGGTGTCGTTGACCACCAGCAGATCCCCCGGCAGAAGCTCGTTCTGGAGGTCCCAGACCGTCAGGTGCCGGCAGGCGGAATCGGCATCAACGGCCAGCAGGCGGGCCGCATGACGGGGTTCCACCGGCCGCTGGGCGATGCAGGCTTCCGGCAGCACGAACTCATAGCTGGAGAGCAGCAGGTCCGGGTGAACCGCGCCTTCGGACTCGACCCCCTTCACCTCAGAGGGCCAGGCTTTCGGGGTTGGTTTCGATCAGGGCAGCCAGATCCTTGAGGAAGGCCGCCCCGTGGGCGCCGTAGATCACGCGGTGATCGGCCGTGAGGTTCACCTGCATCTGCCGCTTCACGGCAATCGAGCCATCCGCTCCGGCCACCACGGTGGGACGGGAAGCGGCCACCGCCAGAATGGCGCCGGTACCCGGCGGCAGGATCGCATCGAAGCGATCGACCCCGAACATGCCGAGGTTGGAGAGGGTGAAGGTGCCGGTGCTGTATTCGTCCGGCTTGAGCTGCTTGGTGCGGGAGCGGGCGACCAGGTCGGCCCAGCTGCGGGAGAGCGAATAGAGATCGGTCTTGTCGGCATCGACCAGCACGGGGGTGAGCAGGCCACCGTCGTCCATGGCCACCGCCACCGCCACGTTCACCCGGTCGGGATAGGCCATGCCGGCTTCGGTGAAGGCCACATTCACCTGGGGGTGCCTGGCCAGCACGACACCGACCGCCTTGGCCAGCAGGGCGGTCATCGTGACCCCCTTGCCCTTGACCGTCTTGTAGAGGGCATCAAGCCTGTCGGTGGTGATCGTGTAGCCGACGTGAAAACAGGGAACGCCGAGGCTGGCGTTCATGTTGCGGTTGACCGCCTGCTGCAGGGTGTTGAAGGCCACGGTGTCGCCAGGGCGCCCGAAGGCCTGGCCAGAGGCGGCGGCCGGGGCGGCCCCGTTGCCAGCGGCGGCGGCGGCAGCCGGTGCAAAGGCCGCGGTGCCTTCGGCCACCCGCGGCACGCTCACGGACTGGCCGCTGGCCAGCTCGACATCTTCGGCCTGAATGCGGCCATGGGGTCCGCTGCCCCGCAGGGATTCCAGCGCCACCCCGAGCTGCGTGGCCAGTTTGCGGGCCCGTGGGGTGGCCACCAGCCGGCCCGCTGCGGGGGGCGGGGAAGGCACCGCCGGCGGAGCAACCGCTGCAACCGCCGCTGGGGCGGGGACAGGGGGCGGAGCCGGCGCTGCAACTGCCGCTGCTACCGGGACAGCGACAGCGACCGGAACGGCAGGGGCGGCCGTGGGGGCGCTCGGGGCACTGGCCTGAGCGGCGGCGATCTCGGCCTCGGTTTCGACGATCAGACCGATTGTTTCGCCCACCGGTGCCGTTTGCCCCGCCGGCATCAGCACGGCGGCGAGGAAGCCTGCCTGGAAGGCCTCCACGTCCATGTCCGCCTTGTCCGACTCCACCACCAGCACAGACTCACCGCGGGCGACCGGATCGCCGGGTTTCTTGAGCCACTCGACGATCTTCCCCTCCGTCATGGTGGAGCTGAGGGCGGGCATGAAGATGTCGTGGGTCGCCAAAATCTTGATCCAAAGGGGCAGCGAGCACCGGCATTTTAAGGGTGCCCCGCCAGGACTCAGCCCCCCTCGATCGCTTCGATCACCCCGTCGCGAACCAGAACGGCCACCTGCAGCTTCTGAACCAGGTTGTCCCCCACCTTCACCTTGCAGGCACCCTCGATCTGGCCCTGGTCGACGACCTGCTCGAAATCCAGTTCCCGCACCTGACGTTGCTGCTCCAGGAGGGTGCGCTTCTGCTCCTCCAGTTCGGCCCGCTTGGCCGCCACCTGCTGCTGCACTGAGCCCACCTGCTCCTGCACCCGCGGATCGAGCGGATTGAAGCTCTGGCTGCGGATTTCATCCACCAGCTGCTGGCCCTCCTGCTCGAGCTGGGCGAGCTGCTGGTCGGAGTTGCTCACCGCAGCGCTCAGTTCGCGCTCGGCATCCTCCTTCCAGCGGGGAGTCACCACGGCCCGCACCGTGATCGTGCGTTTGATCGTCAGCGTTTGGCCCTCGGACATGACATGCCTGTAACAACGTTCAGGCTGTCAGCCCGGCGACCAGGGGTCAACTGCGGTAGATGGCCTCGATCGCCGCCGCATCCCGGCTGGTGATCCGATCACGGCGCTGCTTGAGCGTCTGGGTGAGCAGGCCATTCTCGATCGTGAACGGCTCCACCCCCGCCACGCCGGCCAATCGTTCATCGGGGCGGGATCCGGGACGGGCGGCCAGCAGCCGGTTGAACGCACCCTTGAGGGTCCGCAGCTCCTCGCGATCGAAGCTCTCCCCCCTGGGCACAACCAGAGCCGCCAGCTGGCGGCGGTCCTGGCCGACCAGCATCACCTGCTCCACCCGCGGATGGGCGACCAAGGCCTCCTCCAGGGGGCCGGGCTCGATGTTCTCGCCACTGCTGAGCACGATGGTGTCCTTGGCCCGGCCGGTGAGCACCAGGGTGCCATCGGCCATCAGGTGGCCCAGGTCGCCGGTATCGAACCAACCGGCACCATCCAGCACGGCGGCGGTGGCTTCGGGCTTGCCGAAGTAGCCCGCCATCACCTGGGGCCCGCGGCCCAGCACCCGGCCCCGTTCGCCCAGGGCCAGCAGCGCACCGCTCTCGGCATCAACGATCCGCAGCGCCGTTCCCGGCAGGGGCTGACCGGCACTGCCGCGGCGGTTGTGCCAACGGCGGCGACAGGTGAGCACCGGACTGGTTTCGGTGAGTCCGTAGCCAACCAGCAGCTCGATGCCGATCGCCTCGAAGAAGCCATCCACATGGAGAGCCAGGGCGCCGCCACCACTGATCGCCGTGCGCATCACCCCCCCCACCAGCTGCTGGCGCACCTTCGGCCAGAGCAGCCGCGAAGCGAGGGCATGCAGGGGCCAGCTGACCACCACCAGGCAGGCCGCCAGCAGGCGCTGCGGCGCTGGTTCGGGCTGCAGGGTGAGGTCCAGGGCACGGCGACGTTGCAGGGCATGGAATCGGCTCAGACCGAGGGCCCGCTCGATCAGCCGACGGCGCGAGGCCGGCATGGCCACCAGCGCATCCTCGAATCCGGCCAGCAGCGCCTCCCAGAGGCGGGGCACGCTGATCATGTACTGGGGCCTCACCCGCTGAAGGTCGGTGCGGAGGTGCTTCAGGGTGGTGTAGGCCTGCTGGCAGCCGCAGGAGAGCAGGAAGTATTCGGCGGTGCGCTCATAGGCGTGCCAGATCGGCAGCACGCTGAGGGCCCGATCGCCCGGTCGGGGCGAGACCGCCACGCCGAGGGTGGCGAGCTGGTGGAGAAGATTGGCGTGGCTGAGCGGCACCCCCTTGGGGCGGCCGGTGGTGCCGGATGTGTAAAGCAGCGTGGCCAGCCGCAGTGCCCCTCCCGAAGGTGGCGGAGGGAGCGGCGCCGCCAGCCCCCGTTGCCGGAACGCGGCCCAGTCCAGCAAGGCGCTGACCGGGGTGGTGGTGGCTGGAGGGGCGGTGGCCGGGGTGAGCTCGGCCGGGCCATCGTCGAGAACGAGCACGAAGCGAAGCCGTTCCAGCTGGGGGTCGCTGAGCTCGAGCCGCTGCAACAGGGCTTTCGACTCCAGCACCAGGCCGATCGCGCCTGAGTCTTCGAGGATGTAGCGGAGTTCATCGAGCGGTGCGCTGCTCCCCCGCACCGCATCGGCGGCACCGGCTCGCATCAGGCCCTGGTCAGCCACCAGCCAGCGGGGGGAGTTTTCCGCGAACAGGGCCACCACATCACCAGACCGCACGCCAAGTGCCGCGAAGGCGCTGGCAGCCGTGCTGATCGCTGCGTCGAGCTGCTGGAAGCTGAGGGTTTCAGGCGGACTGGCATGGGGCGCTTCCAGGGCCGGTGCCTCGCCGTAGCGCCTGGCCAGGGCGGGCCAGAGCTGCTCCAGGCCCACCAGCTCACTCCAGTCGGTGGCCTCAGCCAGAGCGAGCCTGTCGCGTTGATCGGCCTGCCAGTGAATCTCCGCCTTCCCGGTCACGGTGCTTTTCAGCTGAACTGGCCCCAGCCTTATCACCCCCAGAGCCTCTCCGTGCCAACCGGTGGGCGGAGCGTCAACCCGAACCGGGTGGCGATGGCCTCCCTCAGCAGCGGCTGCACCTGGTCGATGCCCAGGCCCGGCAACCAGTCGCACAGTCGGCCGACGGCTCGATCAGCCAGGCCGCAGGGAACGATGGCGGCGAAACCGGAGAGGTCACAGTTCACATTGAGGGCCAGGCCGTGCTGACTGATCCAGCGCCTCGCCCCCACGCCGATCGCCGCCAGTTTGCGGCCCTCCAGCCAGACTCCGGTCAGGCCATCGATGCGTTCGCCGGCCAGACCGAGCTGGCCGAGCACATCGAGCACAGCCCCCTCCAGCTGGCGGAGATAGAGGTGCAGATCGGCGCCATGGCGTTGCAGGTTGAGCACGGGATAGGCCACCAGCTGACCGGGCAGGTGATGGGTGACTTCGCCACCCCGATCGATCCGGAACAGGGGGGCGGGGGGGGCGAGCGGATCGAAGCCCAGATGGGCCTCGCTGGCGCCGCGGCCCAGGGTGTAACACCTGGGGTGCTGGAGGATCAGCAGGGCTTCCGGGCCCCGGGAATCGGCCAGCAGGCGCTCCTGCAGCAACCGCTGCCAACGCCAGGCCCGCGCGAATGGTACAGGGGCATCCGGAACAAAAAGGATTGCATCGAGGCCAGGATTCATCGGCCGGTCTTCGTACGATGAAAACGATCGAATCGTTGAAGCAACGCTTCGATCCTGCTGCCGGCGTTGCAGCCGTCTCTCCCGCAGAGGTGTTCGATGAAGCTACTGATCCACGGGCGCAATCTCGACGTCACCCAGGCCATTCGCGATTACACCGAATCCAAGTTAAACCGGGCGATCAGCCATTTCGAGGGGCTGGTCAAGGAGGCCGATGTCCACCTCTCCGTCGCCCGCAATCCACGGGTGACCCAGCAGACCGCCGAAGTGACGGTGTTCGCCAACGGCACGGTGATCCGGGCCCAGGAACGCAGCGAAAACCTTTACGCCAGCATCGACATGGTGGCCGGCAAGCTCAGCCGCCAGCTGAAGCGCTACAAGGAGCGCCTCACCGAGCACCATGGCGGTGAGCTGTTCGCCGGCGATCGCCCGGTGGGACAGCAGGAGGACGCCCCGGACTCCCTGGAGGCAGCCGCAGCAACGGAGCTGCCCGGCGATCTGATCGGCGGTCGCGAGCCTGCCCTGCCGGCTCCCGCGGTGCGGCGCAAGTACTACGCCATGCCGGAGATGTCCCTGCAGGAAGCCCTTGATCAACTGGAAGTGATCGGCCATGACTTCTATGTCTTCCGTGACCGGCAGAGCGGCGGCATCCAGGTGGTGTATCACCGCAACCACGGCGGCTACGGCGTGATCCAAGCCCGGGAGTCCTGAACCGTTGGCCCGCGATCGCCCCGACCTTGCCCCCTTGATCGACCACGCCCTGCTCGACCCTCACCAGGGTCAAGCAGCGATTGAAATCTGTTGTGACCAGGCCAGGCATTTCGGTTTCGCCGGCGTCTGCGTGGCCTCCCGCTGGCTGACCGTGGCCCGGGAGCGGCTCGGCAGCGACACCCGGGTGAAACTGATCGGAGTGGTGGCTTTCCCGTTCGGCGCCGTGCCCAGCCGGGTCAAGCAGGCCGAGGCTGAGGCGGCTGCCGAAGCCGGCGCCGATGAACTCGACATGGTGCCTGATTTCGGTGCCCTCGCCGATGGCAACGGCAGCGCCGTCTACGACGAGATCGGCTCGATCGTGGCGCTGGGTCTGCCGGTGAAGGTGATCCTTGAGGCGGGGCGGCTCGGCCCCGAGGCCTTGCAGTTGCTGGTGGAGGCCTCGATCGATGCCGGAGCCGCCTTTCTCAAGACCGGCAGCGGCTTCGGTCCGGCGGCCACGGTGGAGCAGGTGAGCCTGCTGCGGGAACTGGCCAGGGGACGGGCCGGCATCAAGGCGTCCGGCGGGATCACCAACCTGGAGCAGGCCTTCGCCCTGGTGGAGGCGGGCGCCAGCCGGCTGGGCACCAGCCGCGGGGTGGCCCTGATCGAGGCCATGCGGCGCCCCCCCGCCGGCCGTGAGTCCGGCGGTGTGCCGGCGTGAGCCCGGATGGGCGGCTCGAAGGGCTTTCGCTCAAGTGCGGCGCCCTGGGTGAGAACGATCGGCTGCTCACCCTGCTCAGTGATGCTGAGGGCCTGACCCGGCTGGCCGTTCCCGGTGCCCGAAGGCCCCGCAGCAGCCTGGCGGCGGCGGTGCCGCTGTCGTTGCTGCAGCTGCAGGTGAGTGGCGGCAGCGGCCTGCGGCGGGTCCGGCAGCTCAAGGTGCTGCGCAGCTTCAGCCACCTGGCCCAACGGCTGGAAACCCTTGCCGCGGCCCAGACCCTCAGCGAGCTCGCCCTGCTGCTGGTGCCCAGCGGCGATGGGGTGGCCGGAATCCTCGATGATCTCGTGATGCAGCTGGGTCGCCTGGAGCTGGTGGTGCAGGGCCGGCAGGACAACCTGGAGGCCCTGGCGGTGGCGGTGCAGGGCTGCGTCCACCTGCTTGCCCTGGGCGGCTACGGCCTGCCGCTGCAGAGCTGCGCCCGCAGCGGCCTGGCGCTTGATCCCCCCCTCGGCAACGGCGCCTGGCGCTGCAGCCTCCTGCCCAGCGAGGGGCTGGTGGTCGGGGCCGAAGCGGGGGCTGTGCTGGTGCTCAACGCCTCGGAACTCGCCCTGCTGCAGCGCCTGCCCCGGCCTGGTCTGCCGCGCCGCCAGGATGGAACCCTGATCGGACCGGTGCTGGTTTGGCTGCGTCTGCTTCAACTGGTGGAAGTCTGGTGCGGGGAGCATCTCGGCCGCCGCTGCCGCTCTCCCGCACTGCTGCGCGGCTGTTTCGAGCCCGCCACGCGACTGACGCTGGGCTCTGGGTCATCATTGCCGCCGAACGGCTGACACCTTGAGCGGACTCTCCCGACCCACACCCCCGCCCGCTCCCGCCGAGGCCGTGCCGCCCAGGCAGGAGGGGATCGAGGCCGTGCTTGCCCTGCCCAGCTTCCGCAGGCTGTGGCTGGGGCAGATCTTTTCCCAGCTGGCCGACAAGTTCTACATCGTTCTGATGGTGTTCCTGATCGCCCAGTACTGGGTGACGGACACCCCCCAGGACAACGGCGCCCTGGCCGAGGCGGCGGCCAGCCTGCGACTGGATCTGGAGACCCGGACCCAGATGATCACCCTGCTGGCCACCGGGATCTACGTGGCGAACACCCTGCCGGCCATGTTCCTCGGCACGGTGGCCGGGGTATGGGCCGATCGCTGGCCCAAGCGGCAGGTGATGGTGGCCTCCAATGCCCTCCGGGCCGGCCTGGTGACGCTGGCCCCGCTGGCCCTGGTGCCAGGGCCCTACTGGCTCGGCCTGAGCTGGGGCTACTGGTGGCTGGTGGTGATGACCTTCCTGGAGTCGGTGCTCACCCAGTTCTTCGCCCCGGCCGAGCAGGCGGCCATCCCGCTGCTGGTGCCGCGCACGCGGCTGCTGGCGGCGAATTCGCTCTATCAGGCCACCAGCATGGGGGCCACGATCGTGGGCTTCGCCCTCGGCGATCCGGTGCTGAGGCTGTTGCGCAACGGCCTGGCGGAAGTGGGTTTCAAAGGAGGAGAGTTCCTGTTGCTGCCGCTCTGCTACGGCCTGGCGGCCTTCATCATCAGCACGATTCCGATGCGTGAGGAACCGCGCCAAGCCGAAGGCACCAGCGTCTGGAGTGAAATCGCCGAAGGCATCCAGGTGCTGCGGGAACGCACCAGCGTGCGCAGCGCCATGCTGCACCTGGTGCTGCTCTACAGCATTCTGGCGGCGCTCTATGTCCTGGCGATCAGCCTGGCCGGCGCAATCGAGGGCCTTGGACCCACCCAGTTCGGCACCCTGCTGGCGATGAGCGGTCTGGGCATGGCAACCGGAGCCCTGGCCGTCGCCCAGCTCGGCCATGGCGTCAGCCGCCGGGTGATGGCCTCGACGGGCCTGGCCACGATCGCCTTCAGCCTGGTGCTGCTGGGCCAGGTGCGCGGCAACCTGATCTTCACGCTTGGCCTCTGCACGCTGCTGGGGATCGGGGCCTCACTGCTGGCGATCCCAGCCCAGACCACCATCCAGGAAGACACGCCCGAGCCGATGCGCGGCAAGGTGTTCGGCCTGCAGAACAACCTGATCAACATCGCCCTCAGCCTGCCGCTGGTGCTGGCCGGAACGGTGGTGAGCCGCTACGGCTTGCTGCCGGTGCTGTGGATCCTGGCCGCCATCGCCTTTGTGGCCGCCCTGCTGGAGCGTCCCTGGAGGCGCTGCTAATCTTCCTCATCGGAAGAACGGCGGCAGGTGGCCCATATCGCCTGGCTGGGCAAGAAATCTCCGTTTTGCGGCAATGTCTCCTATGGCTTGTCCACCACTGAGCGGCTCCGGGAGCGGGGTCATCGGATCAGCTTCATCCATTTCGACACCCCCTCCACGGGCCTTGGCCTCGGTTGGGACACCCTCAACCCCGATGGCAGGCAGAGCGCGGCGGCGGCCCTGAGATCCGCCAGGGGTGTCGGGCCACCTGGAGATGGCAGCCGTGAAGTGGCCCTGCCCTATCTGGTCAAGTCGCAGGTGTACACCATCCCCTCGCCCGGGGCGCAGCGGGAGCTGCGGGAATCGCTGGAGCAGCTCAAGCCCGATCTGGTCCACGCCAGCCTCACCCTGTCGCCGCTGGATTTCCGCCTGCCCGATCTCTGCCAGCACCTGGGTGTGCCGCTGGTGGCCACCTTCCATCCGGCCTTTGACGCGAGCCTGCGCAACCTCACCGCCGGCACCCAGCAGCTCACCTATCAGCTGTACGCACCGACCCTGGCCCGTTTTGACCGGGTGATCGTGTTCTCCGAGCGGCAAGCGGAGGTGCTGGCCAGGCTCGGGGTGCGGGAGGAGCGCCTGGCCGTGATCCCGAACGGGGTGGACACCGACCGCTGGCAGCCCGCCCCGGCCCATGGGGGGACGGGGGAGCTGGCCCAGCTGCGCCTGCGCTTCCAGGGTCGGCGCGTGTTCCTGTACATGGGCAGGCTGGCCACCGAGAAGAACGTGGAGGCCCTGCTCAAGGCCTGGCGGCTGGTGCGGCCACGCCATTGCCTGTTGCTGATCGTCGGAGACGGTCCCCTGCGCGGCTCCCTGATGGCCAGTGGTGACGACCCGGATGTGGCCTGGTGGGGATACGAAGCCGACCAGGCGATGCGGGTGGCCCTGCTCCAGGTTGCCGAGGTGTTCCTGCTGCCCTCCCTGGTGGAGGGGCTGTCGCTGGCCTTGCTGGAGGCGATGGCCTGCGGAACCGCCTGTGTGGCCACCGATGCCGGCGCCGACGGGGAGGTGCTGGAAGGTGGCGCCGGGATCGTGATCAGCACCCAGGGGGTCACCACCCAGCTGCGCACCCTGCTGCCGGTGCTGCGGGATCAACCGGTGCTCAGCGCCGAACTGGGGCGCCGGGCCAGGACCAGGGTGCTGGAGAGATACACCCTCACCCGCAACATCGAGGCTCTCGAAGCGCTCTATGGCCAGCTGGTGCCGCTGCGGTCGCTGGCCGCCTGAAGCGGCAGGGCCCTGCCTGGCTCAATCGAGCATCGCCGCCTCCAGGCTGGCGCGGAGCACGTCGGTCAGCTGATCCACCGCGAGGCGGCGATCGCGGCGGTAGTCGGCCAAGCGTGGGCCGGCTTCGATCGGTTCCCCGACGATGATCCTCACCTGCCGCGCCGCCGGGGCCGGCGGCCGCTCGCCCCGCCGGCCCCGGATCCAGGCGATCGCATCCCACAGGATCAGCAGAACCTCAAGGTAGCGATCGACGCTGGGTTTTTCGGCCACATAGGCATCTCCCATCGAGGCGAAGTACTCGACCAGGCGCATGTGGTCGAGGTGGCGGGCCGCTTCGACGGCACACCAGTCGGCCAGGCTGCGCTCAAGGGGGGCGCAGGCGGCCAGGTCGTCGCGGTAAATCGCCTGCCAACCGGCCTGCTCGATCCGGCGGCAGCGCTCCAGGATCGTGCCCCTCGGCTGCAGATCGAAGTGGGATTCCGCTGCCGCAAGGGCCGTTGCCTGGAGCCTGCTCAGGCGGGCCGAGAGGGCGGGATCGCCGGGGGTCAGCCCAGGCTCCTCGCCGCTGCCCAGCCGGTAGAAGTGTTCCAGCTGGGTGAGCAAGCGGCCGGAGATCAGCAGCAGACGGCCGTAGCGGTGGTCGGCCTCCTCGGTGGGAAGGGCCGGCGCCCCGGCAGGGGGGAGCGTGATGCCCAGCACGCCCTCCAGGGCGGTGAGCAACCGGTCGATCGGTGCCCAGTCCCGATGCAGCAGGCTGTAGCGCAGCACGACCGGCACGATCACAACCCGCTCTTCCCGCCCTTCGGCCACGAGATCTTCGCAGCACCAGAACGCCATCTGGGCCAGGCCAGGCTCCAGGGGGCCCAGCAGTTCGTCGTGGTTGTTGGTGGCCCCCTCCGGCGCGATCGCCAGGGGGAAAGGGCCCGAGCAGAGCAGATGGCGGGCCGTCTTCAAGGCCCGGCGGTCGAGCCTGCCGCGCTGGATCGGGACTCCACCCAGCCTGGCCAGCATCCAGCCGGCGGCGGCACCGGCCCAGAGGGGGATTCCCCGGTCGTAGAGGAACTGGCTGTGCACCGGATGGGCCAGCCGGATGCCATGGCGGCGGGCCGCCCGGGGCACCTCCTTCCAGAGCAGCTGGGCCATCACCAGCGGATCCGTGGTGCTCGGATGCCGGAAGGCGATCAGCAGGCGCACCTCACCGTTCTGGGCCGCGGCGCACAACTCCGCCAGCTCCACCACGCCGCTCACCGCACCGATGCCGATCCGCCGTGAGCCGAGCACGGCCGGCAGGGCCAGCCGGCAGAGGCGATGCAGCCAGGGCGTGTAGGCCGGCTGGATGAAGCCCAGGGCGGGCTGGGCGGCCTGGACCTTGGCGCTTGGCATGGGGCTCTCAAGGGCGGCGGAATCGCCGACCGGGGTCAACAGTCTGCGGGGCTTTGACGGCCAGGCGGCCGGAGGGGGCCGTTCAGCCGAACAGCTGTGTCCAGGCCCGCACCTGGGCAGCGGCGGCGGGGCTGCCCTCCGCCGGGAAGCAGGGCAGAAAATCCTTGTCCTGGGCAGGGATGTAGGGGCCCTGTTTCACCTCCAGCAGCACGGAGTCGCGCTGGAGGGCCACCAGGGTGTGGAACTGGCCATCGGCCAGCTCGATGCCCCACAGCGGACCGGCCGCCTCAAGCCGTTCGCCCAGCAGCACATCGCCGGCCCCATTGAGGAGCAACACGCCGATCGCCCCCTGCAGGACCACGAAGCACTCAAACGCCGCACCGGGTTCCTGGCGGAGATGGCGGTGGGGGCGCACGTAGGTGCCGGGCTGCAGCACATTCAGAAAACGCTGCACCGGCTCGGGCTCGGCATGGAAATTGTGATTGCACCGCAGCCGCGGCGATCGACGGGCCTGGTCCGCGACCGCATCGAACAGGGCCTGGTCGAGCCGTTTGATCACGCCTGATGCCGCTGGACGGCCGCTCTCGCCCATCCCCATCAGACCGGCTGCTCCGCGAAGCGCCTCGACACCGCCTCCCAGTTCACCACCGACCACCAGGCCTCGAGATAGTCGGCGCGGCGGTTCTGGTACTGGAGGTAGTAGGCGTGCTCCCAGACATCGTTGCCGAGCAGCGGGATGCCCCGCCGATCACTGACATCCATCAGCGGGTTGTCCTGGTTGGCGGTGCTCACCAGCTCAAGCGTTCCCTTCGGATTGACGATCAGCCACACCCATCCAGATCCGAAGCGCTGCAGACCAGCCGCCTTGAAGCCCGCCTGGAACTGCTCAAACGAGCCGAAATCCCGATCGATCGCCGCCAGCAACGCCGGCGACGGCGCTCCGCCCTGGCCCGGCGGCGCCAGAGACTCCCAGAAAAAGCTGTGGTTCCAATGGCCGCCGGCATTGTTCCGCACGGCGGCCGAGCGACGCGAAGGCCGTTTCAGCAGGGCCTCCAGGCCCTGGCCCTGCAAGGACGGATCCGCTGCCACGGCGCTGTTCAGGTTGGTCACATAGGCCTGGTGATGGCGGTCGTGATGAATCGCCAGGGTGGTGGCGTCGATCGCCGGCTCCAGGGCATCGTTGCCGTAGGGCAGGGGAGGAAGGGAGAAGGGGGCACCCTCGGCCCGGGCCCCGGACGGCGCCATGACCAGGAGTAGCAGGGTCAGCAGGCAGGCAAGGATCCTTGGCATCGGCGGAGCTGCGGAGCCACAGAAGGCGGATTCCAGTATGGAAGCGGCTGCGCCCGAATCAGCCCAGCCGCTCCAGCACCGCCGCTGCGGCCTCCTCACCGCTGCGCACCGCCCCATCGAAGAAGCCCGGCCAGCGCTCGGCCACCTCGGTGCCCGCCCAGAACACCTGGCCATGGGGCCGGCGCAGGGCATCGCCACAGCGGCTCCAGAGCCCCGGCGGCATCCAGGCGGCGTAGGCGCCACCCACGAACGGCATCGCCGGCCAGTCCTTCTCGACGTAGGCCACAGGCGTCAGGGCCGCCGGGCCCAGATAGGCGGCCAGATCGCCCAGCACCGCCTCCTTCCGTTCCGCCTCACTCAACGGCGCCCAGCGGTGGTAGCGGTGGCCCACCACGAAGGCGGCCAGCACGCCGCAACCGGTCTCGGGATCGGAGCTGTCGGCCACCAGTTCCACCCAGGGGCGATCGCCGATGGCGATCCCCGAGAGCCCCAGCTCACGCCACCAGGGCGTGGCATAGACGATCAGCAGCTTGGCGCAGGCGCCCATCGCCATCTGCTGCTGCAGCTCCTGGCGGTCGGCGGGAAGCTCCGGCGTGAAACGGAGCCGCGCCGCCAACGCCGGCGGCATCGCCACGATCGCGGCGCGGCAGGGATACTCCGCCTGGCCGGTCTGGACCCGAACCAAACAATCCGCCGCGGACGTCTGTGATGGCTGCAGCACGGCAAGCACCGGCTCGCCCAGCCGCACCACCCCCTCAGCCAGCTGCGCCGCCAGCAGGGCCGGCAGCTGGCCGGCGCCGCCATGCAGCAGCTCCTGCTCCGGCTGCTCGCCCTGGGGAGCGGTGCGCTGGCCCCAGAGCACATGCAGCAGCGACACCTGCTCCGGCTCAGCCGGGCCCAGGAAACCGACCGCCCGACAGAAATAGGCGAAATACCAGGCCGCGAACGGGGTGTGGGTGTGGGCGTCGATCCAGTCCTGGAAGCTGAGCCGATCCAGTTCGGCAGCGGCGGGATGGTGGTGGGGGTGACCTTCCGGCAACTGGGCCACCAGCGCCTGGAAGCGGGCCAGGGCCGCCATGGCATCGTCCCAGTCGGCGGCTGGCACGGCCGGCGGCTGGCCTTCGGGGAAACCCTGGAAGAATCCGGCGAAGGTGCAGCGGCAATCGCCGAACACCAGCACCGTTTCACCGTCGTGGGGAGTGTCGAAGCGGCGGATGCCGTGCTGATCCAGCAGGGCGAGGAAGCGGCTCTGGCTGGGGCCGACCCACTGGCCGCCCAGGTCGATCCAGCTGTCCGGGCAGCCCCCTGGCGTCAGCCCCCCATCGAGCCGCACGCTCTGCCGGCACATCCGCCCACCGAGCCGGGCATCCGCCTCGATCAGGCGCACCGAGCGGCCGGCCCGCTGCACGGCCAGCGCCGCCACCAGCCCCGCCAGGCCAGCTCCCACCACCACGACATCAACGGGTTCCGCCTGCGTCATCACCATGAAGCCCAGCATCGCAGCCAGTTACCCGGGCGGTTCAGGCCTGCAGCTCGGCGCAGCAGGCCTCGAAGGCCGCCGCCGGATCCTCGGCGGCGCTGATCGGCCGACCGATCACCAGGAAGCTGGCCCCGGCGGCGATCGCCTCGGCCGGGGTGAGCACCCGCACCTGATCGCCGCTGCCACTGCCGGCCGGGCGGATGCCGGGGGTCACCAGGGTGAAGGGTTCCCGGTGGATGGCCCGCAACGCCGCCACCTCCAGGGGGGAGCAGACGGCACCGCCGATCCCGGCGGCGGCCGCCAGACCCGCCAGCCGGAGAACATGGCTGGGCAGCGGCTCGGTGATCGCCAGCTCGGCGGCGAAACAGGCCGGATCCCAGCTGGTGAGCACTGTGACCGCCAGCAGGGTTGGCGGCGCCACACCAGCGGCGGCGGCCCCCTCCAGCGCCGCCGCCTGGGCCGCCACCAGGGCCTGATGGCCGGCGGCGGCGTGCACCGTGATCAGCTCGGCCCCCAGCCGGGCGGCGCTGCGCACCGCGCCGGCCATGGTGGCGGGGATGTCGTGGAACTTGAGATCGAGGAACACGCCGAGACCCCGCTCCCGCAGGGCGCTCACCACGGCCGGGCCGGCGGCGGTGAACAGCTCCAGCCCCACCTTCACCCGCCGCAACCCGGGGATCCGGCCGGCCAGTTCGAGGGCGGCGGCGGCATCGGGCCGATCGAGCGCCAGGATGATTCGCCCGGCAGGGCTGAGGGAGATGGTCATCGGATCACCAACCGCCGGAACGTCTTCCTGCCCAGTTGCAGCACTCTTCCTTCCAGCTCTGCGGCGGCGCTGAACTCCTGGTTCGGATCAGCCAGCTTCTCGCCATCCAGGCGCACGCCACCCCCCTGGATCTGGCGCCGGGCTTCGCTGCTGCTGACGCAGAGCCCCAGGGCACTGAGCAGATAGAACGCCTTGGCCGGGAAGTTCACGGGCTCCAGAGACAGTTCAGGAACGGATTGGGCGCCCTGTGCCGCTGGAATCCCCGCCGCGCCGGCCATCCCGACCCTGCCATGGGGCGCCGCCACCAGTTGCCGCGCATCCAGCTGGGCCGCCCGGGCTGCCGCCTCACCATGCAGCCCGGCGGTCACCTCCAGCGCCATCGCCATCTGACGTTCGCGCGGGGAGGCCGGCAGGCTGGCCTGCTCCAGATCGGTGAGCAGGGTGAGGTAGTCGCCCACCACCGCGTCCGGCAGCTTTTCGAGCTTCGAATAGGTGGAGAGCGGGTCTTCCCGCAGACCCACGGTGTTGCCCAGGCTCTTGCTCATCTTCGCCACACCATCGAGCCCCGGCAGGATCGGCATCAGCAGGGCGAACTGGGGCTTCTGGCCGAAGTGCCGCTGCAGATCCCGGCCCATCGCCACGTTGAACTTCTGGTCGGTGCCGCCCAGCTCCAGGTCGGAGCGCACCGCCACCGAGTCGTAGCCCTGCAGCAAGGGGTAGAGGAACTCGTGCAGGGAGATCGGCAGGCCGCCGCCGTAGCGCCTGGAGAAATCGTCCTTGGCCAGCATCTGACCCACGGTGGCGGTGCCCAGCAACTCGATCACCCTGGGCAGATCGAGGCCTGAGAGCCACTCGCTGTTGCGGCGCACTTCGAGTCGGCCGGGGGTTTCGAAATCCAGCAGGGCCCGCTCCTTCGGCAGCCCCTCACCCAGCTGGGCCAGGTAGGTGGCGGCATTGGCCTCCACCGCAGCGGCGCCGAGCTGCACCCTTGTGGCGTTCTTGCCGGTGGGATCGCCGATGCGGGCGGTGAAATCACCGATGATCAGCACTGCGGTGTGGCCCGCGTCCTGAAAGGCCCGCAGCTTGCGGAACAGGATCGCGTGCCCCAGATGGATGTCGGTGCCGGTGGGGTCGATGCCGAGCTTGACCCGCAGGGGGCGGCCGCTGCGCTCCGCTTCCGCCAGCCGGGCCGTCAGACGCTGATCGGGGTTGTCCTCAGCGCCGGTGGGGAAGAGATCGGCCATGCCCCGCTCCAACCAGCCCGGCAATGCATCAGCACCCATGGCCATCCCCCGGCAGCATCGCTTGACCCAGCCGGATCGTACCCAGCGGCGTCCTTCTGTTCGCCGCCGCTGCTCAGCCGGCTTTCTCCAGCTCGCTCTTCATCCGCTCAAGCGTCTGGTTCATCTGCACGAACATCAGATCAGGGGTGAGGCCGAACTGACCCAGCTGGGTGCGCAGCTGCTCCACGGTGAGCTTGGCCTGGAAATCTTCGGAGAGCTCGAAACGCTTCATGAACACCCGGTAGCGATCCATCAGCTCCTCCATCCGCTCGATGAACAGCTTCTTGCCGGCGCGATCGAACTTGCCGTAGTCGCCACCGAGCTGGGTGAGCTGCTGGTAATCGCCGAACAGCCGCTTGGCTTCGTCCTGAACGATTTCGGATTCGAAGAATCCCATGGCAGAGGCCAGGCGTGGTGCGTTGCCGTTGATTCTGAGCGGCCCACCGCCTCCAGGGGAGTGTGGATTGACGTAATCGGGCGGCAATGACCGCTAACTTCAGTCCAGACGTGCGTTTGGGCGAGTGCCACCATGGCCAAAGGGCACTGGTTGGATGGCATGGCCCGCCGGCTTCTGGTCGCCACAGGCCAGTTGCCGGCACCTGCCGGGCGCCCGGCACCCCCCCCGTCCAGCCCGCACCAGCCGGAGGCCGAGGCGATCGAGCGTGACCTGCTCGCCCTCAAGCTGGCCGGCAATCCAGGCCTGCGGCTCCGCAACGCCGAGGAGGTGCGGCAGGCGGCGGCCCTGGGCTGGCGCCTCGATGTGAACCGGGCCACGGCGGCCGACTGGCTGCGCCTGCCCGGCTGCACCCCCAGCCAGGTGGACCTGTTGCTGCGCCTGCAGGCCGGTGGCGTGCAGCTGAGCGGTGTCGAGGATCTGCAACGGCTGTTGACGCTGCCGGAGGAGCGGATCCGCTGCTGGCAACCTCTGCTCGCCTTCCGCTGGTATGGCGATGCCGCCCCGCCCCGGTCCGCCCCGATCGACCTGAACCGCTGCGGCGTGGAGCAACTCCACGACCGTCTGCCCCTCGATGCCCAGCGCTGCCAGCGGCTGGTGCGGGAGCGCAGCCGGGGCCCGTTCCAGGATCTCGCCGACCTCCAGCAGCGGCTGGCCCTCCCCGCCGATCTGGTGGAGGGCCTGATCGGCAAGGTGAGCTTCAGCAAGGGGCCGGTGGGTCCGGATCTGCCCCGGCCCGGTGATGGCCCTCCCTCCCGTTGAGCCGGGCCCCGGGCCGGCAGGGAGAACTGTTCGACCCGGGCTCCGGATCGGATCCGCTCGACGGAACCACTGCCCTGCCGCTGCTCCGGCACCAGTTGGTCGCCTGGCAGGGGCGGCTGGCTGATTTTCAGCAGCCGCTGTTCGATCCAACCCGGCCAGCCACTGATCCGGCCGGAGCCCCCTGCCGGGAACAGGGCTGGCTGTTCCCGCCGGAGTTCCCCGGCCAGCTTCCGGGCCCCGAAAGCCTGGCGAGCGGCTTCAACCCCCTCGCCCTGGCCCCCCAGAGCCTGCAGTTCTGGCGCTGGCCCCAGCCGCCCCAGGGGGGAGCGGCCATTTATGTGGTGATCGACCAGCCACCCCACCTGCAAACCTCCCTGTTGCTCTATGTGGGCGAAACCGGCCGGGCCGAGCTTCGCTGGAAAGGAGAGCACGACTGCAAGACCTACCTGTCCGCCTACGCCGAAGCCATGCTGCAGGCCAAGCTGACCACCCGGCTCAGCATCCGCTTCTGGTGCGATGTGCCAGCGGCAGCCAGGTCGCGTCGTGCCCTGGAGCAGGCCCTGATCCGCCGCTGGCTGCCGCCGTTCAACAAGGAGACCCGCCAGCGCTGGGCCACGCCGTTCACCAGCGATCCGGCCTGAGCGCGGCCGGCCCCAGGCCAGGGCCGCACCAGGTGGCATCGCTACGATCACGGCCCCCAGTCCTGGCCCCATGGAGTTCCGCTGTTCCCCCATCCCCCTGAGCGAATGGGAAGGCGAGACCCTCGCGGTGGGAATCTTCCAGGGCGATGACGGGGAGTCGCGCCAGCTGTTGCAGGCCCGCTTCGGTGAGGGCCTGATCAGCCTGCTCGAGCATCGCCAGTTCAAGGGCAAACCGGGTGAAACCCTCAGCCTCTCCCTGCTGGATCGTTCCCCCGCCCAGCTGATCGTGGTGGGGTTGGGCGAATCGGCCCACTTCGATGGCCAGGGCCTGCGCAGCGCGGTGGCGGCGATTGCCAGGGCGGCAGCCGCCGGCAGGGCCACCGAGCTCGGCATCGCCCTGCCCAGCGCGGAGCTGGAGCCCGCCATGGCCGCCCGACTGATGGCCGAGGCGGTTCGCCTGACCCTCTACACCGACCCACGCTTCAAGAGCGAGCCGGAACCCCGGCACCTGCCGCAGACGGTCACCCTGCTGGGCCTGCCGGAGGCGGCCGCAGCCGGCCTTGCCGGCCTGGAGGCCACCTGCGCGGGCGTGGAGCTGGCACGTCAGTTGGTGGCGGCCCCTCCGAACGTGGTCACCCCCCAGGCCCTCGCCGACACCGCCGCCACCATCGCCCGGGAGTTCGGCCTGGAACTCAAGGTGCTGGAGCGCTCCGACTGCGAGGCCCTCGGCATGGGCGCTTACCTCGGGGTCGCCCAGGGTTCCTGCCTGCCTCCCAAGTTCATTCACCTCACCTACCGGCCAGCCGACGGGGCCAGCCGCCGACTGGTGCTGATCGGCAAGGGCGTCACCTTCGATTCCGGCGGCTACAACCTCAAGACGGCAGGCTCCCAGATCGAGATGATGAAGTACGACATGGGCGGCAGCGCCGCCGTGCTCGGCGCCGCCCGGGCCATCGCCGAACTGCGGCCGGCCGGCGTGGAGGTCCATGTGCTGGTGGCCGCCTGCGAAAACATGATCAGTGGCAACGCCATCCATCCCGGCGACATTCTCACCGCCTCCAACGGCAAGACGATCGAGATCAACAACACCGATGCCGAGGGCCGGCTCACCCTGGCCGACGCGCTGGTCTACGCCAGTCGCCTTGAGCCCGATGCGGTCGTTGATCTGGCCACCCTCACCGGCGCCTGCGTGATCGCCCTGGGTGAGGAGATCGCCGGCCTCTGGTCCCCCAGCGACGAACTGGCCGCGGCCCTGCTGGACGCCGGCCGCCAGGGCGGTGAGCAGTTCTGGCGCATGCCGCTCCAGGCCTCCTACAAGGAGGGCCTCAAGAGCCCGGTGGCCGACCTGAAGAACACCGGCCCACGGCCTGGCGGTTCGATCACCGCCGCCCTGTTTCTGCAGGACTTCGTGGACCCGGCCACGGCCTGGGCCCACCTGGACATCGCCGGCACCGTCTGGAGCGACAAGGGACGGGGGCTGGATCCGGCCGGAGCCACCGGCTTCGGGGTGCGCACCCTGGTGAACTGGGTGAGCCAGGGTGGCCGCGCCTAGGTTGGCTGCAGACGCTCCAGAGCGAGGCCATGGCCGTTCAGAAGATCCGCTGGTATCTGGGCGCCCAGCTCGGGGTGCTGTTGCTGCCGATGGGCCTGTGCCTGGTCGGTGAGGCCGTGACCCGCCGGACCCTGCAGAAGGTGGCCCTGCTGAACCAGATGGTCTCGCCGGCCGGGCCCTGGTTCTGGTATGGCACCCTCGGGCTGATCTGCGTGGTGGCCGGCGTGGGGCTGATGGTGGAGAGCGGCCTGCTGCGGGGCTACCCCAGGAATGCCCGTTGAAGCCTCGCCCCGGTTTCGCTCGGTTGCAGCTCGATCCTGCTGCTCAGATCGCGACCGGTTCGAGGGCTGCCAGCAGGGTTTCGGGTGATTCCAGGGCATGGATCTGCCAGCGAGCCCGCTCGCCGAGGCTGCTGCTCAGCCGTTCCAGGTCGTCGGCAGCCTGTTTCGGGCTCTCATAGGGTCCGATGTGCCGAGTGGTCAAACCATCGCGAATCGTCAGTAGATACATCCGCCACCCTCCCGTCTGGGATTTCCACCCTAGGCACATCGAAGCGTTCTGAACAGGCTTCAGGGCCTGGCTCCAGCCCATGGGACGGAACTGCGGGCCCTGCTGCCCCAGACCTGATTGAGCCGCTGATCACGGCCGCACGACCAGCGGTAGTAGTTGTATTTGAGCTTGTTCTGCTCGGCGTAGTTCTGGTGGTATCCCTCGGCGGGCCAGAAGCGCTGCAGCGGACGGATCTGCACCCGGATCGAGCTCGAATTCTGCCTGAGCTCCCGGGCCGCCTCCTGAAGGCTGGCCTGGGCCTGCTCCTGTTGTCGCGTTCCCCTGGTGAAGATCGCCGGCCGGTAGGAGGCCCCACGATCACAGAACTGGCCGCCCCCATCGAGGGCATCCACGTTGCGCCAGTAGGCGCGCAACAGGGTGGGATAGCTGATGCGGCTGGTCTCGAAGCGAACCAGCACGCTTTCCAGGTGGCCCGTACCCCCAGCCGTCACCTGGCGGTAGGTGGGGTTCGGCCTGGAGCCGCCGCTGTAGCCACTCACTGCCTCCACCACGCCTGGGAGCCCCTCCAGATCGTGCTCAAGGCACCAGAAGCAGCCGCCGGCGAACACCGCCTCCTCGATCGCCGCCTGGGCGGGTGCGGCGGCGACGACAAGCAGCAGCAGCCCCAGCAGCAGCGGACGGGCAACCCCTGACCACAGCCGGGACTTCCAGGCTCGGCTCGGTTGCATCGGCAGGATCGGCTCGGGGGTGCTGGTGGAGGCCATCCACTCATCCTGCCGGGCTGAACGCAGCCGCCGCTGCTGACGGCTGCGCCATCGCCAGGTGATCGAGGATCTCGACGGCGGCCCGCCCGGTGACACCAGGTTCACCGAGGCAGAGGCGCAGGCGCCCATAGCCCTCGATCATCCGCTCACGGGCTTCACCGGGATCGAGCAGGGGAAGGGCCGCAGCCACCACGGCCGCCGCTGTGAACGACTCCTGGAGCAGTTCCGGAACCAGGCGCTCCCCCAGCACCAGGTTGACCGGCGAAATATGGTCGACCCGGAAGTGCAGCAGGTGGCGGGCCAGCCAGGCCGTCGGACGGCTGACGCGATATCCCACCACCTGGGGAACCCCCCGCAGGGCCAGCTCCAGATTCACGGTGCCCGATTTGGTGAGCGCCAGATCGGCGGCGGCGGAGAGAACGGGCCGCAGCCGATCGGCGTCCGAGGCGGGCACCACCTCGGCCTGCACGCCGGCCTGGCGGAGCAGCGCCGCCAGCGGCGCCTCGAAGGCGGCCTGACCGGCCGGCACCATCACCCGCAGGCCTGGCCGCAGCCGTTGCAGTTCCGCCGCCGCCGCCGCCAGGGTGGGCACCAGATAGCGCATCTCCTGGCTGCGGGAGGCGGGCAGCAGCAGCAGCAGGCGCTCTTCCGCGAGGAGGCCCAGCTCACGGCGGGCCTCCTCGCGGCCGGGAAGGTCACCCAGCGTGTCGAGCAGGGGGTGGCCCACCCAGGTCACATCGGCCCCCCGTTCGCCGTAGAAGCGGGCCTCCTCGGGAAAGATCGAGAGGATGCGGTCGGTGAAACCGATCAGCCGGGTGCTGCCCCCCTCGCCGATCCGGAAAGCCCACTCCTGGGGGGCGATGTAGTAGGTGATCGGAACCCCCGGCAGCTGGCGCCGCAACTTGAGACCGAGGCTCACATTCGCTCCCATGTAGTCGATCAGGACCACCCCATCCGGTGGGGTCTGGCGCAGCAACCTGCCGACCCGCCGCTGCAGCCGCAGGGTGGGGAGCACCAGCGGCAGTGCCTCCCACAGACCCATGGCCCCCATCGGCGCGGTATTGGCCAGCAGCCGGGCACCGGCCCTCTCCATCCGCTCCCCACCCAGGGCGATGATCTCGAGGTCGAGTTGCCGCCGCCTGGCCTCGGCATGGAGCGCCTGGATCAGCAACCCACCCTGCAGATCCCCCGACACCTCGCCGGTGCTGATCAGCAAGCGCACCATCAGCGATGGGGCGGCAGGGGACCGCGGCGTCCGGGGGTGATCGAGGCTTCAAGGAAGCTGCAGAGCTGCTCCGCCGCCGGCAGCAGCTCGTCCTGGCGGATGCGGGCGAGGGCCTGGACCAGCACCTCGTCGCCGCGGTAGAGGCGGTTCCAGACCTCCTGCAATTGCCTGAGTTCGGCACCGGCGGCCCGTTCGGCCAGGCCGCTGCGCCGCAGGCCGATGCGGTTGAGCCCCCGCAGCCGTCCGGGGTGGCCTTCGACGATGGCGAAGGGGGGCACGTCCCTGTCGATGCGGCTCATGCCGCCCACCATCGCCAGCGTGCCGATGTGGACGAACTGATGGATGCCGAGCACCCCGCCGATCACGGCCCGGTCGCCGATCACCACATGGCCGGCGATCGCCACGCTGTTCGCCACGACGATGCCGTCGCCCAGTTCACAGTTGTGGCCGACATGGCAGTAGGCCATCAGCAGATTGCCGCTGCCCAGCCTGGTCTGCTCGCCATCGGCGGTGGCCCGGTTGATCGTGACGCATTCCCGGATCGTGTTGTCGTCACCGAGCACCACTTCGGTGGGGGCCCCGTTGTATTTGAGGTCCTGGGGTTCGAGGCCGATGCAGGCCCCGGGGAAAACCCGGTTGCGGGCACCCATCCGAACGCGGCCTTCGATCACCACATGGGGCCCGATCCGGCTGCCGGGACCGATCTGCACCTCAGGGCCGATCACGGAGAACGGCCCGATCGCCACGCCGACAGCCAGCTTGGCGCGGGGATCGACCAAGGCGGTGGGATGGATCGAGGTTTCCACGGCTGCGCTGGTCATCGCCTCAGTCCACCAGAGAGAACATCAGTTCTCCTGAACAGACGCGCTGTCCATCGACCGTGACCTCTCCCCTCACCTTGCCGAACCGCCGATGCTTGATGGCCAGCAGCTCACAGCTGATCCGCAGTTGATCGCCAGGCACGACCGGCCGCCGGAACCGCACCCCGTCGATCCCGGCGAAGACGAACAGCCCCTTCGGCAACTCAGGCATCTGGGCAATGATCAGTCCCCCCACCTGGGCCATCGCCTCGACGATCAACACCCCCGGCATCATCGGACGACCCGGGAAATGGCCCTGGAAATGGGGCTCGTTGAGGGTGACGTTCTTGATGGCGACCGCCCGCTTACCAGGCTCATGTTCGACCACCCGGTCCACAAGGGCAAATGGGTAGCGGTGGGGCAACAGATTGAGGATCTGCTCACTGGTGAGCAGGGGTGAGCCGGCAAGAGAAACGGTCAACGGGCTTCAGGCAGATCGGGAGTGAGCAGCCAGGGCAGCCGCCAGAGCGGTGTGCAGCCCATGGGAACCGCGGTATGCGAACACCTGGGCTCGAGGCAAGCCCACCAGCGCCAGGTCGCCCAGCAGGTCCAGCAGCTTATGGCGCACCGGCTCCTGTTCGAGGCGCAAAGGAGGATTCAACCACTGCTGGCCATCACAGACCAGGGCATTGCCCAGATTCCCACCTTTGATCAGCCCCGCCGCCTGCAGTTGCTCCACCTGCTCGCGAAAGCCGAACGTGCGGGCCGGGGCGATCTCCTCAACGAAGCGCCGAGGCGTGAGCTCCAGGGAAAAGGACTGTCGGCCGATCGCCGGCTGGGGAAACTCGATCGCCGCTCCCAGCCAGGGCTGGAGGCTGGGCAGGGCGGTCACGAAGCTCCGGCCCTGCTGCAGGGTGAGCGGTGAAGCGAGCTCCTGCAACGGCTCCCGCTCACCCACCAGCTGGAGGCCCGCTTCGGCGATCGCCTCCACCCACGACAGTGCGGAGCCATCAAGCAGCGGCACCTCATCCCCTTCAACCAGGATCGTCACCTGGCTGAGGCCCGTCCCAGCCAGGGCTGCCAGCAGATGCTCCACCGTGGCGAGGCGGCGTTGATCAAGCCTCAGGGCGGTGCACAGCTGGGTTTCGCACACCAGGCCGGGATGAAGCCGGCTGACAGCGCTGCCCGGCTGATCCAGCCAGCCCAGCTGAAAACCTGGCTGATCACTGGGCTCGAGGCGCACCCGGCAGAGGTTGCCGCTGTGCAGGCCCACCCCGGAGCGCTCCACCGGTGCCGCCAGGGTCCAGGCCTGGCTGTAATCGCTGGGCCAGTCCATGGCTAGAACTTCCAGCCGACACCGAGGTTGAAGCGCCAATCACCGCTGAAGTCCTTGCTGGCGACCTCCAGCCGGAGTGGACCGACCGGAGTGGTGACGATCAGACCGGTGCCCACCGAGAAGCCACTGCCCGGTTTTGCCAGCAGACCACCTGGATTGCCCTGGACACTGGCCTGGGAGCCGAAATCGGTGCCGCCATCCACGAAGAACGATCCACTCACGACGGAGAACAGCGGGAAGCGGTACTCGATCGTGGCTTCGCCAAAGCTCTTGCCGACCCCGAGGTCACAGTCGGCGAAGCCCCGCACCGAGTTGGAGCCGCCCATGCAGAAGGCCTCGTAGGGGGGCAGGTCGCCGACGTTGGTGCCGGCCGAGACCTGGAAGGCCAGGGCCTGCTTGCAGTCGGCCGCCTCACCGGGTTTCGGCCGACAGCCCTTGTAAAACCGCAGCCAGTTGACTGGAATGAAATAGGAATAGCTGCCGCGCAGGCGGTTGAAGGTGGGTGAATCGGGCCCGACCGAAACGAACTGCTCCGTGCTGAGGCTGAGAAAATTGCCGGAGGTGGGATTGCGGGGATCGTTGAGCGTGTTGCGGGTGGCTGCCACCCGCACCGCCACCAACTGGTTGGTGGTGGCGCAGTTGAACGCCACGCAGACCACGTTCTCGATCGGAGCCTCGGAGCCGTCGAAGTTGTTGGTGCTCACACCGAAGGGCATGGATTCACCGGCGAAGTTGATCGGCCTCACCTCCTGGGCACTGGCCCCCACCACCAGACTCCAGAGGGCCTTCCTGAAGGGATTTCCACCATTGAGCGGCCGCACGAACTGAATGTTGCCGCCCACCCGCTGGATCGCGATCGAGTTGCCGTCGTAATCGAACCAGCTGTTCCCCGGGGAATCGGATTCGGCTTCACCAACCGAGTCGAAGCGCCGGCCTTCGGGGTTGTTGTCGGAGTTGATGTTGTAAGCCAGGCTGGTGCCAGGAGCTTCGTAGAAATCCGAGGCGGTGTTGATGTTGCCGTTTTCCTGGCTCTGGTAGATCTGCGGCACATCCCGGCTGATGAACAGGCGGGCACGGAAAGCTGTGCGGTATTTATCCCCCTTGATCCACGGATCCGTGAAGGACAGGTCGGCCAGGCCGCCGAACTGGCCATAGGTGAAGTTGAGGGCCACATCCCAGGCTCGACCCCTCAGGTTGCTGTCCTGGAGCTGCACCTGGCCGAACACACCCTGGCTCTGGCTGTAACCCAGGCCGCCGGAGAGGGAGCCGGTGGATTGCTCCACCACCCCCAGCACGATCACCACCTCACCAGGCTGGGCCGGAACGGGCCGCAGGGTCACCTTGACATCGGCAAACAGCCCGGTGCCGTAGAGGCGCTTGATGTCCTCCTCGAGGTTGCGGCGGTTGAAGGTCTGGCCCGGCAGGATCGAGATCTCGCGGCTGACCACCCAGGGCTTGGTCTTGCCGCGGATCGGCTCACCCTTTTCGTTGGTGGCGGAGCCCTCCTTGTCGAGGAACTGCACCTCCACCACCTGGACTGTTCCCTCCCGGACCGCCAGAAGAACCACACCCTCCGGACTGACGCGGCTGGGGCCGGTGATCCTGGCCAGGGAGTAGCCCTGGTCGGCGTACCACTTCTGCAGTTCCTGCAGACGGCCCTGCAGGGTGTTGAGGTTCAGGGTCTTGCCGACGTCGGCGGCGAAGGTGTCCTGGAGAACCTCGGCAGGAAGCTTGGCCTTGGCGGTGTCGAGCTCCACCTTCTGCAAAACGGGATTGGCGGTGGCGATCACCACCAGCTGCACGCCGAGCGGGCCGTCGACCGGCTGAATCCGCACATCCGAGAACCAGCCGCTGGCATAGATCGCAGCGAGATCGGTCTGCAGCTCGGAGCGGGAAACGCGGCTGCCGGGCCGCACAACCATGGCGTCATAGACGGCCAGCTCCAGTCTTTCGCGCTCCGGGTGACCTTCAAGGCCATTGACCACCACCTCGCTGACCAGCACCTTGGGCTCGGCGGGTGCCGCCGGCGCCAGGCTGCCCGGGCTGGCCGCTGGCGGAGTGGTGGCAGGGCCTGGCAGGACCGGCTCGAAGCCGGCCGGCGGGGTGGCGGGCGCCGCAGCGGGGGGTGAAGCCTGGGGGGCGGCTTCGGTGGCGGCTGGAGCAGGCTGGGACTGGGCCAGCACCCGCGCAGGAGCGAGCAGGGCGAGCACCCCGAGCAGCGGCAGGCTCACCCTCAGGCCGCGACTGCCGCGGCGAGCGAGCCGGTCAGGGAGGGAATGGCGCATCAGGGCGTTGCGGGTGCCACCCATGGTTCTCCGAGGCAACGCGGCTAAGCCGCAAATTGGCGTGACCTTACCGGTAGAGGTGGGGTTCAGGGCAAACACCTTGGACCCGTTTGAAGACCTCCCCATAGGCTTCGATCACCCCGCCGAGATCCTGGCGGAACCGATCCTTGTCCAGAATGCGGTCGGTTGGGTCCTCGATGCGGCCATCCCAGAGCCTGCAGGTGTCGGGACTGATCTCATCGGCGAGCACCAGCTCACCATCAGTGGTGAAACCGAATTCCAGCTTGAAATCCACCAATTCCAGCTCCACCTGGGTGAACAGCTCCCGCAGCTCGGCGTTCACCCAGCGCGCCAGCCGCTCCAGTTCACAGCGCTGTTCCGGGGTCACGAGCGCCAGTCGCTCCAGCCTGGCTTCGGTGAGCAGTGGGTCGCCGAAGGCATCATCCTTGTAATAAAGATCCAGCAGCGGCGGCTCCAGAACGGTGCCTGGGGCGATCGGCAGTTGCCGGCAGAGCGAGCCGGCCGCCACGTTGCGGATCACCACTTCGAGCGGGATCACCCGGACCGGACGGACCAGCATCCAGCGATCGCCGTCGATGCCCAGGTAATGGGTGGGGATGCCCGCCAGCGCCAGCCGTTCGAGCAGCAGGGCCGAGATCCGGCAGTTGAGTGGCCCCTTGCCGGGCAGCTGGGCTTTCTTGAGGGCATTGAACGCCGTGGCGTCGTCCTTGAACTCCACCGCCAGCACGTCGTCCCGGTCTGTCTGGAACACCCGTTTGGCTTTGCCCTCGTAGAGCAGGGGACCGAGCTGATACGTCGTCATGGTGAGGGGAGGAGAGTCGGGCCATCGGCGGGGCTGGCGGCGTGCCCCCCGGCCGCCCGGGGCGAACGCAACTGCCGCTCCAGGTCATCGGCGCGGGCCGTCTGGCCGCTGTCCTGCTGGCGCAGCCGCCATTCGGCGTAGGCATCGTCGATCCGCTGACTCAGCCGCAACCGCCGCGCCGCCGCCGCCGCTCCATCTCCGCCGGCCCGCTGCTGCATGGCCCTCTGCAGATCAAGCAGTTCAGCCGCCATCCCCCAGGCGGCAGCGGCGGCGGCCTGATCCAGGGCCAGCTCCAGCAACCGATCGCGCTCCGCCTGCGGCACGGAATCCAGCAACTGGGCGGCCCGTTGCAGCCGTTCGGCGGCGACACGTCCAGGCAGCCGTCCCGCCAGCAGCAGGGCCGCGGCTTCCTCGTTCCGGCCCAGGGTCGTCAGGTGGTCCGCCAGCACGTCGAGGGCCGGGCGGGTATCGAGGCTGCCGTCCTCCCGGAGCCGCATCGGCAGAGGCATGGCCTCAAGGCTGGCCGGATTTCCTGCCGCCAGCCGCCGCAGGGCCGAAGCGGCGCGGCGGTGGTTCAGCCCGGCATTCGCCGCTCGCCACTGCTGAATCAGCCACTGCTGGCGCTGAACTCCTGGGCCGGGGCCGAAACGATCGAGCACCTCGAGAGCCGCTTCCGGTGCCAGGCAGCTGATCAGGGCATTGGCATTGGCGATCACGACGCCGAAGGGCTGGGGAGCCGGCCACAGGGCCACCAGCCGCTCCCGCAGCAGTCGCAACCGTTCGGTCCGATCAAAACGGGCTGAATCCTGACAGGCCCCTTCCAGCAGCACCAGATCAGCGGACGCCAGGCTCGCGGCGAAGACTGTCTCCTCCATGCCCGGCTCCACCAGACCCGGCTGCACCAGACCCGGCTCCACCTGACCCGACTCGATCACTGCCGGCTCGACGGGCAGGGGCAGCGGCTGGGCCAGCGAGGCCAGACCAGCGCCGAGCAGACCCGCCGGTGCCAGGGCCGACGCCCCGATCCAGGCGATCACCCGGCGCCAGGGGTCCGCTGAGTTGTAGAGAAGGAACGGCACGGCGGACGATCCAAGGGGCACAACCTAGGGAACCGCCTCCGCACTACCCGATCGATCCGATGACATCCCAGGCCTCTAGCCCGTCCTTCGCTCCATCCCGGCTGTTGGTGATCGGCTCCGGCGGCCGCGAGAATGCCCTGGCCTGGGCCCTGCGTCGCGCTCCCGCCGTCGAGCGGGTGTGGGTGGCGCCCGGGAATGGGGGAACGGCCAGCCAACCGGGCTGCGAGCCCCTGGCGATCGCCAGCAGCGATCAGGCCGGGCTGATCCGCTTCTGCCACGAGCAGGCGGTGGATCTGGTCGTGGTGGGTCCGGAGGGACCCCTGGCCGACGGCCTGGCCGACCGGCTGCGGGAGGCAGGCCTGGCGGTGTTCGGCCCCGGGGCCGACGGGGCCAGGCTGGAAGCCAGCAAGCAGTGGGCCAAGGCGTTGATGCAGGAGGCGGGAGTGCCGACGGCGGCCCACTGGGCCCCTGCAAGCCTGGAGGAAGCCCTGGCCATTCTGGCGGGTCGTTCCGAACCGCTGGTGGTCAAGCTGGATGGGCTCGCCGCCGGCAAGGGGGTCACCGTCGCCGATACGGTCGAAGCCTGCCGCAGCGCGATCGAGGCGATCTTCGCCGACCGATGCTCAAGCCAGGGCAACGACGACGACGCCAGCGCGCCCCTGGTGCTGGAGGAGCGGCTTTCAGGACCGGAGGTATCCGTCTTTGCCCTCACCGACGGGGCGACGATGGTGCTGCTGCCGCCCGCCCAGGACCACAAGCGCATCGGGGAGGGGGACACCGGACCGAACACCGGCGGGATGGGGGCCTACGCCCCGGCACCGCTGCTCGACGCCGCCGGCCTGGAGCAGGTGCGCCAACTTGTGCTTGAGCCCACGCTGCGGACACTGCAGAAGCGTGGAATCAACTACCGCGGCGTGATCTACGCCGGGTTGATGCTCACCGCCGATGGTCCCAAGGTGATCGAGTTCAACTGCCGCTTCGGGGATCCCGAATGCCAGACCCTGATGCCCCTGCTCGGCGAGGAGCTGGCGGCTGTGCTGCTGGCCTGCGCCACCGGCCAGCTCCACCAGGCTCCCGCCCTCTCGGTGGCGGCACGGTGCAGCGCCTGCGTGGTGGCCGCCGCGGCGGGCTACCCCGAGCAGCCACGGCTCGGCGATCGGATCGAGACCGAGCTTTCCTCGGAGGCCGATCGGCAGCTCTTCCATGCCGGCAGCCGGCTGGATTCCTCCGGCGTCTGCCGCACCGCCGGGGGCAGGGTGCTGGCCGTGGTGGCCCAGGCGGAGGATTTCAACGCCGCCTTCGCCGCCGCCTACGCCGGCCTGGAGCTGGTTCATTTCGAGGGAATCAACTTCCGCCGGGATATCGGCCATCAGGTCAGGAGCCTTTAGGGTGCATCCGAACGACGGTTCCGATCGTGACCGCCGCCACTCCAGCCGCTCCCCAATCCGCCGCCGGCACCGCCGTGATCCCTGAGGCGAACCCGACGACCGGAGCCCTTTCCTGGTGGCGGACGTTCCTGCTCTGGTGGGGTGAATTCAGCCTCCAGACCAAGCTGCTCGCCGTGGCCACCCTGGTGGTGAGCCTGATGATGACGGGCATCACATTCTTTGCCTTCCACAGCATCCAGCGGGATGCCCGCATGAGTGACACCCGCTTCGCCCGGGACCTCGGTCTGCTGCTTTCCGCCAACGTCACGCCGCTGGTGGCCGAAAGCAGGGACAGGGAACTGGCAGCGGTGGCCGAGCGCTTCTGGCGCTCCAGCCGCAGCCTTCGCTACATCTTCTTCGCGGATCCTGATGGGGTGATCTATCTGGGGATCCCGATCAGCGCCACCAACGGTGGCAGCGAGCTGCTGCTCAGCCGCCGCCTGGAGCTGCCCGCCGATCTGCAGCGGCGGCCCCAGAACCCCCTGATCCGTCAGCACCTCAGCCCCGATGGCCAGGTGACCGATGTGTTCGTGCCGATGGTGAGCGACGGTCGCTACCTCGGGGTGCTGGCACTCGGCATCAATCCCAATGAGGCGGTGCTGGCCAGCGCCGCCCTCACCCGCGAAGTCACGGTGGCGGTGTTCATCTCGATCTGGGTGCTGGTGATTCTCGGGGCGGTGTTCAACGCGCTGACGATCACCCGGCCGATCAAGGAGCTGCTCGAGGGGGTGCGCTCCATCGCCGGGGGCGACTTCGAGGCCCGCATTTCCCTGCCGGTGGGGGGCGAACTGGGCGAGCTGCTGCAGGGCTTCAACGACATGGCTTCCCGCCTGGAGGTGTACGACGCCGCCAACATCGAAGAGCTCACCGCTGCCCAGGTGAAGCAGCAGACCCTGATCGCCACCATGGCGGATGGTGCCGCCCTGCTCGATGGGGAAGGGAGCATCGTGCTGGTCAACCCCGCCGCACGCCGACTGTTTCGCTGGGAGGGCCGCAACCTGGAGGGGAACGAGCTCTGCGATGAGCTGCCCGAGATCCTGGCCATGGAGTTGCAGGAACCGCTGCACAGCCTGCTGGGCGGCGAGAGGGACACCGCCGATGTTCGCTGCAGCTTCGGGGAGCCGGCCCGCACGCTGCGGATCGTCCTGCAGAGCGTCAAGGATGTCAGCGGTGAAAGCCTCAAGGGCATTGCCATGACCGTCCAGGACCTGACCCGCGAGGTCGAGCTCAATGCGGCCCAGAGCCGGTTCATCAGCAACGTCTCCCACGAGCTGCGCACACCTCTGTTCAACATCAAGAGCTACGTGGAAACCCTCCACGACCTGCGCGATCAGCTCAGCGAGGAGGAAACCCAGGAGTTCCTGGCGATCGCCAATGCCGAAACGGATCGCCTCACCCGACTCGTCAATGACGTTCTGGATCTCTCCCGGCTGGAATCGGATCGGATCTGGAATCTGGAGCCGATCGAGTTACGGCCGGCGATCGAGCAGACCCTTCGCAACTACAGGCTCAACGCCATAGAGAAAGGAGTGTGCCTTGACCTGGAAGTGGACTCCGACCTGCCAAGGGTGATGGGCAACTGGGATCTGATCCTGCAGGTTCTCGACAACCTGGTCGGCAATGGCCTCAAGTTCACCGCCGCCGGCGGCCACCTCAAGCTCAGGGCCTACCCGTGGCCCGATGCCTGTCCGCTCGATCCGAGCACCGCCCCCTGCACAGCCCGGCCATCCTGCGACCTGTCATCGCCGATGCCCCGCCTTCGGCTGGAGATCGCCGATACCGGATCTGGAATTTCAAGGGAAGACCAGCAACGGATCTTCGAGCGGTTCTACCGGGTCGAAAATGCCGTTCACACCGAAGTGGGAACCGGGCTGGGCCTCTCGATCGTGCAGGGGATCCTTGACAAGCACGGCAGCCGGATCCGGATGGTCAGCGAACAGGGTGTCGGCACCACCTTCTGGTTCGACCTCGCCCTTGAGCATGCCGACCACGATGAACTGTGGGTCGACGGGGAGCGCCGTCAGCACGCTCTCTCAGCAGCCAGCCACTGAAGGGTTGCCAGGGAGCGCCTGCAGTGAGGCGAAACGATTGATTGAGTCAGAGCTCCTCGCCGGCGACCCCCCGCACGATCCTCGAGAGTTCGTTGCGCTCGTCGTTGGTGATGCGATGGGGAACGCCGCTGATGATCCGCTCGAAATTGGAGAAGGAATTCCGGATCTCCGGCCCGTCGCTGGTGATCACGAATTCACGGATCCCCTTGTCGTGGGCCGAACCCCGCATCTTGAACACGTTGATCGCCCGGGCCATCTCGCCGCGAATCTCCACATACTGCAACAGCAGAATGGTGTCGGTGATTGTGGAGATATGGGAATCCGTGATTGAGTGGCTCCCCATGAACTCTTCCGATGTATTGGTGAAGAAACCAGCAATCTCTTCCTGCTTGGCATAGCCGGTAACACCGATCACGAACTGGCGAAAGCTGTTGTGGCTCACCCCCCTGGAGAGGGCGGAGAGAGAGTCAATCGCCATTCTCGATGGCTTGAAATCACTGATCTGGGTTTTGATGATCTGGAGATGATCCTCAAGGCCCGTGGATTCCGGATAAGCGCAGATGATCCGCAACAATCCATCCTGCTCCATCTGCTCAAAATCCATGCCCCAGCTGGTGGCATTGCGCAGGAGCTGGGCGCGGGATTCCTCGAAGGCGAAGACGATCGCCCGCTCGTTGTTCTGGCAGGCATTCTCAACAAACTTACTGACCAGAAGCGTTTTGCCTGTTCCGGTGGCGCCGGTGGCCAGGATGATCGAATCCTTGAAGAAGCCCCCCCCACACATCTCGTCGAGCCGGGCCACCCCGGAGCTGACCCGCACATTGGATGAACGCTGGGTGAGACGCATGGCCCCCAGGGGAATGATGCTCACCCCATTCGCCCCCATCGTGAACGGGAACTCCCCTTTCATGTGGGTCGTTCCCCTCAGCTTGAGAATTTCCACTGTGCGTCTGCGGCGCTCACCCTCGAGCACATTGCGCAGAATGATCACATTGTCAGAAACGAACTCCTCAACCCCGTAGCGGGCAATCGCTCCATACTCCTCAATCCGCTCGGTTGTCATCACGGTGGTGACGCCGATCTCCTTGAGCCTGGCGATCATCCGGAAGATTTCTCGGCGCACCACCGAAAGTGCGTCGTACTGTTGAAAAACTGCCGTGATCGAATCAATCGCCACCCGGCGGGCCTTGTATTTGCGAATCGCATAATTAATTCGCTCAATTAATCCAGAAAGATCAAAATTGCCGGCCACATCCTGACCATCAGGATCCGGAGATGCATCCAGAATGAACAGTTTACCCTGGTCGATCAACGATTGAAGATCCCAACCAAAGCTGGACGCATTTCGGATCACATCTCGCGGCGACTCTTCAAAGGTGACGAAGATACCGGGCTCATCATATTTTTGAATTCCATTGTAAAGAAAATGAAGCGAAAAAATTGTTTTTCCGGTGCCAGAGGTGCCGCTGATCAGGGTTGAGCGCCCCGTCGGCAACCCACCCTGAAGAATATCGTCAAGACCCTCAACACCGGTAGGGAGTTTATGAACCTGAGCTGGAAAGTCAGGATTCGGCATGATGTTCTGCATGACAATCTCGAAAGATGAAATCCATCAAAGAAGGGGCGGTTTGGCCGTTTCTTCAGGAGAGTCCATGGAGCCATCGATCAGATCGGTCTCCGAGAGCTCGTCATAGAGAAGATCCAGGCCGATCAGCACGCGCTCACGGTCGGAGAGGTCACCGATGATCCGCCGGACGGGCGGTGGCAGAATTTTGGCCAGGGTGGGAGTGGCCAGGATTTTGTCCTCTTCGGCCAGCTGCGGATTCTTGAGGACATCAATCACCTTGAGCGCATAGACGCCTTTGAACTCCGATTCGAGGATGGTGCGCAATGTCTTGAGCGCTCGCATCGAGTTCGGAGTGTTTCCCGCAACATACAGTTTCAGAATGTAGGCCTTTGGTGGTGGCATCAACACATCTCCTGGCGAGCCGCCGTAAAACCAGAAACCGCTTCAATCTTCTCAAAAAAAGGTTCCGGAGGCAAGGACCGCCGATACATTTCACACAGATGGGCCAGCACATCCATCAAAGCAAGCCGATAATCCCTGAGGAAATCATTCTTCCGTCCCTTGAATTTCAGGAGATTCCAGAACTCATCGATCAAATCCATGTGAATCTCAACTGTCTTGGTAACCGGGATATCACTGAAGAAAACTGTGTTCACGAAACTTTCCAGGGCTTGGTTGGCTGCCGCCGGATCCCTGAAGTAGCTGATCAGCAGGTCTCGGTAGGTTCGCTCCAAGGATTGCAGCAGAGTGCCACGCTCAGGAGCCGAGAGGTTCCGAAAGAAGCGGTTGGGATCTCGTTTATAGAACACACCAAGGTATCCGAGCCTTTCCTTTAGGCGGTCGGAGAACTTCCACTTCTGGGGTATTCCAGCCTCGCTGGCCGTTTCCGGCTCGGCAACCTGTCCCCGGCGCAGGAAGCGCGAAATGGCAGCGTCCAGGCTGTAGCTGAGCTGGGGGAGCTGGTCCTTGGCAAGGTGAACTTCGGCGGCATGAAAGTCAAGCTGTCCGGTCACCGGGCCCAGGATGACGGTCGGCAGCACCAGCCCCAGGCTCCAGAGGCGCCGCAGGGTTTCGCCGCTCAGCAGGCCCTGCTCGAGCAGAATGGCGTCAAAGCCATCCCATCTCTCCTCAAGAACCGCTCCCGGGTCGGCTTCTTCTCCGAGATCCATCAGCTCGTAGCGGCCTTCCCTCAGCCACTGGCCGCAGGCTTCCCTGAGCAGGGGATCCCTGAGCAGGGATGCGATGGTGAGGGCCGGCTGGACCATCTGCCACGTTCGGCTCTGAGCTGCTGACCTTAGGTGTTGACGACCGGGTGAGTGACGAGCAAGGATGGATCTTCCTTGATTTCGCTGGATGTGAGTCTGGCCTGAACAATTCCAAAGCACAGCCGGGGTGGCTTCACCCTCGATCGCTCTGGGATTTGCCTGACCACGCCACCTGTTTCCATGACCAACACCCCTGCCGGCGACGGCGTCCCGGCCAACGAGCTTCCGGCTAACGGATCTCTGGCCAACGGAACTCTGGCCAACGGCATATCCCCGGCCGCACCGGGTCCCTACGCGATCGCCGAGGCTTCCGGTCAGCAGTTCTGGCTGCAGCCCAACCGTTACTACGACCTTGACCGGATCCATGCCGAGGTCGACGCCATCGTCACCCTGGATCAGATTCTCCTGGTGCGTGATTCCAGTGGCACCCGCCTGGGGCTTCCCCACGTGCCGGAAGCCACCGTCACCCTCAAGGTGATCGCCCATCGACGCGGACCCAAGATCCTCGTGTACAAGATGCGCCCCAAGAAGAAAACCCGCCGCAAAAACGGCCACCGCCAGGAACTCACCCGGGTGATGGTCGAGTCGATCACCGTGGGCGGCCAGCCCCTCAGCTGAACCCAAGGGCTCCTGCTCCTTACGTCTGTTTCCGCTCTCCTCTCTCCCTTTTCAGGTTTGATTCCATGGCCCACAAGAAAGGCACCGGCTCCACCCGCAACGGCCGGGATTCCAATTCCAAGCGCCTGGGCGTGAAGCGTTACGGCGGCGAAACCGTCAGTGCCGGCTCGATCCTGATCCGCCAGCGGGGCACCTCGGTGCTCCCCGGCCTGAATGTCGGTCGTGGATCCGATGACACCCTGTTCGCCCTGGTGGATGGCGTGGTGAACTTCGAGAGCATCAAGCGAAGCCTGCGCAACCGCAAGCGCATCAATGTGGCGGTTCCTGTCTGAGCCGATAGGCCCTGGCAGTGATCAGAAAGGGGTGGAACACCTCGAGATACCGGTCCTGGAGTGTCTGAAAAAAGCGCTCCACCAGGGCCGGTTCATCGAAATGGAAGGGATACTCCCCCTGAAACCCCTTGAAGAAATACCAGTTGAGCAGGGCTGTGGCGTCGGTTTCCATGCGTGCTGCGAATCCGAGCAACTGAGCCGCCGGGTCCGGCAGATGCTCCAGCACGTCAAGGCAGATGATCGTCTGGAACCGGTCTGGCAAGGCCGGATCGTCCAGGTCCCGGCAAACCCGTAACCGCCTGCTCAGCCCCAGCTCTTCGGCCCGCCGAGTCACAAAAGCGCGGTTGTGGGGATTGAGATCCACGAACCAGACGCACTCCACCGCCGGCAGGGCGGCTGCAGCCAAGGCGTGGCTACCGATTCCACCACCGAAATCGAGCACCTGCCCGCGGGCGAAACGGGCCTGCAGACGCAGGGTTTCGGCGATGTAGTCCGCACTGCCGAGGTGCCAGGCCGCTAACTCGAGGAGGTGTCCCGTACCGACCGTTTCCTCATAGAACGCACCGACCCGCTGCGGATCGAAATCCACCGCACCAGGATGAAGAGCCGCCAGATCGCTGCAACTGGCGGCCAGCCGCTGCTCCAACAACTCCGGAGCCAGCTCAAGAAAAGCAGCCAGTTGCTCCCTGAGGGCAAAGCCATCGAGCAGAAAGCGCTCCACTCCGATGGTGGTGGCACCCACGGCGGAGCTGGCGGGTTCGGCCTGGATCAGCTCGGACACAACGGGGCAGCCACTGGCAACATCCCTCAAGTTAAGGCGAGCTGCTCTGCCCCTCCCGCTCAGGCACCCCAAGCTCCACGCCGTCGCCGGGCACTTCCAACCAGCGACGCAGCCAGGCGACCAGCAGATAGAAGGGAATGGTGTCCAGCAGGGCGGCCACGAACTTGAATAGATAGCCGCTGGCGATGAATGAGCCGAGCTGGGGCAGAACCGGCTCCTCCAGCCGCACCGGCAAGACGTGGGCGGCGTAATGGCTGATCAGCACCACCGCCGAGGTGTCCACCAGCTGGCTGACCATGGTGGAGCCGTTGTTGCGCAACCAGAGCGCCTTGCCGCCGCTGAACCGTTTCCAGAAATGAAACAGGCGGACATCGGTGAACTGAGCGGCAAGGTATGCCGCCATCGAGGCGCCCACCGCCCCAAAAGCCAGCCGCCGCACCTCGAAGAACACCGGCAAGCGTCCCCCTGTGTCGGCCAGGGGCATCCCCCCATCGCCGCCATAACCATCGAGGCCCGGCAACACTCCCCCCAGCCAGAGGATCAGCACGATCCAACCATTGAGCAGCAGGCCCACCCAGACCAGCTGGTTGGCCTTCTGCTCGCCCCAGATCTCGCTGATCAGGTCGGTGCACAGAAATGTGACCGGGTAGGGCAACGCCCCGACCGCCACGACGATCGGCCAACCACCGATGGAGCCGAGGCTGAGAAAACGGGTCAGTCCCAGGATGTTGAGCATGCCCATCGTGCCGAGAAAGAGTCCGGCCAGGACCATGAAGGCCAGATCGCGGCGGTTCTGCAGGGTCAAGGCACAACGGGGCGGGTGATCTGGCACCAGCCTGCTGGGGCGGGGCCCGGATGCAACAGTTCTCTCGTCCCTCCTCACCGCTGCGGCCCTGGACCAACTCTGCGGATTTCTGGTGCTCGACAAGCCGGCGGGACTCACCTCCCAGGCCTGTGTGGCCAAGGTGCGCCGGCGCTATGGCCTCAAGCGCGTCGGCCATGGCGGCACCCTCGATCCGGCCGTGACCGGGGTGCTGCCGATCGCCCTCGGCCCCGCCACCCGTCTGCTGCCCTACCTGCCCGGCGCCAAGACCTATCACGGCCTGGTGCAACTGGGCCTGCGCACCAGCACCGACGACCTCAGCGGCACGGTGCTGGAGAAAGGGGCGGTCCCGAACCTGGATTTCGAGCAGCTGGACAGCTGCCTTGAACACTTCCGCGGACCGATCCAGCAGCGCCCTCCCCAGGTGTCCGCCGTCCACGTCGCCGGAGAACGGGCCCATGTCCGGGTCCGCCGCGGAGAGGTCGTCGAGCTCGAAAGCCGTGCCGTGACGATTCACCGCCTGGATCTGCTCAACTGGGATCAGGGAAGCCAGCAGCTCGAGCTGGTGGTGCACTGCAGTGCCGGCACCTACATCCGGTCGCTGGCCCGGGATCTCGGCGATCAGCTCGGCTGCGGTGGCGCCCTGGCTCAGTTGCGTCGCACCGAAGCGCTTGGCTTCGACCTGGCTGGCAGCGTCAGCCTGGCGCTGCTGGAGGCCGGAGAGTTGCCGCCCCTCCAGGATCCGCTGCTGGCCCTGGCCGGGCTGCCCCGGCACCAGCTCGAAGCCAGCGACTGGACGGCCTGGCGCTGTGGCCGCAGCCTGAACACCGACCTGGATCTGGGCTTCGATCAGGCCGTGGTGGTGGTCGACCCGGATGGCAATCTGGCTGGTATGGCCCGATCGGCCCCGGACGGAAGGCTTCAGCCCCGCCTGGTGTTCGATCCTGCCGGTTGAGTTCTTCCCCCGGAGCCGATTGCGATGGCCGGCCACAGCAAGTGGTCCCAGATCAAGCGCCAGAAGGCGGTCGTTGATGCCAAACGTGGCGTCGTCTTCACCCGTCTGGGGCGTGAAATCACGGTGGCGGCCCGCAGCGGCGCCGATCCGGCCGGCAACTTCCAGTTGCGCACCGCGATCGAGAAAGCCAAGGCCGCCGGGATGCCGAACGGCAACATCGATCGGGCGATCGCCAAGGGCTCAGGCCTGGCGACCGGCGAAGCCGATCGCTTCGAGGCCGTTCGCTACGAAGGCTATGGGCCCGGCGGGGTGGCCGTGCTGGTGGAGGCCTTCACGGACAACCGCAACCGCACTGCGGCCGATCTGCGCCTGGCGTTTGGAAAAAACGGCGGCAACCTCGGCGAGACCGGCTGTGTCGGCTACCTGTTCGAACAACGGGGGGTGGTGCGCATCGAGCAGACGCCACTGGCCGAGGAAACCCTCCTGGAGGACCTGCTCGAGCTGGAGGCCCTGGGATATGAGCTTGACGAGAGTGGCGCGGATGTGATCTGTGCCTTCAGTGGGCTCGAAGCCCTGCAGGACGGACTGCGGCGCCAGGGCTGGGCCGTGGCGGGCTGGGAACACCGCTGGATCGCCAGCAGGGAGTGCCAGCTCGAAGCCGCCGATCAGCTCAGAACCTGCCTGGGCCTGCTCGACGCCCTGGACGATCTCGACGATGTGCGCAGCGTCACCTCCAACCTCGAAGCCGACGAGACCCTGCTGGAGGAGCCGCTCAGCTAGCCATCGAGCGCCGCCCGGTCCACCCACAGCTGCAGGTGCGGATGGGTCTGCAGCCAGCTGGCCGGAAGCGCAGGGTTCGCTGGTTCCCGCAGCAGCCGGCTCAGGATCGGCGCCTTGCTGGAACCACTCACTACCAGCAGGATCCGCCTGGCCTGGAGGATCTCCGCCAGACCCAGGGTGATGGCCCGCGCGGGCACGGCGGCGGGATCCCCGCCGAACAAGCCGCCGTTCTGCAGGCGTGTGCTGGGGCTGAGCTCCACACAGCGGCCCATCGCCGAGGCCAGACAGGGGGGTTCGTTGAAGCCCACATGGCCGTTGTGGCCCAGGCCAAGCAATTGCAGCCCGATGCCTCCGGCGGCGGCGATCGCCTCGCGGTAACGGAGGGCTTCCGCGGCGGGATCGGCGCTCAGCCCCCTGGGCAGTTGCAGCCGCTCCGGGGGAATGGAGAGCGGATCACCCAGCTGGCGGCGCATCGTGGCGCCGAAGGAGCGGGGGTCCCCCGGAGCCAGATCCACGTATTCGTCGAGGTTGAAACTGCGCCAGTGGTCGCGGATCGTGTTCAGCTCCCCCGATGGCAGTGCCTGCAGCCGACGCACCAGGCCGGCGTGGACCGGCTCCATCGTGCGGCCGGTGGCGAGACCCAGGACCAGATCCGGATCGGCTCGCAAGGCCTTGGCCACCTCCGCCGCCACCAGTTCGCCGAGCTCGGCGGCCGCCTCGGCGACAACGATGCGGCCAGCCCAGCCGGGCAGGGCCTCAGCCAGCGGCTCGCGGGCGCTCAGGGGCGATACCGAGCCGTGAAGGTTCCTGACATCCATGGCGCTGAGCCTGGCTCAGCGCCTGACTCGGCGGCAAGGGGGCCCGGGACCGCTTCCTGAAACGGACGCAGTTCGGCACCGCGGTAGTAGTGCCGGAGGATTTGATCGAACCGCTCGCCACGCTGGGCCAGCGCGAAGGCGCCCCACTGGCTCATCCCGACGCCATGGCCAAAGCCACGGCCGATCGCCACCAACCCGATCGGCTGCTGAGGCAGCTGGAAGCCAGGGGGCGGCGGTGGGCCGAGCAGGCCACCGAGGGGAGTGCTGAAGCGAACCGGTCCGCCTGGCTGGGCATCCCCTGCCAGGGAGAGGCCTGGCTCCCCACGGCTTTCGAAGCGGAAGGGGGCCGCCTCAAAGCGGACCATGGTGCTTCTCAGGCCCAGCCGACTGCGCAGCTGGGCTCCACTGAGCACCAGGGCACCGGAGGGCCCGATCACCCTGGCCTGGCGCACCCGACCACTGGCGGTGCTGGCGATCACATCAATCCGATTCACCCCGCCGATCTCGGCGAACGCCTCGGCGAGGAACTCGGGTGCCAGGTCTTTCTTCCATTGGCTCACCGGACCGGTCTCATCGAAGTCGCGGACACTGACCAGATAGGGGAGCTGCCGGGTCCAGAGGTCGCCGCTGTTCTCGGTGACGCCGCCGCCGCTGCTGTGAAAGACGGCGTTGATCAGACTGTTGCCGTACATCAACACCAGGCCGCGGGTTGTGGTTGTCGCCTGGCGGGTGGAAGCGGTTTCTGCCTCCAACCCCTTGTACACCTGGCTGCTGACGGTGGCTTTGAGATCGAAGGGAGCCTCGGGATTGCGCTGGCGAAGGGCATAGGTGCGTGCCGCCACCGCCTGGGCCCGCAGGGCTTCCAGAGGCCAGCTGGCGGGCATCTCGCTGCCGACGACGCTGGGGAGGTACGTTTCGACCCCGATCACATTGATGGCGCGCAGCAGGTCGTTGGCGGGGCGAACCAGGAGGCGACCGTGATATCTCCGCTGCTGGAGCTGGAAGGTCGCTGCAGCGGATCCGTGGGCGATGGGCACCAGCCACAGCTCGCCCACGGCAAGGGGCTGGGCCAGCAGCGGTGCCTGTCCTTCGCTTGCGCTGTCGACGACAACCCTTCCAGCGGAGGACCTGATGGCCACCATGCCGCCTGGCGGCAGGCGGAGCAGCTCCTTGCCGGTGCCATCCACCAGCCGCGCCCCGCCATCTCCGGCAATGCGGAAGCCGGCTGATTCCAGCAGCAGCACCCGCAGCTCCGGACTGGTTCCAGCCTTCGCCGCCTGCGCATCGGCCAGCCGGGCAGGGGATGCGGAGAGCAGCAGGGGGAAGGCCAGGGTTCCGCCCAAAACCCCGATCAGCCGCTTCAGGGTGCGACGGGAGGGCAGTGCCAGCGGTGCGGAGAAGGGCAAGGGATCAGTCACGGAAGGGCGTCGGAGCACGCCGAAAGCGAAACAATTGTGCCCAGTGCCGCTGACGACCGCCACCCCCCCCCCACCGGAGAGCAGCAGCACCGGGCAGGGGGGGCGTGGCAGCATGCCGAAAAGAAGCGGGCGGTGTGCAGGTCACCTTTCTTGGCACCAGTTCGGGGGTTCCCACCAGGGCCCGGAACGTATCGGCCGTGGCCCTGAGGCTGCCCCAGCGCGCTGAGATCTGGCTGTTCGACTGTGGCGAAGGCACCCAGCACCAATTCCTGCGCAGTGCGTTGCGGGTCTCGCAGCTTCGCCGCATCTTCGTGACCCACATGCATGGTGACCACGTGTTCGGGCTGCCGGGATTGCTGGCGAGCCTCGGCATGGCCGGCAGCTGCAGCAGTGGCATCGACCTCTACGGCCCCGACCCTCTGCCGGAGTACCTGGAGGGGGCTCTGCGCACCTCCTCCACCCGGATCGGCTATCCGCTGCGCACCCATCCCGTGGGTGAGGCGGCTCTCAAAGGCCTGGTCCTGCTCGACGACGACGACCTGCTGGTGCGTTGCGCTCCGCTCACCCATCGCATCCCCGCCTACGCCTACCGGGTGGAGCAGAAACCCCGACCCGGCCATTTCGATGTGGACAAGGCCCGCGAACTGGGCATCCAGCCCGGCCCGATCTATGCCGAGCTCAAGGCCGGTCGCAGCGTGACCCTCGCCGACGGCCGGATCATCCGCGGCGAAGCCCTCTGCGGACCCGTCCGCCCCGGTTGCAGCGTCGTGTACTGCACCGACACGGTGTTCTGCGAAGCGGCGGTCGAGCTGGCCCGAGGGGCCGACCTGCTCATCCATGAATCCACCTTCGCCCATGGGGAAGCGGCCATGGCCATCCAGCGTCAGCATTCCACCAGCACCATGGCCGCCCAGACGGCGGCCCTGGCCGGGGTGAAGCAGCTCGTGCTCACCCACCTCAGCCCGCGCTACGTGCAAGGCAATGCCTTCACCCCCGACGATCTGCTCGCCGAGGCCCGCTCGATCTTTGCCAACACCCTGGTGGCCAGGGATTTCCTCAGCCTGGATGTCAGCCCTTCGGACCCCTGAGCCAGGCCGGAGGGAAGGCGAGCCTGCAACAGTTCTTGATTCCCGCCCGGACGGCCATCCGCCCGTGATACAAGGTCTGAGGCGCGGTGCCCACCGCCAGTTCGCCGGATCCCTCCATGGTCTCCCTCCTCTTCTCCTGCCTTCGGACCCTCAGCCGAACCCTGCTGGTTCTATCCCTGGCGCTGCTCACCTGCCTGGCTCTGCCGACCCTGGCTGTTCAGGCGGCGCAATGGGACACCGAGACCCTCACGGTGGCCGGCTCACCCGATGGAACGACCGTCAGCTTCAGTGAGGCGGAGATCAAGTCGGGGCGCAAGATCTTCAACGAAAGCTGCGGCACCTGTCACGCCGGTGGGGTCACCAAGACCAACTACAACGTTGGACTCGACCTCGAAACCCTCGCCCTGGCAACCCCACCCAGGGATTCCGTGGATGCCCTGGTGGATTACATGAAGGATCCGACGTCCTATGACGGGGAATTCAGCATCTCCGACATCCATCCAAGCCTGCGCAGCAGCGATGTGTTCGTGAAGATGCGCGACCTCAGTGAGAATGATCTCCGCCTGATCGCCGGCTACATCCTGGTGGCACCGAAAGTCAGTGGAATCCAGTGGGGCGGCGGCAAAGTCTACTTCTGAAGAAGATTTACTTCTGAAGAAACGTGTACTTCTGAACAAAGATCTCCTTCTGAGTCAAGCCAGCGGTGGCCTGATGTTGCAGGGATTCAGCGAAGCTGGTTGCTTGCTGTACCACCATTCCTGCAACGGGGGGTTCAACCGCTGGGGGAACAGCGTGACCACCGTTCGGGTTGGCCTTGATCCCGGCTGAAGAATTTCCACGGCGTAGGACGGGCAGCGGCGAGAAGCGAGGTCCGCGACCAAACGCCGACCGATCCGTCGCCAGCTCGGCTCCTTGGTGCGCCAGGCCAGCCTGCAGCAGGGCCAGGGCAACTCTTCGCGGTCGAACAACCGGCAACAGGGCCCCAGGATGCGATAGCTGTACTGCCCACCCAGGCTGGGATGCTCGCTGCCGGGCTCCAGAAGGGCATCGACCTGCAGGGCCATGAAAAAGCCACCCGATCGGGTGGCGGAAAGGGATCTGGAAAACAAAAATAAAACCAGGAGCAGAGCCGTGGGCTTCCGTCCTGGTTCAGGGGTTCAAAGGGTCCGGAAGCTCAGTAAAGCTCTTCTTCGGCGTGGGTGGTGATGGTCACGTCGGAGGTGGGGTAAGCCACGCAGGTGAGCACGAAACCGGCTTCGATCTGGTCGTCGTCGAGGAAGCTCTGATCGGACTGATCAACAGTTCCAGAAGTGAGTTTACCGGCGCAGGTGGAGCAGGCACCGGCACGGCAGGAATAGGGAAGATCGATTCCCTGCTCTTCAGCCGCATCAAGGATGTACTGATCGTCAGGAACCTCGATGGTCTTGTTGAGGCCCTCGCTCTCGTTGATGAGGGTGACCTTGTAGGAAGCCATGGAAGGGATTGGAGCTCACAGGCGCCTGGACAATCCGGGCCTGTAGGACCGCTCCTTCCTACATCGGACCAGGGCCATGCCGGTGCTCCCGGCGGCGGATCATCAGAAGCCCAATCAAAGGCTGGGCACAGATAAGCGTGATTTATGCGACAGCCGTTCCCTGGCGGATCTCGAGCAGGCCCCAGCCACCCTGCTCAGCGAGCAGCCTCGATCGCCAGCCGGCGGCGGCCAAGGCCTTGTCAAGGCCGGGCTGCTGATCCACCAGCAGCCCGCTGAGCAGGCCCACCCCCCGGGACGAGAGCACGGATCGGAACCGGGGTGCCAGTGCCTCGATCACCGGCGCCAGGATGTTGCAGAGCAGAACGTCGGCGGGTTCCCCGGCGAGCAGGGTCGCCAGCTCCTCCACCGACCCCAGAGCCACCTGCAGCGGCTCTGCTGCACCCACACCGATCCCATTCAGGCTGGCGTTCTCCCCGGTGGCGCGAACAGCCAGGCTGTCGGTGTCCACGGCGGCGGCAGAGGTGGCTCCAAGCCGGAGGGCGGCAAGCGCCAGGATGCCGCTGCCGCAGCCCAGGTCGGCGACCCGCTGCCGGCTGAGATCCAGCGTCTCGATCGCTTCGAGGCAGAGGCGCGTCGTGGGATGGCTGCCGGTGCCGAAGGCGCTGCCGGGATCGAGGCGGATCACCAGCCGGTCGCGCAGCTCAGCGGGAGGCTCAAGCCAGGCCGGCAGGATCAGCAACCGCCGCCCGACCGGATCGGGCTGCCAATGCCGTTTCCAGCTCGAACTCCAGTCTTCGTCGTGTTGCTCGTGCCACTCCAGCGGAGGCAGGACTAGGCCGAAGGGCTCCCCCAGCCCTGCCAGCGCCGCCCCCAGCCGCTGGCGCTCCTGCAGGGGCCAGTCGGCGGCCGGCAACCAGGCCACCAGGCGGGGGCACCGCGGCGTGAGGGGGGCATGCTGCAGGGCCAGCCTCGGAACACCGAGGGCTCCCAGCTTCCAGAGCAGCGATTCCTCCAGTTCGGCTGGCACGGCCAGCTCCAGCCGCCACCAGAGCGGGCTGGTGGCCGGCACACTCCCCTGCGGCGGCGGGCCTGCCATTCAGAGGGTGACGGGGTGAGCTTCCTGGATGCCGTTGATCGTGTGGATGTGGGCCAGCAGGCTGGGGGGAATCGGGTCGTCGAGGCTGAGCACCATCACCGCGTCCCCCCGCACGATCCGGCGACCGACCTGCATCGAGGCGATGTTGACGTTGTGTTCGCCAAGCAGGGAGCCCAGCTGGCCGATGATCCCGGGCATGTCGCGGTGGCGGGTGAAGAGCATGTGGCGGCTGGGCGCCACGTTGACGGGGAATTCATCGATCGTGGTGATGCGCAGCTCACCCTCAGCGAACACCGCACCGGTGACGCTGTGGCTGCCATGGGATCCCCGCGAGGTGAGCTGCAGCGATCCACCGGCGAAATCACGGCTGGCATCGTCTTTCACCTGCAGGACGTGGATGCCGCGGCTCTTCGCCTCCAGGGAAGCGTTCACATAGTTGATCCGCTCCCCGAGAGCGGCAGAGAGCAGACCCTTGAGGGCGGCCACGACAAGCGGCTGGGAGGGATGGTTGGCGAACTCGCCCTGGAGCCTCACTTCCAGCTCCTGCAACGAGCCACCAGCCATCTGACTGAGCAGCAATCCGAGGGTTTCGGCCAGCTGGAGGTGGGGCCGGAGCCTCTCCATCACCTCGGGAGTGAGTCCGGGGATGTTCACGGCGCTGCGGGCCGGCAGACCCAGCAACACATCACGGATCTGCTCGGCCACATCGATCGAAACGTTCTCCTGGGCTTCGGCCGTGGAAGCGCCGAGGTGTGGCGTGAGGATCAGACGCTCCTTGACCCCGCGCAGGGGGGAGTTCGCCTCCAGGGGCTCCTGGGCATACACATCGAGGGCGGCGCCGGCGATCGTGCCGGCGTTGAGTGCATCGGCCAGGGCCTGCTCATCGACGATGCCGCCCCGGGCACAGTTCACCAGGCGCGCCGTCGGCTTCATCGACTGGAGCAGCTCCGCGTTCACCAGATTTTCGGTTTCGGCGGTGCGGGGCAGGTGGAGGCTGATGAAATCAGCCTCGGCGAACAGGGGCTTGATCGCCAGCAGCCGCACCTGCAGCTGCTGGGCGCGTTCCGTCGAGATGAAAGGGTCGTAGGCGAGCACGTCCATGCCCATCGCCTTGGCGACCCGGGCCACGTGGGAGCCGATCTTGCCGAGGCCAACAACCCCGAGTTTCTTGTGGTAAAGCTCGTTGCCGACGTATTTCTTGCGATCCCAGCCACCGGCCATCGTGCTCTGGTGCGCCTGGGGCACGTGGCGGGAGAGGGCCAGCATCATCGCCAGAGCGTGCTCCGCGGCGGCGATCGTGTTCCCCTCCGGCGAGTTGACCACCAGAACGCCACGCTGGGTGGCGGCGGACACATCGACGTTGTCGACCCCGACCCCGGCCCGGCCGATGATCTTCAACCGTGGGGCCGCCTCGATCAAGGCTGCTGTCACCTGGGTGCCTGAGCGAATCATCAGGGCCTCGTAGTCGCCGATGATCTCGATGAGCTGCTCAGCAGAAAGGCCGGTGCGCACATCCACCTGAGCCACCTGGGAGAGGATGTCGATCCCCGTCTGATCAATCGGATCGGAAACCAGAACCTTTGTCATATCCGGGGATGAGATAGGCAGGAGCCTGAAGGGCTCAAGCGATGGCCGCCGGTGAAGTGTAGTGAGCAGTTCGCCACGCTCCCTCGCGGCAACGAGGAGAATCGGATCGATTGCGGCGTTCTGTCTTGGGTTTGTGTGTGGTGATGGTGCTGGAGGATCGCGACAAGCTTCACGGGCTGCGCGATCGGCTCAGCCAGCTCGATCCGGCACCGACCGCCCTGGTGGCGATCGGTGCCGGCGAAACGGCCATGGAATCGGTGGAACAGCTCAACCCGGGGATTGCCCGCCAGAGGCGCCAGCGGAGCATGGTGCGTTGGCTGATGCCCTTCGGCTTTTTTGCCGGCCTGATGTTCAGCCTGATCACCAACCTGGACACCTTCGCCTTCGCTGGCACCTACGGCGAACCCCTGATCGGCGGCCTGCTGGGGATGGGTTCCGGCTGGATGGGCAGCTATGCCGCCGCCGCCAGCGTGAGCTCCGAGGCCGACGACCGGATCCGCAGCCTGCGCAACCGGATCGAGGAAGGCAACTGGCTGCTGCTGCTGGACGCAGCCGCCGGCACCGACATCCCCTGGAACCTGATTCAACAGTCCAGGCCCAGGGCGGTGGTGCGCCTTGCCGAAAGCTGATTGTCCGCCCCGGGATGACCAACTGGTGAGCACTCCTGATTCCGGATCACGTCTTCCCCGCGAAGCCCTGCTGCTCGGCAGCCGTGATCCAGGCGCCCTCAGCCAGCTGATCCTGCTGGCTGAGCAGGCCCTGAAAACCTGGGAACCGGTCTGGAGCGACTTTCTTCCGGCCGCCGTGCTTGAGGAAGGGAACGCCAGACTGGCGGCGCTGAGCGAACTGGAACTGGCTGCCGATGGCGGTTATCCCCAGGCCGAGCGCTGTCGCCTGCGGCTGCAACGCGTGGATCTGCCCAGCACCACAGGCGCTTTTGAAGACCATCCCCTCAGGGGCCTGCAGGTGAGCGGCAACTTTCTGTTCGACCCCGCCACACCAGCCGATTTTCGCCTTGGCCTGCAGGCCGCCGGCGCCAGCGAAGCGGATCTCGGTGACCTCTGGGTGCGCGGCGATCGGGGCGCCCAGCTGGTGATCACGCAACAGCTGGCCGACCGGTGGCACGGCCATCAGGCCCAGGTCCGCACAGTGCCGGTGGAGCTCGAAGCCATCCCCCTGCACGACCTTCTGCCACCGGCGCGTCCCCTCCCCCGCCAGTTGCAGACGGTGGAAGCCTCCCTGCGGCTGGATGCGGTGGCATCGGCCGGATTCGGCGTGTCCCGCAGCCGCATGGCCGGCTGGATCCGCCAGGGGCTGGTGCGGGTCAACTGGCGGGTGATCAGCAGCCCAAGCCGCGATCTCTCCGTTGGCGACAGGGTTCAACTCGACAATCGCGGCGAGCTCACCGTGCTGGAGGTGGAGGCCACCAAGCGCTCCCGCTGGCGCCTGACCCTGAGCAGGCATTGAAGAGCACTCCTGGGAAGCCCCATCCGAATCGCGCTGGCGTATCGCGCTGCCATATCGCGCTGGCGTAATGCGCCGTCATGTTGCGCTGCCGAATGAATCGGGAAAGGCTGGCTGCTAGGTTTCAATCCTGGGTGCCGGCCCGATCACCCGGGCGATTAGCTCAGAGGTAGAGCACTACCTTGACACGGTAGGAGTCACTGGTTCGATTCCAGTATCGCCCATAGTTCTTAGTACACCAACCCAAGCAATGCCCTCGGCGGATCTACCTTTCACCGTCGTGATTGGCCTTGGACGCTCCGGCATCGGCGCCGCCCGTCTGCTGGCTGCGGCCGGTGAGCAGGTGCGCCTGATCGAATCCAAGGGGGGCAGTGAGCAGCAGGTGCTGGCAGCTGCGCTGGAAGCCGAAGGGATTGAGGTGCGATTGAACGCGCCCCTGGCGATCGAACAGTTCCACTGGCAGGGAGGACGGGCGGTCAAGGTGATCGTCAGCCCGGGGATCCGCTGGGATCACCCCACGCTGACAACACTGCGCCAGGACGGGATTGAGGTGATTGGCGAGATGGCCGTGGCCTGGGAGGCCCTGGGTTCGGTTCCCTGGATCGGCATCACCGGCACCAACGGCAAGACCACCGTCACCCACCTGATCAGCCATCTGCTGGAGAGCGCCGGCTTCGATGCACCGATGTGCGGCAACGTCGGCCTCTCCGCCGCCGAACTGGCCCTGCAGCGGCGCGCCCAGGGCCTGCCATTGCCCGACTGGCTGGTGGTGGAACTGAGCAGCTACCAGATCGAGGCCGCCGCCGCGATTCGTCCGCGCATCGGCGTCTGGACCACCCTCACCCCCGACCACCTGGAACGTCACGGCAGCCTCGAGGCCTACCGAGCCATCAAACACTCCCTGCTGGAGCGCTCAAAGCTGCGTCTGCTCAACGGCGATGATCCCGATCTGGCCGAGCGAGCCGCCAGCTGGGGCGATGCCAGCACCGTCCGGTGGGTCACGGCGGGGCCACGCCCAGCGGGGGCCAGGCCGATCGATCCCCAGCTCTGGATCGAGGCCGGCCAGGTCACAACCTGCGCAGGCCCGCTGTTTCCCGCCGATGCCCTGGCCATGCCCGGGGCCCACAATCGCCAGAACATGTTGCTCGCCGCTGCCGTCGGACTGGAGCTGGGGCTCGAAGCCGCGCAGCTGGAGCAGGCCTTCCGCTCCTTTCACGGTGTGCCCCACCGCCTGGAACTGATCCGAAAATGGGATGGCATCGCCTACTACAACGACAGCAAGGCCACCAACTTCGATGCTGCCGCGGTAGCGGTCAGGGCCCTGGCCGAACCCGTGGTGGTGCTGGCCGGCGGCGAAGCGAAGCAGGGCGATGCCACGGGCTGGGTGAGCCAACTCAGCCGCCATGCCCCAGCCGTGGTGCTTTATGGAGCGGCAGCCGAACCCTTTGCCCAGCTGCTCGCCAGCCACGGCTATGGCGGGGAGATGGCGCTGCGTCCAGGACTCGACGACGCACTGCCCCTGGCCAGGGCGCTGGCCGAGCGGCATGGGGCTTCGGCAGTGCTGCTCTCACCGGCCTGTGCCAGCTTTGATCAGTACAGCGATTTCGAGGCCCGCGGGGAGCATTTCCGTGCTCTGGTTTCTGCCCTCGAAGCCTGACCACCCCGATAGGATCAGCAGGCGTTGGCCTGGTCCGGCCTTGGCCTACTGGTTGATGAAGAGCGAGCCGGATGTCTACGGCATCGACCATCTGGAAGCTGAAACCACCACCCTCTGGGATGGCATTCGCAATTACCAGGCGCGCAACTTCATGCGGGCCATGCAGATCGGCGACCAGGCCTTCTTCTATCACTCCAACACCAAGCCGCCCGGCATCGTCGGGCTGATGGAGGTGATCGAAACCGGGCTCATCGACCCCAGCCAGTTCGATCCAGGCTCCAAGTACTTCGACCCTGCCGCCCGGCGCGAGGCTCCTCGCTGGGACTGCGCGCGGCTTCGGTTCGGACGAAGGTTTCCGCAGCTGCTCAGCCTCGACACCCTGCGACAGTCGTTCACTGCTGATCAGCTCCCGGTGGTGCGCAAGGGCAACCGGCTCTCGATCCTGCCGGTGCCGGAGCCCACGGCCCACCGGCTGCTTGAACTGCTGGCGGCCTGATCCGGCCATGCCTGATCCGGCCAGGCCTGCTCCAGCTCGATGCTCCTAACGCAGGAACATGTTCGCCACATAGCAGCGGGTCACAGCCCGGCTCTGCACTCCGTTCTGGACAAGAAAGCCTGCCAGGGCCGCCTGAAACAGCCTGTACTGATCCCAGTTCGGATGGGCTTCGATGAAGCGGCGCATCGATCCCAGCAGGGCTTCCGGCACGTCGGCCCGCAGGCTCACCACCCCCAGGTCGCCCTGGTCGGAGCTGGGGGACGGCTGGGGGACGGAGCTGACGGCCAGCGGCTGGGCCGGGGCAGACAACTGGACTGGGACAGGCAGGGCCGGAGCTGCATCCATTCGGGGGGGGTTCGCTGAGACACCAGTTCTCCACATCGCCGCGGTCTCGTCAAATCCGGCGGCAGTGGGCGGGGAGCGGCCATCCCAGCCTGAGACTTCCCCCACGAGGGAGCTGTGGCGCGAGCAGGCCAGAAGGCGCTCCTGATTGAATCGATTCACCGCCTTTGTCAAGGGGAGAGCCCTTCGGCGGGAGCTTCTCCACAGGCAGGAAGCGTGGAGAAGGGTCGAGCCCCTGAAGCTGTGGAAAAGCTGTGCAAAAACCGGGCTGAAGCCGGTCAGGGCCGGGGAAGGGCCAGCCGATCAGCAGTGCTGATCGCTGCCGATTCGAGCAACCAGTCTCATCCGCCGCCGAAGCTGGCCAGCGCGGTGGAAGCTCAGAGCGGCAACTGCTCCATGGCCCGCAGGCCGTGGGCGCCGGCCGCCAGCGTCCAGCTGCCCTCGATCCCCCGCTGGGAGGGACCGGTGCTGAGCACGAAGTGCAGGGCCCAGGTGGTTCGATCCCCCTCAAGACCCACCCACCAGGGTTGCCGCTCCAGTTCAAGGCTGATCAGCTCTTCGTCGAGCAGCTGGTCGGTGAGCTCGCCCCATTGCTTCACCAGATCACGGATCGCTTGCCGCAACGCAAGTGCTTCAGCCGTGGTGAGTTCCGCCGCCCAGCCGACTCCGCCGATCAGAACGGAAAAAGGCTGACGGGCCGGCTCCCAGGCCAGGCGCCATCCGTCGCCTTCCCTGGACCACGCTCCCGGATTCACCGCGGGCCGTGGTCAGCCAGGAAGAAGATCGGGCTGGTCCTGTTCGTCGCTGAGCTCGACGATCGCTCGCTGAACGGGCTTGACCATCGCATCCTCAAGCAGGCCATCGAAATCATCAAAGCGACGCTGCTTGGCCCGGAAGGCGATTTTCACAGTGGTGAGATAGCGGTTGCTGGACTCACGGATCAGGCTCTCGGCCCGATGGGCCAGTTCCTTGGGATTGACCACCGCACTGGTATACAAATCAGAATCCCAACTCTGAGAATCTTAGTCCAGCAGCCCGCCAGCCCCCCGGCCGTGGCCCTGATCCGGCAAGCTTGAGCTCCGCCGGACGCTCAGCTCACCGTGGCAGCCTCGCCGTTCCAGCCCCGCCGTGATTGATGGGACCCTGGCTATCGACCTCGGCAGCAGCAACACCGTGGTGGCCTTTCAGGCGGCCGACGGAGGAGCGGTCGAGATGGTCACGGTCGCCCCGTTCAACGGCCTCCAGGCGGGCGTGATCCCCAGCCTGGTCTGGGTCGCCAGCAGCGCCTCCGAGCAGCCCCTACTCGGTCGCCAGGTGCAGGAGGCAGGCCTGGCCTGGAGTGAAAGTCCCCAGCTCTGCCGCAATTTCAAACGCTGGATCGGCTCTCCCGACTCCACGGGCTTCAGGCGGGAGTCCCTGCTGAGCCCGGAGCAGGCCGGCGCCCTCCTGCTGGAGCGCATCTGGCGCCACCTCCCCGCCGAACTGGCCCCCTCGCGGCTGGTGCTCACAGCGCCGATCGACAGCTATCGGGGCTACCGCCAGTGGTTGGAGCAGGCCAGCCAGAGCCTTGCCGTGGCGGAGCTGGCCCTGGTGGATGAACCCACCGCCGCAGCGATCGGAGCCGGCCTGCCCCCCGGCAGCCGGGTGCTGGTGGTGGATCTCGGTGGCGGCACGATCGATCTTTCGCTGGTGGCCCTGGAGGGCGGAGAGGGTCGGGCCGCACCGATCGCCCAGCTGCTTCGCTTTGCCGGCCGCGATCTGCGCGGCAGCCGTCAGGCGCTTCGCTGTGCGCGGGTGCTGGGCAAGGCAGGACTGGCTCTCGGCGGCAGGGACCTGGACCATTGGATCGCCGCCGCCCTCGCGGACACGCCACCGACTGGGGCTCTGCTGGACGCTGTGGAGCAGCTCAAGTGCACGCTGAGCACCGAGCAGGAGGCCAGGGCGGTCTGGTGCCCCCCCGGCCAGGCCAGCCGGGAACTGAGGCTGAGCCGCCGGGAACTGGAAGACCTGCTCAAGCGGCATGGGTTGCTCGAACTGCTCGACGAGCTGCTGGAGCGCGTGCTGGCCGGGGCCAGATCGGAGGGGCTGAACCTCTCGAAGATCGATGCCGTGCTCCCGGTGGGAGGCACCAGCCGCATGCCGCTGATCCGCCAGTGGCTGCGCGAGCGCTGCCCCGACATCCCGATTCTCGACCAGCGGCCGATCGAGGCGGTCGCGGTGGGGGCTCTTGCCCTGACACCTGGCGTTCAGATCAAGGATGTGCTCAGCCGGGGAGTGTCGCTGCGCCGCTGGGACCTCCGCAGCGACGGGCACCGCTGGCATCCCCTCTTCCTCCCAGGCCAGAGCTGGCCCACCGGAAATCCCCTGGAGCTGATCCTGGCCTGCAGCAGCGATGGTCAGCGCCAGCTGGATCTGGTGCTGGGTGAGCCATTGGATGAGCGGCGTGCCGAGGTGGTCTTTCGCGATGGCCTGCCAGCCCTGATCGCGCCTCCCGCCGGCGAGAGGCGCGTGGAGCCCTGGGACCGGCAGCCGGCGGCTATCGACCTTGATCCCCCCGGAGCCCGCGGCGTGGACCGGCTGAAGCTGTGCTTCCGGGTCAATGATCAGGCCCAGCTGACCATGGGCAGCGAGGATCTGATCAGTGGTCGCTGCAGCGAACCGATCGCCCTTGGACCCGTCCGCTAGATCCCAGCCAGGACGTTCATAGCGGGGGGTGCTTGCATGGGAAAAGTTGATTTCGCATCCCGCTCGCCTTGGCTCTCCGTCGCCACAGGCTGCCGCGCTTCTGGTTGGCCGTCACATTGGGTCTGGTCGCCGCCGGCGTTGGTGCAGCCCACTGGTGGGAAGCGCAGCTTCCCTCACGCCTGGAGCAGGCGGCGGCCGACGGAAACTACGAGGCGTGCCTGAGCTACAGCGAACAGCTGGCCGCCCTGCGCTGGATGAGCGGGCGGGCGCCGAGGGAGCAGGGCCGCTGCCGGCGCCACCAGGCCGAAACCCTCTGGCAGGCTGAAAAATGGGCAGAGGCCCTCAAGCTGCAACTCCTGCTCAGCAACTCTCCCGCCGGCACGGTCGCCGACAGAAAACGCCTTCAGTCCTGGCAGCAGGAGCTCAAGTCCAGAGCCCTGGCTCGCTTCGAAGCGGGAGATCTGGAGGGGGCCATCACCCTGCTCAAGCCGATGGGGGAAGACCAGCATCCCGATGGCAATGCCTACGGCGACAATCTCAGGCAACTCTGGAGTCGCAACCGGCTGCAGCAGGAGCGGGCCCGCGGCCTGATCAGCCAGAAGCGCTGGTGGGAAGCCCTTGAAGCCCTGAACCGCATCGACCACCCATGGTGGAAAAGCCAGTCAGCCGGCCTGCAGCGCCAGGTTGAGAACGAGATAGCCGGCCTCAAGGCCAAGGAACAGGAGCACCACAGCCATGGTGACAACCGGTTGAGCAACGTGCCGATGGCCGATCTCGATGGCGCCGTTCAACGCAACATCGTCCTCGGACTCGACGACTGGACCGCCTTCACCACGGCCTGCCGACAGCTGGGGGGCAAGGTGGTGGAAGCAGGTCCCGAAACGGGTTGCCAGCGATGAGGACACCCCATGACAGGATTGGCGGATCCTGAGGAAACCCCATGCAGCCCGGTGAACAGGTCAGGGTCAGTCAGAGCGTCGTTGTGTTCACCCACCCCGAACATCGTGGCCAGCCCTTCGATCTCCTGGGCCAGCAAGGCGAAGTTCACCAGATTCTCGACGACTGGAAAGGGCGGCCGATCAGTCCAACCCTGCCGGTGATCGTGGCGTTCGGACGCTTCCGTGCCCATTTCCGGGCCGATGAGCTCGAACCGATCGTCCCCACCGCCTGAGTCATTCCTTCAGCAGGAAGACACCCTCCACCCCGTCGATGTCTGCCAGGCAGAGCTGAATGCTCTCCAGACGGCTGGTGGGCACGACCCGCCCGCAGAAGTCCGGCTGGATCGGCAGCTCCCTGTGACCTCGATCGACCATCACCAGCAGGCGCACCGCCGCGGGGCGTCCCCAGGTCAGCAGCGCTTCCATCGCCGCCCGCACCGTTCGGCCCGTGAAGATCACGTCATCGACCAGCACCACCTGACGTCCTTCGATCCCGACCGGCAACCGGGTTGCCTCGACCAGCCTGGTTCCCACCCGGTCGAGATCATCACGATGGAAGGTGGGGTCGAGGCTGCCCCGATCAATCGGGTGGCCTGAATCGGCTTCGAGCTGCTGGGCCAGCACCGTGGCGAGGGCAACGCCGCGGGTGGGGATTCCCAGCAGGAGCAGCTGCCTGCTGTCGACAACACTCTCCAGCACCTGGGACGCGAGACGGTTCAGGGTGCGGCTCAGGTCCTGGGCGGAGAGGATTTCGAGTCGCCCGGCCTGATGCGGCGATGGCATGGCGTTCGCGAGTGGTGAACCAGCCTAGGAAGGCTGCCGGACGGCAAAGATGTGACCAAAAGCTGACCCGGCCGAGCAGCGGCAGCGGGAACGCCAGCAGGACGGGGTTAACTTGATTCCACATTTATCCTGCGCCGCTTCATTCGCCGGGGTGACACTGTTACTTCCATGCCGACCGGCCCCAACGCCAACCCTTCCCCTGACGTCGGTGCCTCCGCTTCTGCTGGCGGTAAAGCGCCGGTTTCCCCCGTGGTTCTGGCCATTCTCGATGGCTGGGGTTACGGCGAATCCTCAGGGACGAACGCCATCACGGAAGCCTCCACCCCGGTGATGGACGCGCTGTGGCAGGTGTACCCCCATGCCTTGATTCAGGCCAGCGGGGGCGACGTCGGATTGCCTGACGGTCAGATGGGCAATTCAGAGGTGGGCCATCTCACGATTGGCTCTGGCCGGATCATCCGCCAGGAACTGGTGCGGATCAGCAAAGCCGCCACCGATGGCAGCCTGGCGGAGAATCCAGCCCTCAACGATCTCGCCGACCATCTGCTCGCAACGGGAGGCAGCCTGCATCTGCTCGGCCTCTGCTCCAATGGCGGAGTTCACAGCCACATCGACCATCTCGGCAGCCTGTTGCAGTGGGCGGCCGACAGGGGCCTCAAGGAGGTCTTCATCCACGCGATCACCGACGGCCGTGACACCCCACCCCAGTCCGCCCTTCCCTTCCTCGACCAGATCGACGCCCAGATCGCATCGGTCGGCGTCGGCCGGATCAGCACCCTCTGCGGCCGCTACTGGGCCATGGATCGGGACAACCGCTGGGATCGCACCGAGAAGGCCTTCCGGCTGCTCACCGAATCGGCACCGATCGCTGGCCTGACGGCCCAGCAGGCTGTCGAAGCAGCCTATGCAGCAGGCATCAACGATGAATTCATTGAACCTCTGCGCCTGGACACAGGGGAGCTGGGCGATGGAGATGGGCTGATCTGCTTTAATTTCCGGCCGGATCGGGCGCGTCAGCTGCTGCGATCCCTGGCCCTCGAACGCTTCGATGGCTTTGTCCGCCAGCAGCTGCCTCGCCTTCGGCTGGTCACCTTCACCCAGTACGAGGCGGGCTTGCCGGTGGAGGTGGCCTTCCCGCCTGAATCACTCGATGGCCTGCTTGGCCAGGTGGTGTCTGAGCATGGCCTGCTCCAGTTGCGCACGGCCGAAACCGAGAAATATCCCCACGTCACCTATTTCATGAACGGAGGAATCGAGCAGCCTTTTCCTGGTGAAGACAGGCATCTTGTTCCTTCTCCACGGGTCGCCACCTACGACCAGTCACCGGAGATGTCGGCTGACGCTCTCACAGAATCCTGCATCGCCTCGATCAACAAAGGCATCTATTCCCTGATCGTGATCAACTACGCCAACCCCGACATGGTTGGCCATACCGGCATGATCGAGGCCACCAAGACCGCCATCAGCACCGTCGACCGCTGCATCGGACAACTGGTTGAGGCCACGAACCGCAAAGGCGGAACGTTGCTGATCACCGCCGACCATGGCAACGCCGAAATGATGCGCAGCAGCGATGGCAGGCCCTGGACAGCCCACACCACCAACCCCGTACCGGTGATTCTTGTGGAAGGGGAGAAGCGCAAGCTGCCTGGCCACGGAGCCCATGCCAGCCTGCGCAGCGGCGGAGGGCTGGCTGACATCGCCCCAACCCTGCTCGACATTCTCGATCTTCCCCAGCCCGCACGGATGACCGGCCGTTCCTTGATCGATTCAGCCGATGTTCGGCTGGAGCCCACTCCCGAGGCCCAGCAGACCCAGCTGTACCAGGCCCTGCAGGTGTGAGCGCCGGTTCGATAAACTGCCTGGATGCTCACTTCCGTTCTGTCCTGGATCTGGATCTCCACAGGCGTCCTGCTGATCATCAGCGTCTTGCTCCACAGCCCCAAGGGCGACGGCATGGGAGGGCTGGCCAGTAGCGGCGGCTCGATGTTCAGCAGTGCCCGCAGCGCTGAAGACACCCTGAACCGGATCAGCTGGACCCTGCTGGCCCTCTTTCTCGGTCTGGCCGTCCTGCTCAGTGCAGGCTGGTTGCGGTGAGTCCGATCCATCGCCGCAGCCTGCTGGCCGCCCTCGGTTCCCTGCTCAGCCCCTTGCTCGGCGGAACGGTTGCAGAAGCAGCCTCGAAGCCAGCTGATCCGAACTGGAAGCTGAGTGAATCGGAATGGAGAAAACGGCTCAGCCCCGAGGCCTTCCAGGTGTTGCGAAAGGAGGGCACTGAGCGCCCATTCAGCAGTCCTCTCGATCGGGAAAAGCGCAAAGGCACGTTCGTCTGTGCCGGCTGCCGCCTTCCTTTGTTCAGTTCGGCCGCAAAATTCGACAGCCGCACCGGTTGGCCCAGTTTCTGGCAGCCACTGCCGAATGCAGTGGTTACCAAGACGGATTTCAAGCTGATCGTGCCCCGCACCGAGTATCACTGCCGCCGCTGTGGAGGCCACCAGGGGCATGTGTTCAACGACGGGCCGAGACCCACCGGCAAACGCTATTGCAACAACGGCGTCGCCCTGGCCTTCGTGCCGGAGGGCTGATCGCGATCCAGCCTGGCTCACCAGCCTCGCTTCTCCGGGGATGGTCGCAGCCGCCAAAAAAAAGCGCCCCCGCAGGGGCGCTCTGAACGCAGATCGCAGGAGTGGCGATCAGTAGTCGAAGTCGCCGCCCATGCCGCCACCGCCGCCGGCGGGAGCCGCTTCCTTCTTCTCGGGAAGATCGGCCACGATGCACTCAGTTGTGAGCACCATGCCAGCGATCGAAGCGGCGTTCTGCAGCCCCGAACGGGTGACCTTGGCGGGATCCACGATGCCGGCAGCCAGCATGTCCACGTATTCGCCAGTGGCAGCGTTGTAGCCCTCGTTGAAGGGCATCCCCTTGACGTGCTCGGCCACGACAGCGCCGTTGACGCCGGCGTTCTGGGCGATCCGCATCAGCGGTGCGCTCAGGGCCGAGGCCACGATGCCAGCGCCGATCAACTCCTCACCGGAGAGGTTGGCGGCCGCCCACTCTTCCAGAGCAGGAGCCAGGTGAGCCAGGGTTGTTCCGCCACCGGGGACGATGCCTTCCTCAACGGCCGCCTTGGTGGCGTTGATGGCATCTTCCAGGCGCAGCTTCTTGTCCTTCATCTCGGTTTCGGTGGCAGCGCCCACCTTGACCACGGCGACACCGCCGGAGAGCTTGGCCAGGCGTTCCTGGAGCTTCTCCTTGTCGTAGGTGGAGTCGGTTTCGTCGATCTGCTTGCGGATCTGCTCGACCCTGGCCTTGACAGCCAGCTCGTTGCCATCGGCCACGATCGTGGTGGTGTCCTTGTTGATCGTGATGCGACGGGCGGTACCCAGCATCTCCAGCTTGGTGTTCTCCAGCTTGAGGCCAGCGTCCTCGGTGATCAGCTGACCGTTGGTGAGAACGGCGATGTCTTCGAGCATGGCCTTGCGGCGATCACCGAAGCCGGGCGCCTTGACGGCAGCCACGTTGAGCACACCGCGCAGACGGTTCACCACCAGGGTGGCGAGGGCTTCCTTCTCGATGTCCTCGGCGATGATCAGCAGGGGCTTGCCGGTGCGGGCGATCTGCTCGAGCACGGGCACCAGGTCCTGCACCAGGCCGATCTTCTTGTCGGTGAGCAGGATGTAGGGCTCCTCGAGGATGGCCTCCATCCGCTCGGTGTCGGTGGCGAAGTAGGGCGAGATGTAGCCCTTGTCGAAGCGCATGCCCTCGGTGACCTCCAGTTCGGTGGTCATCGATTTCCCTTCTTCCAGGGAGATCACGCCTTCCTTGCCCACCTTGTCCATCGCATCGGCGATCATGCGGCCCACCTCTTCGTCGTTGCCGGCGGAGATGGTGCCCACCTGGGCGATGGCGTTGGAATCGGAGATCGGCTTGGCGTGCTCCTCGATCTTCTTGACGAGGAAGTCGGAGGCCTTGTCGATGCCCTTCTTCAGGGTGATGGCATTGGCGCCGGCGGCCACGTTGCGCAGACCCGCCTTGACCATGGCGTGGGCCAGGACCGTGGCGGTGGTGGTGCCGTCGCCGGCGGCATCGTTGGTTTTGGAGGCGGCCTGACGGATCAGGGCGACACCGGTGTTCTCGATGTGATCTTCGAGTTCGATCTCCTTGGCGATGGTCACGCCGTCGTTGATGATCTGAGGAGCGCCGAATTTCTTCTCAAGCACCACATTGCGGCCCTTGGGTCCGAGGGTGACAGCAACGGCTTCGGCGAGGATGTCGATGCCCTTTTCGAGAGCCCTGCGGGCATTCTCGTTATAAATGATACGTTTGGCCATGGAAATCAGGTTCTAAGTGAGTGTGTGTGTGAGGGAACGATTGCCAACAAAGCAATTCGAATCAATGATTCAGTTGACGATCGCCAGAATATCCTTCTCCGAAAGCAGCACGAAATCGTTGCCGGCCAGCTTGATGTCGGTACCGGCGTACTTGCTGTAGAGAACCTGGTCACCCACGCTCACTTCAGGAGATTGGCGGGTGCCGTCGTCGTTCCGCTTGCCAGGACCGACCTGAACCACTTCACCCACCTGGGGCTTTTCCTGAGCGGTGTCGGGCAGGAGAATCCCGCCGGCGGTTTTTTCGTCGGAATCGGAAACTTTGACAAAAACGCGGTCCCCGAGCGGTTTGACCGTGGAGACGGTGAGAGAAACAGCAGCCATGGTTCGGTGCGAGAGCAACAGTCATGGCGCCGATGACGCCATGGAAACGGTCGAGTTAGCACTCGGGCCCGTCGAGTGCCAATTTATGGCAAGGGAGGGTTGTCCCGCAATCGTCGGCAGGGGCGGTTGACCGAACATCACCCCCCTTCAAGGCCCGTTCAAGGCCCCCTGACCCCGTTGCGGTGGTAAGTTGGCCGCGCTTTCGGCGGATGTGCGTCCCGCCGCGCGAACCCCTTTCTTTCCCTATGGCTGCTGCTGCTCCCGTCAACACCGGCACCAAGGGCGTGGTGCGCCAGGTGATCGGTCCCGTGCTGGATGTGGAGTTTCCGGCCGGCAAGCTGCCGCGGATCTTCAATGCACTGCGCATCGCGGGACGCAACTCCGCTGGCCAGGACATCGCCCTGACCGCCGAGGTTCAGCAACTGCTGGGCGATCACCGGGTGCGGGCGATCGCCATGAGCACCACCGATGGCCTGGTGCGGGGCATGGAAGCCCTCGACACCGGTGCCCCGATCAGCGTTCCGGTCGGAGAAGCCACGCTCGGTCGGATTTTCAACGTGCTCGGCGAGCCCGTTGATGAACTTGGCCCCGTCACCTCCAACCTCACCGCCTCGATCCACCGGGAGGCCCCCAAGCTCACGGAGCTGGAAACCAAGCCCAAGGTGTTTGAAACCGGCATCAAGGTGATCGACCTGCTCGCTCCTTACCGCCAGGGCGGCAAGGTGGGCCTGTTCGGCGGTGCCGGCGTCGGCAAAACGGTTCTGATCCAGGAGCTGATCAACAACATCGCCAAGGAGCATGGCGGCGTTTCGGTTTTCGGAGGCGTCGGAGAACGCACCCGGGAAGGCAATGACCTCTATGAGGAGTTCAAGGAATCCGGGGTGATCAACTCCGAAGACCTCACCAAGTCGAAGGTGGCCCTCTGCTTCGGCCAGATGAACGAACCTCCCGGCGCCCGCATGCGGGTTGGCCTCTCCGCCCTCACCATGGCAGAGCACTTCCGCGATGTGAACAACCAGGATGTGCTGCTGTTCATCGACAACATCTTCCGCTTCGTGCAGGCCGGCTCGGAAGTGAGCGCCCTGCTGGGCCGGATGCCTTCGGCAGTGGGTTACCAACCAACCCTGGGCACCGACGTGGGTGAGCTGCAGGAAAGGATCACCTCCACCCTGGAGGGCTCGATCACTTCCATTCAGGCGGTTTACGTTCCCGCCGACGACCTGACCGACCCGGCACCGGCCACCACCTTCGCCCACCTCGATGCCACCACCGTGCTGAGCCGCGGCCTGGCCTCCAAGGGGATCTACCCGGCCGTGGATCCGCTCGACTCCACCAGCACCATGCTCCAGCCCGCCGTGGTCGGAGATGAGCACTACCGCACTGCCCGGGCCGTCCAGTCCACCCTCCAGCGCTACAAAGAGCTCCAGGACATCATCGCCATTCTCGGCCTGGATGAACTCTCCGAAGACGACCGCCGCACGGTCGATCGGGCCCGCAAGATTGAGAAATTCCTGTCCCAGCCTTTCTTTGTGGCCGAGATCTTCACCGGCATGTCCGGCAAATACGTGAAACTCGAGGAAACCATCAAGGGCTTCAACATGATCCTGGCAGGCGAGCTTGATGAGCTTCCCGAAGCCGCCTTCTATCTGGTCGGCTCCATTGATGAGGTCAAGGCAAAAGCCGAAAAACTCAGCGCCGAAGCCAAAGCCTGACCCCGTCCTGTTCTGTCTCGCTTTCTGAGGATGCATGCCGATGACACTTACCCTGCGCGTTCTGGCCCCCGATCAGAGCGTTTTTGATGGCAGCGCCGACGAGGTGATTCTGCCGAGCACCACCGGACAGCTGGGCATCCTTCCCGGCCATGTCTCCCTGCTCACGGCCCTGGACATCGGCGTGATGCGTCTGCGCACAGGCAAGGACTGGGCTTCAATCGCACTGATGGGCGGCTTCGCCGAGGTGGAAGCCGACCAGGTCACCGTGCTGGTCAACACCGCCGAACTCGGCTCCAGCATCGAACCCGCCAAGGCCGAGCAGGCTGTCGAAGCAGCCCAGCTGGCCGCCTCAGGCTATGAGGGGCAGCCACCCAGCACTGAGAAGCTCAAGGCTCAGCAATCCCTGGCCAGGGCTCGCGCCCGTCTCCAGGCCAGTCAATCCAGCTGACTGACCTGGCCATCAGCCAAAAAAAAGCGTCCCCAGGGGACGCTTTTTTGATGGTCGGAGAAAATGCCACAGACCCTTCAGGCGGTACCGCAGAAGGTCACGTCAGGGAACTTGAGCTTGGCTTCATCCAACGACTTGCCTTTGCCTTCCTCCTGCCAATAATTGATCACCTCCGTGGCTTTGTTGAGAACCTCAACGCGTTCGTTGTCGGTGATCCAGGATTTCGCTTCCAGCTCGCCTTTCATGGTTTCCCAGGCGTCTTCGCGGGGCCAGAAGAAATAGGAGGTGAGGGGGCTCGGTCCACCCCCGACGATCTGATCGACGGCCAGAGCGACGTTATCGGGCAGCCAGAGAATCTTGAGCAGGAAGCGACCCTCGTCAGCCTTGGGGGTATGACCGGAGGGAACTCCGTCCTCATCGACGGTGGCTGTGGCCAGGGCGGCGCTGGCACCGCGGAGGGCAGGGCGACCTTTGGTGATGGGTTCGTCATCTTCCAGCGCCGCCCCAGGGACTTGGGCAGCCTGAACGGGAATGACCCTGCGGGTCAGGCCGCGGCCGGTTGATGGCGTCACTTCCGCCGAAGGACTGACCGCGAGGTCGAGTTCAGGAGCTGCGCTGTCGGTGGCCGTCATTGGGTTCGGCTTTCAAGGCATAAAATCAAGCAACAAACCTATCAGCCCCTCCAGCCCTCCCTGCTGAGCCCTCCTCCCCTCCCCAAGACCGGCCCGCTCCTGAAGGTCCCTTCGAGCCCCAGGGCCATCCTGCTCTTCGACATTGATGGCGTGATCAGGGATGTGGGTGGCAGCTATCGCCGCGCCCTTCGCGAAACAGTTGATCACTTCGGGGGCTGGCGCCCGCGCCCCGATCAGATCGATGCCCTCAAGGGCGAGGGTCGCTGGAACAACGACTGGGACGCTTCGATGGAGCTGCTGAGGCGGCGGGGACCAACCCCCCTGCCGACGTTCGACCATCTCGTGGAGGTGTTCAGCAGGTTCTATTTCGGCGGCGATCCAGACGGTGATCCAGCCAGCTGGTCTGGCTTCATCCGTGACGAACCCCTTCTGGTCGAGGCTGATTTCTTTGACCGCCTGAGCGGTGCCGGGATCGCCTGGGGCTTCGTCAGCGGCGCCGAGCCCAGCTCGGCACGCTTTGTGCTCGGCCACCGGCTCGGCCTGATCGACCCGCCACTGATCGCCATGGGGGAGGCCCCCGAAAAGCCCGACCCCACCGGACTGATCCGACTGGCCGAAGCACTCGCCGGCATGGCCCTGGGCCCACAGGCTCCAGCGGTGGTGTACCTGGGTGACACCGTGGCGGATGTGCAGACCGTCGGCCGTGCCCGCCGTGATCGGCCCGGCCAGCAGCTGCTGAGCCTGGCGGTGGCTCCGCCCCACCTCCACGCAGTGGATCAGACGCAGCAGCGCTGCCTGTACGAAGCCGTTCTGCTGGAAGCGGGTGCGGATCGGCTGATCGGATGCACCAGGGATCTGGAGCCCGAGCTGCTGCTCAGCTGGCTGGACGACGGCTCCCCAGGCTGAATCCCGGCTCCCGGCTCCCGATCAGCGCTGGATCGCCGCCACCGACTTCTGAGCCGCGGCCGTGAGCACCTCATGGCCGCGCTCGCTGACCGCCACGTCATCTTCGATGCGGATGCCGATGCCTTTCCAGCGCTCGTCGATCGCCGGCTGGCCCTCCGGGGGTGGCAGCCGGTCGCTCACGTACAGACCAGGCTCCACGGTGAGCACCATGCCGGGCTCCAGGGGCACCGGGTGCTCACCGAGCCGATAGGCGCCGACATCGTGCACATCGAGCCCGAGCCAGTGGCCGGTGCGGTGCATGTAGAGATGGCGATAGGCCCCCTGCTCGATCAGGCCCTCCACCGCGCCCCGCAACAGGCCCAGGTCCACGAGCCCTTCCACCAGCACCCTCAGGGCAACCCCATGGACCTGCTCGGCGTCCGCGGCGGGGCGCACGGCGGCGATGGCCGCCTCCTGGGCAGCGAGCACCAGGTCGTAGAGGGCGCGCTGCTCGCCGCTGAAGCAACCGTTGACCGGGAAAGTGCGGGTGATGTCGCCGTTGTAGTAATCGCTCAGGCTGCAGCCGGCATCGATCAGCAGCAGATCGCCATCGGCGAGCGGAGCGTTGTTGCTGGTGTAATGGAGCACACAGGCGTTGTCCCCGCCGGCAACGATCGAGCCATAGGCCGGCCCCCGCGCCCCCTGTTCCATGAAGTGCTGCTCGATCACCGCCTGAACCTGGCGTTCGTTCAGGCCAGGCCGGGCCACCTGGCGGGCCAGTTCGTGGGCTTCCGCCGAGATCCGGGCGGCCAGACGCATCCGTTCGAGTTCGGCCTCGGATTTCCGCAGCCGCAGCTCGTGCAGCAGGGGACAGGGGGCCACCAGCCCAAGGGCAGCCTGGCCGTTGCGGGGGGCGCGATCGAGCTGGGCCGACCAGGCAGAGAGCACCAATGGCTCCACGGCCGGATGGCGGCCCACCCGGAAAGCGATGCCCTCGGCTCCCTTGAGGTAGTCCCCCAGCCGTCCGGCCAGGTCGGCCCGGGGGTGGGCCAGGTCGGCGCCAAACCGCTGCACCGCTCCCTCGCAGCCCCATCGGAAGCCGTTCCACACCTCGGCAGTGGGATCCTTCGGCTCCACGAACAGCACGAAGGGGTTGTCGGGTCGGTGCGGCAGGAAGAGCGCCACGGCGCCGGGCTCATCGAAACCGGTGAGGTACCAGAAATCGCTCTGCTGGCGGAAGGAGTGCTCCACATCGGCGTGGTGGGTGACCAGAGCGGCCGCAGGGATCACGGCCGCCACGCCGCCGAGCCTCTCCAGAAAGGTGGTGCGGCGACGGCTGAACTCGGCGGGGGAGATCGCCATGGAGAGATGGTCAGAACAGCGCGAAGATGGCACAACCGATGACATGAAGGGATTGGCGGTCAGAGTGGTGTGGTGGTGGTGGATGCAGAAGCCTGCAGATTCGGCATTTCGAACATGAACGGGCTGCTTGGTCTGGCCGCGCTGGTGGTCTTCATTCTGGTCGGTTCCGCAGTCTGCTCCGGTGTCGAAGCCGCCATGCTGACGGTGAACCCGCTGCGGGTGCATGAGCTGGCCAGCCGGCCCAGGCCGGTGCGGGGTGCCCTGGCCCTGCTCTCCCTCAAGAACCGGATGGGCCGTGCCCTGGCGGTGCTCGTCATCCTCAACAACGGCTTCAACATCTTCGGCAGCCTGATGCTGGGCAGTTATGCCGGCTGGGTGTTCTCCTCCCAGGGCATCGACCGCATCGCCCTGCCGCTGTTCTCGGTCGGTCTCACCGTGCTGGTGATCCTGCTGGGCGAAATCCTGCCCAAGGCGATCGGCAGCCGCATGGCCCTGCCGATCGCCCTGGGCAGCGCCGCCACCGTCGGAATGGTGCTGAAACTGATGCTGCCGCTGGTGCTGGTGCTGGAGCGGCTGATGCCGGCGATCACCGCCGAGAGCGAGCTCACCACCGATGAGGAGGAGATTCGTCTGCTGGCCAGGCTCGGCTCCCGCACCGGCCAGATCGAGGCCGATGAAGCGGCGATGATCGGCAAGGTGTTCCAGCTCAACGACCTGACCGCCAGGGATCTGATGGTTCCGCGGGTCTCCGCGCCCACTCTCTCCGCCCAGGCCAGGCTTGAGAGCGTCAGCGACGAGCTGCTCGGCAACAGCGCTCCCTGGTGGGTGGTGCTGGGCGAGGAGGTGGATGAGGTGCTGGGGGTGGCGAGCCGGGAGAGCCTGCTCGGCGCCCTGGTCGAAGGGCGCGGCCAGGTCACCGCCCTCAGCCTGACCATTCCGGTGGAATATGTTCCGGAAATGATCCGGGCCGACCGGCTGCTCACCGCCTTCCGACGCAACAGCCATTCGGTTCGGGTCGTGGTCGATGAACACGGCGGCTTTGTCGGGGTGATCGGCGCCGATGCCGTGCTGGCCGTGCTCGCCGGCTGGTGGCGTCGTCCCCAGGCGGCTGGGGAGTCGATCCCATGAGCCGTTCCTCCAGCGTTGCCAGGCCCGACACCATCACCCGCAGCGAGCAGCTGCTGCAACGCTGGCGCTCGGAGCTGGCGATGAGCGCGCGGGAAAGGTCGGCCCTTGCCCCAGAGCTGGTCGCCCTCGACCGTCAGCTGAAGCGTCTGGTGCAGCGACGACTGCACCTGGCGGTGTTCGGCCGGGTGGGAGTGGGCAAGTCGAGCCTGCTCAACGCCCTGCTGGGCCAGCCACGCTTTGCCACCGACCTGGCCCACGGCAGCACCAGGCTCCAGCAGCATGAAGCCTGGGATCTCCCCTTCGCGGGCCTGGCCGGGGTCGATCTGATCGACACACCGGGCATCGATGAGGTGGCCGCACCAGCCCGGCACCGCCTGGCCGCCCGGGTGACCCTGGGGGCCGATCTGGTGCTGTTCGTGGTCGAGGGCGACCTCACCTCCACCGAGCTCGAGGCACTGGAGCAGTTGTTGCGTCTTGGCAAGCCGATGCTGCTGGTCGTCAACCGGATCGACTGCTGGCCAGCCAGCGAGCGGGACGCCCTGCTGGCCAGCATCCGCAGCCGACTGCCCGCCGCAGCCCGGGACCTGGAGCTGCTGGCCGTCTCGGCGGCACCGCGACTGGCGACCCTTCTGGAGGATGGCCGTGTCCGCAGCGAAGCCGGGCCAGCCGCGATCGGCCCCCTCAAGGACCGACTGCTGGCGTTGGTGGCAAGCCATGGTCCGCTGCTGCTCGCCCTCAACAGCCTGCGGGCCGGGGATCGCTTCAGCCGACGACTCCAGGACTGGCGGCTGCGCCACCATCGCCAGGCCGCCCACAGCCTGATCGGCCGCTTCGCCGCCCTCAAGGCCACCGGCGTGGCGGCCAACCCCCTGGTGCTCCTGGATCTGGCTGGCTCGATGGCCGTGGACACGGCCCTGGTGATGCAGCTTTGTCGGCTTTACGGACTGAGCCTCAACGGAGCCCAGGCCCGGCGGCTGCTGAGCCGCCTTTCCGGTCACGGTGCCCTGCTGGGTGGAGCCCAGCTCGGCATCCAGCTCCTGCTGGGAAGCCTTCGCCAGGTTCTCCTGCTCGCGGCACCGTTCAGCGGTGGCCTGTCCCTGGCTCCTGCCGCCCCCGTCGCCCTGGCCCAGGCGGCCCTGGCCGTGCACACCACGCGACGCACCGGTGAGCTGGCGGCGGCGGAACTGCAGGAAGGGGCCCGGAAGGGGCCGGGCGGCCCAGCCGGGCTGTTGCGGCGCCTGGCCGCCCAGGATCCCCAGGTGCGCCAGTGGTTGCTGCACTGGCCATGACCGAGCCTGAGAGCCAGGAACTGGCCCTGTTCGGCACCAGCGCCGACCCCCCGACCCTGGGCCATCGCGCCCTGCTGGAAGGCCTGGCCCGGCAGTATCCCCGCGTGCGCACCTGGGCCAGTGACAACCCCTTCAAGCAGCACGGGGCGTCGCTGCCCGATCGTGCCGCCCTGCTCCAGGCGCTGGTGGACGGCCTGGCCAACCCCAGGATCCAGATGGCCCAAAACCTGAGCAGCCCCCGGGCACTCGACACCCTGGAGCGGGCCCGGCGGCTCTGGCCGGAAGCAACCCTGGTGTTCGCGGTCGGCAGTGATCTGCTGCCCCAGATCCACCGCTGGCATGCCGTGGAGGCCATCCTGGATCTGGCTCGGCTGGCGGTGGTGCCACGCCTGGGCTGGCCCGTACAGCCGGCCGATCTTGAAGGCCTGCGCCGGCTGGGCGGCCAGCTGGACCTCCTCCCTCTGCAGATTCCAGCCACCGCCAGCTCCGAGATCCGCCTTCAGCGCGAGCCTGAACTGGTGCCGAAGGAGCTCTGGCCCATGCTGCACCAGCGAAACCTGTACGGCTTCGACCCCCTGCCATCCCCCAGCCGCCGCCAGCCCTGATGCGTCTCGCCCTGGCCCAGACCAACCCGCTGGTCGGCGACCTTCACGGCAATGCGGCCATGCTGCTCGACTGCTGCCGGCAGGCGGCGGCGGCCGACCTGGTGATCAGTCCGGAGCTTTCCCTCTGGGGTTACCCGCCCCGGGATCTGCTGCTGCGGCCTGCCCTGCTGCTGGAGCAGGCCAGGGTTCTGGAGGAACTGGCCGCTGCGCTCCCCCCTGGCCTGGCCGTGCTGGTGGGGGTGGCCGAGCCCCTGCCCGGCGAGCAACAACCGTCACTGCACAATGCGGTTGCCCTGCTGGAGCAGGGCACCTGGCGCATCGTTGCCCGCAAGCGGCTGCTGCCCAGCTACGACGTCTTCGATGAGCGGCGCTATTTCCGCCCCGCCGATCAACCCTGCCTCCTGGAGCTGGAGCGACGCGGCCGGTGCTGGCGGATCGGCCTCAGCATCTGCGAAGACCTCTGGGTGGAGGAGGAGGTGCTGGGGCACCGTCTGGCCGGTCCGGATCCGATCGCCGCGCTGCTGCCGCATCAACCCGATCTGCTGCTGAACCTTTCCGCCTCGCCGTTCGTGCAGGGGAAACCGACGCTGCGGCGCAGCCTGGCCGCCGCCGCCGCCGCGAGGCTGGGCTGTCCGGTGGTGTACGTGAATCAGGTGGGGGGAAACGACGAACTGGTCTTCGATGGCGCCAGCTTCGTCGTCGATGCCGCTGGTCAGATCCTGCTGCAGCTCCCCTGCGCCAGGGCGGGCCTGGCGTTCTGGTCGATGCCCTCCATGGCGGCCGACTGCCTTCAGCAAGCGGCCGCCGTGGCGCTGCAGGAACCGGAGCCCCTGGAGCAGTTGTTCCGGGTGCTGGTGCTGGGCCTGGGCGACTATGCCCGCAAATGCGGCTTCGAGCGGGCCCTGCTGGGACTGAGCGGTGGAATCGATTCCGCTCTGGTGGCGGTGATCGCCGCGGCGGCGCTGGGTGGGGAGCGGGTCGCGGCCCTGCTGATGCCCTCCCCCTACAGCTCGGCAGGATCCCGCCACGATGCGATCGCCCTGGCCGGCCGGCTCGGCATCCCCCATCACGTCGTGCCGATCAGCGGCCTGATGGAGAGCTTCGATCAGGCCCTGGAAAGCCCGTTCGGCAGCCCACCGGATGGCCTGACGGCCGAGAACCTCCAGTCGCGCATACGTGGCACGTTGTTGATGGCGATGGCCAATCAGCAGGGCCAGTTGCTGCTCTCAACCGGCAACAAATCCGAGCTGGCGGTGGGGTACTGCACCCTCTACGGCGACATGAACGGCGGACTTGCCGTGATCGGTGACCTCTACAAAACCACGGTGTTCCGGCTCTGCGCCTGGCTTGATTCAGAAGCGTCGGCAGCCTGCCGCCGCAGCTACGGCCTGCCAGCCGCTGCCGAACTGATCGGCAGCGCCATCCGCGACAAGCCACCCAGCGCCGAACTGCGCCCCGGACAGCTCGATACGGATTCGCTGCCCGACTACAACCAGCTCGATCCGCTGCTCAAGGCGTTGATCGAAGACCTGCGGGCGCCTGAGGAGCTGATCGCCGCCGGCATCGAGGCCAGCCTGGCCAGGCGTGTGCACAGAATGCTGCGCCTGGCCGAATTCAAGCGACGTCAGGCCGCCCCCCTGCTCAAGGTGAGCGGCCGCGCCTTCGGCAGTGGCTGGCGGATGCCGATCGCCTCCGGACCGATCTGAGGCAGGGATTCCAGATCAAATCCCTGCAGTTGGCCCCGATGTCCGCCAACCTGAATGCAGCTACTGAGTTGCATGGCAACCAAAGGCCCGGCGGCACCGATCGCGAGCATCGGCGTTCCGACCGAAATCAAGCGCGATGAGCAACGGGTGGCCCTCACTCCCGACGGGGTGAGGGAGCTGGTCTCGAATGGCCTGGAAGTGCTTGTCCAGGCTGGCGCGGGCACCGGGGCAGGCATCAGCGATGCGCACTACGCCACGGCCGGCGCCCGCCTGGTGAGCCGTGAGGAGGCCTGGTCCGCTCACCTGGTCGTCAAGGTGAAGGAACCGCAGCGGGAGGAGTTCGATCTTCTCCGCGACGACCTGGTGCTGTTCACCTACCTCCATCTGGCGGCCTACCCGGAGGTGGGCCGTGCCCTGCTCGAGGCCGGCACCACCGGGGTGGCCTACGAAACGGTGCAACTCGACAACGGCAACCTTCCCCTGCTCGCTCCGATGAGCGAAATCGCCGGTCGGCTGGCGGCGCAGGTGGGAGCCCATCTGCTCGAGAAACCCCACGGCGGCCGAGGGGTGCTGATCGGAGGCTGCACCGGCGTGCGTCCCGCCCGCGTCGTGGTGCTCGGAGCCGGCACGGTGGGATGGAACGCGGCCAGGCTGGCGGCGGCCATGGATGCCGAGGTGCTGCTGCTGGATCACACCCCGCAGCGACTGCGCAACCTCGAAACCGACCGCTGCGGCCGTCTGGTCAGCCTGGTGAGCAGCCGCGGCCTGATCGAGCGGCTGGTGCCGAGCGCCGATCTGCTGATCGGGGCCGTGCTCACCCCCGGCGGCCGGGCACCGACCCTGGTGGAGGAAGACCTGGTGCAGCAGATGAAGCCCGGTTCCGTGATCGTCGATGTGGCGATCGACCAGGGGGGCTGCATCGCCACCAGCCGCGAAACCACCCATACCGATCCTGTCGTCACGATCCACGGGGTGCAGCACTACGCCGTCGGCAACATGCCCGGAGCGGTGCCCTTCACCTCCACCGAAGCCCTGGTGAGCGTCACGCTTCCCTACATCGTCGGGATCGCCGGTCGGGGACTGCTGGAGGCGGTCACTGAACGACCCGAACTGCTCTCGGGGCTCAACACCGTCGACGGGGCGGTCTGCCACCCCGGCGTGGCCAAGGCCCTGGGGGTGCCGACCCGCCATCCCATGGCCTGCCTGCGCTGATGGTGCCCCCTCGCAACGTTCAACCAGCCTCCAGGGGCCGCAGGGGCACCAAGGGGCGGCTGAGTGATTCCGGCGCCAGCCCCTCCCGCAGGGCCAGCACCAGGCCGGCCGCCTCCGCGTAGCTGGCCACGGCGAGCGCCTCCAGGCCCAGGGCTTCCGCCGTGACGGACAGCAGAGAGGGATTGCCCTCAACGACGATCAGGGGGATCCCGCGCTCTGCGCAGCTGAGCACGGCCTCGCCGCCCAGGGCACCGGCCGGAGCCACCACCGCCCCGATCCGGCTGGGATGGAGAAGATCCGCCGAGTCAACCGGTGCAGCGGCGGCGGCGAAGGCTGATCCGAGCCGGATCAGGTTTGGTGCACGGCTCAGCCCCACCAGGACACAGGCCAGAAAGGTGTGGGCCAGTTCCTCAGCGGCAGCGCGTGGATCAAGCTCCGGCTCCGGGGGCAGCGGCGCCAGGGCAGGTGCGTGGGCACAGGGCAGGCCAAGCCGCCAGCCCAGCAGGTGACTGATCACCGCCTCGGCTCCCGCCAGGGCGTCCACGCCGCTCCCCTGCCGGTAAGCCTGCAGGGCCTCACTGCCGGCCTCGTCGGGGAAACGGGTGACCACCGCGATGGCTGTTGCCCCTTCCCGGCAGAGCCGCTCGGCGCCGCGCAGCAACGTCTCGGGATGGCCCAGCTGTCCCCAGCTCGCCCCACTGCCCCCCCGGGTCAGAGCCACCTCAACCGGCTGATCGGTGATCACCACAGGGCCGATCGACAGGCCAAGGGTGGCCCTGCAGGCATCGGCGACCTGAAGATGGCGCAGCAGCAGGTCCGGCTCGATCCCCGCATCCAGCAGCAGACCCACCCGTTGGCGACGCACCGGAGCCAGGGCCAGTTCGCCCCGGGCGAAGCGGTTGAGCGCCCAGCCTTCGACGTAGTGAAAGCGAGAGTCGCTCCAGTAGAGGGCGGCTCCGTTCAGCACGTTGGGATGGCTGATCAGGCAACCACTGGCAGCCGCCAGCAACCGGGCCGCCGGCAGCCCATCTCCGGCAAATCCACCGATGCGGCAACCGATCCCGGTCGGGATCACCAGCAGGGTGGGGAGTGGCGCCGCGGAAGCTAGGAACACAGCATGATCGCCTCGAGCCGGAGTCGCCGGCGGCCTGACTGGTGGCCGGAGCCAGCCCCTGCCGCCCCCTGCGGCTCAACGGCGGTGACGGACCAGCGCAGCGGTTCACCGTGGTGGGCCAGGGCAGCGAGAAGCTGGGGAAGCAGCGGACCCGGAGCGGCCTCCAGCCAGATCTCCAACGCTTCGAGCCTCATCGACAACGCGGAGTGACGGGCCGCCGGCTTCCAGAAACCCTGCTCACGACTGGAACTGGCCGAACTGCCGTTGATAGAGGGCATCCTCCTGACCCGCCAGCAGGTTCAGATCGCTGCGGGGATAGGACACGCACAGAAGGGCGAAACCTTCGCTCTGGAGCTCCGCCTTCACCCCCATCGCCTCTGACTGATCCACCGAGCCCGCTCGAATCCTGGCCGCGCAAGTGGTGCAGACGCCCGCACAGCAGGAACTGGGCAAGGGGACGCCCGCCAGCTCGGCCGCCGCCAGCACGGTCTGATCATCACGGCAGGGGAAGGTGTGCAGGGTGCCGCCCAGCTCGGCGACGACAGTGAAGCTTTCAGGCATGGCGGGCAGATGAGAGGGGGGTCCAGTGTTCGGGGTGGGGGGCCAGGTACTCGGAAGCAGGATTCGCTCGATCCGGTCGGGCACGGGCGCAGAGGAACAGATCGAAACTGATCGACAGGCGCACGTTCTCGCCATCCTGATTGACGGTGACGGCATGGTCGGTGCTGGCCGGGAACAGAACCAGCAGCCCAGCTTCAGGGGCCACATCCAGCCAGGGGGCATTGAGGGGATGCTCCACGGCGATCGGGCCGCCATGGCCGACACCGAGACCAGGCACCAGCTCATTCACCTGCCGGGGCGCGAACAGCCGCAACGCACCACCGAGCCCACTGCCATCGCCATTGAGATAGAACACCGCACTGAGATGGGCATTGGGGTGGTGGTGCCGCCCCACCTCCAGACCCTGCTCGCTCACCACTGGCCAGGCCCGCTGGATGAACAGATCCACCTGGTTCAGCTCAAAGCCGAGAGCTTCGAGGTAATGCCAGGCCTCCGCCTCCACCCGGTGGCGCAGCCAATCAAACTCCGGCAGCAGATGGACCTGCCAGACCCCGTTGAGATCACCGGTCCAGGCACAACCGGGATCGGGATTGCTGCGGGCCGAACCACGCAGCTTCAGCACCGCCTGCATCATCACGGCGGTGACAAGCGGATCTGGTCCCAGCCGGACACGACCGAGCGCCAGAGGGAACAGGGGCTGGATCTGAAGTGTCAGCTCAACCCATCGCCGAACCACCCACCACTTCCAGGATCTCCTGGGTGATGGCCGCCTGCCGAGCCTTGTTGTAATCAAGGGTGAGGGTCTTGGCGAGCTCCTTGGCGTTGTCGCTGGCGTTGTTCATCGCCGTCATCCGACTGGCCAGCTCGCTGGCCGCGGCCTCCTGGAGAGAACGGAGCAACTGGTTATCGAGGTAGAGCGGCAGCAGAGCATTGAGCAATTGATCCGGACTCTGCTCAAACACGAATTCAGGCTGGAGCGGCGGCACTTCGTTGACACCGGACGGGCCCTTCTCGACAGCAAGCTGGCCTTCACGGGTGGTGAGTCGAAAGATCTCGTCGTCCTGGGCAGCGATCCCCTGGGGATCCAGGGGTAGCAGGGTCTGGGCGACGGGAGCACTGCTGACCAGATTGACGAATTTGGTGTAGATCATCTCGACGCGGTCGGTGCTGCCTGAAAGGAATTCAGCCAGAATCTCATCACCGATCCGGCCAGCATCCTCGGCGGTTGGAACCTGCTCCAGCCCCGTGAAGGTAGCGAGGATGGGATAAGAACGGTTCTTGAAATAGGTGGTGGCCTTGCGACCGATCAGCACCATCTCAACGGTGAAGCCCTTGCCGGTGAGCTCAGCGAAACGCTGCTCGCTGCGCTTGATGATGCTGGCGTTGTAACCGCCACAGAGGCCGCGATCGGCGCTCACCACAACGAGGGTGATGTGGCGCAGGGGACGCTCCTGCTCAAGCAGGGGCGTGCCGCTCACATCTTCGAAGCGGAGCCGCGACTGGAGGTTCTCCAGCATGCGGGCGAGGCGATCGGCGAAGGGCCGTGAGCGGAGCACCTGCTCCTGGGCCCGCCTGACCTTGGCCGCAGCGACGAGGCGCATGGCCTCGGTGATCTTGCGGGTGTTCTTGACCGAACTGATCCTGTCGCGGATTTCCTTGAGGTTGGCCATGGTTCAGGTGCCTCAGGCGGTGGCGAGCAGGGTGGATTTCACTTCATTGATCGCTGCCTTGAGCAGCTCCTCGGAAGCCTCGCTCATCTGCTTGTCGGTCTGCACCTGCTCCACGAAGGCCGAAGCATTCGACTTCAGATACTCACGCAATTCACGCACGAACATGGTGCACTGATCGACGGGAATTTCATCAATCAGGCCCTTGACGCCGGCGTAGACCACCGCAACCTGCTCGGCGAGGATCAGGGGGCTGAACTGGGGCTGCTTGAGCAGTTCGCGCAGGCGCTTGCCACGGCCCAGCTGCTTCTGGGTGGTGGCATCGAGGTCGGAGGCGAACTGGGAGAACGCCGCCAGTTCATCGAACTGGGCCAGTTCCAGCTTGAGGGTGCCGGCGATCTTCTTGATCGCCTTGGTCTGGGCAGCGCCGCCGACCCGGCTCACCGAGATGCCCACGTTGATCGCTGGCCGGAGGCCCGAGTTGAACAGATCCGAGGTGAGGAAGATCTGGCCGTCGGTGATCGAGATCACGTTGGTGGGGATGTAGGCCGAGACGTCACCGGCCTGGGTTTCGATGATCGGCAGGGCGGTCATGCTGCCTTTGCCCATGGCATCGGACAGCTTGGCGGCCCGCTCGAGCAGGCGGCTGTGGCAGTAGAACACGTCACCGGGATAAGCCTCACGGCCGGGCGGGCGGCGCAGCAGCAGCGACATCTGGCGGTAGGCCTGGGCCTGCTTGGTGAGGTCGTCGTAAACGACCAGGGTGGCCTTGCCCTTGTACATGAAGTACTCGGCAATCGCGGCACCGGTGTACGGGGCGAGGTATTGAAGGGCGGCAGGCTCAGACGCACTGGCCGCCACCACCACTGTGTAATCAAGGGCGCCGCGCTCACGCAGCACGTCGACCACGTTGGCGACGGAAGCGGACTTCTGACCGATCGCCACGTAGACGCAGACCACGTCCTCCCCCTTCTGGTTGAGGATGGTGTCGATGGCGATGGCGGTTTTGCCCGTCTGCCGGTCACCGATGATCAGCTCACGCTGGCCGCGGCCGATCGGGATCATCGCGTCGATCGCGGTGATGCCGGTCTGCATCGGCTCGTGGACGGACTTGCGTTGAATGATGCCGGGGGCCATCGATTCGATCAGCCTGGTTTCGGTGGTGGCGATCTCCCCCTTGCCATCCAGCGGCAGACCGAGAGGATTGATCACCCGGCCGAGCATCGCTTCGCCGACGGGCACCTCGGCGATCCGACCGGAAGCCTTGACGGTGCTGCCCTCCTGAATCCCAAGGCCTTCGCCCATCAGCACGGCGCCGACGTTGTCGTCCTCGAGGTTGAGGGCAATCCCTTCCGTGCCGTCCTCGAACTCCAGCAGCTCGCCAGCCATGGCCTGCTGGAGCCCGTAAACGCGGGCGATGCCGTCACCCACCTGCAGAACGGTTCCGACGTTGCTGATCGAAACGGACTTGTCATAGTCCTCGATCTGCTGCTTGAGGATGGCGCTGATCTCGTCGGGACGGATGGAAACCATGGATTCAGATCCCCGCTCGGGGAGGCGATGGAAGAGGAGGGATGGAAGGGAAAGGGAACTGGATGGAGAACCGCAGGGCGAGATCTAGCCGGCCTTGGCCAAGGCAAGGCCGAGCCGCCTGACCTGACCGGCCAGGCTCGCATCGATCACCTGGGAACCCAGGCTGACGACGAAGCCACCGATCAGTGCAGGATCAACGCTGAGATCGAACTCGACCGATTCAGTGCCGGCCACGGCCTTCACCTTGGCTCTCAGTTTGTCCTGCTGGGCTTCGCTGAGCGGAGTGGCTGAGATGACACTGGCCAGGGAGATCCCTCTCTGCTCACGAAAGAGCTCGAGAAACCTCACCAGAACAGCATCAAGCAGGGAGATGCGCTGGCGATCTGCCATCAACTGCATGAGGTTGAGCAGGGAGGGTGTCACCTGATCGTTGAACAGGGCAACCAGAGCTCCCTTCTTGGCGTCCGGTTCGATCACCGGAGACGTCATCGTGTCGCGAAGCTCGGGAGAAGCCTGCCAGAGCTCCAGAATCTGTTTGGCCTGCTCGGCCACCAGGTCAGCTTCCTGACGTTGATCAGAGACCTGAAGCAGGGCATCGGCGTAGGGAGAGGCGATCGAATTGAGCAACGGCATCAGCCTTTCCCCAGGGTGTTGATGGAGCGATCGATCAGCAGGGACTGACTTTTGGCATCGAGCTTGCCAGGAAGCACATCGAGAGCCCGCTCGATCGCACGGCGTGCCGCCTCCCGGCGGAGCTGTTCACTGACCCTGGCGGCTTCGGAACCGAGGTCGGCGGCAGCCGACTGCTTGAGCCTGGCCATCTCCTCGACGGTGCGCTGCTCGCTGTCCAGGCGAATGGCGTCCGCCCTGGCCTTGCCTTCGATCCGGATCTGTTCGGCCTTGGCCTGAGCGGCCGCCAGGTCCTGCTGGGCGGCGAGCAGGGCGGCATTCGCCTCCTGCAGCCGGCGTTCGACGTCTTCGAGATCGGCGAGGATGGCGCCGCGGCGGCGCTCCAGGATGGAGCCCATCACCTTGGGAAGAAACCAGACCAGGCCAGCGATGACGATGGCAAGGTTGATGATGTTGGTCTCGAACGGATCGAGGTTGAGACCGAAACCCCCTTCAACGGCCAGCCAGGTGGGCATCAGACCGGAAAGGGCAAAGGGAATGGCGATCATGTTGCGGCCAGCAGACGTTGAACGATCTGGTCACCGAGCAACTCTGCATCAGCCTTCAGTTGCCCAAGGGCCTGCTTCCGCTCACGGTCGATTTCACGCCGGGCCACCTCCCGGCTGGCATTGGCCTCAGCCTGAGCAGAGGCCAGGGCAGCGCGGTAGAGCTTGTCCATCTCCTCCTCAGCATCGACAACCAGAGACTGGGCTTTCTGCCTGGCCTCCTTGAGCTGGTTGGACAGATCAGCCTCGAGGCGCTGGGCCTGAAGCACCTTCTGCTTGGCATCAGTGCGGGTGGTGGCCAGAAAGCTCTCTCTCGCTTCCACGTTGCGTCCGACAGGTCGGAAAAACAGGGCGTTGAGAATGAACGTGAGAACCACCACCTGAATCGCCATCAGGGGAAGGGTGGCATCGAGGTCGAAAAGACCTCCTTCCGGGGCTCCGGCAGCGGCGAACAGAAACCAGCTGGTCATGGGGCAGGAACGCTGGAAAGATCAGGAAGGCTCGCCGTGGACAAATCCCCGGCGGAGTGAACAGGTGATGAAGCGGTCAACCGTTCGCCGTCAGCCGGCGAACGGGTTGGCGAACAACAGCACCAAAGCCACCACCAGGCCGTAGATGGTCAGCGATTCCATGAAAGCCAGGGAGAGCAGCAGGGTGCCGCGGATCTTGCCTTCAGCCTCGGGCTGACGGGCGATGCCTTCGACGGCTCCGCCGGAAGCTGTGCCCTGGCCGATGCCAGGACCGATCGAGCCGAGGCCGACGGCCAGACCAGCAGCCACAACAGACGCAGCGGAAGTAATGGAATCCATGGTGGAACGAAGGGATGGGGGGCGCCGGTGAGCGCGGGTTGGAGCTGGCGCCGGGGACATCTCACCGGAGGGAGATGGGCCCGGAATCGACCGGACCTGCGCGCAGGTGTTTTAGCAGAAGGTGGAGCTGAGACGCTCCGATCGGCAGGCCCGTCCTGGGGCCCGTCGTCAGTGGGCCTCCTCGTGGACGGCCTCGCCGATGTAGTAGGCGGCCAGGGTGGCGAAGATCAGGGCCTGGATGGCGCTGGTGAAGAGTCCGAGGAACATCACCGGGAGTGGGACGATCAGGGGCACCAGGAAAGCCAGAACAGCCACCACAAGCTCATCGGCGAGAATGTTGCCGAACAGACGGAAGGAAAGCGACAGGGGTTTGGTGAAATCTTCGACGATCTTGAATGGGAGCATGATCGGCGTCGGCTCCACGTAATACTCGAAGTAGCGGAATCCTTTGCGGCTCAACCCGGCGTAGAAGTAGGCCAGCGAAACCAGCAGAGCAAGGGCGATCGTTGTGTTGATGTCGGCGGTGGGGGCTCCGAGCTCACCACTGGGCAGATGAATCAACTTCCAGGGAACCAGGGCGCCGCCCCAGTTGCTCACGAAGATGAACAGGAAAAGCGTGCCGATGAACGGCAGCCAGTCGCGATAGGCCTTTTCGCCGATGTACTCGCGGGCGATGTCCCGAAGGTATTCCCACAGGAACTCCAGCAGGTTCTGGGCCCCGCGGGGGTCCCGCTCCAGCTTGCGGGTGCCGGCCACCACCAGGGCGAGCAGGGCCCCGATCACCAGCCAGGAGCTCAGGAAGACCTGACCATGGATCTTGAGTCCACCGATCTGCCAGTAGAGGTGTCGTCCAACCTCGAGCTCGGCAAAGGGGAGGGGGAAAGACAACGGGACCATCGAGAGAAAGGGAGGTGCCGCGGATGCGACGGATCGTGGGGGAGGCGAAGCAACCGTGGGGAGCTAGGCCGGCAGGAAGGCCTGGATCAGGATCGCCGGCTTGTAAAGCAGAAATCCCACAAGAGCGGGAATCACTTCGGCGCCAGGAACGCGGATGGCGGCGAGAACGAGAACAACCGGAACCAGCAGCTGGGACTTGCCCACGGAACGGGAATCGGAGCCGAGCCGGGCCACACTCCGCGCCAGCATTCTCAGGTAGAGAAGACCGGCCAGGGACCCCACCAGCAGACTGATCGCCTGGGCGAAACCGAACAGAACGGCCGTCAGGGGCACGGCCACTCCGCTCAGAGCCAGGGTGGCCAGCAACAGGCGGTTCTGGAGGCGGACGTAGTCATCGAGGCCACCGGAAGATCGGGCCTGCTCGGGTTGGCTCAGACCAGGGCTGGCCGAGCCTGCAGCTGTGGGAGCGGCTTCAAGCACCAGAACAGAGCTTTTTTCCGCCGATGCGGAGGGCTCACCGAGCAGATCGGCGGGTTGCTCCAGCAGTTCTGGAAAACCTTGGATTCCGACCGGTGAATCTCCTGGAACAGATGAACTGCCGGAGGGTCTGATACTTGCCGAAGAAGCAGCCTGCAAACGCCTAAAAGCTCGGCGAAAGGCGAGCGGAATTTATCACGCAGCCCCAGCAGGCTGCTTTCAGGCAGGCGGCGCCAGCAACAGCAGCCGTTGAATCCAGCACTGCCGGGCCACCCGCGCCAGTCGGGGCCGATCCCAGCCCAGGTTCAGATCAGCCAGCGGTGTGGTGGCACCCGCCAGCTCCAGGGCCTTGAGAAAGTCCAGCTGATCCGGCTCCAGATCAAGCGGGAGCAGATCGGGATCCAGCAGGGATGCTCCGGGCCAACCCCAGAGGCAGGGATTGCGCTGACCCGTGGCGGCGATCAACTCCTCGTCCTGGCTCCAGAGGGTCTGCAGCAGCGGGCCCTTGCTGAGGAAGAACTCGAAATGACTGATCTCCGGATCGAGGCTCTCCACCAGGCTCCATTGCTGCCGCAGCGGCAGACCCTGGGCCCGGGCCAGCAGATCCCCTTTCAACAGCCGCGCCGGATCCCACTGCCGGGGATTCGAAAAGCAGACGAACTCCAGGTCGGCGCTGGCCACGAAGCGGAACAGCCTCTCGAGGTTGTAGGTCGTCTCCTGGGGATGCAGATACATGTCGGCGAAATTGGCATCCGCTGCCGTGTCGAGGGCCCAGCGTTGCTCGTGATGGAGACGCAGCCGATGGGTGGCCGGGAGATCCGCCAATAACATCCGGCCCAGCCGCAGACCCTCCTGATCGGCTCCGACCCCCAGAGCCTCAAGGGCACGCTGAATGCGGTGGATCTCCCAGCGCCCCCCATCGGCATAAAGGAAAAGATGCAGCAGCCCGCCGGGGGCCAGCAGATCAGCCAGGGCGGCAAGCCCGGCTTCGGGTTCGCGCAGGTGATGCAGCACTCCGACCGAATTGATGTAATCGAACGGTGCTTCACCCTCCAGATCCAGCAAGCTGCGCTGTTCGATCCTCAGGCCGCCGCTCAGGGCAGCCCCCCCGGAGCGGCGCAGGCGCTCACGCGCCACATCCAGGGCGCCGGCGCTGATGTCCACGGCGAGAAGCTCGGAGCCGGGATTGAGATGGGCGAGATAGTCGGTGCTCACCCCGGTGCCGCAGCCCGCATCGAGGATGCGTGGCAATCTGCCCTTGCCGGGCAGCCGACCTGTGCAGGCACTGAACGCGGCGGCATGGCACCAGCGCCAGTTGTATCCGGGCGGCGGACCATCCTGAAGCGGATCCCCGGGGTAGGGGAAACGGTCGTAGAAGGCACTCACCACGGGGGTGGCGGCATCGGCGGGAGCCTGGGGCATGGCTGAAGGTCGTCCGGCTGTCTGGCGAGCCTTTCATGCTCCCCCACCCAGCTCGAGGAGCAGTCAGCACCGCCTGGCGGAAACGCCCTGCTGCAAACATTTGTTCATGGCCTTCGGGGCGGGCCGAAGCTGAGCCGTAACGTGATTCGGCCCGGTACACGCCCCTCCATGTCCGTGACCGCCAGCAGCGGCAGCAGCAGGGTTTCCCCTCAGCGCTACGACACCCTGCCGCTCTCCAGCGTCCGTCAGGCGGAGCAACAGGATCGTTTCCCCGAAAAGGGAGAGCTCGACACCCTGATCACTTTTTTCAACAGCGGCGTGATCCGCCTTGAGGCGGCCCGTCGCCTGTCGGCCAATGCCGATGTGATCGTGGCCAAGGCCGCCAACCGGATCTTCGCCGGCGGCACCCCGCTCTCCTATCTCGATGCTCCGCTCACTCCTGCCCTGATCAGCAGCGGTGCCACGGCACCCCTGGCAGCCGACCAGATCGCAGCGGCCTCCTCCGTCCGCACCTTCGCCCAGGGCATCGGCGGCGGCGGATTGCTCGGCCGGATCCTGGAAGGTGTCCAGGCTGACGCCGACGTGCGGGTGGTTCTGCCCAGCGGCTTCAGCCCGATCAGCGTGGCCCGTTATGGCAACGAGCGCATGCGCAAATCGCTGCGCGACATGGGCTGGTTTCTGCGCTACGTGGGCTATGCCGTGGTCGCCGGCGACCCCAGCATCCTGGCGGTGAACACCCGTGGACTTCGGGATGTGCTGGAGAAGGGCTGTTCCCTTGCCGCAACCAATGTGGCGATCCAGGAGATGCGGGCCGCCGCAGCGAACCTCTTTCGCCAGGAGCCCGAAGCCCGCGAGCTGGTGATCGCCTGCTTCAACGTGCTGCTCAAGGAGCTGGAGGTGCCCACCCCCTCCACCAGGCAACGGCTGGGCAGCCCGGAGAACCAGGGCCTGCAGTTGCCGGCCACCTATGCCCTGGCGGCCGAAACTCCCCAGCGCTTCGTGATGAAGCAGGGCCTCTCCGGCCGGGAGAAGGCCGAGGTGATCCGGGCGGCCTATCGCCAGGTGTTCGAACGGGACATCGTCAAGGGTTATTCCCAGGTGATCAGCCCGGTGGAGGCCACCCAGACGGCCCAGGGGCAACTGCCGATGCGGGAATTCATCCGCAGCCTGGGCCGCAGCAAGGAGTATCGCCAGCAGTTCTACGGACGGTTCTCAAACAGCCGGGTCGTTGAGCTCGCCTTCCGCCATTTTCTCGGGCGTGGTGTGAGCTCCATCGAGGAATTCCGCCGCTATTTCGCGATCGTCAGCGACCAGGGCCTGGCCGGTCTGGTCGATTCCCTGATCAACACCCTGGAGTACGGCCAGGTGTTCGGGGAAGAAACCGTTCCCTACCTCCGCGACCTCGGCGAAGAAGCCCAGGAGAGCGCCGGCTGGGGATCGAACCGCAAGCTGTTCCGGTTCAGTGCTCCCTTCGAAGGAGCCCCCCAGTACATCACCCTCTACGCCTCCTACCGGCAGGCCCTGCCCGATCAACACGTCTATGGCGGGGGCAATGATCCGCTCGGTCTCAACTTCGGTGCGATCTTCCCCTCCGGCACCGCTTCGGTGGCCACGCGGCCGGCGCCTTTCGGCTACGACACGCGCCGGATCCTGGTGGGCAACGGCATGGCCCAGCCCGGCCAGATGGACAGCCCGCAGTTCCGGGCCTCCGCGCCAAGACGGGTGGGCCCCAGGGTGGTCCGCCTCCAGCAGATCGCCACAGGCGGTGGCTCCGTGCCCCGCCGCGGTGGCCAGCCGAGCGTCCGCAACACCGAGGCCAGCACCCAGGGGGTGATCCGGGCCGTGTATGTCCAGATTCTCGGCACCACCGGCTATGCCGGCGAACAGCTCACCGTCGAGGAGATCAAGCTCGAAAACGGCGACATCAGCCTCAAGGAGTTCATTCGCCAGGTGGCCCGCTCCAACGCGTTCCGCAAGCGCTTCTGGTCTGGCCTCTACATCACCAAGGCCATCGAAGTGATGCATCGGCGCCTGATCGGCCGGCCCACCTTCGGGCGCTGGGAGATCAACAGCTACTTCGACACCGCGGCCCGCCAGGGTTTCTACGGCGTCATCGACGCCATGCTCGAGACCCGCGAGTACAACGACGCCTTCGGCCAGGACACCGTCCCCTATGAACGGTTCGTCACCCCGGCCGACCTGAACGCCCGTCGGATTCCCGCCCTGCGCCAGCCGCTCCAGACCGCTGGAGTGGCCGATCTGACCCCGGTGCGTCGCCCCCAGGTCGCCCCATCAACCCAGTTCACAGGCAGCGGAGATCTCACCGTCCGCAACCTGCCGGATCGGCGGCGTGAGCGCGTGGTGGGCAGCTGGCGGGCCGCGATCAGCGGCGGTGAAGCGGCGTCCGCCAACCTGAGCACCCAGCCTTCCCAGGGCCTGCGTGAGCCTCCTGCCCCCACCCGCCGCTGGAAGACCCCCCGGGGCGTCAGCGCCTTCACAACCCCAGCCTGGGCCGCTCCAGGCTCCGCCAAGGCACCTCCCCAGGCCAGCGGCTGGAGCCCCAAGCCCGGTGACTGGACAGCCAAGGCCGCTGGCAGCTTCAGCCGCATGGTCTCCGGTGATGCGATGGCCAAGGCCCTGGAAGGGGCCAGGCCCCAGGGATTCAGCCGAAGGGCTGGACTCGGGCAGCCGATCAGCTGGTGCCAGGACGCCGATGAAACGGCCCTCCAGGAAGTGATCGAAGCCAGCTACCGCCAGCTGCTCAATCGCATCCCCTTTGAAGCGGAGCGGCTCCGGGATGCCGAATCCCAGCTGCGCGACGCCCAGCTCTCTGTTTCGGAATTCGTCGGGCTGATCGCAGCAGGAGATCTGTTTCAGCAACGGCTGCTGAAGATGGCCCCGCTGCGGGCAGCCGCCGCAGCCTTCCTGGCCCTGCTGGGCCGGGCCGGGCAACCCAAGGAGGTGAGCCATTTCCTGGCCACCAGGGCGAAGCAAGGCCAGCGGGCCGCCCTTGATGACATCCTCAACAGCCTTGAGTACGCGGAGAGCTTCGGCCGGGACACGGTCCCCTATCTCCGCGGCCTTGACACCGAGAACGGCATCCCGATCACCACTGTCAATCGCACAGCAGCGCTCTACGCAGGCAATGCGGGCCTGACCCCACCGATCAAGGGGGCGATCTAGCCCTCTTCACCTGAACAAGCTCAGGCACACCTGCCTGGGATGAATGTTCTGTCATGGCGGATCAGTTCCTGTAAAGGGATGCTGATTCGGCATGCAATTCAACTGGAAAAAATCAACTTCAAGCCAGCATCGTCGTGGTGAAAACGTTGATTTGCCATGGGGTGGCGATGGTGGAGGAATCCGCCAGAGTCCTTGGCAGCAAAGGAGTTTCCGAGATCTGCCCGGCGTGAAGAACTGTTACCACCGTCACGCTCTGGCAGCCCCTTGGCCACAGAATCATTGAGCGATCGGCCCGTTCGGTCGTCATGTCGTGGCTTCAAGCCAAACCGCGCAGCCCCACCAAGGTTGCCGGTCAGCAGCCAGTCAGGACATTCCACCCTTACCTACCGGATCTCGGTCTCCTTATCGGCGGCCGCTTGTTTCGAGGCAGAACTGCATGAGCATCGTCTCCAACTCGATCATCAACGCGGACGCTGAAGCCCGCTATCTCAGCCCTGGCGAACTCGACCAGATCAAATCCTTCGTGGCCGGCGGACAACGCCGACTGCGGGTGGCCCAGGTCTTGAGCGAGAACCGCGAGCGGATTGTGAAGCAGGCCGGCGGCGCTCTCTTTCAAAAGCGGCCAGACGTGATCTCTCCCGGTGGCAATGCCTACGGCGAAGAGATGACGGCCACCTGTCTTCGCGACATCGACTATTACCTGCGCCTTGTGACCTACGGCATGGTGGCAGGAGATGTGACTCCCATCGAAGAGATCGGCATCATCGGTGCCCGCGAAATGTATCGAGCCCTCGGCACTCCCCTGGAGGCCATGGCCGAATCCGTGCGCGAGCTCAAGAACGCCTCCATGGGCCTGCTCACCGGAGCCGACTCTGAAGAAGCTGGCTTTTACTTCGACTACGTCATCGGCGCCCTCTCCTGAGGCTCGCCCATCCCTGCCCCCCGCCTCTTCCCAGGACCCATGCAAGACGCGATCACCAACGTCATCAACCAGTCCGACGTCCAGGGTCTTTACCTGGATGATTCCTCGATCGGACGCCTTGAGCAGTATTTCACCAGCGGAGAACTGCGGGTCAGGGCTGCGGCAACGATCGGTTCGAACGCTTCGGCGATCATCAAGGAAGCCGTCGCCAAAACCCTCCTGTACTCGGACATCACCCGTCCGGGTGGGAACATGTACACCACCCGTCGCTATGCGGCCTGCATCCGCGACCTCGACTACTACCTCCGCTACGCCACCTACGCCATGCTCGCGGGTGACACCTCGATCCTGGACGAAAGGGTGCTCAATGGACTCAAGGAGACCTACAACTCCCTGGGGGTACCGATCGGCGCAACGGTCCAGTCCATCCAGGCCATGAAGGAAACGGCCGCCTCGCTGGTCGGTCCCGACGCCGGCCGTGAGTTGGGTGTCTACCTTGATTACATCAGCTCAGGCCTCGGGAACTGATCCCCAAACGACGCCTAATCCAGCGAGGATTCATTCATGCGCCTGTTCAAGATCACGGCCTGCATCCCTTGCCCGGAGAAGGTGCGCAGCCAGAGAGAACTTCAGAACACCTTCTTCACCAAGTGGGTGCCCTATGAGAGCTGGTTCGCTGAGCAGCAGCGGATCATGAAGCAAGGGGGCAAGATTCTCAAAGTCGAGCTGGTGTCTGGGCGCCGTCAGGTCAACGTCGGCAACTGAACTTCCGTTGATCGATCAGCAAGCCCGGCCATGGCCGGGCTTTTTTTTGTCCCTGCCCCCTGTCATCCAGCGCCTGGGCACGGCTGAATGGGACCGATCCTCTTTCCCTTCGCCTTGTCCGGTTCCGTGACCTCCCGCACCAGGACCCGGCCAGCCGCAAGCAGGGCCGAGCCGGCTTCCCAGCTCGGCGATGACTCCCGGCTGACCTGGGCCCAGTGGCCGGCCGAGGCGAGGCTGCTGCTGGGCCTGGTGGCGATCTGGTGCCTGGCGGGGCTGCTGATCCTGACCTCCGCCAGCTGGTGGGTGGCCGCCCGGGAAATGGGCGATCCCGCTTACTACCTGAAACGACAGGCCATCTGGATGATTCCCAGCTGGGGCCTGCTGTGGCTGGCGATCTGCACACCGCTGCGGCGTTGGCTCCGCCTGGCTGGGCCGGCCGTGCTTGTGGGCGCACTGCTGATCGCCGCCACTCTCCTGGCTGGGACGACCGTGAACGGGGCCAGCCGTTGGCTGGTGATCGGACCGATCCAGATCCAGCCATCCGAACTGGTCAAACCGTTCATCGTTCTGCAGGGTGCCTCCCTGTTTGCCCACTGGAAGCGCATCGGACTCGACCAGAAAGTGCTCTGGCTGGGGATCTTCTCGGTTCTGCTGCTGTTGATCCTCAAGCAGCCCAACCTGAGCACAGCCGCCCTCACCGGCCTGCTGCTCTGGGCGCTGGCCCTGGCCGCAGGACTGCCCATGCTGCTGATGGTCGGCACAGCGGTTGCCGGTGGCCTGATCGGCACCGCAAGCATCCTGATCAACGAGTATCAGCGGATTCGGGTGGTGTCCTTTCTGAATCCCTGGCAAGACGCCCAGGGAGATGGCTATCAACTTGTACAGAGCCTGCTGGCGATCGGCTCGGGTGGACTGCTGGGCGAAGGGTTCGGCCTCTCCACCCAGAAGCTTCAGTACCTGCCGATCCAATCAACCGATTTCATCTTTGCTGTGTTTGCCGAGGAATTCGGCTACGTGGGCTCCCTCGTGGCACTGATCTTCCTTCTGCTGTTCGGCTTTGTGGGCCTGCGGGTGGCCCTGAGCTCCCGCAGCAACCAGCAGAGGCTGGTGGCGATCGGCTGCATCAGCCTGTTGGTGGGCCAGTCGATCCTCAACATCGCCGTTGCCAGTGGCGCCATGCCCACCACAGGCCTGCCCCTGCCGATGGTCAGCTATGGCGGCAACTCCCTGCTCGCCAGCCTGATCACCGCTGGCCTGCTGATCCGCTGTTCGCTCGAATCGGCACACGGCCATGCTCCCTCCCGCAAACGGCAGCGGCGACCAGACCCCCCGCACACCGCTGGGGTGAACCCTGCCCCGATAGGCTGACTTTTCTGTCCGGCTGGCGTTGTGCCTCCCGGTTTCCGAAGACACGGATGACGAGCCCTGGGCTGTTCATTGCCGATCTAGCCCGCTGGGGGGAAGACCTCACGGCCAGTTCCCTCAGCGCCCCGGGCCCCCTCACCCTGGCGATCATCTTCGGGGCAGGGCTGCTGACCAGCCTGGGACCCTGCTCCCTGTCGCTGCTGCCGATCACAGTGGCCTACATGGCGGGTTTTCCCGGCCAGAAGAGCCGTCCCTGGCAACGCAGCCTCAGTTTTGCCGGTGGGATCGTGCTGGCGCTCGTGGTGCTGGGTGGGGCCAGCGCCCTGCTGGGCAGGCTCTACGGCCAGATCCCCGGCGTGATCCCCACCCTGGTGGCTGTGCTTTCGGTGGTGATGGGACTCAACCTGCTTGGGCTGCTGCGCTTTCCCCTGCCGAGTGGGCCCGATCCGGAGCTTTGGCGCCGCCGCATGCCCGCTCCCCTGGCCCCGCTGGCAGCCGGCGCGGCTTTCGGGCTGGCGGCCAGTCCCTGCACAACGCCGGTGCTGGCGGTGTTGCTGGGCTCGATCGCACAGCATGGACAACCGCTGATGGCGATGGTGTTGCTCACCTGCTTCGGAGCCGGCCAGGTGGTGCCGCTGCTGCTGGCCGGAACGGCAGCGGCCTCAATGCAACGCCTGCTGGCCTTCAGGGCCCTGAGCCGCTGGATACCCCCGGTCAGCGGCGTGGTGCTGCTGGCCAGCGGATCCCTCACGCTCCTGGCTCGATGGCCCTGAGACTGCTCGCCTGGATTTCCGATCTTCGCCTGGCGATCGGCTTGCTGTTGATGATCGCCGTGGGCAGCAGCATCGGCACCCTGATTCCCCAGCAGGAGGCCGTCGATCGCTATCACCAGCTTTACGACAATCACCCCTGGCTGGGCCTGCTCGATGGGGACTGGATCCTGCGTCTGGAGCTGGATCATGTCTACGCAAGCAACTGGTTCCTGGCCCTGCTGGCCTGGCTGGGCCTGTCGTTGGTGTTGTGCAGCTGGCGGCGCCAGTGGCCCGCTCTGAAGGCGGCGCTGCGCTGGATCGATTACCGCACACCACGCCAGCTCAGCAAACTGAGCCTGGCGGAGACCATCTCAAGTCCTGATCCAGGCTCAGACCTGAGCAGCCTTGAGCAACTGCTCACGGCCCAGGGCTGGCAGCTGCAGCGGGGCCAGGACCGGCTGGCGGCCAGGCGTGGCCTGGCTGGCCGCGTCGGCCCCCTGCTTGTTCATGCCGGCATGGTGGTGTTGATGGTGGGCTCTGCCTGGGGCGCGCTGGGTGGCCAGCGCCTCGAACGGTTTCTCGCCCCCGGGCGAGAGCTGAGCCTGCTGGATTCAAGGGGCGTCAGCCAGCTCAACCTGGCCGTGGAGAGTTTCCGGATCGAGCGGGATCCGGCCGGCCGGCCGGAACAGTTCCGCTCCAGCCTGCTGCTCAGGAACGGCGATCAAGAACCTCTGCAAACCGCTGAGGTGAGTGTCAACCACCCCCTGCGCTTCCGGGGGATGACGGTGTATCAGGCGGACTGGGCCTTGGCGGCGATCACCGTTCAGATCGGCCGCAGCCCCCTCCTGGAACTGCCGCTGCGGAGTCTGCCGGAACTCGGTGAACAGATCTGGGGCCTGGCGCTGCCGACCCGGCCCGATGGCAGCGAACCCGTGCTGCTCACTCTGGGGAACGAACAGGGTCCGGTCGAGATCTTTGCCGCCGATGCCCAGCGGATCGGTCAGATCGTGCCCGGCGGCGAGCCCATCGAGATCGGGGGCCTGCCGCTGCGGGTGGTGAGTGTGCTGCCGGCCAGTGGCCTGCTGCTGAAGCGGGATCCCGGCGTACCACTTGTCTACGCCGGCTTCGCCATTGCCCTGGTCGGCGGTGGCCTCAGCCTGATCGCCACCCGCCAGCTCTGGGCGATCGCTGAACCTGAGCGGGGCCGGCTTCACCTGGCGGGCCTCTGCAACCGCAACCTCACCGCCCTGGCCCAGGAACTTCCCGAGCTCCTGGCCACAGTGGAGCGGAGCCGCAGCCTGGCCAGCCAGCTGGCTCAGCAGGCCTGACGGTTCCCCTGGCTCACCCTGATCACGGTGTGGACATTGCCGCGGGGATTGAAATCAGCTTCCAGCTGCATCCAGACCGGCTCGCAGGCCGCGGCGAGGTCGTCGAGGATGCGATTGGCCACTTCCTCATGGGAAATGCTGCGATCCCGCCAGCTGTTCACGTAGAGCTTGAGCGCCTTGAGCTCCAGGACCCGCGGGCCAGGCTGATAGATCAGGCGCAGCACCGCGAAATCGGGATAGCCCGAGAAGGGGCATTTGCAGGTGAACTCAGGCAGCTCGATCGCCACCTCGTAGGCGCGACCGATCCTGGGGTTGTCGAAGCAGATCAACTGGGCATCGGCAATCAGCCGTTCGCCATAGGAGGGGGTCTGGGTGATGGTCATCAGGGCTGGGTGCTCAATGGGCGTGGTCGACCTTGCCGATGCTATGAACCCAACAGATTGTGACGGATCCCGCGGCAATCGGGCAGTTCGTTCGCCATGAACATCATTAGTGCGCTAACAATGCATGAAGGACAAAACGTTGGGCATGCCCTGGGCCAAACCCGGTGCGCCTGTTGGAAGTAGCCCCACCGCGAGGCGAAGCAACGCTCCTTTGCATGAAGCGGTATCAGCTCCAAGACCTGCGATCCCTTCCCATCGAGCCTCTCAACCATGACCCCAGCCTCTCTCGTCTATCGGGGTGTTCGCCACGACGGTGACCAACCGGCGCCAACGTCCGACCACGATCCGGTTCAGCACATCTACCGGGGCATCACGTTCCAGGAGCCCCTCCAACACGAACCTGGTGTGGTGAACGAATCCATCGTTCTCCAATACCGTGGCAACCCCTACCACCAGCGCCAGCAGGCGGCGGCCCGCCAGGTTCGGGATCGCTGATCGCCGACCAGGCGAACCGGCTGTAGCAACAATGACATCGGAGCCCTGCGCACTCAGGCCTAATGGCTGGGTCGCAGGGCTTGTTCTTGGATCTCGCACTGGTCGCCACAACCGGGGGCTACCGCCTGCTGGCCCTGACGGCCAACGGCATGCTGTGGCTGCAAACCCACTTCGACGACAAGCACTGGGCCCAGCTGGCCTCCGGCCATGTCAGCGTGGAAGAGGCCTCAGCCGCCCTGATCCGTCAGGACGCCCAGGCCGCTGGCCTCGGTGTCAGCCGTCTCGGAATCCACGGCCAGATCGATGGCGTTCCCATCCGGTGAAGACCCTGATCTCCCCGCACACCGCATCTCCTCACCACCTCCATGAAAAAAGTCGAAGCCATCATCCGTCCCTTCAAGCTTGAAGATGTCAAGGTGGCCCTGGTAAATGCCGGAATCATCGGCATGACCGTGAGTGAGGTGCGAGGCTTCGGCAGGCAGAAGGGCCAGGTTGAGCGTTACAGGGGTTCCGAGTTCACCGTTGAATTCCTCCAGAAGCTCAAGCTGGATGTGGTCGTCGACGATGACCGGGTCGAAACCGTTGTCAACGCGATTCAGGACGCCGCCCGCACAGGAGAGATCGGGGATGGAAAGATTTTCATCAGCCCGATCGAAACCGTGATCCGCATCCGCACCGGCGATCTCGACAGCACGGCCATCTAGGACGGCGATCTCGGTCTGCTCGATCCTGGTGTTGCTCAACCCAAGCCCAGGGTGTGGGCCACCAGCTGCTCGATTCCGGCTCGATCCAGGCGAGCCGGCTGATCCGGCCGGGCCTCGATCAGCCAGAGCAGGTATTCGTGGTTCCCGGCCGGACCGGTGATCGGTGAAGCCACCAGGCCAGCGGCAGGCCAGGCCAGCTTTGAGCAGGCAGCGATCACCGCTTCGATCGCATCGGCATGGGCGCGGGGGTCCCGCACCACCCCACCTTTGCCCACCCGCTCTCTGCCCACCTCGAACTGGGGCTTGATCAGCACCACCGCCTCGGCTGGGCCAGCAGGGTGAAGCAGCCGCCGCAGCGCCGGCAGCACCAGCGGCAGGCCAATGAACGACAGATCGGCCACGGCCAGATCCGGCCAGGGATCATCGGGTCCATAGAGCTGTTCCGCGTGGAGATGCCGGAGGTTGGTGCGCTCCTTGAGCACCAACCTTGGATCGGTGCGCAGGCTCCAGGCGGTCTGGCCATACCCCACATCGATGCCATACACCCGGCCGGCACCGCGCTGGAGCAGGCAGTCGGTGAAGCCACCGGTGGAAATGCCGCCATCAAGGCAGACCCTGCCGGTGGGATCGATCGGGAACGCCTCCAGGGCCGCCAGCAACTTCTCACCGCCCCTGGAAACAAAACGAGCTACCTGCTCCACCTCGGGGATCAGCTCCAGGCTCACCTCAAGGCCCGGCTTGTCGAGGATCTGCCCGTGGCTGCGGACCCGGCCGGCCCTGATCAGCTGCTGGGCCTGACCGCGGCTGGCCGCCAGACCCAGGCTCACCAGGTGAAGGTCGAGGCGTTGCTTACGGGCCATGGGCGCTCGGATCGGGCCAGCCGTGGACATCCTGAGGCCATCGAACCACGGCAGCGGCGCAGGATCCAGGCGGAGTGGCGTTGTGGTGGAGCCATAGATTGACCCGATCCACGCGCGGCGCCGGCCCTTGATCGAGCGTTACACCCTCCCCGAAATGGGCGAGATCTGGAGCGAGCAGGCCAAGTTCCAGACCTGGCTGGAGGTGGAGCTGGCCGTTTGCGAGGCTCGCTGCCAACTGGGCCGGGTGCCGGTGGAAGCGATGGCCGAAATCCGGGCCAGGGCCAGCTTCGAGCTGGAGCGCATTGAGGCGATCGAGGCGGAGGTCCGCCACGACGTGATCGCCTTTCTCACCAATGTCAACGAGCATGTCGGCGATGCCGGTCGCCACATCCATGTGGGCATGACCAGCTCGGATGTGCTCGACACAGGCCTGGCCCTGCAGCTCAGGGCCTCGGTTGTGGTGCTGCGCACCGAACTCGATGCCCTCGCCCAGGCGCTGCGGCAGCTGGCCCGTGCCCACAAGGACACGGTGATGATCGGTCGCTCCCACGCCATCCATGGCGAGCCGATCACCTTCGGCTTCAAGGTGGCCGGCTGGCTGGCCGAAACCCTGCGCAACCAGGAGCGGCTGGAACGACTCGAAACTGCGGTGGCCGTCGGCCAGATCAGTGGCGCCATGGGCACCTACGCCAACACCGATCCCCAGGTGGAAGCCCTGACCTGTGCGCGGCTGGGCCTGGTGCCCGACACCGCCAGCACCCAGGTGATCGGCCGTGATCGGCACGCCGACTACGTGCAGACCCTCGCCCTGGTGGGCGCCTCCCTGGAGCGCTTTTCCACCGAGATCCGCAACCTGCAGCGCACGGATGTGCTGGAAGTGGAAGAGAACTTCGCCAAAGGTCAGAAGGGCAGCTCAGCCATGCCCCACAAACGCAACCCGATCCGCAGCGAGCGGATCAGCGGGCTGGCCCGGGTGTTGCGGAGCTACACCGTGGCGGCTCTGGAGAACGTGGCGCTCTGGCATGAACGGGACATCAGTCACAGCTCCGTGGAGCGGATGATGCTGCCGGACTGCTCTGCCACCCTGCAGTTCATGGTGCGCGAGATGGCGGAGGTGGTGAGAGGCCTCGGGGTCTACCCCGACAACATGCTCCGCAATCTGCACATCTATGGCGGTGTGGTGTTCAGCCAGAGGGTGCTCCTTGCCCTGGTGGAAGCGGGCATGGCGCGCGAGAAGGCCTACGCCCTCGTGCAACACCATGCCCATGCTGCCTGGAACACCGAGGGTGGCGATTTCAGGGCCAGCCTCAGGGCCGATCCGGAGGTGACCAGCCAGCTGGGCGAAGAGTTGCTGGAGGGCTGCTTCAGCAGCGACCTGCACCAGGCCCAGTTGAAGGTGATCTGGGAACGGCTGGGGATCTGATCACCAGAGGCCGCGGATCACGGGAGCGGGCTTGCGATCCGGGGTGAACGTGCAGACGGGGGCCAGGGGGCTCGCCTGAGCCACCAGGGTGGTTTGGACTGTTCTGACGGGAACGGTTGCCAAGGTCTTGGCTGGCTTCAGGCAGGCCGGCAGATCCGTGGGCTGTGCCGCCATGGCCGGATGGGCGAAGGAGAGCGCAGAGGCAGCAGCGAAAACCAGGGGTTTGAACATGGGGTGAAGCAAATCAGTGGAAAACTGGTTCAAAAGATTAGCGAAACTAGTTGGAAGACTGGTTTCGGCCACCTTCTCCGTTGAAACAACCGCCTATTGCACAGCCAATCAAGGCCGCAGCACCGATGCCAAGAATCACCGGGACAATGGGGAACGCCACCGCCGCCGCCGCTGCCGCGGGCGGAAGCCCAGGAGGCGTTACTGCGACAGGAGGGGCCAACTCAAAAAAGCAAGAGCTTGTGCCTACGGGCAACACGTAATTGCCTGTGGGCAAAAGAGCCGCAAGGGTTTGACCTGCTTGAAGTGGTTGGCGAGGTGTGATTGTGATCGTACGGCGATCAGGCGAAATCACAACTGCAGAAGAATCAAAGCGAATTTGTTCAACTTCAACACCGTTGCTAGAATCGTTGGATTTGATGCGGATAGAGATATAGTCATCGACTTCGAAGCTTGGTAGGGAATCAGCGAAAGACATGACCAAGGGGTCGCTGGCCTTGGTAAGGAGTGTCGGCGACTCGCCCGAGGCGAGTTGGGACTGGCTCAGGAGTGGAATTTGAGCAGCCTCAGGGGGCGGGCCCAGCAGCTTGGCCTGTTGCAGGCCGGGCATCGCGGTAACGCCCTCGCTAGAGATCCTGATCAGATTGACCCGAGCGTTCGGGAAAGCCCGCGCTGGCATGCCTGCGCATAACAAAGCCGACGCGGTGATCAGTGCTACGGAGAGGTGGCCTGGGCCCGTCCGCCGTAAACGATGAAGATTGCTTGCCATCAAACTATCTTGTTGGTTCTTTCCGATTCTATCCATAATTTGTCCATCGTGGGGATTGGGCTGAAATCACAGCACCATCCAGTCCGCTGGCAATTCAGAGCAGATTCGCAAAACAGTGAAAAGAATCCCATTTTTCATCAGAATGAGAGGGTCATCCTGCCGTAATAGCGGGCACCACAAGGGTTGGTTGTGCATAACCCTTCGATGTAACTGGGTGTATTACCAAGAAAATCAGTAGCATAGATCGAAACAGTGAATGGAATTTCGTCGAAAGGACGGGCTGAAATCCCCGCTCCTATCCCATAGCCAAACCATTCGGCACCCAAGGACACACGACTGCCCAAATGAAGACTCAGTGAGCCAATCGGCCCCCAAAAGCAATCTGTCCCACTTGGAAAATTATTGCTGCTGATATTTCTTCCGGATAGGCAGTCGGTCGAGCCAAGAATCCCGTTGCCCCCATAGCCAAACAGATCAGAGCCAATGCCAACTGTCGCCACGGCCACAACCGGCTCCGATCCAGAACTGAACGGAATCGCCTTGGAAACCACCAAATAGAAGTTACGCCCCAAATCGATAGTGTCATCAAACTGGATTATCTGCTCACCTCCGAAGGAAACACCCAGGGTGGGACTGAGATTCCAGGCTGCTCGAAAACCAAGGCTCTGTCCAGAAAAAGAGTCTGTTCCTTCACTACGGGAGCTCAGGCTTTGAATGTTCCAGCTAAAACCCAGGCTGGCATCTTCGCCCTTGATCGGGGTAATTTCGACGTTCAGCTCCCCATCGGCACATTTCGTGCTGCTGTCGCCACTGAAGGATTCACAAGTGCGGGTGCGATTGACTCCTTTGAAAGATGTTGATACGGTGAAACGCTTGTCCATTGCGAACCCGTTCGGAACCTGTAAAGCTGTGTCGGTATAGAGGTTGTCGTTGACCGTGATGCCACGGCTGAGGCCTCGAACTCTTGTGGCAGGGAGCGTGGTTGGAGTAGCGAGTGGCTCGCTTGTCGGCACCACGTCAGAGAATCCAGACCGTACAGGTTGATCAGCGGGAACCACAACCCATGGACTAGCTCCGGACTCAGCAGGTTCGACGCGCCATGGCAAGGCAGACGTGAGAACTGGCTCCGGTTGGGGCGAGTGAAAGGGAACTGGCTGGGCAGCAACCTCAGCAACCAGCAGTCCAGGGGCAAGCAAAAGCAATCTTGCCGCTGACAGAAATCTTGCTGTCATCTGTGTTGGAGCCAATCCCATCTGTCAAACCTCCCCCCAGAATCTTATCGGCAGGAATCGGATCTCCCCCAACCCGCTAAACCGCCTCGTCAACCGCCCGGCGCGATTCCAACAGCAATTGATCCAACTCCTGATCCGGCTCCTGATCCAGGCCGGAGCTGAGCAGCGCAGTGGGCAGGGGTTCGATCCGGCCAACGCCATGGGCTCCGGCTGGAGAGGTGGAAGGCTTGGGCGGCGCATCGACACTGTCCGTAGCTTGGTCTTGGCCGCACCGAGCACCATCAGCACGGCGATGGCCGCCAGGCCCACGAACCAGCCGGCCGGTCCCCCCACCAAGAAGGCCGATCCCACAAGCAGCCCCAGACCACTCAGAAAGCAGCCATCCCAACCTGAGACGCAGCCATCGGAAGGGGCAGCGCTAAACGGGGGTTGCCTGGCGTTGCGGCCTTCAGCGCTGCCGGCTTCACGCGAGCAAAGCCAGCCGGCCGATGTACTTGCTGGCCACGGGATCGCGGGGAGAAGAGGAGTCCATTCTCGCCAATGTGTTGGGGGAATCCGGTCCTGTCGGGATTCACCGGGCCGATCGAGAGCTCCCTGTTAGGGGTCTGATCAAACACCCTGACGGCAGCTGCCACCTGGGGCGAACCCAGGCAAGCCGCAAGCATGGTAAAGCCTGTCCGCATCGGCGGCAGCATCCACGGCCCTGCCGAGAACGATGGTTATCAGCTGGTCAAGCTGCTGCCTGGTGTCACGGGAGTGAAGGTGAGTTCTGCCCGGCCCATGGCTGGATCCAGGTCAGACGAGGCCACGCCCGTCCGGCCGGTCTGATGACAGTGCCGCCGGGGTGTTAAGGGAAACCGTGGCGGCTGGCAAGCTGCCAGAGCAATGGTGGTTGCAGTGGATCCGTGATGGGACAGGGCCAAACCAGGCCAGGAATCTCACGAATGGGTGAAATCAGCGGTGCAATCCAGGAAGGGACCCATCCTGCCGCTGCCGTTGGTTAAGGGATGCCAAGGGATGCCACCGGAATGAGCTGGAGGCCCAGGCTGTTCGGGGCTGACTCCGTTACGATCGACACACGCCCAATGCTCTCCCCGGGGTCCCAGCCATGCCGATCACGATCGAAGAAGCCCGCGGCATTTTTCCATCCACTCTGGCAGCCGACGTCGTCCCGGCCACGATCGCCAGGTTCGATCAGCTCAGTGCGGAAGATCAGCTGGCACTGATCTGGTATGCGTACCTGGAGATGGGCAAAACGATCACGATCGCGGCTCCCGGCGCCGCCCGCATGCAGTTCGCTGAACCCACGCTGAACCAGATCCGCCAGATGAGTTTCGCGGATCAGTCCCAGGTGATGTGCGATCTGGCCAACCGGGTCGATACTCCGGTTTCACGCACTTACACGGTCTGGTCCCCCAACATCAAGCTGGGTTTCTGGTACAAGCTCGGCGAATGGATGGAGGAGGGAATCGTTGCCCCGATCCCTCAGGGTTATCAGCTCTCCGCCAATGCGGCGGCGATTCTCGATGCCATCAAGCGCCTGGAGGGTGGCCAGCAGATCACGGTGCTGCGCAACGCCGTGGTCGACATGGGATTCGATGCCAACAAGATCGAGGGCAACAAGCGCGTGGCCGAACCGGTGGTGCCACCAACGGACATTGCCCAGCGCAGCGAGGTATCGATCAACAATGTGAGCAACACCACGGTGCTGTCTTATATGAACCTGCTGAATGCCAACGACTTTGATGCGCTCATCGAGCTGTTTCTGCCGGATGGAGGCCTGCAGCCTCCCTTCCAGCGGCCGATCATCGGCAAGGAGGCGGTTCTGCGGTTCTTCAAGGAAGATTGCCAGAATCTCAAACTGATTCCCGAGCAGGGCGTCACCGAGCCTGCGGACGATGGCTTCACCCAGATCAAGGTGACAGGAAAAGTACAAACTCCCTGGTTCGGTGCCGGCGTCGGCATGAACGTGGCCTGGCGCTTTCTGCTCAATCCCCAGAACAAGATCTTCTTTGTGGCGATCGATCTGCTCGCCTCTCCCAAGGAACTGGTCAACTTCATCCGCTGATCAGACCGGGGGGTGCTGTCATGGTCGGGCCTGGGTGCAGCCTGGCCCTGCTGATCATCGGGTTGTGGTTATCCAGCCTTGTGCCACTCGGCTGGTTTGATCCCTTCACCATTTTTGGGCAACGTTCGCTTCAGACCTGGATTGCAGTGGCAGCGATCATCCTGGTCCGCACCTTTCTGCAGACCGGCTTGTTCATCGTGGCCCACGACGCCATGCATGGCAGCCTGGTTCCACGGCGTCCAGGTCTGAACACCCTTCTGGGCCAGATTTGCCTGGGGCTCTATGCCGCCATCCCCTATCGCCTCTGCCACTCCAATCACCTTCGCCATCACCGCAATCCAGGGGGTGGCGACGATCCGGATTTTCATGATGGCCGGCATAACCACCCACTGAGCTGGTACATCACATTCATGGGTGGCTACTTGTCCACCGCTCAGATTGGCTGGCTGCTGGCGATCTGGGCCTGCGCCCTTGCCGGGCTCACCTTCACCAGCAGCCATCCAGTTGCCGTGCTGGTGCTGTTCTGGGTGCTACCCCTGATCCTGAGCTCGATGCAGCTTTTTCTGTTTGGAACCTATCTGCCACACCGGGCTCAATCCGCCTCACCGGGCAGCTGCCATCAGGTGGGCAGCAGCTCGCTTCCGCCAGCGATCTCCCTGCTTGCCTGTTATCACTTCGACTACCACTGGGAACACCATCATCACCCTGATTCGCCCTGGTACACGCTTCCTTCCCTGCGAAGATCACGGCTCAAGAAAGAGCTCGTGGAGCGCCATCCCTGCGCTCGCGTTCAACCTCAGCCGGGTGTTAGGATCCAAACACACTGAAAACTGTTGACAGGACCGTGGAAGCAGGCCAGAAGGGCTGGAGCTCAGAGGAGCGTCACATTGCCAAACAAGCCGTTGACCTCGCCTATGAGCGGGAAGTGGCCTCGTTGATCACCGATCTGCACAGCCGAGTGAGTTCAGTCCATTGCTCGGGTGATGTCTGGAGCCTGCACGATTACCTGAGCGCCAAGCGGCACGAGATGGATGGAAAGTTCGATCTCCGCGATTCCTCGCTGGTTTTCGTTTTTGCCACCCTTGTGAAAGATGGTCTGCTGTCGGTGCATGAACTCGACGGGCTTGACCAGGAAAAGCTCGTCAAAATTTCGGCTCTGGCCCGCATGTGAGCGGCGATTCACGCCGCAGCGCTCCAGCCACCACCTGCCATTCATGCAGAACCCAGCTGACGCAGCCGGCCTGGATCAGCGGGTCGCCAGCCAGGATCGCTTCGGCCTCGGCCCGATCCCGGGCCTCAAACAGCAGCATGCCGCCGGCTCCGGCGCCATTGAGCCCCTTGCATTCACGCCAGTAGCCGGTGCTGGGCTGGTGACCCAGCCGCTCCAGCTGGCCGATCCAGGCCAGATGGGCATGAAGATGGGCATCGAAACCGGCCCGGTCGACAACCCCTTGCTCCAGTTTCACGAACCACGGCATGGCATCCGATCTCGCCCGGCTCCCATCTTGATCCGGCACGACGCCGCATCCCGATGCTGAACTTCTCGATCGCCAACACCGTGACGGATCTGATCCAGGGCGATGTGCGCGAGCATCTGCCCCTGGCCAGCATTCCCCTCGAAGGCGATGTGCTGGGGCTCGGAACCACCACCAGCCTCGACAATGGCGAGCTGACCTTCCTCCACGATGGGAGCGAGCCCCGCACCCGCCTCTACAAGTGCGCGGCCGGGGACGGCAGCATCCGCCAGTTGCACCCGGGAGATGGCAGTGCCCATTTCCCCTACGTCTGCTTCAGTGGCGATGCCACGGCCCTGCGCCATCCGGTGGACCCCGCCTGCCTGGCCGCCAGCGAAGGACTGCCGCTGCAGCAGCGCATCGGAGCGGCGATCTCATCCCTGAGCGAGCAGGGGCAGCTGGCCGAGGCACCGATCTACGGCCTGCGGCTGGGGCTGGAGTGGCACAGCCTGGTGATCACCGTGGCCTCCAAGCTCTGCATGGGACAGAAGCGGCGGAACCAGGCGCCGGAAGATCCGGGGGCCGCCGCCCAGGGGCTCTATGGCAGCCTCCAGCACTACCGCCTGGCTGCCGACGACCCCGGCGATGCCAACGATCCGATCCGCTTCCTGGGCCGCAGCCTCCACTGGGACTGCTGCGGCTTCTGGGACACGCAGCCGGAATCAGGGCGGGTGACCGTGCCAGTGGCCACAGCCCCGCTGCATCTGCATGGCTGCAGCCGCGATCTGCGCCATGGCGGCCACCTGCACCATGAACATCCGGGCAGCCGGTTGCGGCGGCTGGAGTGGCTGGCGATCTACCCACTCCAGCAGATCCGCATGCTGGGCTCCGACCTCGCCGTGGAGCAGCTCAGCTACAGCAATGGCCGGTTGGGTTTCCAGGTCAGCAATCGCGGTGAGCTGGATGTGAGCGATCTGGGGGTGGCGGTGGTGATCGACGATCGCTACTCCAGCCACCACTATCTGAGGCTTCCCTGGCTGGCAGCCGGCGAAACCCAGCCATTCAGCCTGCCCCTGCCGCTGCCGCCCGGACCCCATCAGCTGCTGGTGATGGCCGACCCCGAGCGCCATGTGCTGGAGCCCCTGGAATCGCAGGCGAACAATGCCGCCAGGCTCACGATCGAGCTCTGAGCCAGCCGGAAGCTAGCCGCAGCAGAGCAAAAAGCCTCAAAACGGAGAGGGTGGGATTCGAACCCACGGAAGGTTTCCCTTCAAACGATTTCGAGTCGTTCGCTTTCGACCACTCAGCCACCTCTCCAGCTTCGTCCGGCGCCACCGGAGCGGCGCGCACGAAGTGGAACTTTACGGAGCCGTCAGCCGGCCGGGCTCTGCAGCGATCCACTGCCGCCGCTGGCTTGCCAGCCCTTGGGTGCGGCCGGCCAGGCGCCACTCACCCAGATCCGCCGGGGAGCGGCCGCCGCCACAGCCTGCTGCTCGTGGCGACGGGGCCGGAAGCCCAGCCAGGTACCACTCCAGGCACCGCTGGGCAGAACCGTTTCCCCGGCGGCACCGGCCCGCTGCCAGGCCGTCATCGACTGCCGATCCGGCAGCAGCAGCCAGCGGTTTCCCCCCACCGCCAGGCCATAGGCGCGGCTGTCGGCACTCAGGGGGGAGAGGGCCAGGCCAGGGCTCTCCAGGCGCTGACCTGGAGCCAGCGGCGTGCTGCCATCCGTGGCAGCCAGCACCAGCGACGCCTGGGCGCGCCAGCAGGCGGGTTCCGCCGCCGCCACCGGATCGAGCAGGGCAATCCAGTCGAAGCGGGCCAGGCCCAGTCCGGTGGCGAGCCTCGCGGCACTGGCACAGCTGAGCGCATCGGCGCGGCTGCTGACCAGGGCGCCGCGACCCTGGTGGCGGGCCAGCAGCAGATCACCGCCCCACTGGTGGATCAGCAGCAGCTGGTCGCCCCCCAGCAGGGCCAGGTGCAGGGCAAGGGTGAGCCCGACCCCGGCCGCCCCCAGACGCCGCCAGCGCAGGCTGGCCACCAGCCAGGGCAGCAGGGACAGAGCGAACAGCAGCACCAGCCAGGGCTGGGGCCGCCCGATCTGCCACTGGGCCATCGGCAGGGCCGCAAAACCCCGCACCACCAGCAGCAGCAGCCCGGTGAGCAGCCCCAGCGGCCAGGCCAGCAGGGGCAGCAGCAGCGGCAGGGTCACGGCCGCCAGGGCCATCGCCATCGCCCCGAGGGTGAGCGGGGTGAGCAGGGGCGCCACCACCAGGTTGGCCGGCACCGCATAGAGCGGCACCACCCCGAAATGGAGCAGCTGCAGCGGCAGGGTCCAGAGCGAGGCCGCCAGCGGTACGGCCAGGCCCGCCCCGATCCAGCGGGCCCCCAGCCAGGCCGGCAGGCGCCGCACCAGGGCGCCCTCCAGATCCGTGGCGGTGAGGATCAGGCCGGCGGTGGCCGCCACCGAGAGCTGAAACCCCACATCCAGCAACCAGCTGGGGCGCACCAGCAGCATCAGCAGCACGCTGAGCAGCAACACTCCCAGGGGCCTGCTGCGGCCGCCGCTCTCAAGCACTGCGAAGGCCACTCCCCCCATCAGCACCGCCCGCACCACCGAGGGCTGGGGCCCAGCCAGCAGCAGAAACAGCAACATGGCGCCGACCGCCAGGGCCGCCCGGGGGGGCCGGCTCAGGTGACGCCCCAGGGCCATCACCGCCCCCAGCAGCACGGTGAGGTGGAAGCCGGAGGCGGCCAGCGCATGGGACAGTCCGGCCACCCGGAAGGCGTCGCGGACATCGCCGGGCACCGGCACCACGGCGCTGCCGAGCACCAGGGCGGCCAGCACCCCGCCCCGCTCCGGCCCGCAGGACCGCAGCAGGGCAGCCGCCATCCGCCGCCTGAGCCCGGCGATCGGCGTGGCCGGGCGCTCCAGCAGCTCGGCTTCGCCTTCCACCTGCAACTGGCTCCAGATCCCCTGGCGGGCCAACCGCTCGGCCGGACCGCTCAGGAGCGGATGGGGGCCGGTGGCAGGTCGGCGCAGCTCACCGGCCACCGCCACTGTCCAGCCCTGCTGCAGCGCCGGACAGTGGCGGAAGAGAAGCTCGGTGCGGCCGCCGGCCTGCTCCAGCACGGCGCGGCAACCGCCCTGCTCCCCACGGGGCTGGGGATCACCGCCGAGCCGGCCCCGCAGCTGCACCGGCAGCCGAGCCAGGGGCGCGGCCGGCAGCAGCTGCACCGGATCAGCGGGGCCGGGCACCGGCTGCTGCGCCAGGCCCCAGAGCAGCAGGGCCGGCGCCAGCAGCAACAACAGCAGCCGCGGCCCCGGCGCCAGGCCATGCCGGCCCGCCTGCCACCAGGCGAGAGCGCTCAGCAGCACCAGACCAACAGCGCGGAGCGGCGCATCGAGGCCCAGCACCCCGAGGCTCAGCCCCAGCAGCGCCAGGGCCACCGTGAGCAAGGGCATGGAAAGACATGGCCGCGACAGCACTGACATCGAGCTCCGGCTCGGGACCGCACCCCTGAGGGTTCCCCGGCCAGGCCCGCTTGAACCCGGCGCTCAGAAACTCGGCAGCTTGAGCATCAGCTCACAGAGCTGGGGGCTGGGCAGCTCCTGGCCCAGCAGGGGCGCCACCAGTGCAGCGATCGGGCGCAGCCGGCAGGGCCAGATCGCCCGTTCGGTGAGGCGGCCGGCCTGGAAGGACCCTGCCAGCAGCACCACCACCAGCAGGGTGCGCTTCAAGGGGCGGGCTGCTCACCCGCGGAGGTGGCCGCCAGCAGCGGAAAGCCCAGGGCCTCCCGTTCCTGCAGCCAGCCTTCCGCCACCTGGCGGGCCAGATGGCGGATGCGGGCGATCGTGGCGGTGCGCTCGGTGACCGAAATCACGCCGCGGGCCTCGAGCAGGTTGAAGGTGTGGCTGCACTTGAGCACGTAATCGAGGGCGGGCGCTGGCAGGCGGCGCCCCACCAGATCAGTGGCCTCGGCCTCGTAGAGCGCGAACAGCTGCTGCAGCCGCTGGGGGTTGGAGGCCTCGAAGTTGTAGGTGCACTGGGCCTTCTCGAAGGGCAGCCAGATCTCGCCGTAGGAGCGCTGATCGTTCCAGCGCAGCTCCCAGATGCTCTCCACATCCTGGAGATACATGGCGAGGCGCTCGAGGCCATAGGTGATCTCGATCGACACCGGCCGGCAGTCGAGGCCGCCGCACTGCTGGAAATAGGTGAACTGGGTGACCTCCATGCCATCGAGCCACACCTCCCAGCCCACACCCCAGGCGCCCAGGGTGGGCGATTCCCAGTTGTCTTCCACGAAGCGGATGTCGTGATCGGCGGCGCGGATGCCGAGCGCTTCGAGCGAAGCCAGATAGGTTTCCTGGATGCCATCCGGCGACGGCTTGATCAGCACCTGGTACTGGAAATAGTGCTGGGCGCGGTTGGGGTTGTCGCCGTAGCGGCCGTCGGTGGGGCGGCGGCAGGGTTCGGGGTAGGCCACGGCCCAGGGCTCCGGGCCGATCGCCCGCAGCACCGTGTGGGGGCTCATCGTGCCGGCGCCCTTTTCGGTGTCGTAGGGCTGCAGCAACAGGCATCCCTGCGCCGCCCAGAACCGGTTCAGGGTGGAGATGATGTCCTGGAAAAGCATCGGCCGATCCTCTCAGAGTGGGTTCAGGCCACCAGCTGGAGCAGACCCATCAGCCCTGCGGCGATCGGCCGATGCCGGACGGCCGTGAAGCCGGCATCGCGCGCCAGCTGCTCCTGTTCGGACGCGATCGGGAAGCGCTCCAGGCTCGTCTCCAGATAGGCGTACTGCTCCGGCAGCTCGAACCAGCGGGCGGCCGGCACCACCAGGCGGCGGAGGTAGAAGCGCTGGAAGCCGGCGGTCAGGGAGCCGGCCTGGGTGGAGGAATCCGGGCGGTTGAAATCCAGCACCGCCGCACGGCCGCCTGGGCGCAACAGCCGCCGCAGTTCCTTCAGCCCCGCCGCCGGGTCGGCCAGGTTGCGCAGGCCGTAGGCCATCACCGCACCGTCGGCGGCTCCGGTGGCCAGGCCCGTGGCCAGGGCATCCCCCTGCTGCCAGCGCACGGGCAGCCAGGGCTGCAGCCGGCTGCGCCGACGGGCCACGGCCAGGGGAGCGGCGGCGGCATCCAGCCCCAGCACATCCCCCCCGGGCCGGAGCCTCTCCGCCAGCAGCAGGGCGAGATCGCCGGTGCCGCAGCAGAGATCCAGCAGCCGCTGGCCGGGCCTGGGGCGCAGCCAGTGGACTGCCTGCCGTTTCCAGAGGCGATGCAGACCCAGGCTGAGCAGGTCATTGAGCTGGTCGTAGCGGGGTGCGATCGCTTCGAAGAGCTCACGGACCGCTTCGGGATCTCCGGTCGTCAAGGGGCCGCCGCCGATGGCTGCTCAGGAGGATGGCAGAGCGGCGCAGCGCTCAGGCTCCACCAGACAATCGAGGGAGCGATCCCAGGGAAGGAGAGCCGAATCGGTGCTGAGCACCCCATCACCACTCAGAAAGCCCTGGCCGAGGCCGACAGCCAGCAACCGGTTGGGGCTGGCGAAGGTGAGAACCATCACCGTGGTGAGGCCGACGGCCGCGGAGCAGACCATGCAGCCGGCCAGCATCAGCGAAAATTCCTGGCGATCGTTGGCGGCCTGCATCAGCGAGAGAGCCCACGCCACCAACGCGACAACCAACACCATCGTCAAGAGGGCGACGGCGGTTGAGGCGGGGGAAACGGCAGCCGGCACGGAGAAGCGAGAGCAGTGAAACCAACGTCCAACTCCCTTAAGCAATTGTAATCTCCGCCACCGACCCTTGCGACTCCTCCAGGGGCCGGATCAGCAGCCCCCGCTCCAGCAGACCCGTCTTGATCTGCTGGATGCTGAGCACGCCATCGTGCAGCAGGGAGGCGAGCAAAGCCGCCGCCGCCTGGCCCTGCTCGAGGGCGGCGGCGATGTGGTCGATGCTGCCGGCGCCACCGGAGGCGATCACCGGCACCGCCACGGCGCTGGCCACGGCACGGGTGAGTGCCAGGTCGTAGCCGGCCTGGGTGCCATCGCCATCCATCGAGGTGAGCAGGATCTCACCGGCACCGAGCGCCACGACCCGGCGGGCCCAGGCCACCGCATCGAGACCGGTGTTCTCGCGGCCGCCCTTCACGTAGACATCCCAGCCGGAGCCGTCGGTGCGGCGGCGGGCATCGATCGCCACAACGATGCACTGACAGCCAAACAGGCGGGCCCCCTCCGCCACCAGCTCCGGCTGGCGCACCGCCGCGGAGTTGAGGCTGACCTTGTCGGCGCCGGCGCGCAGCAGCTCGGTGATCCCCTCGACGCTGCCGATGCCGCCCCCCACCGTGAACGGGATGGTCAGCGCCTCGGCGGTGTGGCGCACCAGTTCCACCAGGGTGGTGCGCCCCTGATGGCTGGCGGCGATGTCGAGGAAAACGAGTTCATCGGCGCCGGCGGCGTCGTAGCGGCAGGCCAGCTCGACCGGATCACCGGCATCGCGCAGCCCGACGAAGTTCACCCCCTTGACCACCCGACCGTCGGCCACGTCGAGGCAGGGGATCAGGCGCTTGGCGACCATGGCAGCTGGGCAGAGGAAGGAAGAGAACGGCGCTGTTAAGGTTGCGCCACTTGTCCAGCCGCGCAGGCCATGACTCAGGCTCTCACCCCAGGCTCGATCACTGTGGGCTCCAGGGTGAAGATCACCCGGGTGCGCGACCGCATCCCCGCTGATCTTGTCGAGGTGCTCAAGAAGGATGCCTCCGGCACCGTGAGCGGCTACAAGATGACCGACGGCAGCGGCATCGGCGTTGTGGTGGAACTGAGCGACGGCAGCAGCGGCTGGTTCTTTGACGACGAGATCGCGCCAGCCTGAGGGTGTCGATCATGCTGGTGACCCCCGCTTCGGTCTGTTGAGCGACGCACCCGACTCCCCCTCCAGCAGCGGCGGCGCCCGCCAGTTGCTGGGCATGAAAGGTGCCAGCGGCACCAGCAGCCTCTGGAAGCTGCGGCTGCAGCTGATGAAGCCCGTCACCTGGATTCCGCTGATCTGGGGGGTGATCTGCGGTGCCGCGGCCTCAGGGCAGTTCCACTGGAACGGCAGGGATCTGGTGGCGGCGATCGCCTGCATGGTGATGAGCGGGCCCCTGCTGGCCGGCTACACCCAGACCCTCAACGACTATTACGACCGCGAGATCGACGCGATCAATGAGCCCTACCGGCCGATCCCGTCGGGGGCGATCGGTCTGGGCCAGGTGCAGGCCCAGATCTGGGTGCTGCTGGTGGCCGGGCTGGCGGTGGCCTGGGGCCTCGACCTCTGGGCCGGCCACAGCACGCCGGTGCTGCTGCTGCTCGCCCTGGGCGGCTCCTTCGTGAGTTACATCTACTCGGCCCCGCCGCTGAAGCTCAAGCAGAACGGCTGGCTCGGCAACTACGCGCTCGGCGCCAGTTACATCGCCCTGCCCTGGTGGGCGGGCCAGGCGCTGTTCGGCCGGCTCACCTGGACCACCGCGGCGCTCACCCTGGCCTACAGCCTGGCGGGCCTGGGCATTGCCGTGGTCAATGATTTCAAGAGCGTCGAAGGCGACCGGGCCCTGGGGCTGCAGTCGTTGCCGGTGGTGTTCGGCATCGAGCGGGCCAGCTGGATCAGCGCCGTGATGATCGACCTGTTCCAGCTGGCCATGGTGGGGGTGCTGATCGCGATCGACCAGCACTTCGCGGCGGTGCTGCTCGTGCTGCTGATCATTCCCCAGATCACCTTTCAGGATCTCTGGCTGCTGCGCGATCCGGTGAGCTTTGATGTGAAGTATCAGGCCAGCGCCCAGCCTTTTCTGGTGCTCGGCATGCTGGTCACGGCTCTGGCGATCGGCCACAGCCGGCTGACGGTGGGCCTGTGAGCGCCACGGCCCGCCGGACGGAGCGGAGCCAGCTGCGCCGGAGCCGGCGCCGCCAGCTGCTGATCGCAGCCGTGCTGGCTGCCGGCGCCGGCAGCCTGCTGGCCTATGGCCAGTGGGCCCTGGTGCGGGGCATCGATGGCCTGTTACCGGAAACGCAGCGGATCAACACCTTCAACCGGCCCGGCACGGTGACGGTGCTCTCGGCTGACGGGCAGGTGCTGCAGAAGCTCGGCCCCGCCACCCGGGAGAAGGTGTCGAGCGGCGAGATGCCCAAGCTGCTCCGCCAGGCCTTCGTGGCCGCCGAAGACCGGCGTTTCTATGAGCACGGCGGCATCGATCCGGTGGGGATCGGACGGGCGATGCTGCGCAACATCCGCAGCGGCGCTGTGGAGGAGGGGGCCAGCACGATCACCCAGCAACTGGCCCGCACGGTGTATCTCAGCCAGGACCGCACCCTGGTGCGCAAGCTCAAGGAGGCGGCCCTGGCCGGCAAGCTCGAGCGCGAGTTCAGCAAGCAGCAGATCCTCGACCAATACCTGAACTACGTGTATCTGGGCTCCAGCGCCTACGGCGTCGCCGATGCCGCCTGGATCTACTTCTCGAAAACCCCCGCCCAGCTCACCCTGCCGGAGGCGGCCCTGATCGCCGGCCTGCCGCCGGCCCCGTCGGTGTATTCACCGCTGGTGAATCCGGATCTGGCCCTGAAACGACGGGCGGTGGTGCTGGAGCGGATGCAGGAGGCGGGCTTCATCGACGGGGCCCAGCGGGCCGAAGCCAACGCCACGCCGCTGACGCTCAAGCCGGCCCTGCCGAAGTACTGGAACAGCCAGGCCCCCTACTTCACCAGCTGGGTGGCCCAGGAGCTGCCGAAGGTGCTCACCCCGGAGCAATTGGAGGTGGGTGGTCTGACGATCCGCAGCAGCCTCAACCTGACCTGGCAGCAAGAAGCGCAGCGGGTGATCAACAGCAGCGCCTACGGGGGGCTGGAGGGGGCGCTGGTCACGATCGAACCGGGCACGGGCCTGGTGCGGGCAATGGTGGGCGGCAAGGACTATGAAGCCAGCCAGTTCAACCGGGCCACCCAGGCGCTGCGCTCCCCCGGCTCCACCTTCAAGCTGTTCGTGTACCTCACCGCCCTGAAGGAGGGCATGCGGCCGGAAACGGTCATTCTCGATTCAAAGCGCTGCTTCGGTGGCTACTGCCCCAAGAACTTCGGCGACCGCTACATCGGCCGGGTGTCGATGGCCACGGCCCTGCAGAACTCGCTGAACATCGTGGCGGTGGCCCTCGGCCAGATGGTGGGCCTCGACAAGGTGATCGCCACGGCCCAGAGCCTGGGCATCACCCGCGAGCTGGGGCGGTTCTATCCGATGGTGCTCGGCGCCTACGAGCAGACGGTGCTCGACATGACGGCGGCCTACGCCGGTGTGGTTAACAGGGGCGTGTTCGTGCCACCCACCCCGTTCGAGGAGATCAGCGGCCCGAACGGCGAGCTGCTCTGGAGCCGCCGCCTGCAGGGCGAGCGGGGCAGGCGGGCGGTGGACAGCGACATCGCCGATGCGATGGTGTGGATGCTGCAGAAGGTGGTGCGGGGGGGCACCGGCGGTGGCGCCTCCCTGGCGGACCGGCCGGTGGCGGGCAAGACCGGCACCTCGGAAGGCGCCCGCGACCTCTGGTTCGTCGGCTCGATTCCCCAGCTCACCACCGGCATCTGGCTGGGCTACGACAACAACCGCAAAACCGGCAGCGACAGCGGCGCCGCCGCCGCCGCCTGGGGGCGCTACATGCGCCTGGTGGTGAAAGATCTGCCGGTGCGCGAGTTCCCGCCCAAGCCGGTGCTCACCGGCTCGTTCCGGGCCGGCAAGCCGAAGGCCGAGAAGCCCTGGACGCGGCCGGAACCTGCCGCCCGGGACGAGGACAGGCCCTGGGAACCGGATCGATTGGAGCCGGCGCCCAGCAGCAGCCCGGCCGTCGAGGAGTGGCAACCGCGCTGGAGCCCTGAGGAACCGGCCCCCGTTCAGCCCCGCAACGACCCGGCGCCGGCGGCGGCTCCCGCCCCCAGGCCTGAAGCGATGCCGGCGCCCGCACCGGCCGCCGCACCCCCACCGGTACCCGCCGCCCCGGCGCCACCGACCGCTCCACCGCCGCCGGTGGCACCGCCTCCTCCCTGAGCCGGCACCCTGAACCTTCAACCCGGAGCCTGCAGCACAGCGGCGTAGAAGCCGTCGCCACCGCCGGGCCGCGGCCAGAGCTGCCGCTCGGCGAGCTGGCTCCAGCCTGGCCGGCCGGCCAGGAAGGCCCGGATCAGCTCCCCGTTCTCGGCGGGATGGACGGTGCAGGTGGCATAGACCAGGCGACCGGCCGGCTTGAGCAGGGGCACCATCCCCTCCAGCAGGCGTCGTTGCAACACCACCAGCTCATCGATCGTGGCGGGTTCGATCCGCCAGCGGGCATCGGCGTGGCGGGCCAGGGTGCCCAGGCCGGAGCAAGGGGCATCGAGCAGGATCCGATCAAAGCGCTCCTCCGCCGCTGCGCCTGCCACCGGGTCCGCCGTCAGCTCGGCCGCATCGGCCTGGCGCAGCTGGATGGAGGAGAGGCCGAGCCGATCAGCGTTGGCCCGCACCCGCCGCAGCCGGCCGGCCGAACGATCGACCGCCACCACCGTGCCCTGATCGCCGATCAGCTCAGCGAGGTGGGTGCTCTTGCCGCCGGGGGCGGCGCAGGCATCGAGCAGCCGCTCACCGGGGCGGGGATCCAGCAGGGGGGCGATGGTCTGGGCGGCACGATCCTGCACGCACCAGTGCCCCTCGCTGTAGCCGGGCAGGCTGCGCAGGTCGCCGCAGCGGCCCAGCAGGGTGAGCCCCCAGGGTGTTTCCTCCAGCGGTTCGGCCAGCTGGCCGGCGGCGCTGAAGGCGGCGAGCACCGCGTCCCGGCTGGCCCGCAGGGGGTTGACGCGCAGATCGAGGGGAGGTGGCTGGTTGGCGGCGAGAGCAAAGGCCTCGGCCTGATCCGGCGGCAGCCAGCCCAGCAGCTCGGCCGCCAGCCAGTCGGGCAGGGAGTGACGCAGACCGAAGGCGGCGGCGGCGGGATCAACACCGGCTGGCAAGGGCAGGGGAAGATCAGCCTGGGGACGGCGCAGGAAGGCCCGCAGCAGGCCGTTCACCACCGGCGCCAGGCGGGCCAGGCCATCGAGCTTGGCCAGCTCCACCGTGGTGCTCACCGCCGCCGAAGCGGGCACCCGCTCGGTGGCGAGCAGCTGGTAGAGGCCGAGGTGCAGCAGCCAGCGCAACCGGGGCGGCTGGCGGTCGGCCGGCACCCGGCCAAGCTGATCGAGCCAGGCATCGAGCCGGCGGCGCTGGCGGATCGCCCCGAAGCAGAGCTCGGTGGCCAGGGCCCGATCCGGCGGCGACAGCGGCAGGCGCTGCAGCTCCCGCTCCAGGGCCAGATCGGCATAGGCGCCGGCCGCCACCGCCTGCAGCGCCCGCCAGGCCACCCGGCGCGAATCAAGCCCGACGGCCTCCGGCGCAGTGCTCATAAGGGGGGCGTGCTCATGGGGTGGGGGTGCTCAGGCGATGGCAGCGGTGATTGGGCGGGCCAGGGCGGCCTCCACAGATAGCGCCGCAGGGGGAGGCGGCCCTCGTCGTCGACGGGGATGCCTTCGGCGATCAGCAGCTCGCGCTGGATCCAGTCGCTGCCTTCACGGCTGAGGCTCATGCTGATCTGGCCGCGGGCATTGACGACCCGGTGCCAGGGGATCTCGGACGGCAGGCTGAGGCGACGCAGGGCCCAGCCCACCTGACGGGCGCAGCCGAAGGCACCGATCCGATCAGCGATCTGGCCGTAGGTGGCCAGCTGGCCGCAGGGAATCAGGGCAACAGCGGCGTAGACCCGCTGATCGAAGCCACGGGGCGAAGCCGGCTCGGCAACAGCCATGACCAGATCCAACCGCAGGCTCAGGCGGGAAGATCCTGTCACCAGCGGCGACCGATCCGGTTGAGCTGCGGGCAGGGATCAACCGTAGAACGAATTCCTGTTCTGTTTCGTTCGATGACGGCCCCCAACCCCGCAGCCCATTCACCCAGCCGCCCGGCAAGACGCCCGATGGCCTGGATGCCCGCCGTGGGGGCCACCGGCCTGGCCCTGCTGCTCTCCAGCTGCGCCGTGGTCCGCAGCCAGGAAACCGTGCGGACCCCGAGGCTGGCCGCAGCTCCGGCCGGCAGCTGCGGCGCCGGGAAGCTCAGCGCCGAGCAGGTGTTCAGCCGGGCCAGCAAGGGGGTGGCGGTCGTCTCGACGGGGAGCGGCATGGGCAGCGCCTTCGTGGTGGCGCAGCAGGACGGGCAGACCTTTCTGGTCACCAATGCCCACGTGGTGCGGGGCAGCGAAACGGTGCGGCTGAAGTGGGTGGACGGCGCCGGCGACAGCGCCCGGGTGGTGGCCCGTGGCGGTGGCGACAGCCCCAGCACCGACCTGGCCCTGCTGGCGGTGGATGGCCAGCGGGGCGTGCCGCTGGCGCTGGGCGACAAGGCGGCGGCGGTGGGCCAGGAGGTGTTCGTGATCGGCGCGCCGAAGGGGCTGGAGTTCAGCCTGAGCCGGGGTGTGGTGAGCAGCCTGCGGCAGCAGAACGACATCCTGCAGATCGATGCGGCGATCAACCCGGGCAACTCGGGCGGTCCGGTGCTGGATGCGGGCAACTGCGTGGCAGGCGTGGCCACCTTCAAGCTCAACGACAGCGAGGGGCTCAATTTCGCGATTTCCAGCTCGGTGGTGCGCAACTTCCTGGCCAACCTGCCGGCGGCGGGCGTGGCGGCTGATCGGGCCAGCCAAGCTGAGCAGCCCGATCGCGCCGCCGAATCCGAAGCTGGAGCCGGAGCCGGAGCCGGCGAAACGGTCTGCCTGTTCAAGCGACCGGAGAGCGAAACGGCCGAGTCGATTCCCTGCCGGCTGAGCGGCACCCGGACCGCCGGCGGGCAGACGATCTATCAGCTCGCCTGGGCCGACGGTTCGCGCAACGCCTACGCCTTTTTCCAGGGCGGCCGGGTGGCGATCCGGGCCGACGATGGAGCCGGCGGCAGCAGGACCGACCAGGGCAGCTTCCAGGTGAGCGAGGCCGGCGTGGCGGTGCGCAGCAGCGGCGATTCAGTCGCCGTGATCCCCGGCCTGGATCCGGTGCTGAACGTAGGCGCAATGCTGAACTGAGAAGCCCTTGCCGCGCCTCGATCCATGCCCCTGCTGCCGCGCCGCTTCGAGCGGCTGAAGGCCGTGCTGAACCGGCGGATGGCGGATCTCACGGTGCTGCTGGAGGCGGTGGACAAACCCCACAACCTCTCGGCGATCCTGCGCAGCTGCGATGCGGTGGGGGTGCTGGAAGCCCACGCGGTGAGCCTGGCGGGCCGCAGCCGCCGCTACAACCACACGTCGCTGGGCAGCGAGAAGTGGGTGAAGGTGCACCCGCACGCCACGGTGGAGGACGCACTGCAACGGCTGCGGCAGGAGGGCTTCCGGATCTACGGCACCCAGCTGGGCAGCGCGGCGGTGGACTACCGGCAGTGTGATTTCACCGGCCCCACCGCCTTCGTGCTGGGGGCGGAGAAATGGGGCCTGAGCGCGGCGGCGGCGGCCGGCGTGGATCAGGGGCTGTTCGTGCCGATGGGCGGCATGGTGCAGTCGCTGAACGTGTCGGTGGCGGCGGCGGTGCTGCTGTTCGAAGCGCTGCGCCAGCGGCAGGCGGCGGGGCTGCTGCCACTGGCCGGGGAGGGGGTGCCGGCGGAGCGGCGCCAGCGGTTGCTGCTGGAGTGGGCCTACCCCCAAGTGGCGGAGTGGTGCCGCCGCGAAGGCCGCCCCTACCCCGAGCTCACGGCGGAGGGGGCACTGGCGGAGGAGCTGCCGCGCACGCTGCGGCTGCGCTGCTGAGCAAAGGCCCCTGCACAAGGCAGAACCGCCTCACATTGAAGGTTCTTGCGTGGCGGGACGATGTCAACCCTGACCGTGACCAGCAAGGGGCAGGTCACCCTGCGCAAAGAGCTGCTCCGCCATCTGGGCGTCAAACCGGGCCAACGGGTGGACGTGGAGGTGCTGCTGGCTGATTACGAGACGCTCCTGGGCGGGCAGGGTTTCCACTCCCTGGCGATTACGCCGCGCCATGGCCTACGGGCAGGCAGCTACGTCGCTGACCACCGGGATCCCTTCGATCGCCTGCTGGCAGCCCAGGCGGAACTCAATCAGCTGACGCTGGTGAGCTGTGATCCCACCTTCCAGCAGTTTCCCTGCAGGGTGCTGTGGTGACCCAGCCCACTCCTACGATCCCCCCATGCCCACCACCAGCCACTGCCCCTGGCACCAGCCGCGGCCGTTCGCGCTGCCGGTTCTGGGTGCGGGCGTGGACGGGGAGCGGCAGGCGGCCACGGCAGCCATTCTGAAACGGCTGGCGGCGGGGCCTGGCGTGAAGGCGCTGGTGCTGTTTGGCTCCCGCGCCCGCGGCACGGCGGCAGCCGGATCGGATCTGGATCTGCTGCTGATCACGCGGGAGGCGCAGCTGGAAGGCCAGGCTTTGCAGCAGGCCTGGCGGCAGTACTACCAGCAGCTTCGGGATCTGCCGCTGCCGGTGGATCTGGTGGTGATGGGCTGGGAAGAGGCCGACCGGATGGCCGGATCGCGCTGGCATGTGGTGAGCCTGGCGGCACGGGAGGGGGTGGTGCTCCATGCCACCGAGTGAGGATGCGGCTCTGCTGATGCAGATCGTGGAGCGCCACCTGAAAGGGATGGCGCTCACGATGCACCCCGACTACCCCGATGAAGACTGGGGATTCTCAGCCCAACAGGCGGTGGAGGAGCTGCTCAAGGCCCTGATCGTGCTGGGCGATGAGCGTCCTCCTCTGACCCACGAGCTGAGGCCGCTTGCCGCGATGGCCCGACAGCTGCTCAGCGATGACCTGCTGAACCTGCAGGTGTATGCGGTGGAAGCACGCTACCGGCCGGGGCCTTTCCCCCTGCCGACCAGCCGGGAGGCCCTGCGCCGGGAGATCGAGGCCTTCCAGGCGCAGGTGGGCCAACAACTGGCCGCTCAACAACGGCTGGAGCAGGACGAGACGGCTTGATTGGCCATTGGCTGGCTCGTCGCTTCAGCCAATAGCCACCCCCTATTGGCACATCGACCAATACAGCGCCATTCAGCTCAGGGCCAGCCGGGACGCACCAGTAAGGAGGTAGTGGAGAGGGTCCCCTGCCCGGCGCGGCAACACATCCACGGTGCCGGCCACGATCAGCTGTTGCAGGGCCTGGGCACCACGGGCAGCCCAGGCTTCCAACCGTTGCCAAAGGGTGCTTCCAAGCAGGCCTCGCAGATCACCCCGGAACAGCTAATGCAGAGCGTCGATCACCTCGTCTTGCACGGGCGAGCGCACGGGCTGCATTGACCTCACTGAGGTTCTCGAGATTGTTGAGGTGCAGCACCCTTGGTCCATCCAGCACCAGGGCGCCAGGGGGAGAGGAAACGGCCTGGGTGTTGGTGCCACCCGCCCCAAACCCGGCGGCCGAAACCGTGAAGCCACCACCACGCAGACGGATGGTGCGCACCAGCTGCTGCGCCGCCGCCAAGGCGGCTCCACTCGCCTGGGGCTTGGAGGCCAGAACGGCGTCGTAGGTGCCAGCGAGCAGAAGGCCGATCAGATCTTCACTGGCCAGATCGGCGGTGATCGGAATGATCTCGGCTGAGGTCCAGTAGCCGCTCGTTCTGGCGCCCCACGAACAGGCTGAGCGGGGTTGCCACCGAGTCGGGGCGGAGGGTGGCCTGAAAGAAGGGGGAGAAGCCGAGGATGTAGAGCCTCCACAGATTCGGAAGAGGCATCGCAGAGCTATCGCCGGGAGCAGACCACCTCCCAATAGTGGTCCCTTATTGGGAGTTTTCCCAATACCCAGATCAATAGGGCATCAACCCATCGCCACGCTGCGGCAGTGATTCCACCTTCTGCCGCTGGCGAGCCGAAGGCAGCCAGCAGGCCAGGCCGATGCCGGCCAGCTCCAGCAGAGCGAAATGACCGGCCAGCAAGGCAATGGCCATGAAGGCCACGGAGAGGATGTGCTCCAGCAGGCCGATCACGTCATCGCCGTTGGCGGAGCCAAGGACCCAGAGCAGCACCGAGGCGGAAAGCAACACCATGGCGAGCCAGAAGGGCATGGGGGAGCATCGACAGCGGAACATCCAGACTTCAATCATCGGCGACGAACGCCCGCAGGTGTGTTCAGCCAGAACCATTCGATCGGAGGCCACTCGGCAAACGCGGAAATCGGGTCAAGCCTGAGAGCAAACCAATTAGATTATGAGAGTTTGATGAGAGCCGAGCTAGAGAACAGAAAATTGGTCGTCTTCGATTCCACAAAACCGAATGGAATAGGGTTAGAGCCAGAAACTCCCTGACAAGGCAGGAACGGTCAGAATAGTTGGAAACACTGGGTTCTGAGCCCTCTCACAGGGTGTGCTTAGGATTGAGACAACAGCATGGCCCGATTGCGGGAGCCGAAGATTCGCTGTAAGTTGAGGAAGTTAAAAGGATTCCCCCAATGCAAGCGAAAACCAAACTCCTGGTTCTCAACCAGCTCAACCAACGCCACGGAAATTCCACCGGCCTCGCCAAGGGATTCACTTTGGTTGAACTGATGATCGTTGTGGCGATCGTCGGTATTCTTTCCGCCGTTGCTCTGCCCCTTTACCTTCAGGCCCGCAACGCTGCCGCCGCCGGAGCCCGTGTGGGTGAAGCATTGGGCCTCGGCAAAGAATGCGCGACCTTTGTCGCATCTGGTGGTATTGGTGTACCACCCACCAACGCTGGTAACTCAACTGTTAACTGCGCTGCAGGTGCCACTGGTTCGGTGGCGGCTACATTCACTGCCGGTGCAGCTGGAATACGTTGCCTCACATCTGTCAGCACAACTTCTAGTGCAACAGTCACTGTCAACATTGCCACCACCGGGGCATTGACCTGTACTTTTACTTGATAGCTTTGTAAGCACCGAGTGGTGCAATCAAGTTCTTTGTCTCTGAGACCGGCTCATTCCATGAGCCGGTCTTTTTCCTTGCTTATCGTCATTCTCATAAATCATAAGACTTGCTCTGTATGATTGATTAAGTCGGCAGCGTCGAACAGCAAACTGTGGGCTAGCTCGCACTGACAAGAGGGCCTTGCAGTGGCGTTTGGAAAGGTGGAAGAGTCTAAAATATTTGGCAGGAGCGGCAAAGCATGCCAAAGGGGTACTTGATTAGGTAGCTAGCTCCGCACTCCTCAAGAAGCATTCCGGCCGAGGGCCGCAGCTGCAGATGGCATGAACCACTCGCTCAGTCATCGTTGCCAAGTTGAAGCGCCGGTTGAAGCGGTAATTGAAGGCAGCCAGGTAGCGATCAGCGTACTTATCGAATTTCAGGGCATGGAAGGTGCTGCTGAAGCTGGTTTTCAAATTGCTGAGCACCGTGTTGATCCAGCGGAATTCCGGCAGTTCATCGGGATGGCGTCCCTTCACGACCACAGGTTGATGGAGGCAACCGACTTCTGCCACAGCGCGGAAGCAGGCCAGCCCGTCAGAGACCACCTCACATCCAATCGCCAGTGAACCCTGAGCCCAGTCAGCGATGGCGGCAAAGGAGAACGTCGCCACGGTGGCAAGCTTCACGTGCCGGGGGTGGCCGGCATCATCGAGTGAGACGGCCGCCACGATCGGCACCTTGTTCTCTGATCCACGACCTGCCTTGCCCCCACAGCGTTCTCCCCCGAGGTAAGCATCATCCACCTGCACCTTTCCCCGTAACAGATAGGTCCCATCCCGCTCTTTCATTGCCTGCATGATCTTGTTGTGAACCAGCCATGCCGTGCGGTAGTTCACACCGAGATGACGCCTCAGAGCGAGTGAAGAGATGCCAGTCTTGGCCTGTCCAATCAGGTAGAAGGCGAGGAACCAGGTGGTCAGCGGTAACTTGGTCGCCTCCAGAATGGTGCCGGCCGTGAGGGTGGCCTGATGGCGGCAGTTCCGGCACTGATAGCGCTTGTGGCGCCGGCCACCGATAAGCCCATACTCCTTGCCCTCACAACGGGGGCAACGGAAACCATCAGGCCAGCGCGCCTGCTCCAGGGCGGCCTCGCATTTCTCCTCGGTGCCGTAGAGCTCGATAAACTTGGGCAGAGACAGACCCGACTGGAACTGGATCCGATTCATAGCCATGGCAATCAGAGCTGGTACATGTGTATCAGTCTAGGCGACAGGCAGCAGGCGGCGGATCTTGCTACCTAATCAAGTGCTCGTATGGCTTTTCTTTTAAAGAGCTAATCCATAAATTCTAATGTTAGCAACTCAGATTTCAATTGGCCGATTCCATCATTTTCACTTGGCTCGGCAGCTTGAAAGGCATCATCTTCTCAGTCGCATCTATACTGGTTATCCCCGCTTCAAGCTCACAGATGAAGCTGGAATTTCTCCACAAAAAATTCATACCTTCCCATGGCTTCAAGCTTCTTTCATGGCCCGTAGCAAAATTGGGCTCAATCGATCTGCCTGGCTTGACCGGGAATGGGCTTGGTGGGCACATGAAACTCTTGATCGTTATGTTGAAACTCAGCTCGAGCAGCCCACTGCATTGATTGCACTGTCGGGTTCAGGTTTGCATTCTGGACGTAAGTCCCAACTTCTTGGTGGCATTCACATCTGTGATCGGGGTTCTTCTCACATCAGAGTTCAGGAGGCGCTGCTGAAGGATGAATTTTTGCGCTATGGCTCTTGTTGGACTGGGATCGATCCACGCTCCATAGCCAAGGAAGAAGCTGAATACCAACAGGCCAACTGGATTTCCGTTCCCAGCCAGTTCTGTTTCGACAGCTTCATCGCCCAAGGAATTCCTTCCCAGAAACTCGTTAAGATTCCCTATGGATCTCGACTTGAGCGCTTCCATCCAATCCTTCCATCTAGATCTGCAGATTCTGCCTTTCGCGTTTTGTTTGTTGGTGCTGCTGGCCTCCGTAAGGGAATTCTTGATCTTTTGGCGGCGTTTCAGCAGTTCAGTCATCCCAGAAAGGAGTTAATCTTGATTGGTAGTTTGGCTCCAGAGGCTCAGCATTTGTTGGCTCAAGTTGATCAGAGCCAGATCACAATCGTTGGCCCTGTCGCGAATTCTCAGCTTATTAACTATTACAACCAGGCTTCGGTTTTTCTTCTTCCCAGCATAGAGGAGGGATCTGGAATGGTAATAGGTGAAGCGATGGCCTGCGGCTGTCCTGTGATTTCCACTACAAATACCGGTGCATCGGAGCTGATCACTGATGGCATTGAAGGATTCATTGTGCCGATCAGATCACCAACCATCATTGCGGATCGGCTTCAGCAACTTGCCGACGAACCCGATCTTCTCATTGCGATGGGTCAGGCATCACTGAAGCGTGTTCAACAGTTGGGTGGATGGGATGCCTATGGAGACGCCTGGAATGATTTCTTGACATTCAAGGCCAATTCATTTGAATCAGAGCCATGAAAGGATCAAGGGAATTGATTTTGCTCCTTGCCATTGCAATTATGCTCCTGGCAGCTTTGATCAACAATTACCATTTCTTGGTATTTTCGAATGTAATCTGCTTTGGAATTTCTATTTTTTTGATTTTTCGGTTAATAGCCAATGGCCAAGCCACCCGTTTTTTCTTGTTCTCCTCTCTTTCTTGTGGAGCTTGGATTACCGGCGGTTTTTTGCAGAGTGCCTGGAATCTACTTGGCCAAAGCCGGCTTGATTTCATTGGTCTTTTTCGCGCTTCTTCTATTGTTATTGATGTCAGCCTTTATGCTTTGGCATCAGCCTATCTGTTTTTGTTCATATTTTTTACTGCCCTTTTGTCGCGGCTTTCATTTGTGAGGCATGCAGAAAGGCAATTTGACCGGCATGTCATTGTCAGGCTGCGCTCTGTTTCCTTAAAGCTGTGGACAACTTTGCTCTTTTTATCATCTTTGTCCTTATTCATGATTGCATTCTTGGGGCTTTTCTCTATCCGCGGGCTAGGGGAGGAGTACTTATCTGATCAAGGAATTCTTCCATGGTGGTATGTGTTGATTGTGTTTTTTATTGGGTTGCTCCCACTTCTTGTCTCTCAGGTAGCAGCTAAATTGCGGTCATTCTTTTCTTTTCCTTGCTTCACTCTTTTCTTTGGTTTTATTGTAGGTTTGTATTATAATTCTCTTACCGGGCGTTTTGCGCTGTTGTCTTTTATTCTTCTCATTCCATTTTGCTGGGTTGCTATTCAATCACCATTGCTTCGTTTCAACTCTAGACAGCTTACATTTCTTTCTATTATTGCAGTGACTATTCTTGCGCTTCTCCCCTTTGTCAACTTCTTTTTTGCCTTTATCAACGTAATCCGCTCTAATCGTGGTCTCTATACAGATCCCTTCGTGTTGATTGCTTCTTTCGTTGATTTTGTTGCTTCTCCCTCTACTGTAACGACTGCTATCGAGCGATCAGCTGAGAACCTTACTGCAAGACCTCTTATCCTTTGGCCCTTAGCGGCAACGATTGGTATGACCATCAATGGTGGCCATTCTGGTTATTTATATTTCGATGAACTTATTAACTCTGCTTTGAATTCTCTGCCAAGATTTATTTACCCATTCAAATCTACCCTTTTGCTCCAAGAGCAACTCCTGTATCATCATTTTCCTTTTGCTAGTGTAGACACTGCTGATTCTCCCTATCTTTACTCCTTTGCATCTTTTGGGATTGTTGGATCATTCATCTACCCTCTTGTGATCTGCCTAATTTACTCTCTTTTCCTTAATTTTATCGTATTTACAAGCATGCTCAGTTTTTGGCTGCCTACCAGCATTGCCAGCTCCTCAGCCCTGATTAGTTTGTCTATTGTTTCTTACGGCGAACTTCCAACGACCGGACTTTTGCGTCGCTTTATTGTTCCTGGTTCTGTTGCATTTGCTACCTTGCTCTTTGCTTTTTTGAAATCAAGTAGTTCTAGGCTTTCACGAGCACGTCCTGTCGACAGCTTTTGAAACTTGTGACTGATTATTCTGTATATCAACATATTTTGTATTTTGGAGATAGCAATGCTTCTTCTACTTCGTGTCAACGAGCTGAAGCATTATTGAGGATTGGTTGTGGTGTCCTTGTCGCTGATCCTTATGCTCTATTAAGTTCACGTAGCCGCTGGAAGCATTTTCTTGATTATCGAACTGGCTTTCGTTTCCTTCAAGGTGAGCTCTATAAGGCTCTGCAAGCAGATGATAAAATAACACACTATGTACCAGACTTGATCTGGGTGAATGGCGGCCAATTACTTGGGCCTACCATTTTAAAATGGCTGCGGCATAAGTTCAATTGCCCAATTATCTTGTATCAGAATGATGACCCGACCGGTGCGAGAGATTCCAGGCGCTTTTTGAGTTTACTTAGCTCTCTACCACTTTATGATCTCTGTGTGCTTGTACGCCCTGAAACTGAGCTTGAAGTTCTTGCCTGTGGGGCTAGTAGGGTGTTGAGGGTGTGGATGTCTTATGATGAGGTTTTCCATCGTTCTGCAAGTGTTGATGGTTTGCCTAATATTGAACAAGTCGTCTCTTTTGTTGGTACTTTGATTCCAGGTGAACAGCGTGACCGTTTCCTGGTTGAGTTTCTCAAGGTTGGCTTGTCCCTAAGTCTCATTGGTAATGGTTGGCAACGCAGTCGGATGTGGCCTTTGCTTTCCACAATTTATCGGGGGTCTGCACTGTTTGGCCAGGCCTATGTTCGGGCCCTCGGGAGCGCTGCGGTTTCACTGGGACTCCTATCCCACTTGAACCGAGATTTAGTAACTACACGTTCTTTCGAAATTCCAGCCTGTGGTGGTTTGCTTTGTGCTGAGCGTACTTCTGAGCATTGTTTGTTGTTTGAGGATGGTGTAGAGGCTGTCTTCTGGAACTCTTCTGAGGAGTGCATTCGTCGATGCCGTAATCTCCTCAATGATCCTCAACTTAATTCAGTCATCCGACATGCAGGCCGGCAACACGTGTTCAACCTTGGTGTAGGCAACGAGGATGTCTGCCGCCAAATCCTGGCAGCGATTTGAGATGAAAACACATACCCTGCCTCTGTTGATTGTGGAAACTCACCCAATCCAGTATCGGGCACCTATCTACGCCCGACTCGAGCAGCTTCGTCCAGGTGCTGTGCATGTGGTTTATGCCAGTGACCACTCTATACGTGGTGCACGGGATCCAGGGTTTTCTGCAAATATTTCCTGGGATACCGATCTGTTGGCTGGTTATTCTTTTACGATTCTTGACTCGACTTTGAGCCATGTCCCGCATGGTTGGAATGGCTTAAAGGGACGGGGTTTGCCTGCCTTGATCAATGAGTTGAATCCAAAGGCCATCCTCCTCAATTCGTTTACTTATCGCTACGATCATGTGGCTTATGCCATAGCTCGTTTTCGCCACATCTCGATCTGGATGCGCTGTGAAACCCAGGATCAAGCTTTTCCGCGTTCACCGCTAAAAAGTTTTCTTCGTTCTTTTTACTATCGGCTTTTTTATACCGGGGTCAGTATGGCCTTTCCCATCGGTTCCTTGAATCGTCGGCATTGGCTGCGACATGGTGTTTCGCTTCACCAGCTAAGAGATGCACATTACTGCACGCCTGATCGCACCGCTCTTCTCTCACTTCGTGAGCGCAATGCTCGCCGCCAATCTATTCGCGATCAGCTTGGCTTGCATCAGGATCACATATTGGTGGCCTTTTTTGGAAAGCTGATTCCAAAGAAGGATCCGGCCCTGCTACTTGCTTCTATCCCTTATCTTCCTGCCGAGCAGCGCAGCCAGTTTGCTCTGATGTATGTGGGTAGTGGGGAGCTACAGCAGGATCTGCAGCAGCAGGCAACCTCTCTTCATCATCGAGATGGTGTTTCTGTGCACTTTCCTGGATTTGTAAATCAGAAGGCCTTGGTGGATTGGTATCTGGCAGCCGATGTGGTGGTACTCCCTTCCAGGCAGGCCGGTGAAACCTGGGGGCTGGTTGTGAACGAAGCGATGCAGGCCGGATGTTCCGTTGTGGTGTCGGAGGCAGTGGGATGTGCTGCTGATTTTTGCGGTTGGGAACGTTTTCGGACGATTCCCATTGGATCGGCTCAACATCTGGCCGAGGCCTTGCTTGATCTGGCCCACTATCCGCGCAGCTTCACCTGGGCCGCAACCGGCCTTGAGAACTACAGCATTGACTCCGTTGCCCATGCTTTCGCTGCTGCTATCGACGAGCTGTCTTAGCGATGAACATCATCCTATTACGTCATTATCGGCTCACCGAAGGACCCAGCATGCACTCTTTCGCCGATTTGATTGCGTCAGGGCTGCGGGCCCGCGGCTACCAGGTTCAAGAGTTGACCCCGCCCATACTCCTTGCCAGGTTGGCTGGTGAAAACTCCTTGCTGCGCAAATGGCTGGGGTATCTGGATCAGTTTGTTCTGTTCATCCCCATAATTTTCCTGCGCGCGTATGTCCATCCTCCCAGCAGCTTGTATGTGGTTGTCGACCAAGCCCTCGGCCCCTGGATCCCTTTCATCAAGGCTCGCCCACACCTGGTTCATGTTCATGACCTGCTTTCGCTGGAGGGAGCCCTAGGCCGCCAACCTTTTCATGTTCTAAGTGGAAGCGGCCGCCTCTATCAGCGTTGGATTCGTCATGGCTTTCGCTCGGCGCGATGTTTCCTATCTGTTTCGATGGCCACTCGTCACGCACTGGCAGAACAACTAGTCCGTCCAGCACTTCTGTCTGAGGTGGTCTACAACCCTCTTCTCAGTCATTTTGTTGCTCTTCCAGCTGATGCGGCGTCTGTAGAAGTGAGTCAATCACTTCCAAACCTACTGCCCAGTCCTTTCCTCTTCCACATCGGCAGGACCTGGTACAAGAATCGGCTAGGTGTGCTCTCTATCTGGGAGCAACTCTGTAAACAAGGCTTTCTCGTTGATTTGGTGTTGGTGGGCTCGCTCAATTCCAGCCTTGCTGATTGGGTTGAGCAGCGCCCTTTGTTGCTGCCGAAGCTGCACGTTTTAGATCATGCAACCGACGCGCTCGTGGTAGCTCTTTACAGCCGTGCAGAGGCAATGCTCTTCCCTTCTCACGCTGAAGGATTTGGCTGGCCGATTTTAGAGGCCATGGCCTGCGGTTGTCCCGTGATCACCACCGATTGCCCGCCCATGAGTGAAGTGGCCGGCGATGCGGCCACTCTTATTCCTCCCTACCCAACTCAGCCGGATGCTCAGGAGGCATGGGCTGTTGATGCCTCCTGGCGCGTCCAGGCCGTGTTGCAGCGAACACCGGCTGAGCGACAACGTGCCCGCCAGCTTGGTTTACTTCAGGCCAGCCGCTTCTCCCATTCCCACTGGCTGGACCAGTTGGAAGATCTCTACCAGCGCGCTCTGTACCTTCAGGAGTCACAGTGATGGGAGCCTTGATCGGCGAATTCTGCTGGAAGCCAACTGCCCAGTCCCTACCACTGCTGCCCTTGCACCGTCGCGGGGCTGATGCGGAAGGTACCTGGATGAGCCACGATGGACATTGCTGGCTCGGTCACACCCCCCTTCCTATTCAGGATCTAACCGAGGCTGGTGCCCAGCCGATCAGCAGTCACTGCGGTCGCATCACGTTGGTGTTCAACGGGGAGATCTACAACCACAAGGCAGTGCGTGGCGGGCTGCGTTTCCAGCTGTGGCGTGGCCACACCGACAGTGAAACCTTGGTGGAAGGTTTAGCCCAGCGCGGTCCTGCTTTGCTGCTAGAGCTGCGCGGGATGTTTTCCTTTGCGGCCTACGACAGGGACAAGCAGCAATTGCTGCTCGGCCGCGATCGACTGGGCATCAAGCCCCTTTACATGCAGTGGCTGGATGCGGGCCTTCGGTTTGGCTCCGAACGCCGCGCCATTGGCGTTAACCATCGGTTGGCGGCACAGGAGATCAGCCAGATGTTGGCTTTTGGTCACCTGCTGACACCTTCGGATTTCTGTGGTCCTGAATCCGGCGGCTGCCATAGCCTCCCTCCAGGTGTGGTGGTGCGAGTTAATCGAGATCGACCTCACCTTCCAATACGTTACTGGCCCCCTCAGCCCCGTCCCGATTGGACGCCCCTTCCGATCCATGACGCTCGCTGGGCGCGTCGCTTTTTGCGTCAGCAGTTGGAGGTCGTCGTTCAGCAACATCTTCTGGCCGATAGGCCAGGGGCTTTTTTACTCTCCAGCGGCATCAATGCTGGCATTCTCACGGCCTTGGCTTGTCGCCTGATGCCCGGCAGGATTTCCAGCCTCACGGTTGGTTTGCCAGGTACACATGTGGATGAGAGCGATCGGGCCCTGAAGCTTTCCCGCCACTGCGGAAGTGATCATCACTTAATACTCGTCGATGAAGATCAGGCCTTGGGCTGGATGGAGGCGGGCTTGCAGTCCCTGGACATTCCCAGCGCCCATGGTTTGAAGAGCAACCTCATCTGCCGGGCTGTGGCCGAGCAGGGAACCAAAGTGGCTGTTGGTGGGCTCGGCGCCGACGAGCTGTTTGGTGGCTATCCCTCCCATCGAATCGTCCCTTGGTTGTTTCTCATGCGCAGCCTTCCTGCAGGGCTGCGCAGCGGACTGCTGCAGGCCGGCAGTGGGCGCCTCGCAACCAAGATCGAAGGCCTGCCGACTTGGGATCGTTGGCATCTGGCAGTTGCACTGCGTCGCTGGGCCAGTGATGGCGATCTGGTGGCTGCTGGCGTGGAAGCGCTGAAGTGGTCCTCCCCGCCTCCGGAGAGGATCAGCCAGGGCTGGGGCCAGATCAGTTGGGCGGAGCTCTTCGGCACCAGCGTGCCGAGGCTGCTTCGCGATATCAATGGGTACAGCATGGCCACAGGTCTTGAACTGCGCGTGCCATTTTTCGACCATCGTCTGGTTGAAATCGCCTTGCGAATGCCACAACGGTTTCAACGCCCTGGGAATGGGCTGTTGCGGGCCTCCTGCCAGGATCTGTTTCCAGTGGGCTATCTTGACAGCCCCAGGCAGGCTTTTTCTCTTCCGATGCGTCCCTGGATGCTTGGTCCCCTGCTGAATCTCTGCAGCCTCCGGCTAGAGGCTCTCCAGTCCAGTGGCTGGCTGGATCCAGACTGGATCACTCAACAATGGCAGGCTTTTTATGGTAGAAAACTGCCTTGGCCTCGTGCCTGGAGCCTGGTGGTGCTGGGGGAGTGGGCTCTCCGGGAGCAGCATTCATGAGTGAACTGAAAGCTCGGCTGAGGAGTGACTACGCAATCCTTCAGGCCAAACAGAAGTCCGTATCCTCGCGCGCCGCCTCGATCAGGCGCCTACAGCGACTGCTGTTCCCCCATTTGCCCATGCCATGCAATCGCGCCTTGGATCTGGGGGCAGGCCAGGGGGAACTCGTGGTCGCTCTTCAGTTGCTTGGTTGCTCAGAAGCAACAGGGGTGGAATTGAGCGCCTCCCAAGTGCAACAAGCTCTATCCCATTCCTTTCATTCAGTTTGCCAGGGGGATGGCTTTGATTCCTTGCAACGCTTGCCTGATCAGAGCCTGGATCTGATCACCTGCTTCGATGTGTTTGAGCATCTCCCCCATGAGGTCTGTGACTCTTGGTTTGCGCAGATCCGGCGGGTGCTGAGGCCCGGCGGCCGGCTGATTGGCCACGTTCCCAATGGCCTCTCCCCCTTCTGCGGTTCCGTGTACTGGGGCGACCTCACCCATCTATGGTGTCCAGTGCCGGAGAGCGTGCAGGTGTTCTGCCGGTCCAGTGGCCTGCAGTGGATCGGTGCTTACGAGAATATCGGGGCCTCTAACGGAGTTAAAGGCCGCTTACGCAGCCTGGCGTGGCGCGTTGTGAGGTCCTGTCTGGCGACTGTCAGCACGGTGGAAACCGGTAGCAGCACTTTTTCATGGCCATGGAGTCGCACCTTCCTCTTCGTGGCGGAGCGTGAGCGGCCTTGAGGCTCCTCCGCCTGATCCGCTCTCTGAATCCTTCCGGCGGCGGTCCCATGGAAGGTGTGTGCCAGATCACCCCACACCTGGCGGCCCTCGGGGTGGTTACTACTGTGGCAAGCCTTGATCCACCAGGGGCTACCTGGTTGCAGCACCAATCGTTTTCCACGGTTGGCCTGGGTCCCGTAGCTTCAAACTACGGGTATCGACGCGGCTTGCCTACCCGTATCCGCGCTCTCGCGCAGCAGCACGATGCCGTGATCATTGAGGGCACCTGGCAATATCACGCTTACGCCACTTGGCGAGCCCTGCATGACACGGATATTCCTTACTTCGTATATACACACGGAATGCTTGATCCCTGGTTCAAGCGCACCTATCCACTCAAACATCTCAAGAAGTGGGCCTACTGGCCTTGGGCCGATTACCGGGTGCTGCGCGATGCCTCCGGCGTGCTGTTCACTACCGAACAGGAGCGGTTGCTAGCTCGCCAGTCGTTTTGGCTGTACCAAGCCAAGGAGAGCGTGGTGGGCTTGGGCACCTCGGCGCCTCCCGGCGATGCTGTCCAACAGCTTGAGCTGTTTCTTGCCCGCTTCCCCCAATTGCGCGGCAAGCGAATCTTGCTGTTTCTGAGTCGCATTCATCCCAAGAAAGGCATCGATCTCTTGATCGATGCCTTTGCAGCGGTGGCCGACCTTGACCCTCGCCTGGAGCTGGTGATCGCCGGCCCCGACCAGGTGGGCTGGCAGGACCAGCTTCAGCAGCGCGCCGCCGCTCTTGGCATCGCTAATCGGATCACCTGGCCGGGCATGCTCAGCGGCGACCTTAAGTGGGGCGCTTTCCGCGCCGCCGAGCTTTTTTGTCTCCCTTCTCATCAGGAAAACTTTGGCATCGTGGTGGCAGAAGCCCTCGCTAATGGCCTGCCAGTGGCTATTGCTCAGCCGGTGAACATCTCCGCCGATGTGGCTGACTCTGGCGCCGGACTGGTTCATGAGGACACTGTGGCCGGCACCACTGAGGTCTTGCGGCAGTGGTTGGCGCTGGATGCTGTTGAGAAGCAGCAGATGGGGCAGCGGGGGGTTGAGCTGTTCCGTGACCGCTTTGACTTCGCTTCGGTGGCCAGAATTCTTTTGCCGGTGCTCGAATCCGCTCTCGAATTCCAGTCCTCCCGCCACTCTCTGTGATCCTCGCCAAGACCAACCCCTTTGAAGGCGCCAGCTTCAGTGGCCGTAATCGCTTGGCCCGCCTTGCCTGGCAGTTGGTATGTGTGCTGCTTTTCCGTCCAACGCCACCATCCTTCCATGCCTGGCGCTGCTGGCTACTGCGTCGTTTCGGGGCGCGTATCGGTTCACCCTGCTATGTCTATAACGACGTGGAAATCTGGGCGCCCTGGAATCTGGTGATGGCCGATTACTCCACCCTGGGCAGGCGCGTGATCGTCTACTCTATGGCACCAATTTGCCTTGGCGTGCGCGCCGTGGTGTCCCAGGGTGTGCATCTCTGTACCGGCAGCCACGACCATCAATCCGAAAACTTCCAGCTCTACGCACAGCCCATCACCATCGGTGCCGATGCCTGGATTTGCGCTGAAGCTTTCCTTGGCCCTGGTGTTTCGATCGGGGATGGTTCCGTGATCGGCGCCCGGGCCGTGGCGACCCGTGACCAGCCTGCCTGGATGGTGTGTGCAGGCAATCCGTGCCGCCCCTTGAAGCCACGTATCCCGCCCAGCTACGCACGAGCCTGAATGCTGCCAACTCTCACCCTTCCAAACGGGCGCATCACCACAACCCTCGGCTTTGGTTGTGCCAGCTTGTTGCGCTTGCCCGATCCAGTCGATCGCCAACGCCTGCTCGACATAGCTGTAGATCACGGCATCCGCCACTTGGATGTGGCTCGCCTGTATGGGCTTGGCTTAGCCGAAGGAGAACTCTCTTGCTTGCTGCGCCGCCATCCAGGTGCTCTCTCGGTGGCTACAAAATTCGGTCTCGGTGAGGCTGGCCCCCCATCAGGTGCTGCTCAGCGTCAAGGTGGGCTGCGTCGGCTGCTGATTCTGGTCCCAGCCCTGAGATCGTTGGCTAAACAAATCCATCGTAGCCATCTCCTGGCGCGAAATTTCAGTACAGACCACTGCCGCCAAAGCCTTCATACCAGCCTCAGCCAGCTGGGCCTGGAGGCGGTGGATCTTTTTCTGCTCCATGAGCCATCTCCCGCTGACCTGATCCCTGCCGAGCTAGGAGATACGCTCCAGGAATTGCAGCGCCAAGGGCTGATCGGCAGCTACGGACTCTCTGGGGACTGGTCCGATTGCTTAAATCTGCTTGCGACGCGTCCTTGCCTTGCCGGTGGCTGGCTGCAATGGGAGGACGATCTTCTGAATCCCGCACCCCCATTCGCCCCGCTTCACTCAGGCCAGCCTGCTCGGTATGGCCGCTTCGGGCGCATTCGTTGTTCGTTGCACACCATCCGCCAGTACCTGGCAGCCGTACCCCAGCTCCAACGCCATTGGAGTGAGCGGCTCAATTGCTCCCTTGCTGAGGATGTGGTCCTTGGTGCCGCCCTTCTCGGCGCATCCATGGCCAGTGATCCAGAGGCTTTGCTTCTTTATTCCACCACCGATCCTGTGCGCCTCGCCCGCACCCTGGCCCTGCTCAACGATCCCCCCTGGAATGCCTCAGAAGCGATCGCTTTTGAGGCTTTCTGGCGCCCCCCTGCTGCCATTTCCTTCAGCCCATGAGCCGCATCGATCTGCACACGTTTTCCTCTGAGCAGGAGTTTCAGAGCGATCTCTGCATTGTTGGTGGCGGGATTGCTGGTTTGGTTCTGGCCGATGCCCTGCGCGGCAGCGGCCGCCGCGTCGATCTTCTGGAGGCTGGTGGTGCTGAGGATGAATCCGAAAGCCAAGTTCTCTATGCCGCCGAGATGGCAGGAGTTCCCCATCTCGGCACCACGCAGGGCCGTTTCCGGGTGTATGGCGGCTCCTCCACCCGCTGGGGTGGTCAGCTGCTGCCTCTGGCAACGAATGATTTCAAGATACGGGCCCACGTGCCAGGCAGCGGCTGGCCGCTGGATCCCGCTGAGCTCAGTCCTTACCTGCACACCTGCGAATCCCTTCTAGGCACCAACCATGCTCCATTCGACTCGGAGCTGATTGACCAGCTGCCTAACCCGGGCCCCCAGCCCAGCGATCCCGATCTACAGCCGCGCTTTTCCAAGTGGGCTCCCTTCTCCAGCCGCAATGTGGCGGTCACCCTCGGCCGCCGCTGCGAGGACGATCCACATACTCGGGTGTTCCTGCATGCTGCCGTTACAGGTCTCAGGCTTGATGGCGATGGCCGCAACATTCACGCCCTGGAGGTACGCACCCTGGCAGGGAGGCAGTTTCGCTTCACCGCCCGCCAAGTGGTGATCGCTGCCGGCACGATAGAAACCACCCGCCTGCTGCTGGTCTCCGGTATCGGCAACGATAGCGATCAGTTGGGGCGCTGGTTTCACGATCACCTCTCGATCCAGGCCGCCACCCTCCACCCTCAGCCGCGCAAAGCGCTGCTTCAGCGCTTTGCGCCTTGGTTCATCGGTGCGACGCGCCACACGCTCAAGCTGGAATCCACGGCCGAATGGCAGGCCCGGCAGGGATGCCTCAATGTGATGGGCCATCTGGTGTTTGAGGCGCCAGACACCTCTGGCTTTGCCTGGCTTCGTCAGCAGCTTCAAGCTCGCCAGAGGCGAGAAGTACAGCCCCCAGCCGTGCCTGCGCCTTACATTGAGAAGCTCCCCGCCGAAAGCCTGGATCTGCTTTATCTAGCCTGGAAAGCGACAGTGCGCCGTCGGCGTTGGTGCCCGGCCGGAGCGGCCATCACCCTCTACATCGACACCGAGCAGCAGCCCAACCCCGAGAGTCGCATTCGCATCTCTCCACACCTTGACGCGCTGGGTATGCCAAAAGCCATTGTAGATTGGCGTTGGGGCGACAAAGAACGCTACTCTTTTGCCTGCTATCAGCAGCTCTTCGATCGCCAGTGGCAATCCTGGAACCTTGGTGCGATCGACTGGCACCAGAGCTTTGAGCCCGGAAGCGGATGGGAAGCTAATGTGAGCGATATCTACCATCTGATGGGAGGTACCCGTATGGCAGCAGATCCCAGAAGTGGAGTGGTCAATGCGAAGTTGCGTGTGCATGGCATCGAGAACCTGTTTGTGGCAAGCTGTTCTGTGTTTCCCACCGGTGGTAGTTCCAACCCCACGCTAACCTTAATGCAGCTTTCTCTTCGATTGGCGAAGCAGCTGCGCCGTTTTTAACCCAAACAAACTTCTTTCTAATGTACTCCAATCCTAAACTGATTAGTCTTCGGAATGCGCTACGACGAGTCGGCATTTTGCGTGCCATCCAGACAAGTCCCTTATATCGAATGATCAACCAAGGCTACGAATCACGCTTTGATGCTGCGATGATGGATAGCCTTGAGCCTGGTCAGTGTGTGTTCGACATCGGCGCCAATGTTGGGTACTACACCAAAAAATTTGCAGACCGAGTTGGTCCGACTGGAAGTGTGCACGCTTTTGAGCCTGTACCCGCTTCTGCTGCGATGATTAGTGAGCTAGTTCCTACTCGGCCGTGGATTTATGTTCATCAATGTGCTATTGCAGATGAACCTGGTGAGCTGGTGATGGAGGTGGGAGCCGATTCTACTTCACCTACCAATAAAGTTATGATTGGCAAGGCAGAGGCTGCAGAGGCGGTGTTAATTACCTCTGTGGAAACGATCGATTCGATGGCCACAAAAGTAGGCTTGCCTGCTGCTATAAAGATTGACGTAGAAGGTTATGAGTTGCATGTGATCAAGGGAGGGTGCATGACACTTACGGATCCTGCCCTGCGTCATGTTTTTGTTGAGGTTCATTTCAGTCTTCTTGAGCGGCGGGGACTACCTAATGCGCCTGCCGAGATTCAAAGGCACTTGATTGAATCAGGCTTTCAGGTTGTCTTCACTGATTTCAGTCATATCCACGCACACAGAGTATAGATGTCTGCAGGGTTCTCGGTATTGATCCTTGTCAGGAATGAAGAAATTGACTTACCTGGTTGTCTCTGTTCGGTCGACATCTCAGATGACGTCGTTGTCTACGACTCATTTAGTACAGATTTCACAAAGCAAATCGCTTTACATGCGGGTGCGCGATTTATTGTTCGGCCTGGCCAAGACCCATCTCTTGCATTTGGGGGTGATGAAGGTCTTCATAGAACTTGGGGCATCCACGAGATTTCTTACCGCTACCCCTGGCTGTTTGTAATTGACGCCGACGAGCGCCTCACACCTGCTGCTGCCGCTGAACTTCAAGCCATTGCCTGCAGCTCTGATTCCCTGTACGTTGCCTACCGCATTCGTCGTCGCGATTTCTTCCAAGATCGTCACCTTAAGCACGTGCAAACTTCTCCTTGGTATATCCGTTTTTTTCGGCCCGAGTTCGTGCACTACGAACGGTTGGTGAATACTGTAACGCTGGTTAATGGTCCGATCGGTGATTTAGCGTATCCCCTCGATCACTATCCTTTCTCCAAAGGCCTTAGTCACTGGATTGCTCGCCACAACTCCTACAGTAGCTATGAAGCTCAGCAGATTCTCCAGAACCGCACCTCCGGGGAGGCTTTCAGTCTGCGGTCGGTCTTCTTTGAGCATGACTTTAACCGCCGCCGCTTTCACCAAAAGGAACTCTTCTACCGCTTGCCAGCCCGGCCGCTGATCAAGTTTGTGTTGCTCTACTTGTTCAAAGGCGGTTTCCTTGATGGCCGCCCTGGTTTTACCTATGCCCTGTTGCAGAGCATCTATGAAGCTATGATTGTTCTCAAGGTGCAGGAGTTGGAGCGAGACAGCAGTTCACCGAGAACCTGATTCACATTGCCTCTGAGTTATCAATACGACCTTAATACTCACCCCACTTACAATTATTTCTATTTTGGCGATAATTTTTCTGACTCTAGAGTGGCTTCATGGAACCAGCACGAAACACGAAGTATACTGCATATTTTGATCCATTCATCCTTCATTTTGTATTCCGGTTTTAATTCATTTGTAAAGTGCAATATTGATAGGCTAAATAGCTCTTGGTTTTGCATTTCTGGCTCCTACTCTAACGTTAGATTTTCGTCAGGTATGATTTTACTTGTTTTAATTATTTTCACCTTAAGGCTGGTTTAATGCGTCCAAACTTTCTTATTATCGGAGCTGGAAAGTGCGGGACCACAAGTCTTGCTGCATTTCTTTCTCAGCATCCTCAAGTTTATGTTTCGAATCCAAAGGAGCCTGGTTTTTTCTCTGAAAACTTTCATCGTGGATGGGCTTGGTATGAGTCACTATTTGCTGATTCTGCTACTTGTTCTGCCAGGGGTGAGGCCAGCGTTAACTACTCAAAATGTCATCTCTACCCACATGTTGCCAGTCAGATCGCTGCTGGCTTGGGTGATGTCAGAATTATTTATATTGCGCGAAATCCATTGGATCGTATTGTTTCGGAATGGCGATATAGAGTTTTAAACTATTTGTCTATCCCTTCCTTCTCTGATTCAGTTCTACATAATCCTGACTATATTCTAACTAGTGACTACTCTACTCAGATTTCTCATTTTTTAAAGATATTCCCCAAAAATCATATCATGGTTTTGTTTTCTGAGGACTTAATGGCAAGGCCTCTATGCGTACTCGAAGATTGTTGTAGCTTTCTTCGGATTAGTCCTCATTCTTGCTGGGATCTCTCCCCTCATGGCGTTAGTGATAAGACTGTAGCCCTACCCAGTTCTATTGTAAAAATTAAGAACTTGGCCTATCCAATTAGGAGTATCATTCCATCCGGTTTTCAATCCTTGACGTTTTCCCTCTTTGGTCGCAAATCCAGTGATATTGCTGCTCTTCGTTCTCCAACTGTATGGGGTTCGTTGGCGTATGCTAAAACTTTGGATTCATTATACTCTGGCAGCTTGGAGTTTCTTGTTGAATGGGGCAAGGACGAATCTTACTGGAACTTCGACCGTCCTACTGTGCCTGATTAACGCTCTATCCTTGATTTATTTAGAAGCTGCAAAACTAGAACATCATTGTATCCAAATTCAGTCAGATAGTCCTCTACTGATTTTCTTTGGTCGTGACCATGAGCTTGAACTCTACGCATCGGCTCCTATTTGCCAATCTCAAGCCATTCCGCAATCTGTTTCAGTCCAGCACCTAGGAGCGTGTTGTGCGTAGATCAGCGATTGGCCTTTTCAAGGATTTTACAGATATTGTTGTTCATGCTGTTCTGTTATACCCGAACACAACAATATCTGCTGTGGCGTCAACGGGATGAGGGGTAGCAGCCTGGCAAATTCGGATAGGGCGTACTGTATTCAGTCGATCAGAATTTGCTCGAAATTTCAGAGTCTCAGCATCACCAAATCAGTGGCTCGCCTCAGCGCACAATTCGCGAAGGCCAGCGGCTTTCCCCACAATTTTCAACATATTAACAGGGGTCAGTTGCTAGTAGATCAGTGACGGTCTTCTCCACGGACGCTCAATAAACTGCCCTGATCCTAGTTACCGCAATGAATTTTGCCACTATAATTAGATATGCAGAAATCTAAGTTCTTCAGACCCTGGCTCAACATCGCCAGGACATCTGTTTTTAGTGGTATATTTTACGATTGCAATGAAGATGCCAGGCATCCTGGTATGCCAGGCAATTTTAGGATTGAGTGGTCTCCACATTGTAAAAATATCTTCACCTCATGCAGCTAAATTGTCATTAAAATGATGACTGCTGGTTGCGCCTGTCAGTCCATTGTGGCCATGCAGACTTTGCTCGTTCAACCACACCCCTGATCCCATTCATGAAACATCCTCTTCTTTCTCTTTTTCATTACTGGCAGCGGCATCCCCTGGCCAGCAAGGATATGCAGGGTACTGTGTCTCGCTTTCTCCGCTGGCAAATTAGTACGAGAATGCTTCGCATGCCTGTGGTGTTCTCCTGGGTAGGCGAGACAGTGCTGGTGATTGAAAAGGGTATGACAGGAGCCACAATGAATGTGTACTGCGGTCTCCATGAAGCCATCGACATGGCCTTCGTACTTCACTTCTTGAGGCCTGGAGATGTCTTTTTTGATATTGGTGCGAACGTGGGCACATACACAATTCTTGCTAGCGGTGTCATACAGGCTTACACCATCGCACTAGAGCCAATCCCTGCCACGTTTGCCCGTCTTGAGCGCAACCTTCGCTTGAATGATCTTTATTCCCGAGTGGATGCCCGTTGCTTGGCGGTTGGCGCTGAGGCTGGCAGCCTGCGTTTCACCTCGAGCCGCGATACCACAAACAAGGCTGTGAGCCTGCTCACGGCCGCAACCGACGAGCCAACCCTAGAAGTTCCCGTAGCTGTAGTTGACGAGCTATTGAGCCATCATTCTCCGCCGATTTTATGGAAAGTGGATGTGGAAGGTTTCGAGCCAGAAGTGCTGCGTGGAGCGACCAGTGCCTTGCGCAACCCTGAGCTCAAGGCTGTGCTCCTTGAGGCTGATACTCCGTCTTTGCAGCGAACGATGCATGATGCTGGCTTTTCACGCTTCAATTACGACCTCTTTGACCGTTCACTGGAGCCAGCGAGTGCGAATTCCATGCCCCAGGAATCCCACAATCAGCTTTGGATCCGTGACCTTGCATTCGTGCAAGATCGTTGCAGCACGGCCCCAAGAGTCAGGATTGGTAACATTACTCTATGATAGCTTAATGTTTTTTCTCCTCCTGTAGACAAGCCCAGATTTCAGGGCTTGTCAGTACTCTTTTGAATGTTCCCTTCAGACCATGAAGATTGTTTGATTGACGAGAACTACCCCATCAGTCTTATTGCTTGTTACTGAGTTGAGGAGCGGTCAATTAATCCTGTTGGCTATGTTTGCAAAGGCATTGTCAACAGTGCCTTCTAATCAACTATTTGCTCAGCCTGATTAGCGCAGTGTATGCTGTTTAGCTCGATTTCTTTTATATGGATTTCTCTCTTTGGAACTCTCGTTCTGTTTTCATTGCTCCACATCCTTGCCTTGCTCCAACTTCCCTTGCTGTTGCTCCTGACTCCCGAGTAGTATGAAGAGTTGTGCAAAGTCAATTCGGATGCCTTCATCGAAAGTCTGTGCCGATAGCCCTTTCTGGCCATGATTCTCATCGGTGGTGATACTAGTCAACGAAATCTCTTTCTCCTTACCCTTGCTCAGGAAGTCTTAGGCGTCTGAGCGAAGTCTCGTTGAAACTTTTCTGACATTTCTAGTAATTTTTGTTTGCCCTTTGGTTCTTTTCTCAGCCCGGATGCCTCGCTGCTGCAGTCACAGCGCTGAGATGCACTCAAGCCGAAGCAGCACATTAGCTTTTCTTCGCTCTGCCTGGATTTTGTTTTGAAGTTGGCCTGCCCCCCTCTAGGTTCATGGCACGAGAAGCTTGTACGCCTTAAAATTACAAGATCAAAAAGTTGCTGGATCCAACTATATCGCTTCAATGGCGCTTAGCTCTGCTGAATTCTGCTGGAGGACCAACGCTCGGTGGAAGTCTGTTGCGCTGACGAACCGCTTGCTGAGCGTTTGACTCTTGCTGATCAAACCCTGGTAACGCTGCTTTATTCCCGCAGCATTTTTTTATTCTACCGAGACTGGTACGCCTGATCCTGTGGCCCTTGGCTAAGCCTCCACCCCCCTCTCTTCTCTAGCCTTCCCCGATGCGTCTGCTGATTCTCGGCCTCAACTACGCTCCTGAGCCCGTCGGCATCGGTCGCTACACCGGCGAACTGGCCAGCTGGCTGGCAGCTCGTGGGCATCAATTGCAGGTGATCACCGCGCCTCCCTACTACCCTCAGTGGCAACTCCAACCTCCGTTTCGCAACCGCTACGCCGTTGAGCACACCGGAGAATTCGGCCAGGGCAGCCTGTTGATTCGCCGTTGCCCGCTCTGGGTGCCCCACCTCCCCAGCACCATCAAACGGCTGGTTCATCTCGCTTCCTTCGCTTTCTCATCCGCCTTTCCGTTGTTGGGCCAGCTTCGCCATCCCCCCGATAAGCTGCTAGTGATCGCTCCGGCCTTTTGCTGCACCGTTCCGGCCCTGTTGTTCACTGCCTTGGCCCGGTTGCGCGGGCGTCCGGTGCCTGCCGTTCTGCACATTCAGGATTTTGAACTCGATGCTGCATTCGAGCTCGGATTCTTGGCTGGTGGGCCCGTCCGCACCTGCGCCGAAGCGATCGAGCGGGTTTTTCTGCAGGGATTCACGGCTGTTTCAACGATTTCGCCGGCGATGTGCGCCCGGCTTGCGCTCAAGGGCGTCGCTTCCCGCAGGATCTGGCTTTTTCCCAACTGGGTTGATTGCGCGGCGATTGAGCCGCTTGCCTCACCCGCCCAACTGGCCTGGCGCCAAGAACTGGCCATACCCGCTGATGCCGTGGTGGCTCTTTACTCCGGCAGCATGAACTGCAAGCAGGGTCTGGAGGTGCTTGCCGATACCGCCCTGCAGCTGGCTGATCATCCCCGCTTGCATTGGATTTTCTGTGGTGAAGGTCCCACCCGAGCCGCCTTCGAAGCCGCCTGCGGTTCCCTGCCCCGCGTACGTTTTCTGCCGTTGCAGCCTGCTGAGTGCTTCAGCGCCCTGCTCCAGCTCGCCGACATCCACCTGCTTCCACAGCAGGCCGGGGCCGCTGATGTGGTGATGCCCTCCAAGTTATTGGCCATGCTGGCCAGTGGTCGGCCCGTGCTGGCCACAGCCGAACGGCAGACCGGCCTTGCTGCCGTCATCACCGGAGCCAGCCCCTGTGGAATGGTGACCCCTCCTGGAGATGCCAATTCGCTGGCAGTGGCCGCTCGTGAGCTGGCTGACAACCCTGCCCTGCGTTCTTTGATGGGGGGCGCAGCCCGACAGCGGGCCTTGCGCGACTGGGATCGGGATGCGGTGTTGAGCAAATTCGAAGATAATTTGATAAATCTCTGATATTTTCAATCTTGAGCTGAGGTTTTGATGAAGTCCAGTGGGCTGCTGCGTCTGTACAGCAAGGATCTCAACCGCATTCAGCGATGGCTGGATCCTCTGGTGATCGGCGAGTCTTTCCTGCTGCTGTCCTGGTGGAACAGTCAGTTCGAGATCCGCCAGGGAGGATTGGATCACCAGGCTGGAATCCTCATTCTGGTTGTTTCGTTCATCGTTCTCAGCCAGGGAAACATCTATCAGAGCTACCGGCAGCAGAGCCTGTTGCTGTTGCTCCGTCGCCTGCTGCTGAGCTGGGTGGCGATGATCACCATCCTGTTGCTGATCGCTTTTCTCACCAAAACCAGCGAGAACTTCTCTCGCCTCACGGTCAGCGTCTGGTCGCTGTTCAGCCTTGGCTGGTTGCTTTTCTGCCATCTGTGGGGTCGCCACCTGTTGCGCAAACACCGTGCCAAAGGTGGTAACAGCCGTAACGTGATCTACTGGGGGCCTGCGGCTACAGCCTGCAGCTTCCATGCCCAGTTGCTTGCCCAGCCCCACCTGGGTCTGAGGTTGGTGGCCTGGTTTGAGTCTCCCTCGGCGGAAACCACCCTTCTCCCGAAAAGCATGCCTGCTTCGATGGGAGGGCTTTCGGAGCTGCGACGCTGGCTGGAATTCAACACGGCTGATCAGATCTACTTCAGCTATTCGCCCGATCGACGCTCCAGTCACCTTTCGATGGCTGAGGTGATCCGCTTCTTCGGAGATACCTGCCTGCCGGTTTATTACGTGCCCCACTGGGCCCAGGAAGGCATGCGCTTCAACGTAGAGCGGCTGGGCAGCCAGTTGGTGTTCGGCCTCTGGGTGCCTCCTGAGGCCAACCTCGATCGCCAGGCCAAACGGGTGATCGATCTGGTTGGCTCGCTGGTGTTGTTGGTGGCTCTCTCCCCTCTGCTGATCCTGATCGCCGTCCTGATTCCGCTCACCAGCCCGGGGCCGATTCTGTTTTCTCAGGAGCGCTATGGGTTCAAGGGAAAACGGTTTCGCATTCTCAAATTCCGCACCATGACGGTGATGGAGGCTGGCGATCAGGCCGGGCTGGTTCAAGCCACTCGCCACGACCCGCGCATCACCCCCCTCGGGGCCTATCTGCGCCGTTGGTCTCTTGATGAACTGCCCCAGTTGATCAATGTTCTCAAAGGTGAAATGAGCCTGGTGGGTCCAAGGCCCCATGCCGTTGATCACAACGAGCTTTACCGCACTCAGATCACCGCCTTCATGCAGCGGCACCAGTTCAAGCCGGGCATGACCGGGCTGGCCCAGGTGGAGGGTTGGCGCGGCGAAACGGCCACGCTTCAATCGATGGCCAGCCGGATCGAGGCCGACCTCCGCTACCAGCGGGACTGGTCGTTGCGTCTGGACGTGAAGATTCTGCTGCGAACTGTGTTCGGCTTGTCGTCCCCCAACGCCTATTAGCCGAACCTGCCTTTTTCAGCCAAACCAGGCTTTGCCGTCGCTGCGTTTGCGGCTGTGACGGCGAGCCTGCCTGGCGGTGAACTGGCTCACGCTCGGGTTGCCGCCGATTGGATCCACATGGGCCACCTGCTGCCAGAGGTCGCGGGGCGCCCAGCGGACTGTGTGCTGCACCGAATCCAGCCGCATCACATGGCACCAGTGGCACGCCCCACATTCCGCGCAGAACAGTTCCTCGATCCACTCGTTGCTCAGCACCAGCACCGGGAAGGCATTGATCACCAGCCGGGCCTTGCCATCCGGCATGCCCCGCTGTTTGAGCTGCTCTGGGCTAAGCAGGTGCAGGAAGTACTTCTTGCCGTTCCCCACCAGCTTCTGCTCGGGGTGGGCCGGGCAGAGCAGTTCCCGGCGGCGGCTGCGCTGACGTGGCTTCCGCTCGCTGGCGATGTTCTGCCCGGTTTCGCCATTGCCTGCCTGCATGCTGCGCCGTGTCTCGTGCTTAGGCAATCCTTGCGCAGGTTCTGGCTTTTGCGGCGCCCTTCGGTCTTTGGTCGATCCCGGATCGCTCACCTGCCGCTCAGGGGGTCTTCCCCGCCCAGCACAGCGCCATAGGCCTGCCGGAACCAGCCGATCCGTTGTTCCTCGCCGCCGAGCAGAGGCGAAGCGGTGATCTGGCCGGCGATCGGTTGGAGCGTTTCGCAGACCGCATGGTCTTCCCCGGTGAGCCGGCGCAGGTTGGGGCCCACGAAGAACGGCAACCAAGGTTCCGTGATCCGCCGCAGCAGGCTGTGAAACCAGGATCTGTCTTCGATCGGAAACGGGGCCTGAAAAAACCAGCTGCGCACGCTGGTGCGATCGTGAGCTTCTGGAACATATTGGGTGATCGATACATACCAGCTCTGCAACACCTGGTAGTGATTGATCAGAAGATTCGGAAAGATCTGCAGAATCCGGTAGCCACTCGGGCGATAGCTGCCATCCCGGCAATCCCCGGCCATTGCCGTCAGATTGCCAGGCTTTCCCTTGAAGAAGAAGGCACTGTGGCGCCCGAAGCGTGGGTAGTGGGCGTGCTCAGGTTTGAGATAGCCGGTTGTGCCGAAATGGGCTGGATCAACGGAGAAAAGCATCCGAAAGGTGGATGGATGCACCGCGAACAGATGGTATTCCTCCAGTGTGAGCTCATAGAGAAGCTTCCAGTTCGCTTTCACGGAGCTGCAGGCGGTGTGAGGCGGGTTGTTCACCTGGCAGATCGCCGCCAGGATCGGCCAGGCTTCTGCCAGGTACTCCTGCAGCGATTCAGCCCCACTGGTTGCCGATTGCTCCCGTTCGGTGGGCTCGGCTGAGCCTGGTGCGGTGGCCGGTTGCTCGGAAAAGCGCCCGAAGATCAAAAACCCGCAGGTGGCGATCTCCACCGGCCGCAACCGCACCCCCAGCTCCCTGGGTGTACCCCCGAACAGCTTCTTGCACTGAGGAATGCCGACGGCTTCCCCTGCCTGGTTGTAGACCCAATGGTGAAAGTCGCAGCGCACCATTCCGCTCCCCTTCGCTTTGGTGCGAATCGGATGGAAACGATGCCGGCAGATGTTCTCGAATCCACGGATCGTCGTGCCGAAACGCTGCACAAAAACGGAGCTTCCACCAAGGTTGCAACGGATCCAGTCGTTGTCGCTGGGGATGTCGGTGGTGAGTCCGAGCAGGGTCCAGATCGGGCGAAAACAGGCCTGTTCGTTGGCAAAGGCCTCGGGATCCCGCAGGGAGCGTGCCCAATCGGAACGCTGCCGCTCATCCATGCTGCAGGCATTGCGCTTGCAAGCACCCTACGGCGGCAAGCCGGGCTGGCGCCTGCCCTGAACCGGTGCCATTCTCGTCTTTCGGCTCCTGGCCCGTCTGAATGAACCGCTCCGCCGACTGGTTGCATCAGGCCCTCGCCGACCTTGAACTGGCAGCGGTCGGTGCCGAAGCCGGCCACCATGAATGGGCCTGCTTTGCTTGCCATCAGGCTGTGGAAAAGGCGCTCAAGGCTTTGCATTTGCAGCGTGGTCAGCAGATCTGGGGCCATGGCCTCGGCCGGGCCTTCCGTGATCTGCCCGCTCCGGATCAAGAGGCCCTGACCCTGGCCGTTACCGATCTGGAAGATCGCCTGCGGATTCTTGATGCTCTCTACATCCCCACCCGTTACCCCGATAGCCTTCCTGATGGTGCCCCGACCGACCATTTCGGCCGTTTGCAGAGCGAGGACGCCTTTCGCCATGCCCGTTCGCTTGTTGACGCAATCCGTGCTGCGCTGGCCTGATGCGGACCTGGTGCTGCGTGAGCTTTCCGATTGGGCCGAGGACCAGGGTCAGGTTCACCCATCCCTGCAACGGGTGGGTGTCTTCGGCAGCTACGGACGCGGCACCGCCGGTGTGGGCAGTGATCTGGATCTGCTGCTGATCGATTCCGCCGCTGAGGGAGGCCAGCATGCCAGGTTGCTGCACTGGCCCCTGGAACAACTGCCGCTCAGTTGTGATGCCCTGGTGCTGACCCCCGGCGAACTGGACATCCTGATGGCCTCTGATCACCGGATGGCCCAGGAACTCCAGCGCGATGCCCGCTGGATCTGGCAGCGCCAGGCGTAGCCCTCATTTCGCTTCCATCCAGTTCGGCCCGACCCCCGTTTCCACCAGCAGCGGCACGCTGAGCTGAAAAGCGCTCTCCATCACCTCTTTCACCCGGGCGCGCACCGCCTCTGTGGCCTCCGGGGCGGCTTCGAGCACCAGTTCGTCGTGCACCTGAAGCAGCAGCCGCGCCGGCAGTCCCTCGGCGGACAGTTCGTGGTGCAATCTCACCATCGCCAGCTTGATGATGTCGGCGGAGGAGCCCTGGATCGGTGCGTTGGCGGCCGCCCGCAACTGCTGGGCCTCCATGCCGGCCCGCCGGGCCACCTCCAGCTCGATCGCCAGTGGATCGGTGCCCAGCAGCCGCCCGAGGCCGCCCGGGTCGAAGGGGAACGGGCGCCGCCGACCCAGGATCGTCTCCACGTAGCCGCGGCTGAGTGCCAGGCGCTCCTGCAGCTCGAGGAAGGCGAACACCTTCGGGTAGCGCTGCTTGTATCGGCTGAGGAAGTCCTTCGCCTGGGCGACGCTCAGCTCGGTTTCGCGGGCCAGGCGCTGGGCGCCCATGCCGTAGATCACCCCGAAGTTGATCGTTTTGCCGAGGCGCCGCTCTTCCGGGCTCACCACGTCCTTGTCGAGCAGCAGCCTGGCCGTGAGGGCGTGCACGTCATCGCCGTCGTTGTAGGCCTGCACCAGCACCTCCTCGCCACTGAGGTGAGTGAGGATGCGCAGCTCGATCTGGGAGTAGTCGGCGCTGATCAGGTTCCAGCCTTCCTGGGGCAGAAACGCCTTGCGGATCCGCCGGCTGAACACCGTGCGGATCGGGATGTTCTGCAGATTCGGATGGCTGCTGCTCAATCGCCCGGTGGCGGTCACCGCCTGGTTGAAATCGGTGTGCACCCGGCCCGTCTCAGGTTCCACCAGCAATGGCAGCGCATCCACGTAGGTGCTCTTGAGCTTGCTCAGGGTGCGGTGCTCCAGCACCAGCGGCACCACCGCGTGGTCGTCTTCCAGCTTCTCGAGCACGGCGGCATCAGTGCTCCAGCCGGTTTTGGTCTTCCTGGATTTCTTCCGGTCCAGCCCCAGGGTGTCGAACAGCAGCTCGCCCAGCTGCTTCGGTGAGGCCAGGTTGAATTCCACTCCGGCGGCCGCCTTGGCCTGCTGATCCAGCCGCTGCAGCTGGTCGCCCAGCTCCAGGCTCAGCTCTCCCAGGTAGGCCGTGTCGATGCGGATGCCGGTGGCCTCCATCAAGGCCAGCACAGGCTCCAGCGGTAGCTCCACCTCCCTGAGCAGCGCGCTCAGCTGGGGACCCATCGCCGCCAGTTGCCTCGCCAGCAGCGTCGAGAGCCTGCGGGTGAGATGCACATCCATGCCGCAGTAGAGGGCCGCCGCCTCGATCGGCACCGCGGCGAAGCTTTGGCCCTTGGCCACCAGCTCGCCGAAGGCGGTTGGCACGAAGCCGAATTCCCGCTCCGCCATCGCCTCCAGGCCGTGCCTGGCATTGGCGTCCCGCAGGTAATCCGCCAGCAGGGTGTCCATCACCACGCCGCCCAGGCTCAGGCCATGGCGCAGCAGGATCAGCCTGTCGTACTTGGCGTTCTGGAGCGCCTTGGGGTGGGCGTCGCTGGCCAGCCAGGGGGCCAGGGCCGTGAGCACCGCTTCCAGCGGCAACTGCCCTGGTGCCGCCGCCGGCGCACTGAGCAGATCAGCGGCCGCCGGGGGCTGGTGGCCGATCGGGATGTAGGCCAGATCGGCCATCCCTTCTCCCCAGCAGAAGCCGAGCCCCACCAGCTCGGCCTTGAACGGGTTGAGGGCGGTGGTTTCGGTGTCGAGCGCCACAGGCTGCGCCGGATCGGTGCTGGCCCAGAGCCGTGCCACCAAGGCCTCCAGCTGGGAGGAGGTGGAGAGGATTTCCGGGTTGAGGGCAGGCAACCGGCCCGGCGGCGGCTCTGAGTCCGCTCCCGGTGCTGGAGACGGGCTGGCGGCGGCGGCCGAGGCCGGCTCGGGGCTTTCGGGCTCTGTGCTGTTGGGCTCAGTGTTGTTGGGCTCAGTGTTGTTGAGCTCGCATTTTTTGAGCCCGGTTTCTTTGAGCCCGGTTTCTTTGAGCTCAGTGTCCTTGGGCTTGCTGACGGCCGAAAATGCCTTCTCGAAGGCCGCCAGCTGGCGCGCCAGGCTGTGCAGCTCCAGGTCCTGCAGCCGACGTTCCAGGTCGGCTCCGTTCACCGAGCCGAGGGTCAGCCGCGGTTCACTCGGCAGCGGAATGTCGATCAGGATTTCGGCCAGCATCCGTGAGTGGTAAGCCTTCTCCCGGTCGGTTTCCAGCCTGGTCCTCAGAGCTCCCTTCTGCTGATCAAGGGCTGAGTAGATGCCATCGAGATCGCCATGGGCCTGCAGCAGGCTGATCGCGGTCTTGGGCCCCACCCCTTTCACGCCCGGAATGTTGTCGCTGGAATCCCCGGTGAGCGCCTTGAGGTCGACGACCTCCTCGGGGCTGACCCCCAGCTTGGCGATCACCCCTTCCCGGCGAATCATCGACGGCCCGGAATTCCTGGCGTAGGGGCCGCCTCCCATGTAGAGCACGGCGATGTCGCGCTCGTCGTCAACCAGCTGGAAGAGGTCGCGGTCTCCCGAGAGGATCCGCACCCGCCAGCCGGCGTCCGCCGCCCGGTTGGCCAGGGTGCCGAGCACGTCGTCGGCTTCGTAGCCAGGCGCCATGCAGAGAGGCAGATCCATGGCTTCGGAGAGGATCTCCTGAAGGTTGGCCAGGTCGGTGAAGAAGTGCTCGGGAGCCTCGTCGCGGTGGGCCTTGTAGGTGGCATCAGCGTCGTGGCGGAAGGTGGGTCCAGCGGTGTCGAAGGCGATCACAACCCCCTGGGGGGTCATCCCGCGGACGTTCTCCAGAAGCGCCTTGAGAAAGCCGTAGGTGACGCTGGTCGGAACGCCCGCCTGGGTGGCCAGTCCCCCCTCACCTCCCTTGGCGAACGCATAGAAACTGCGAAAGGCCAGGGAGTGGCCATCCACCAGCAGCAGCAGGGGCTGGCCGCCGCCGGAAGCGGCGGAAGAAGGAGATGAAACAGTGGAGGCTGGCTTCATTCGCCCCAGCCTGCCACCAGCGGGGCCATTGTGGGCTGGCCGCAACCGCCGCCATGGCACGTCAACCCCGCCGCTACGCCATCCATCTGCTCCTGGTCGGAGGCCATCATGAGCTGGTGCACTTCGCCAGCCTCGATGCTTTCCAGGCCTGGTACGGCGTCCTGAACGCCGGAGCGGCCGACGCCTTCGTGAACGTGCCGATCGGCGATCTCGACGGCGAATACCTCGTGCTTCGCCCCAGTGCAGTCAGCGCGATCCGGATCGAACCCCAGTACGGCGCGATTGAAGATTGACCCTGCCTGTCACCGACGCTCCTGAGCGGCTCCAGCTGCTCTGGGGCATCACCCTCTTCTCCGGCGCGCTGGCCCAGTTGGTGGCGGTTGTCACCGGCCTGCCCGCGGTGGTGCTGCTGCTGGCCGCCGGTCTGGTGATCGGCCGCTCCGGCCTCGGCCTGGTCAATCCGCTCCAGCTGGGCAGCGGACTCGAAACCGTGGTGGCACTTCTGGTCAGCCTGGTGCTCTTCGATGGCGGCCTCAAGCTCAGCCTGCCCGGGGACGTGTCGCGACTGGCGGTGCTGCGCATCGTGCTGGTGCGCCTGGCCCTGGCCTTGCCGGCGGCGATGGTCGCCGCCCACTGGCTGGCGGGCCTGAGCTGGCCTCTGGCGGCGGTGTTCAGCGCGATCGTGCTGGGTACCGGACCCACCGTGGTGACGCCGCTGGTTCAGCAGATGCGGTTGGCCCCACCCCTCGGGGAGGTGCTGGAGGGGGAAGGGCTGGTGCTGGAGCCGTTCGGGGCCGTGCTCGCCCTGTTGCTGCTGGAGCTGGTGCTGGGCGGACTGTCGGGCTGGCGGGCGCTGGGCCTTGATCTGGTGTTGCGGCTCGGCGGTGGCGTGCTGATCGGCAGCATGGCGGGCTTGCTGCTCAACGCCCTGCTGGCTCGCCTGCCGGTGGACCCAGGCAGTGGTCTGCGACTCCAGCTCAGCCTCGGCATCCTGTTTCTGATGGTGACCGGTTGCGACCTGCTGCTGCCCGAGTCGGGGTTGCCGGCGGCGGTGGCGGCCGGCTGGATGGTGGGCCGTCGCGACGCGGCCGGATCGGCCCAGCTCGATGGGTTGATCCGCCAGTTGGCCCAGCTGGCGATCAGCATCCTGTTTCCCCTGCTGGCCGCCGATCTGTCCTGGGGCGATCTCAGCCCCCTGGGCCTGGGTGGGGTGGCTTGCGTTCTGGCGCTGATGCTGGCCGTGCGGCCCGTGTCGATGCTGCTCGCCACGGCCGGATTGCCGCTCAGCGTGCCCCAGAAGGTGCTGCTGGCCTGGCTGGCGCCACGGGGAATCGTCACCGCTGCGGTGGCCAGCCTGTTCGCCCTGCGTTTGGAGCTGGCTGGTGTGCCGGGCGCCGCCCAGTTGAAGGGTCTGGTGTTTCTCACCATCCTGATGACGGTGGGCATCCAGGGACTCACGGCCACGCCCCTGGCCCGGGTGCTGGGCCTGGTGCGGCCGGAGGAGGCAACAGCCCAGCCGAGTGACGATCGTTCAGGCCGTGAGGCTGTTCTCGAGTCGTGAGCGGTCGCTGCCTCGGCTGTGCAGCAGCCGCCAGGTGGTGATCAGATCGGGACCCTGAAGACTGCCGAGCAGGGCGGCCCGCAGGCTTTTCATCACCACCCCCTTCTTCACTCCGGCCGCCTTGGCTGCAGCGGCCAGCAGCTCCTGGGCGGCGGCGGCGGTGAGTGGTTGCTCGGAGCCCGGCAGGTGCTCCAGCAGGGCTGAGAGGGCCGCTTGGACTTCGGGTATCGCCAGTTGGGTGGTGGCGGCCGCATCACAGCCGGGCCAGAGGAAGAAAGGCCTGGCCTGCTCGATGCCGTCCTGGAGGGTGACCAGGGATGGACCGAGCAGGGCTGCCAGTTCTTCCGCCCATTCGGGATCTTCGCTGGCCCTCCACCAGCCCTCCGCCTGCCAGAGGGGGATCAGGTCGTGGCACAGATCGGCCGGGCTGCGTTCATGCAGCACCTGCCCGTTCAGCCAGTTGAGTTTGTCCCAGTCGAAGCGTGCTCCGGCCCGGTTGACCCGCTCGAAGCCGAACACCGCCGCCGCTTCGGCGAGGGAGAAGCGCTCGCCCATCTCGTCTGGAGGCGACCAGCCCAGCAGGGTCATGTAGTTGACCAGGGCTTCGGCGGTGTAGCCCAGGTCGCGGAAATCGGCGACGGATGTGACCCCATCACGCTTCGAGAGTTTGCGGCCCTCGGCGTTGAGGATCAGGGGCGTGTGGGCGAACACCGGCTCCGGCAGGCCCAGCGCTGCGTAGAGCAGCAGTTGCTTGGCGGTGTTGGCGATGTGGTCTTCGCCGCGGATCACATGGCTGATCGCCATGGCCGCATCGTCAACGACGACGACAAGGTTGTAGAGCGGATCGCCGATGGCGGTGGCCGGAGCACGGCGGGCGATCACCATGTCGCCGCCGAGATCGGCGCCGCTCCAATGCATGGCCCCCCTGACCAGATCGTTCCAGTCGATGCTGGCGTCAGCGTCGATGCGAAAGCGGATCACCGCCTCACGGCCTTCGGCCTCGAAGGCCTGCTGCTGGGCCGCACTGAGGTCGCGGTGGGCGTTGTTGTGGCGTGGTGCGGCGTGGGCGGCTTTCTGATCCGCCCGCATGCTCTCCAGCTCCGCGTCGCTCATGTAGCAGCGATAGGCATGGCCGCTGGCGAGCAGTTGGCTGATGGCGGCGTGATGGGCCTCGAGCCGCTCGCTCTGGATCACCGGCTCGCCGTCCCAGCTGAGGCCGAGCCAGGCGAGACCGTCGAGGATGTTGGCGGTGAAGGCCGGGCTGGAACGTTCCCGGTCCGTGTCTTCGATTCGGAGCAGAAATGCGCCGCCATGGTGGCGGGCGAACAGCCAGTTGAAAACGGCTGTGCGGGCCGTGCCGATGTGAAGTGTGCCGGTGGGGCTGGGAGCCAGGCGTACCCGCACCGTCACTGGATCGATCTCCTGAAAAAAGGTGGCTGATGAGGCCAGACGGGACTGACGGGATTCGAACCCGCAACTTCCGCCGTGACAGGGCGGTGCTCTAACCGGTTGAACTACAGTCCCAGAGCGGCTTCTGACCGTCCTGTGTTGCCCGTGCAACCTCAAGAGTATCCGCGATCACGGGTCCCGCCGTCAACTGAACCCGTCAACTGAAGCTCTCTACTGAAAGCCTCTAACGAAAGCTCCCGGGGCAAGTCGCCTGTGCGGAGCAGTTCACCCGGCTCCTGCCGCTGATCAGGCTTCAGGCCAGGGGAGGAGCTTCCAGCCGATGCAGTTCCGCCAGCATGGCTGCGATGCTCTCGGGATTGGCACCCTTCTGGCTGTTGCTGTGCAGCTCGCGGCCGATCACCACCGCACCGAGGTGGGAGAACTGCAGGCGCATGCCGCTGAGGACTTTCTGGGAGCTGCCTCCACTGTGGCTGGCCAGCGCCACCGGGATGCCCTGGAACAGGTTGCGGAAATCGGCCGTGCTGGTGGAGAGCCAGGCCACCGCATTGACCAGGGTTGGCGGCAGGCTGCCGTTGTACTCGGGTGCGCAGACCCAGAGTCGCCGATGCCTGCGTAGGGCGGAGGCCAGCTGTTCAAGGCCGGGTCCGGCACCCTGGGGTTGCTGCACCGGCGTGAACAGGGGAAGGTTCAGTGCCACCAGATCAATCAGCTCTGCGGCGCCTGAGCCAGCTGCGGCGTTGGCTTCTGAGTTGGATTCGGCACAGAGCAAGATCTGCCTGGCCAATTCCAGATTCTTGCCGTTGCTGGCCGCGAGAACGAGCATCAGGGGAAGGCCGTGACGTGCATCAGGGGCGGAATCCGGCTGGCTCGATCAACCTCACCTGGTTGCCCCGGGCCGTGAACTCGCTGCCCTGGTCGCTCTGAACCACGACGCGTCCACCGGATTTGACCCGGATCACCCGGGCCCGAACCCAGCCAAGGGCGGCGGACTCGAGCACCTTGACCACATCACCGGGTTGTAGATCCAACTCCATATCCGGAACCAGGAAAGGGCAGGGAAGGGCAACGAGCGCGCCGTGGAGGACTTGAACCCCCGACATCAGGTTTTGGAGACCTGCGTTCTACCAACTGAACTAACGGCGCAAGAAGATGCCCTTTGGTCCGGTGCCGAAATCGGCACCCGAACGAGTGGTGAAAAGCCAGGATTCAGCGGTCGAAGCGCTGCTTCACCCTGGTGGCCTTGCCGACCCGATCGCGCAGGTAGAACAGCTTGGCACGACGGACTTTACCGCGACGCTCCACCTGAATGGTGGCAACCTGAGGGCTGTGAAGCATGAAGACCCGCTCCACCCCGATGCCTTGAAAAATACGCCGCACCGTGATGGTTTCGTTGAGGCCGCCATGACGCTTGGCGATCACCACACCTTCGTAGGGCTGCACCCGCTCCTTGTTTCCTTCGCTGATTCGCACCCCCACCCGCACGGTGTCCCCGACGTAGATCTCGGGAAGTTCGGGCTTGAGCTGCTCGGCTTCAAAGGCCTTGATCAGGTCGTAGGCGCAGAGCTTTGCAGCCACAGGCTTCTCAGCCACTGCTGTGGTTCCGCCCGGGGATCCTGTTTCGGCTGTGGCCGCTGAATCGGTGTCGTTGAGTTCCGCTGCCATCCCAGTTCCGAGGTTTCTGGCCAAACAACAAGTGTACCGCCTCAGCTTTCGGGTTCGGTTTGAGCAGGGGGGGATTCCGCCTTGCGACCGGCCACGGCTCGACGACTCCATTTCTGGATGAGCAGGCCCGCTCCGGTGGCCAGCATCCAGAGCAGCCCCAGGCCGTTGAGGGCCACGTAGATGGTTTCGCCCTGACTGCCCAGCCATTCCCCTTCGTGAAGCACCATCAGCAGGTGGGCCTGATCACGGCTGAAGCCGGCCCAGTCCCGCAGCAGGCGGTAGCTCATGCCGCTGGCCACGGTGACCAGCAGGGGGGCCAGGACGACCGGGGCCAGCAGGCCGTGCCAGCGCCGCAGTTTCGCCAGGGCTTGCATGGTCGGCTTGGGAAAGTTGATAGGTTGAGAGTCTGAAGTGTCCAGGCGCCCGCTGATGAACCTGTTCGCTGATCTGCTCGCCTCCAGCACCGCGGCCAGGAAGGCTTCCCCGGCAACAGCGGTGCAGACCGGCCCCCGCATCCAGAAAGGACGCCGTGGTGTCGAGATCAAATCAGCGCGGGAAATCGCGATCATGCGTCAGGCCAGCCGCATCGTGGCCACTGTTTTGCGCGAAATCATCGATCTGGCCGCCCCCGGCATGACCACCGCCGATCTCGATCGCCATGCCGAGAAGCGGATCCGCGCCATGGGCGCCACGCCAAGCTTCAAGGGCTACCACGGCTTTCCGGCCAGCATCTGCGCCAGCATCAACAACGAAGTGGTTCACGGCATCCCCAGTCAAAAGCGGGTGATCCGCTCTGGCGACCTGTTGAAGGTGGACACCGGCGCCTACTTCGAGGGCTACCACGGCGACAGCTGCGTCACCCTCTGTGTCGGTGAGGCCTCCGAGCAGAGCCGACTGCTCAGTCGGGTGGCCCAGGAATCACTGATGAAGGGCCTGGCCAGGATCAAGGCGGGAAACACCCTGCTCGATATCGCCGGCGCGGTCCAGGACCACGTCGAGGCCCACGGTTTCAGTGTTGTGGAGGACTACACCGGCCATGGCGTCGGCCGGAACCTGCATGAGGAGCCCTCGGTGTTCAACTTCCGCACCCGGGACCTCCCCAACCTCACCCTGCGGGCCGGCATGACCCTGGCGGTGGAGCCGATTCTCAATGCCGGCGGTAAGGGCTGCCGCACCCTCGCCGATCGCTGGACGGTCGTCACCAGCGACGGCAGCCTCTCAGCCCAGTGGGAGCACACGATCGTGGTGACCAGCGACGGCTGCGAGATTCTCACCGACCGGGATTTCTAGGCCCTGCTCGTCAAGCGGAAATAGCCGTGGCGCAGGGCCATGGCCAGAGGAGTGAGCACATAGGTGAGCGGATTCGGCGACACGATGATCAGTGCGCAGTGGCGCCTGGCCTGGGCGATCACCTGCCCAGCCACGAAATCAGCCCCCATCACTCCATAGGGGTTGAGCCCGGATCGGAACGGTCCCAGCACCAGACGACGGATGCGGCAGGGGTTGTCGCCGCGACGGTCGAGCGCCCGCAGGCTGAGCAGCTGGCCCAGCAGGCGCTTGCTGATCTCATAGAGGGGGCTGATCGCCGGCAGGATCTCCGCTTCGGAGGTGTTCACCCAGAGCTCCCGGCCCGGCTGGCCGGCCGGGCGCTCCGGCAGTGACAGGAACAGCTCGATCAGCCGCCAGGCGCTGAGGGCATTCACCTCCAGGCTCCGCTGCACTGCGCCTGGGTCTCGATCCCCGAAGGTGTTGATGCCGTGGTTGATCACCAGGATGTCCACCTCCCTGAGCAGTTCGGCGAGGGCCGCCTCGCTCCCACAGCTCCAGCAGACGCTGCGCAGGGGAATCGTCCCACCGGCGCCGTCGTCGAGCATCAGGGTCCGGGGCTGGGTGGTCAGGGCGATCGGCCGTGCCCCCTGGCGGTGAAGCTGCAGCAGCAGGGCCATGCCGAAGGCGCCGCTGGCACCACTGACCGCCACGGTTCGATCGCTGAGGGGGAGCAGCACGGGAGGGTGGTGCAGGCCCGCTCAGTTTGGGCGGTGGCGGGGTTCGTTGATCGGGGCCACAGTCAGCGGGAATGAAGCCATCCTGGACAAACGCGTCATCCTTGGCACGCCCCCCCTTCGCCTCGCCCCCATCGACCGTGGACAGCTTCGAGGCCATTCCCGCCGCCCTGGACGTTGATCCAGCCATTTCCGCCCTGTTCGCTCCCTATTGCGGTGGGGTTGAGCGGGAGTCCTGGCTTGAGCTTGCCCTCGATCTGCTCGAAGCCCGTCAGGTGAGTGGACGCCGACAGCTGCGGCCGGCAGGCGTCCATCCGTTCGAGCTGCGCTGGCAGCCGGTGGCGGCACCCCAGGAACCTGTGGCCTGTGTTCTCACCTTCCCGGCCAGTCAGGGGCTGGTCTACAACTTCACCCTGCCCAGCCATCAGCTGGTGCTCTGGCTGATGGATCTGCTGGAGGCCCAGGCCACCCGCGGCGAGGACGACCTTCCCGAAACGTTCTGGCGCTGGCTATTGCTAGGCGAGAGTCCCGGCTCGCCCGCCACCTAGATTGGTCATCCTGATCGAGATCGTTCATGAGCAGCACCCTGCTGATCGGGTCCTGCGATCCCTTCAGCGGCAAGTCAGCCCTGTCGCTCGGACTGGCCCGTTTGCTGACTCGGCAGGGAGTGCAGATTCGCTTCGGCAAGCCGCTCGCCACCAGCCTGCGCCAGGGCCGGATGTCTCCCGCCTCACCCCCCGCTGCGCTGATCGACGCAGACGTCGCCTTCGTCGGCAGCACCCTGGGCCTCGCCCCGGAGTGCCTGATCGCCTCCCTCGCACTCCAGGCGGCTGAAACCGCCAGGGATCGCCTCCTGGCCGGGCGGTTGGCGCCAGGGGATGGGTTCACGCGGCTGCAGCAGCAACTGGCGGCTTACCCCGACGGGGTGAACCTGCTCGAAGCCGCCGGCAGTCTCAATGAAGGCCTGCTTTACGGCCTCAGCTTGCCGCAGTTGGCCAGGGGGCTCGAGGCGCCGGTTGTGCTGGTCCATCTCTGGGAGGACAGCCGCAGCATCGAGCCCCTGCTGCAGGCGCGCCTGCAGCTCGGTGACCAGCTGGCCGGTGTTGTGCTCAATGCCGTCAATCCTGAAGATGTGGAATCGCTGCGGGCCGAGCTGGTGCCGGCGATCGAACAGGTCGGTCTGCCGGTGTTCGGGGTGATGCCCCGCAGCCCCCTGTTGCGCAGCGTCACCGTGGAAGAGCTGGTCGAGCGACTCGGCGCCAGCGTGCTCTGCTGCCCCGAGCGCCTTGATCTCCTGGTTGAAACCCTTTCGATCGGGGCGATGAACGTGAACTCAGCCATGGAGTTTTTCCGCCGCCGCCGCAACATGGCCGTGGTCACCGGTGCTGATCGCACCGACATCCAGCTGGCGGCCCTGGAGGCCTCCACCCAGTGCCTGATCCTCACCGGGGCGGGGGATCCGCTCCCCCAGCTGATCAACCGTGCGGAGGAACTCGACGTCCCCGTGCTCAAGGTTGATCACGACACCCTCACCACCGTGGAGGTGATTGAGCGGGCCTTCGGCCACGTGCGGCTGCATGAATCGGTGAAGGCCAGCTACGCCATTCGCCTGGTGGAGGAGCACTGCCGTTTTGATCGCCTGTTCGAGCGGCTTCAGCTGGGGAGTGGGCTTGCCCCGCAAGGGCGCTGCTAGTTTCATCCGGCTGGCTGCGCGACCTCGGTGACCCGGTCCCTCGATCTTCCTTCTCTCGACCGGATTGACACCCTCGCCCAGGAACTGGCCCTGCTTCAGGACACGGGCAAACGCCGCATCGCCATTCTCGGCAGCCGCCATGTGCCGGTGGTATCGATCCATCTCGTCGAGCTGGTCTCCCGTTCGCTGGCCCAGGAAGGCCACAACCTGGTCACCTCAGGATCCCAGGGTGTGAATGCGGCGGTGATCCGCGGTGTGCTCGGCATCGACCCCGCCCGGCTCACCGTGCTGCTTCCCCAGAGCCTGGATCGCCAGCCCGGTGAATCCCGCGAGCAACTCGAGCAGGTGCTCCATCTCGTCGAAAAGCCGGAACACGACGACCTGCCCCTGCCGATGGCCAGCATTCTCTGCAACCAGGAGATCATCGGCCGTTCCGATCAGCTGATCTGCTTTGCCTTCCACGACAGCGAAACCCTGCTTTCAAGCTGCCGCAGCGCCGAAGACATGGGCAAGGTTGTGAGCCTGCTGTTCTTCGATTAGCCCGGCGTTTTTCCAGTTCGGGATCAACCAGGCAGGGAGTCGTGGCGGGGCAGGACCTGGAGGCAGGTTCCCTCCCGGCCCATCACATTCACCTGGGCGCCTGGGGAGAGCGGCTCGCCGGGGGCCAGGTTGATGGCGGCCCAGCTCTGGCCCTGCCAGCGCACCCTCCCTTCGCCATTGGCCTCGAAGCGGCTGATCACCTCGGCCAGCTCGGCCCGGGCCGAGGGTGGGATCGTCCGCGCCTGCCGGCCCGCCGACCATCGCCGCAATGCGACGTAACCAGCCGCCACCAGCGCCAGGAACAGCACCAGTTGCGCCCCCGCCGGCACGGCCGGAAGCAGGGCGCTCAGGAGGGTCAGCAGCAGGCCGGCCAGCCCGGCGATCAGCAACAGGCCGTCACCGTCGGCTCCGGCCAGCTCCAGGGTCAGCACCGCCGCCGCCAGGGCGAACCAGAGGATGGGATTCACAGGGGAGGGGAAGACGGGGAAAGCGGGTACCGGTCGCCATCCGCTGACACCATCCTGCCTACCGTGGTCCCAGCGATGGTCTCTGGATGGAATTTCTGCTTCTTCCGGTTCTGGCGGTGCTGGCTGGCCTGGGCATCAGCGGCATCAAGGTCACCAGCAGCAGCCGCTCGATGCTGGTGGAACGTCTGGGCAAGTACGACCGGGAGCTGCGGCCTGGCCTCTCCCTGGTGATTCCGGGAATGGAGCGGGTGGTGAGCCATGAATCACTCAAGGAACGGGTGCTTGATATCCCGCCGCAGCAGTGCATCACCCGCGACAACGTTTCGATCGTGGTGGATGCGGTGGTGTATTGGCAGTTGCTTGAGCATGCCCGCGCCTATTACGGCGTCGACAATCTGCAGGCCGCGATGGTGAACCTGGTGCTCACCCAGATCCGCGCCGAGATGGGCAAGCTCGACCTCGATCAGACCTTCACCACCCGCCAGGAGGTGAACGAGACCCTGCTCAACGAGCTGGATCAGGCCACTGACCCCTGGGGGGTGAAGGTGACCCGGGTAGAGCTGCGCGACATCCAGCCCTCCCAGGGGGTGCAGCAGGCGATGGAGCAGCAGATGACCGCTGAGCGGGAGAAGCGGGCGGCGATCCTCCGCTCCGAGGGCGAGCGGGAAGCCCAGGTGAATGCCGCCAAGGGGCGGGCAGAAGCCCTGGTGCTCGATGCCAAGGCCAAGCAGGAGGCGGTGTTGCTCGACGCCGACGCCCAGGCCAAACAGCAACTTCTGCTCGCCAAGGCCAGGGCCCAGGCCGCCACCGAGCTGGCCGCCGTGATTGATTCCCAGCCGGCGGCCGCCGAGGGCCTGCGCCTGCTGCTGGCCAAAGACTGGATGGCGATGGGCCAGGCGATGGCAGCAAGCAAGGGGGGATCTGTGCTGATGGTGGATCCCCAGAGTCCGGCTTCCCTGCTTGCCGCTCTCAAGGGGCTGCAGGGGAAGGGCGGCAGCTGAGATCCCTCCGGGGAAGTTCCTCCGTTCAGCTGCGCAGCAGCGCCTTGAGCCCTTCGCTGTAGAGCAGGCCCGTGCTCAGCAGCGCGCCGATCCAGCAGAGGCTGCGCAGGGGCGGAATGTTGGCCACATAGGCACCGATGTAGGCGAGTCGCAGGGCCGGGTGGAGCCAGGCGGCCACGGCTGCCATGGGTGAGGCTGCCAGGGGTGAGGCCGCCAGCACGGCCGGAGCCGCCAGCAGGCAGAGCAGGCAGGCGGGGGCGTGCAGCGTGAAGGCCTCGAAACTGTTCTGGTGGGCCCAGCTGGCCCGCTTCCCCCAGGCCGGCAGCCGCTCGAACATCGCCCGGGGGGCGGCCAGATCGCCGGGTGTGAAATCGGCCTTGGAGCGGCCGGCCGCCAGGGGCACCAGGCTGAGCACCACCACGGCCCCGGAGAGCACCAGCGACCAGGCGAAGGGCGCCGCCGGGTTGCCCGACGGGATGGCGACAGCAAGGAGGGCGAGCATGGGGGAATGGCTGGGCCGTCCTTTTCTAAGCTGATCTCCGCTCGCTTCGTGCTTTCCGCCATGGCCGACACCTACTCCTTCGACGTGGTGTCGGATTTCGATCGGCAGGAGCTGGTGAACGCGCTTGATCAGGTGCGCCGAGAGGTGGGCCAGCGCTACGACCTCAAGGATTCCAAAACGGAGATTGATCTGGAGGACACCAGCCTCACGATCACCACTGCCAGCGATATGACCCTCGACGCGGTGACCGATGTGCTGCGACAGAAGGCGGTCAAGCGAGAGCTCTCACTCAAGATCTTCGATTTCCAGCCGGCGGAGCCGGTGGGCGGCAACCGGGTGCAGCAGGTGGTGAAGCTGCGCAAGGGGCTCAGCCAGGAGCTGGCCAAGCAGCTCAGCAAGCTGGTGCGCGATCAGATCAAGAAGGTGACGGTGGCCATCCAGGGCGAGAGCCTGCGGGTCACCGGCAAGAACAAGGACGACCTGCAGCAGGTGATCCAGTTGCTGCGCGCTGAAGATCTGGAGCTGCCGCTGCAGTTCGAGAACTACCGCTAGGCGGAGCCGTGGCAGGCGGTTGGCGCTTCTGGATCGATCGGGGCGGCACCTTCACCGACCTGGTGGGCCAGGGTCCGGGCGGGGAACAGGTGGTACGCAAGGTGCTCTCCGAGCAACCGGGTCGCCTGGCTGACCCAGCCGTGGTGGCCATGCGTCAGGTGCTGGGCCTGGCGGGCGATGCCCCGATCCCCGCCGGGGCGATCGAGGCGGTGCGGCTGGGGACCACCGTGGCCACCAATGCCCTGCTGGAGCGGCGAGGCAGCCCCACCCTGTTGCTGATCACGGCCGGATTTGCCGATGCCCTGCGGATCGGCGATCAGCATCGCCCCGATCTGTTCGCGCTGCGGATCCAGACCGTGGCCCCGCTCTTCAGCCAGGTGATTGAAGTGGGCGGACGGCTGGCCGCCGATGGCAAGGAGCTGGAGCCGTTGCGGCTGGACGCCGACCTGGAGCTGGGACTCCATCAGGCCCTGGAGCGGGGCCTGCGCAGTTGCGCGGTGGTGTTGCTGCATGCGGCCCGTCACCCCCGCCACGAGCTGGCCCTCGGCAGCTGGCTGGCTCGGTTCGGGTTCGAGCAGCTGAGCCTTTCCCACGCCGTTGCCGCCCAGAGCCGGTTGGTACCCCGTGGTCAGACCACCGTGGTGGAGGCCTTCGTCGGGCCAGCCCTGGGGACCTACCTGGCCCAGCTCCGCTCAGCCCTCGGCGAAGGCTGCCGGCTGGAGGTGATGCAGTCGAGCGGTGGACTGATCAGCCCCGATCGGCTCAGGGCCAAGGACACCATCCTCTCCGGGCCGGCCGGCGGCATGGTCGGGGCGGTGCGAGTGGCGGCTGCGGCAGCGGCAGTGGGATGCTCGCCAGCGGTCGGGGGCAGGCCGGCTGCGGCTGAAGCGATTGTCGGCTTCGACATGGGTGGGACCTCCACCGATGTTTTTCATTTCGATCCGGCTGGTCCCGATGGGGGCTGGGAGCGTTGCGTTGAGACCGAGATCAACGGGGTGAGCCTGCAGGCGCCGATGCTGCCGATCCATACCGTCGCGGCTGGTGGCGGGTCGAAGATTCAGTTCGATGGACTGAGGCTGCAGGTGGGGCCTGCTTCGGCCGGGGCGGATCCCGGCCCCGCCTGCTATCGGCTGGGCGGGCCGCTCACGGTCACCGATGCCAATCTGCTGCTGGGTCGTCTTCAGCCTGCCTGCTTCCCGGCCCTGTTCGGCCCAGGCCGCAACCAGTGCCTTGACGTTGCGGTGGTGCGGCAGGAGTTCGAGTTGCTGGCGGCCAGGATCCATGCCGCCACGGGCCTGCCCCAGGTCTCGGAACGGCTGGCGGAAGGTGCGCTGGCGATCGCGGTTGATCGCATGGCTGAGGCGATCCGGCGCATCTCGATCCAGCGGGGTCACGACATCCGCAACTCCACGCTTGTCTGCTTCGGCGGAGCCGGCGGCCAGCACGCCTGCGCCGTGGCGGCCCAGCTCGGCATCTCCAGGCTGCTGCTCCATCCCCTCGCCGGTGTGCTCTCGGCCTATGGAATCGGCCTGGCCGACCGGAGGTTGCTGCGGGAGCGCGTGGTGCGGGAACCGCTGGATGCGGCCTTGCTGCCCAGGCTCGCGGCGATGGCGGCGGAGCTGGCCGTCCCGGGGTCCGGCTCGATCGTGCGGATCAGCCTCGAACTCCGCTTCGGCGGCAGTGAGGTGTGCCTGTCGGTGCCCTTCGCCAGCCTGGAGGCGATCGGTGAGGCGTTCCAGACCAGCCATCGCCGCCGCTATGGCTACTTGCCTGTGGCCACGGCCGGCGAGCCGCTGGCCCTGGTGGTCGAGCGGCTGCTCGTGGAGCAGGTGGAGGCCAATGACACTCCGGTGGTGGCTGGGGCTCCGACGGGCAGCGGCTCCCGGGCCGAATCCGCCGTTGTTGCGCTGTTTCTGGAGGGTCGCTGGCAGACGGTGCCGCTGTGGGAGCGCCACCAGCTGGCAGCTGGAGCCCGGCTCAGCGGGCCGGCGCTGATCGTGGAGGCCACCGGCACCAACCTGCTGGCTGAGGGCTGGCAGGCAGATCTCCTGCCAGGTGGCGAGCTGCTCTTCAGCCACACCGCTGCTGCCGCTCCAGCCTCCACCCATCCGTCAGGACCGCAGAACGGCGTGGACCCGGTGTCGCTTGAGCTGTTCCACCACCGTTTCGCCGCCATCGCCGAGCAGATGGGGGTGCGGCTGCAGCAGAGCGCCCGTTCGGTGAACATTCGCGAGCGGCTCGATTTTTCCTGCGCCGTTTTTGATGGCGAGGGGGGCCTGGTCGCCAATGCGCCCCACATCCCCGTCCATCTGGGCTCGATGGGCGACAGCGTGGCCAGCCTGCTGGCCGCCATTCGCCGCGGTGAGCGTCTCCCCCTGGGTCCCGGTGATGTGGTGGTGTCGAACAACCCCTACAACGGCGGCACCCACCTTCCCGACCTCACCGCGATCACCCCGGTGTTCTGCGGGGGCGAACCCCTGTTCGTGGCCTGCCGTGGCCACCACGCCGATGTGGGCGGCCTCACCCCGGGTTCGATGCCCCCCTTCAGTCGCCAGCTCAGTGAGGAGGGCCTTCTGCTCGACAACATCCCGCTGCTGCGTGGTGGTGTTCTGCTTGAAGCCGAGTGGCGCCAGCGGCTGATGGCGGGGAACCAGCCGGTGCGCAACCCTGACCAGCTGCTTGCCGATCTGCGGGCCCAGGTGGCCGCCAACCAGCTGGGGGCCGAGCTCCTGCTGGCGCTTTCGGAACGGGAGGGAGGGGCAAGGGTACGGGCCTTCATGGCTCACGTCCAGGACAATGGTGCCGAGGCGGTGCGGCGCCTGATCGATCGGCTCGTTGGCGGCCGCTTCTGCTTGCCCCTCGATGGTGGTCTGGTGATCCAGCTGGAGGTGGAGATCGACCGGCAGCGGCGGCGGGCCCGGATTGATTTCAGTGGCACATCGCCCCAGGACGCCGGTAACCGCAACGCCCCCCTGGCGATCACCAAGGCGGTGGTGCTCTACGTGGTCCGTTGTCTGGTCGGCGAGGCGATCCCGCTCAATGCCGGTTGTTTCCGGCCGCTGGAGCTGGTTGTGCCCGAGGGCTGCCTGCTCCACCCCCGGCCACCGGCGGCGGTGGTGGCCGGGAATGTGGAAACATCCCAGGCGATCGCCAACGCCCTGTTCGGTGCGCTCGGCGTGCTGGCGGCGGCCCAGGGCACGATGAACAACCTCAGCTTCGGCAACGACAGCTGCCAGTACTACGAAACGATCTGCGGCGGAACCGGCGCCGGCATCCTGGCTGACGGCACGGGCTTTGGCGGGGCCGCGGCGGTCCAGAGCCACATGACCAACTCCCGGCTCACCGATCCGGAGATCCTCGAGCAGCGTTTTCCGGTGCGGCTGGAGTCCTTCGCGGTGCGCACCGGCAGTGGCGGGCAGGGCCGCTGGGCGGGTGGCGATGGCGTGGTGCGCCAGTTGTGCTTCCTTGAGCCGATGACGGTGGCGATCCTCTCCGGCTCCCGCCAGGTGGCGCCCTTCGGTCTGGCCGGCGGGGGCCCTGGAGCGGTGGGGCGCAACCGGCTGGTGCGGCAGGCCGGCGGGGAGCAGCAGCTGGGCGGTTCGGCCCAGCTGCTGGTGAACCCAGGCGATCGGCTCGTGATTGAAACTCCGGGAGGCGGCGGCTATGGCCAGGCCTGATCGCCCAACCACACGTCTGTTGGCCGGCCTGCTGCTCGGCCTGGCGCTGGCTCCAGCCGCCGGGGCCAACGTGCTGCAGGAGCAGGGTCAGCGGTTTGCACCGGTCTGGTCCGCTGGCGGCATGGTGGCCAGCCAGGAAGCCGAAGCCTCCCGGGTGGGCCGCGACGTGCTGCGCCAGGGTGGCAACGCCGTGGATGCGGCGGTGGCAGCTTCCTTTGCCCTGGCCGTCACCCTGCCCCAGGCCGGCAACCTCGGTGGAGGTGGTTTTCTGGTGTTGTGGCGGCCGGAGCCGCCCGGCACGGCGCAGCGGGCTTCCATCCCCCTGCTGCCAGGTGAGCGGCGGGTGGGCCGGGGCCGGGCCGTGACGATCAATTTCCGTGAGAGCGCCCCACTGGCTTCCCGGGCTGATCTGTTCCTGGATGCCGCCGGGGCGGTGGATCGAAGCAGGGCCACCCGCAGTCTGCTGAGCACGGCGGTGCCCGGCACGGTGGCGGGTCTGGTGCTGGCCCAGCGCCGCTATGGCCGGCTGCCCCTGGCGGTGGTGGTGGCCCCTTCGATCCGGCTGGCCGAGGACGGGGTGATCGTCAGTCGGGAGCTCGCCGACTCCCTGGGGGCGGCGGCGGCACTGCTCAAGGCCGACCCGGGCTCGAGCCGCCTGTTCTTCAAGCCTGATGGTGGGCTCTACCGGCCAGGCGAGCGGCTGCGTCAGCCCCAGCTGGCCACCACCCTGCGCCGGATCGCCCGGCAGGGGGAGGCTGGGTTCTACGCCGGGCCGGTGGCTGCGCAACTGCTGGAGCTGATGCGCCGCCGGGGCGGGCTGATCACCGCCGCCGATCTCAGTGGTTACCGGGCCAGGCCCCTGACGCCGCTGCTCGGCAGCTGGCGCGGCCATGCGGTGATCGCCATGCCGCCGCCCAGTTCCGGTGGCGTCACCTTGATCCAGCTTCTCAATGTGCTTGAGGGGTTCGACCTGGCGGCGATGGGGCTCAACAGCGCCGCCGCCATCCACGTGATGGTGGAGGCGATGAACCTGGCGTATCTCGATCGAAACAGCCAGCTCGGTGATCCCCGCTTCGTTGCCCTGCCGCTGGAGCGTCTGCTCAGCCCGGCCGACGCCATCGCCAAACGGCAACGCATCCAGCTGGGGCGCCACACCCCGGCGGCCCTGTTGGCGCCGCCGCCAGCAAGGGCGGCGGAGGGCGGCAACACCACCCACCTCTCGGTGATCGATCGCGAAGGGTCGATGGTGGCCACCACCACCACGCTCAACTTCGCCTACGGCAACGGGATCAGCGTGCCAGGCGCCGGCTTTCTGCTCAACAATGAAATGGACGACTTCTCGATCAGGCCCGGGGAGGCCAACGCCTTCGGGCTGGTCCAGGGGGAGGCCAACGCCATCGCGCCCGGCAAGCAGCCGCTCTCCTCGATGGCCCCCACCCTGGTGCTGAGCAGGGAGGGTGGTCCCTTGCTGGCCACCGGCAGTCCCGGCGGCAGTCGCATCATCACCACCGTGCTGCAGGTGCTGCTCAACCGGCTGGAGCACGGCCTCAACCTGGCCTCTGCCGTCGCCGCCAGCCGCGTCCACAGCCAGCTCTGGCCTGACCAGCTCAGCCACGAGGAGGGCCTGAGCCCCGATACCCTGCGGCTGCTGCAGGCCATGGGTCACAGGCTGCTGCGGGTGGCGGCGATGGGCTCAGCCCATTCGGTGGAGGCCCTGCCCGGGGGCGGCAGCCTCGGAGTGGCCGATTCCCGTCGCGGCGAGGCCCTGGCGATCGGGGAGTGAGGGTCTTGGCGCAGACTGGATCCGGCGGATTTGTGTGGATCGTTGTGGGTTTTGCCGTTGCCAGCTTCCAGCCCCTGCTTGCACTCACCCAGCAGGAGTGGATGTGGAGCGGCGGACTGATTGAGCTGGCTGTCCTGTCTGCCGCCTTGTTGGGTGCCGCCTGGCTGGTGGCGCGGCGGCGCGACTGAAGCCCCGCTCAGGCCGCGGCCGAAGCCGGGCTGCTGAGCAGATTGACAGCGGAGAGGGCAAGGCCCACGCCGAACAGGGTGCCGATCGCCCAGAGGCTGTCGCTGGGCCATTCGGCGATCAGCAGCCCGCCGAGGATCGCCGTGACGACACCATCGGTGATCACCAGGGCTCGGGCCGGCCCTTCACTGGCGGCGGCGGCGGCGAGCTCCATCACCCCCTCGAAGGCCAGCAGCACCCCCACGAACAAGGTGAGGCTCACTTCGCTGCCCAGGGGAAACAGCAGGATCCAGATCCCGCTCACCAGGTAGAGGAGCCCGGACAGGGCCCGGAAGGCGATGGTGCGGCCATCCCCTCCCCGGACCCGCAGCAGTTGGGCCACCCCGGTGGCCACCGCCACACCGCCAAGGCCAAGGGTGAGCAGGGTGGCCGAGACGAACGGCAAGGCAACCGAGAGACCGGCTGCCGCGAACAGAAGCCCTGCCGTGAGCCAGCGCATCGATCGGGAGGCAGGTGCCGTCACGGCCATCACCACAAAAAGTCAGCCTAGGTGGACCCACTCAAGGGGTTCAGGAGGTGCAGGTCGCGCCAGCCCAGGTGGCTTGGAGCGGATTCGATGACAAAGCCGCGGTCGAGCCAGGGACCCGCCCAAGCTTGAAGGGTGTTCATCCAGGCACCGGGTCATGCTGGAGCTGTTGCCTCAGCTCAACGATCGCAACCTGCCCTGGATGGACACGATCCATCCGATCGTGGTGCATTTCGTGATCGCGATGGCCCTGATCGCCTTTGTCTTTGATCTGATCGGCGTGCTGGCCCAAAAGCCTGCGTTGTATGAGGTTTCCTTCTGGAACCTGCTCTTTGCCACCGCCGCGATCTTCGTGGCGATCATCTTCGGCCAGGTGGAGGCGGGTCTGGCCAACCCCTACGGCGCCTCCCGCGACATCCTCAACCTGCACAGCACCCTCGGCTGGGCTCTCGCCGGAGTCCTTTCCCTGCTGACCGGCTGGCGCTACGTGATCCGCAGCCGCAATCCGCTTCAGTTGCCGCTTGTTTTCCTCGGGGCAGGGTCCCTGCTCAGCCTGCTGGTGGTCGTGCAGGTGATTCTGGGCAATCAGCTGATCTGGGTCTACGGCCTCCACACCGTCAAGGTGGTCGAAGCCATGCGGGCGGGGCTGGTGTGATGGCTCTGGCCTCCGCCATCCTCTCGATGCCCCTTCTCGAACTCGGGGCCAACGATCTGCCTTACCGGTTGCCGATCCATCCCAACCTGGTGCATCTGAGCATCGGCCTGTTCGTGATCGCGATCGCCTTCGATGTGGCTGGTGCCGTGTTCCCGCTTGAGAAAAGGCTGTTCCGTTTTCTGGCCCTGCCGGTCAGCCGTGCCGGTTTCCATGATGTGGGCTGGTACAACCTGGTGGCCTGCTGTCTGATCAGCTTTTTCACGGTGGCCGCCGGCTTTGTGGAAATGCAGCTGGCCGTGCCTCTGCCAGGGATCACCAGCAGCTTCGGCCTCAGCAGCACCGCCACCATGCTCTGGCACGGCGCCGGCGGAGTCGCCCTGCTGTTCGCGATCGTGGTGATGACCCTCTGGCGAGGTGTGCAGCGTTTTGCCTGGCGTCGGGAGATGGGCCGTCAGGTGCAGTGGACCTACCTGCTGGCCGGGGTGCTGTTGCTCGGGATGATGGCCTGGCACGGCACCCTCGGAGCCCAGCTGGCGGTTGAATTCGGCGTGCACGTCACGGCGGATCAGCTCTTGGCGGGTGGAGCTGATCTGCACGAGGCCCTGCCATGACCACCACCCCTTCCCGCCCCGGCCTGACTGCGTTGAGCGGTCTGGCGGTCTGGCTGGGTCTGCTGGTCTGGTTCAGCTTCTGGATGGGACGTCAGTCCTATCGCTGGCTGCCGGTTCAGGCCTCCAGCGCGGCTCCCCTCGTCGATGGCCTGTTCAGCTTTGAAACCGCTGTTGCCACCTTTGTTTTTTCCGGGGTGGTGTCCGTGATGGCCTGGGTGATCCTGTTCAACCGGGCGGCCAAGTACGACGTCAGCGATGCGGCGCCGATCGAAGGCAACCTTCGTCTGGAGATCATCTGGACGGTGATCCCCCTGGTGCTGGTGATGGCGATCGCCGCCTACACGATCGATGTGAACCGCCAGATCGGCCTGATCGGTCCGATGGAGCACGTGCACGGTGGCCCGGAGCCTGCCGCTGCCGATGGGTCGTCGCCCGCCTTCGAGATCGAGGTGATCTCCCGCCAGTGGTCCTGGGAGTTCCGCTATCCAGCCGCCGGTGTGACAAGCACGGAACTGCATCTGCCGCTCGAGCGTCGGGTCGGGCTTCAGCTTCGCAGTGAGGATGTGATTCATGGGTTCTATGTTCCGGCCTTCCGGCTCAAGCAGCAGGTGATTCCCGGTCGGGTGATTCCTTTTTTCATCACCCCAACCCGGCTGGGCCGCTACCGACTGCGCGACTCTGAATACAGCGGCACCTGGTTCGCCGCCAACCAGGTTGATGTGGTTGTCCAGAGCGAGGACGACTACCAGAGCTGGCTGCGCCGTGCCGCCAAACTCCCCCTGCAACCGGGTCTGAGTGACGCCTCCAGGGAGTACGCCCTCCAGCAGGGACGCAGCACCAGCAGCGGCTACGCCACCGTGGTCCCAGCCCCACCACCGATGGTCAATGTGCCCGGCTCCAACACCCTTCCCCACGACGGCTGATCACGCCATGACCTTCACGCCATGACCATCACACCTTTTGACCCCGGCATCGGTGAGCTTCCGAGCCCCCAGCCCCAGGCACCCAACGGCTGGAAGCGTTACTTCAGCTTCAATACGGATGCCAAGGTGATTGGCATTCAATACATCGCCACCGCCTTGATTTTTCTGCTGGTGGGTGGCCTGCTGGCGATGATCATGCGTGGTGAGTTGATCACCCCGGAGGCGGATCTGGTTGATCGCACCGTTTACAACGGCCTCTACACGATGCATGGCACGATCATGCTGTTCCTGTTCATGTTTCCGGTGCTCAATGGGCTTAATAACCTCTTGATTCCCTGCATGATCGGTGCCCCCGACATGGCGTTTCCGCGGCTGAACGCCGCGGCTTTCTGGCTGGTTCCGGTGTTCGGGGTGATCCTGATGGCCAGCTTCCTGGTGCCGGGCGGGCCGGCCGCTTCCGGCTGGTGGTCCTATCCGCCGGTGAGCCTTCAGAACCCGCTGGGCCACCTGATCAACGGTGAGGCCCTCTGGATCGTGGCGGTGGCTCTTTCAGGCGTGTCTTCGATCATGGGGGCTCTGAACTTCGTTACCACGATCCTGCGGATGCGGGCCCCCGGCATGACTCTGTTCCGCATGCCGATCTTCTGCTGGACAGCCCTGTCGGCCCAGGTGATTCAGTTGATCGGCCTGCCGGCTCTCACCGGTGGGGCGGTGATGCTGTTGTTTGATCTGGTGGTGGGGACTTCGTTCTACCGGCCTGAGGGGGGCGGTGACCCGGTTCTTTATCAGCATTTCTTCTGGTTCTATTCACATCCGGCCGTCTATGTGATCATTCTGCCGGTGTTCGGTGTGTTTTCGGAACTGTTCCCGGTGTATGCCAGAAAGCCGCTGTTCGGCTACAAGTTTGTTGCAGCGGCTTCGCTGGTGATCGTTGGACTGAGCCTGGTGGTCTGGGTGCATCACATGTTCCCCAGTGGCGTGCCCCAGTGGATGCGTGATCTGTTCATGGTGACAACCATGCTGATTGCCGTGCCAACCGGTATCAAGGTGTTCGCCTGGCTGGCCACACTCTGGGGTGGGAAGATCAGGCTCAATACCCCGATGCTGTTTGCCCTCGGTGGGCTGTTCAACTTCGTGTTCGCAGGGGTCACCGGCATCATGCTGGCCACCGTACCGGTGGACATCCACGTCAACAACACTTATTTTGTGGTGGGACATTTCCACTACGTGATCTATGGGGCTGCCACCATGGGTGTGTATGCCGCGATCTACCACTGGTTTCCCAAGTTCACTGGCCGGATGTACTACGAGGGATTGGGAAAGCTTCATTTCCTCCTCACGTTCATCGGCACCAATCTCAACTTCTTTCCCATGCATCCTCTTGGCCTGATGGGAATGCCTCGGCGCGTGTCTTCCTACGACCCGGAATTCGCCTTCTGGAATGTGATCGCCAGCCTGGGTGCCTTCCTGCTCGGCGTCTCGATCATTCCGTTTCTGCTCAACCTGGTCAGCTCCCTGGTCCGGGGCGAGCGAGCGCCGGCCAATCCCTGGAATGCGATCGGCCTTGAGTGGTTGTTGCCTTCGCCGCCACCCACCGAGAATTTCGAAGATCATGTCCCCACCGTGATCAGCGGTCCCTATGGCTACGGCACCGGCCTGCCCCTGGTGGAAAACCAGGAGGCCTATGAACGCTCCCTGCAGCAGGTCTGACCAATGATCGTCACCCCCGCCAGCCCAGAGCCAACCCCCGGCCTCCAGCCATCCACCGGCCAGATCTCCAGCCACGAGAGCCACGGTGGCCATGCCAACCACACGCTGACCGGCTTCATCATCTTTCTCTGCTCCGAGAGCGTCATTTTCCTGGCTTTCTTCACGGGGTACGCCGTGCTGAAGCTCTCCGCCCTCAACTGGCTGCCGCCAGGTGTGGAGGGATTGGAATGGCGCACACCACTGGCTTACACAGCCGTGCTGGTTTCCAGCAGCGGCACGATCGCTGTTGCTGAATGGTGTCTGAAACGAGGCCGTTTATGGGGCTTTCGCGCCTTCTGGTTGCTCAGCATGGCGATGGGTTCGCTGTTTCTCTATGGCCAGGCGATCGAGTGGAGTGGGCTCGGCTTCGGCTTCACCTCCGGGACGTTTGGCGGCTGCTTCTATCTGCTCACCGGTTTCCATGGCCTCCATGTCGCCACGGGTGTGTTGTTGATGGGGCTGATGCTGATCCGCTCTTTCTTGCCTGGCAATTACGAGGGCGGGGAGCAGGGGGTCGTGGCAGCCTCCCTGTTCTGGCATTTCGTTGATGTGATCTGGGTGCTTCTCTTCCTGCTTCTTTATATCTGGCCAGCATGATCATCGATGATGACCACTACGACGTGATCGTGATCGGCAGCGGCGCTGCCGGTGGCACCGTGGCCGCGGCGCTGGCGGCTATGGGACGCTCGGTGTTGATTCTGGAGCGGGGAGGCAGCCTTCCCCAGGAGGATCAGAACGTCGCTGATATCGACCTGTTCCGCAAGGATCGCTATCACCCCGCCGAGCAGTGGTTCGGCACCGATGGCGATCCGTTCAACCCCCAGGCGATCTACGCCCTCGGTGGCAACACCAAGATCTGGGGCGCTGTTCTGGAGCGGATGCGGGCTGCGGAATTCGACGGTCTGGCCATGCAGACCGGCCGAGCGCCGGCCTGGGGTCTCGATTACGCCGATTTCGCCCCCTGGTATGACCGGGCCGAGGCGCTTTACCGGGTGCACGGCGCCGCCGGCATCGATCCGACCGAGCCGGAGCGAACGGGGGCCTACCCCCACCCGCCCCGGCCGATCGAGCCATTCCTGGAGCCGCTGCGCTCCGGCTTGGAGCGCCAGGGCTGTCGCCCCTACGATCTGCCGCTCACCTGGTCGGAGGACCTGGCCGATCCCACCGGCGATGCCGAGTTGTTCGGCGTCATACCCGCCCTGGAGCAGAGCGCCACCCGCCTGCGCACCCAGGCCAGGGTCCGGCGCCTGCATGTCAATCCCAGTGGCACCGAGGTCCGGGGGGTCGAAGCTGATATCAAGGGTCAGCGCTGGTTGTTTCGTGCTGATCAGGTGGTTCTCGCCGCCGGCGCGATCAACACCCCCGCCATCCTGCTGGCCTCAGCCAGCGATCCCCACCCGGATGGGCTGGCCAACGGCTCCGGGCTGGTGGGGCGTCATCTGATGAAACTGCAGCTCAGCGCGATTCTGCAGAGAGCCAGCGAGCCCAACTCCGGCCGGTATCCCCGCAGCCTCGGCATCAACGACTACTACTGGGGCGACAAGAATGTCAGCTTTCCTCTCGGCCACATCGAAAGTGGCGGTGGTGTGCTGCAGGATCCCCTCTTCGCCGAGTCACCGCCGGTGCTGTCCCTGGTCAGCCGGCTGCTTCCGAAGGCTGGCCTGGAGCGGTTGGCGGCCCGCTCGGTGTGCTGGTGGGCCACCAGCGCCGTGCTGCCCGACCCCGATAACCGCATCACCCTGCGCAACGATCGGATCAGGATCCATTACCTGCCCAACAACCTCGAAGCCCACGACCGGCTTGTTTATCGCTGGCTCGATACCCTCCAGGCCGTGGAGGCCGACCCCCTCGTGACCGTGGTCAACCGGTCCTGGATTCACCCCCGGGGCGAGGCCCCCCTGGCGGTGATGGGCTACGCCTGCGGAACCTGCCGCATGGGCAGCGACCCATCGAGCTCGGTGGTGGATCTGCAGGGTCGCTGCCATGGCATCGGCAACCTCACCATTGCCGATGCCAGCGTTTTCCCCAGCTGCCCCGGCCTCTCGCCAGGTCTGACGATCATCGCCAACGCCCTGCGGCTGGCCGAACATCTGGCCTGATCAGCCGCCCTTAGTCTGGATCACACCTGGGATCGGGAAAGGAGAAGGTCGATGGGCGAGCTCAGAGAACGCAATCAGCCCAGGAGCACCGGCCTGTTGGCCAGCGCCATCGGCGGTGCCCTGGTCGGTGCAGCCGGTCTGGGCTGGTGGTTGCTCTCGGAGGCGGAGCGGCGGCGCCAGGCCCTGCGTCAGCGCCGCAGCCTCAGCCTTTCACGGCTGCAGGAGGGCTCACGCGATGGGGAACTCGGTGAACACCGCCCCCTGCTGGACAGTGAATTGCAGCACAAGGTCAAGGAGCTGAACCGGGCCATCGAGGATGTGCGCCGCCAGCTGGAGTGCCTCAGCCCCGAAGACTGAGGCGAGGCCCGCTCCGGCCGGATCGTTAACTTGCTTGAGCTGCTCCCCTTGCCCATGCTCCGCTCTGCCGCCATCACCGCAGGCATCCAGCGGTCCCCCAATCGCGCCATGCTGCGGGCCGTCGGTTTTGGCGACGCTGACTTCGACAAGCCGATCATCGGCATCGCCAATGGCTACAGCACGATCACTCCCTGCAACCTGGGGCTGAACGACCTCACCGAGCGGGCCGTGGCAGCGGCCCAGTCGGCGGGGGCGATGCCGCAGACCTTCGGCACCATCACCGTCAGCGACGGCATCTCGATGGGCACCGAGGGCATGAAATATTCGCTGGTGAGCCGGGAGGTGATCGCCGATTCGATCGAAACCGCCTGCAACGCCCAGAGCATGGACGGCCTGCTGGCGATCGGCGGCTGCGACAAGAACATGCCCGGCGCCATGCTCGCCATGGCCCGCATGAACATCCCGGCGATCTTTGTGTACGGCGGCACGATCAAGCCCGGTCGGCTCGGCCCCTGCGATCTCACCGTGGTGAGTGCCTTCGAGGCGGTGGGTCAGTTCTCCGGTGGCCGCATCGACGCAGCCGAACTGCTGGCGATCGAGAAGAACGCCTGCCCCGGTGCCGGCAGCTGTGGCGGCATGTTCACCGCCAACACGATGAGCTCGGCCTTTGAAGCGATGGGCCTGAGCCTGCCGGGCAGCTCCACCATGGCGGCGGAAGATCCGGAGAAGGCCGAAAGCGCTGCCCGCTCGGCCGAGGTGCTGGTGCGGGCGATAGCGGCGAACATCTGCCCCCGCGATCTGATCACCCGCGAGGCGATCGAGAATGCGATCAGCGTGATCATGGCCGTCGGCGGCTCCACCAATTCGGTGCTGCACCTGCTGGCGATCGCCCGCACCGCCGAGGTGCCGCTCACCATCGACGACTTCGAAACCATCCGCCAGCGGGTGCCGGTGATCTGCGATCTCAAGCCCAGCGGCCGCTACGTGACCGTGGATCTGCACAATGCCGGCGGCATTCCCCAGGTGATGAAGCTGCTGCTCGATGCCGGCCTGCTGCACGGCGATTGCGGCACGATCGAGGGGCGCACCCTGCGCGAGGTGCTCGCCGATGTGCCAAGCGAGCCCCCGGCCGATCAGGACGTGATCCGGCCCCTGTCCAATCCGCTCTATGCCAAGGGGCACCTGGCCATCCTCAAGGGCAATCTGGCGGAAGAGGGGGCGGTGGCCAAGATCAGCGGCGTGAAGACCCCGGTGATCACCGGCCCGGCCCGGGTATTCGAGAGCGAGGAGAGTGCCCTGGAGGCGATTCTCGCCGGTGGGGTCCATGCCGGCGACGTGGTGGTGGTGCGCTACGAGGGCCCGGTGGGTGGTCCTGGAATGCGCGAGATGCTTTCCCCCACCGCCGCGATCGTGGGCCAGGGGCTGGGTGAATCAGTGGCGCTGATCACCGATGGGCGCTTCAGCGGCGGCTCCTACGGCCTGGTGGTGGGCCATGTGGCCCCTGAGGCCGCCGTGGGCGGCACCATCGCCCTGGTGGAAGAGGGCGACAGCATCACCGTGGATGCCGACCAACTGCTGATCCAGTTGAACGTTGAGGCGTCTGAACTTCAGCGCCGCCGGGCTGCCTGGGTGAAACCCGAGCCCCGCTATCGCACCGGCGTGCTGGGCAAGTACGCCCGCCTGGTGAGCAGCAGCAGCCTGGGGGCGGTCACCGATCAGGGCTGAGCAAGGCCCGCAGGCGCCGGGCCAGGGCCTCCAGGGGTGCCCCTTGGCTCGGGCGTTCGGTGCGCAGCCCGGTCTCCGCGTCCATCCAGACGGGATGCTGGCCATGCCAGAGCATCGGCAATGCCGGTTGCTCCGGCCAGCTCAGCATCAGGTGAAGCTCGTCGCCGCTGCGGTACAGCTCCAGCTCGATGTCCAGCTCCGGCAGTCGTTCACCATCGGCGCGGCGCGGTTGGATCCGCAGGCACTGGTCCACGGGATCCTCGAGCGGTGGGCCGGGCTCGCTGCCCAGCTTGGCAGGCAGCGCCTCCCCGACCATCTCACCTACCACCGCATGGCGGTGGGGCTTGAGGCAGAGATCGGCGGCGGCGGCGATTCGCCGGCTCAGCTCTTCCGGCACCGTCACGGCAGGGCCCGCACCGCCAGCAGGGAGAACTGCAAGGGCCCGGCCCGGAAGCCGGCATTGAGCTGACCATCGTCCCCAAACTTCGAATGCAGGATCTGCAACCGGGTGACCCGGCAGGCATCGAAGCGCAGTGGCAGGTTGAGGGGGCGGGCCCGCACCGAGGCCCGCAACTGATCGAAGCCGATCTCAACCAGCTGGGCTGGCTGATCCGGGGAGAGGACGGAGGTGTCGAACTCCGCCACCCAGCGCAGGCCGCCTGGAATCAGTTCGGTCAGTCCGGCCAACCCGTCGGCGCAGGCCACGGCGAGCTTGTAGCGCCGGCCATCGCCGCGCACTTCCAGCTGCAGGGCCCGGTAGGCGCCCAGGTCGAGGGGGGGAGAGAACAGGGGAGACCTGCAGCTGACAAATCCACCACCCTGCTCGACCACCTCTGCCTCCAGGACCAGACCCTCCGGACCGACACGGCAGGCACCGCTGCTGCTCCCACCCATGATCGTGTCGTTGAGCGCCAGCCAGCCACTGAAGCCATCTCCGCTCACCAGCAGCATCGGCGACCTCATCAAGGCGATTGCGATTCGATCACCCAGCCTGCCGCAGCAGCTGGATCGGCCAGGATCAGCACGGGTGTGCGTGGGCGCACCAATCGGGCCGGGGTGCGGCTGGCGGGCTCGTTGGGATCGACCAGGCGTTGCAGGGCCTGTTGTTTCCCCTCCCCGCTCACCAGAAAGATCACCCGCCGCGCCGCACTGAGCACCGGCGCCGTGAGGGTGACGCGCGGCAGCCCTTTGCCTTCGCTCACGGTGACGCTGCGATCGGTGACGCCGGTGGCGGCGGTGCCGGGAAAGAGAGAGGCGGTGTGTCCGTCGTCGCCCAGGCCGAGCAGAACCAGATCAAACACCGGTGGGTCGCCGGGGCAAAGCCGGCCCAACAGCTCGGCGTAGGCGAGAGCGGCCTCGCCTGGACTGGCTTGATCCGTGGGGACCGGATGGAAACAGGCCATCGAGCCAGGACCTGCCGCCAGCAGGGATCGCCGCAGCATCAGAGCATTGCTGGAGGGATCATCAGCCGGCACGAAGCGCTCATCACCGAGCAGAACATCGACCCGCTCCCAGGGCAGGTGCTGCTCACCCAGCAGCCGGTAGGCGACTTCCGGGGTGGTGCCGCCGGCCAGGGCGATCTGGGCACGATTCCGCTCCGCCAGGGCCAGGTCGATCGTGGTGGCGATCGTTTCAGCCGCCAGGCGAGCCAGGGCCTGGCGATCAGCAGCTTTTTCGAGCCGGTAGGTGACGGGGGCAGACCCGCTCATCCGAGCCACTCGGTGTGGAAGGCACCGTCGCGGTCCACGCGCCCGTAGGTGTGGGCGCCGAAGCAGTCACGCATGGCCTGCAGCAGGTTCTGGGGCAGGCGGGCGGTGCGGTAGCTGTCGATGTAATCGAGGGTGCTGCTCAGGCACGGGACGGGAATGCCGGCCAGGGCGGCATCCGCCACCACCTGGCGCAGGCCGGGCAGACGGCGGTTGATCTGCTCGGCGAACCAGGGGTCCACCATCAGGTTCGCCAGACTCGGGTTGGCGTCGTAGGCGTCCTGGATGCGCTGCAGCAGGCGGGCGCGGATGATGCATCCCCCCTTCCAGATCTGGGCGATCGAGGAGAGCTGCAGCTTGTAGTCGTGCAGCTTGGAGGCTTCCACCAGCAGCGCCATGCCCTGGGCGTAGCTGGCGATGCAGGCGAGGATCACCGCATCGCGCAGTGGTGGCAGGCCATCGGCCGCCGCGCCCAGGTCGACGGGGTGGGGCGCCGGGCCCGGCAGCACCGCTTCGGCGGCCACCCGTTCCGTTTTCATCGAGCTCATCACCCGGCCATTGAGCGAGGCGTAGATGGTGGGCACGGGCACCCCCATCTCCAGAGCACTGATCACGGTCCAGAGGCCGGTGCCTTTCTGGCCGGCCACATCGAGGATTTTCTCGACCAGGTCGCCGCCATCCTCGGGATCGCGGGTGCGCAGGCACACCTCGGTGATCTCGACCAGATAGGAGGAGAGTTCTTCGAGCTGGTTCCAGCCGTCGAACACATCCGCCATGGCGATGCCTTCGAGGCCGGCGCCCCGCTTCATCAGGTCGTAGGCCTCCACCAGGATCTGCTCGATCCCGTATTCGATGCCGTTGTGCACCGTTTTCACGAAATGGCCGGCGCCACCGGGGCCGATGTAGGTGACGCAGGGGCCGTCCTCCACCTGGGCGGCCATCTTGGTCACCAGGCTCTCAATCGCGTCGTAGGCCGCCTTGGTGCCGCCCGGCATCATGCTCGGCCCCTCCAGGGCCCCTTTGGCGCCGCCGGAGACGCCCATGCCGATGTAGCCGAAGCTCTTGCTCTCCAGCTCCTTCACCCGCCGCTCGGTGTCGGTGTAGAGGGAGTTGCCACCGTCGATCAGCAGATCGTCCTCCTCCAGGAAGGGGGAGATCGCGGCGATGGTGTCGTCGATCGGCTGTCCCGCCTTGATCATCATCAGGATGCGGCGGGGGCGCTCCAGGCTGGCGACGAACTCCTCAAGGGTATGGGCGCCGATGATCTGGAGGCCGGCGCCGCGACCGTTGAGGAACTCTTCCGTCTTGGCCCAGGTGCGGTTGTAGACGACGCTGGAGAAGCCGTTGCGCTCGGCGTTGAGGACAAGGTTCTCGCCCATCACGCCCAGGCCGATCAGGCCGAAGTGCGCTTTGCTCATGTCAGGAGGGCTTGCAAACCTTTCGGTGCCAGTGTGCCCGTGGGCCAGGCCCGACGCCGTCGCGGGCGTGGCTGTGTCAGCAACCGCTCAGATCACCGTGCCATCGGCCACCGTGGCGTTCTTCTCTACCACCACGATGCCGTTGCGGATGTAGAAGCCCAGCTCGGGGCGGTCGGCTTCTTCGATGTGATCCTTGTTCACGATCGTGACGTTGCGGCCGATCCGCACGTTCTTGTCAAGGATGGCGCGCCGCACGGTGGTGCCATGGCCCACCCCCAGCGGGATGCCGCCCCGTTCCCGCAGAACGGCGCGCTCCTCGGCGGATTCGTAGTAATCGGCGCCCATCACCAGGGTGTCCTGCAGCACCACTTCCCCCTCGATCCTGGAGCGCACACCGAGCACGCAATGGTGGATGCTGCAGGCCTGCAGAAGGGATCCTTCCCCGATGATCGACTGGGTGACCTGGGTGTCGAGCAGTTTGCTGGGGGGCAGGTAACGAGGCCGTGTGTAGATCGGGAACTTCTCGTCATAGAAGGAGAAGGCAGGCCTGGGTTGATCGGTGAGGGCCAGGTTGGCTTCGTAGAAGGCCCCGATCGTGCCGATGTCCTCCCAGTAGTCATCGAAGAGGAAACTCTGCAGGTTGTCGCCGCGGCCCAGGGCCAGAGGGATGATCTCCTTGCCGAAATCGGTGGCGCCTGGGTTGCTGCTCAGCAGGTCGAAGAGGGTGTGGCGGCTGAACACATAGATCCCCATCGAGGCGAGATAGGGACGACGGGCCGCCTCCGCTTCCGCCAGACCGAGTTTGGCCGTATTCATCTTCATGGCCGCCAGCGCCGCGCCCTTCGGTTTTTCGCTGAATTCCCGGATCCGTCCATCGTCGTCGGCGCGCATCAGGCCGAAGCCTTCGGCCTGCGCTTCATCCACCGGCAGCGCACCGACGCTGAGGTCTGCACCGGTTTCGATGTGGTGCTTCACGAAACGGCTGTAGTCCATCCGGTAGAGCTGGTCACCGGAGAGGATCAGGTAGTGGTCCACGTCCCATTCCTGGAACAGCCACTGGTATTTGCGCACCGCATCGGCGGTGCCTTCAAACCAGCTGGGGCTGTCCGGGGTCTGCTGGGCAGCGAGCACCTCCACGAAGCCCTGGCCGAAACCTGCCGAGAGGTTGTAGGTCTGGGTGAGGTGTCGGTTCAGAGAAGCGCTGTTGAACTGGGTCAACACGTAGATCTTGTTGATCCCCGAATTGATGCAGTTGCTGATCGGAATATCGATCAGACGGTACTTGCCGGCCAGGGGAACGGCTGGCTTGGCCCGCATCTTGGTGAGGGGATAGAGGCGGGTGCCCGCTCCTCCGCCGAGGATGATCGCCAGAACCCGCTTCATGACTCACTCTTCACAGGTCTGTTTCCAGCACCAGAGCACCGTACCGGAGCGTTTGACCGGGCAAGGCGGCTGCCTGTGGACCGCACCAAACTGTGGCAATGGCCACCATCCCCTGGCCTGATCAAGCGTCGGGGCTGCCGCCGTCAAGCTCGAAGAGCTCATGCAGCACCTGCATGGCCAGATGCCGCTGCTGTCTGGGCTGGGGAGCCCGCAGATGGGTGACAGGGCTGTGCAACACCTTGTTGATGATCCCTTTGCTGAGTGCTTCGACGACTTTCCGCTCCCGGGCGGACAGATCGGGCCCCATGCGGCTGAGGGCTTTCTGCAGCTCCTGTTCCCGGATCGTCTCAAGGGTCTGGCGCAACCGGTTCAAGGTGGGCACCGCCTCCAGACCATCCCACCATTCCAGGAACTGGCGGGTTTCGTCCTGCAGCAGACCTTCGGCCTCGATGGCAACCTCGCGCCTGGCCTCCTGGTTGCGGGTCACCACTTCCTGGAGATCGTCCACGTCGTAGGCATCCACGCCAGCGAGATCGCTGACACCCGAGCGGATGTTGCGGGGAACACCGATGTCGATCAGCATCAGTGCCGAGCGCCGGTTGAGCCCCCCAAGCCGGGTTGCGTCGATGATCGGCTGCTCCGCAGCGGTGCTGGTGAACACCAATGAGCAGGTGCTGAGGCAGTGGTCGAGGTCGGAAAGGGGTCTGCATTGCACCGGCAGCTCGGGGAAATCGGCAGCAAGGGCCTCGGCCCGCTCCACGGTGCGGTTGAGCAGCACGAGGGCGCGACATCCCTTGGCCTGCAGATGCTGCAGCAGCAGCCGCGCCATCCGGCCTGCCCCCACCACGGCCACCTGCTCCTGATCGAGCGAGACCAGGTCATCGAGACCCCGGGCCTGGCCCAGCTTCAGCTGGGCAAGCTCGACGGCCGCCGAGCTGATCGACACGGCGCCGGTGCCCAGGTTGGTTTCGGTGCGCACCCGCTTGCCGGTGCTCACCGCCTGGTTGAGCAGCCGGTTGAGGATCGGCCCGATCGAGCCATGCTCCTGCCCCAGCCTCACCATCTTTTTCACCTGGGAGAGGATCTGGCCCTCGCCCAGCACGAGGCTGTCAAGGCCGGCGGCGACGCGCAGCAAGTGAACCACCGCCTCTTCGTGGTGGTAAGTGAACAGATGGGGAGTGAGATCGCCGAACTCCAGCCCTGAGTGCCGACTCAGAAAGGAGCCCACCGCCGTGATTCCCTGCTCCTGGCTACGCAGCAGGGTGTAGATCTCCAGCCGGTTGCAGGTGCTGAGGATGGAAGCCTCCAGCACCTGGGAATCGCCGCGCAGGGTCTGGAGGGATTCCTCCATCGTTTGCTCGGGGATGCTGAGCCGCTCGCGGATCTCGACCGGGGCCGTGCGATGGCTGAGGCCGACGACGGCGATGTGCATGGGGAGGGGTTCAGCGCAGGGCGACGCTCTGGGCGCCGTCCTTGATGTGGATCGTGTCGGTGAAGCGGGCGCTTTGATCGAGGGAACTGATGATCAGGCTGCTGGTGCGGGTGCAGTCGTGCTCAAAGACGACCCCTTTGAACAGCAGTCCGGGGGTGATGCCGCTGCCTGCGAACACCACATTCTCCCCGGAGGCCAGTTCCTCGGCTTCATAAACCTTATCGATGTCGGTGATGCCCATCGAGTGGAGCCTTTCCACGTTGCCCTCCCTGGTGTAATCGGCCCACTCGGTTGTCTGGGCAATGGCCGGGTCGTAGACCAGCTGGCCCTGGAAGTGGGCGCCCAGGCAGCGCAGGGCTGCGGCGGAGATCACCCCTTCAGGGGCGGCGCCGATGCCCATCAGGCAGTGGGTGCCGGTGCCGGCGAAGCCGCAGGCGATCGCCGCCTGCACGTCACCGTCGCTGATCGGCTTGACCCGGGCGCCGGTGGCACGGATCTCGGCGATCAGCTCCTTGTGGCGGGCCCGATCCATCACCACGATCACCAGCTCGCTGGCAGGCAGGCCGAGGCACTCGCTCAGAATGGCGATGTTCTCGGTGGCGCTCTTGCGGATGTCCACCTTGCCCTTGGCTGCCGGGGGAGCCGCCAGCTTCTTCATGTAGAAGTCGGGAGCATTGAACAGCCCGCCGCGATCGGAGGCGGCCAGCACGGCCATCGAGCCATCCTGGGCGTTGGCGCAGAGGTTGGTTCCCTCGCAGGGATCCACGGCGAAGTCAACGCCGGGGCCGGTGCCGCTGCCCACTTCCTCGCCGATGTACAGCATGGGGGCTTCGTCCCGTTCCCCCTCGCCGATCACGATCCGGCCCTGCATGACGATGGAGCCCATGCGCTTCCGCATCGCCTCCACGGCAGCCGCATCGGCCTCATCCTTCTTCCCCAGCCCGGTGAGATGGGCAGAGGCAATGGCGGCCTGCTCGACGACTTCGAGCAGTTCCTGAATGAGGGTGCGATCCACGGGGGTCTGGCAGAGAGGGAGAAAACGTCAACTGAAAGGCCGGCAGTTCAGCTGCAGCAAGGCCTTTCAGCCATTAGACGATCGATACTGTATCAGCGACGATCAGGGCTCACCGGCCGGGTCTGTCCGGCCTGTTCCAGGCTTCCAGCCGATTCCTACAATCACGGTGCTCCTTATGCCCCAGTGGCCCCAGCCATGAGCACGAAGCCTCTGGTGATCGCTCCGTCGATCCTTTCCGCTGATTTCGCCCGCCTCGGCGATGAGGTCAGGGCCGTCGACGAAGCCGGTGCCGACTGGATCCATGTCGACGTCATGGACGGCCGCTTCGTGCCCAACATCACGATCGGCCCGCTGATCGTCGAGGCCCTCCGTCCGGTGACTACCAAGCCGCTCGACGTTCATCTGATGATCGTGGAGCCGGAGAACTATGTGGCGGATTTCGCCAAGGCCGGAGCCGACCACATCTACGTGCAGGTGGAAGCCTGCCCGCACCTTCATCGCAATCTTGGTCAGATCAAGGACCTGGGCAAGAAAGCCGGTGCGGTGCTCAACCCCGGCACCTCGCTCGACACCCTGGAGTACTGCCTGGAGCTCTGTGACCTGGTTCTGATCATGAGCGTCAACCCTGGCTTCGGCGGGCAGAGCTTCATCCCTTCGGCGGTCGAAAAGGTGCGGCGTCTGCGGCGGATGTGTGATGAACGGGGTCTCGATCCCTGGATCGAGGTGGACGGTGGCCTCAAGGCCAATAATGCCTGGCAGGTGATCGAGGTGGGAGCCAACGCGATTGTTTCGGGTTCAGGGGTGTTCAATCAGCCCGATTACCGCGAGGCGATCAGCGGCATTCGCCACAGCCGCCGCCCCGAAACAGTCCTGGTCTGAAGGGACGACCGGCGCGGCTATTGCTTCCGGGTTGCCCCTGGCCCGTAGCGTCTGGGCAAAGGACGGCTGATCGGTCCGAACCGACTGAACTCCAGCTCAACTGCCGGTTTGCCGGAGCGGTGGACCGTGACGACCCCAAGCGGTTGCAGGTTCCCCAGCCAGGGGAGCCAGGCGGGACGAGCCAGTGGTTTTCCGGGCTCCAGGATGCCGAACAGCACCCCACTGGATCCGACATAGCCATCGGCGCGTTGCCACCAGGCGAATCCCCTGGAGTCCTTGTTGAAGGTGGTGTACTCGGCCTTCAGCTCAGGGCCCAGGGCCAGGGCCAGAAATCCAGGCAGCTCGTAGCGGTTGCCGGCGATCAGCTCGGCTTCCTGCAGCGCCTTCCAGATTGCCGGATGGCGCTGCAGATCCCTGCGCAGGCTGTCGGCAGGCATCAGCTCGCTGGAGGTATCGAGGCCCGGGGGTAGCAGGCCATCGAACATTCCCCAGCGCACCTGCAGGGCCAGAACCAGCAGCAGCGGTGGCAGGAACACGGCCGTGCCCCAGGCCCCCAGTCTGATCCCCCTGCGGCACCAGCGCCGGTGTGGGCCAGCCAGCCAATCGCCAGCCAGTGGCAGCAGCAGCCACCAGGCCGGCACCAGCCAGCTGGCCAGCACATGCAGTCTTCCGGCCAGGAGCAGGAAAGCAATCAGCTGCGGCAGCACCAGCCAGCGCAGAAGCTGTCGGTGTGGTGCCGCCCCATCAAGGCCCGGCCGGGGCAGCAGTGCCACCAGCAGCACGGCGCCGATCGTCGGGAAGAGCAGCGCCAGCTGGGAGAGCAGGAACAGGGGTGGGGCTTCGAAGGCGTAGGCAGCGCCTGCACCGATCCTGCCGCCCTGGAACAGGAAGGATGCCCAGCCATTGCTCAGGTTCCAGAGCCATAACGGAGCGGAGACCAGCAGCCAGACCAGCAGTGCAACGGCGGGCCAGGGGCTTGCGTACCGGCGGCGGCGCTCCCTGCTGGCCAGGGTCCAGGCCAGCAGGGAGAGCAGCAGCAGCAAGGCGTGGTACTTACCAAGGGTGATCAAGCCGAGCAGGGCACCCAGTCCGATCGCCTGCCTGGCCGTGCCGGGCACGACCTGGGGGTGTCTTGACAGCCAGCAGAGCAGGGCCGCCATGGCTAGTAGCAGGGGGCTGTCAGGCAACAGCAGCACGCCACCGCAGAGGAACAGCAGGGGGCAGATACTGCCGATCACGGCGCTGAGCAGCCCGGCATTCCGGCCAAACCAGCGACCGGTCGCATCAGCCAGCAGGGCGAGGGCGAGGGTGTAGCTCAGCAGCGACGGGATGCGCAGGGCCAGAATCGAGCCGCCAAGCCGATGGCCGAGCCAGGCCCACAGCCCCACGGCTGCGGGATGATCGAAGTAGCTCAGGGCTGGATGAAGGCCGTAGAAGAGGTAGTAGGCCTCGTCGTACCCCGGCGGCAGGATGGCAATCAGGGCAAAGCGAAGCAGCAGCCCTGCCAGCAGCACAAGCGGCAGCAGCCATCTGGGCTGCAGAACACGTCCTGGCCCTGAGGCCTGTGGCTCAGTCACCGAGGAACCAGCCGTAGCTGTGCAGACCGATGCCGAGCAGGTTCACGCCGATGTAGCAAACCAGGATCACCACCAGTCCGGCCACCGCCACCAGGGCCGGCCTGCGGCCCTGCCAGCCTCGGCTGAGCCGGGTGTGCAGATAGGCGGCATAGACAAGCCAGCAGATCAGGGCCCAGGTTTCCTTCGGATCCCAGCTCCACCAGCTGCCCCAGGCCTCGTTCGCCCAGACGGCCCCACTGACCAGACCAACGGAGAGCAACAGGAAGCCGACGGTGATCGTTCGGTAGCTGAGGCTGTCGAGCTGCTCGTTGATCCCGATCGAGACACTGCTGAGCTGCAGTTCGCCGGAGGGGGTGGCCAGCTTGGCCTGGCGGTACCCACCGCTGCCGATTGAACTGCTGCGCAGTTGAAGGGTCTGCTGACGCTCGGTGAACAGCACCGCCAGGGAAAGCAACGAGCCCACCAGCAGAGCCGCATAACTCACCATGATCACGCTCACGTGCATGACCAGCCAGCTCGATCGCAGGGCCGGCACCAGCGGAGCGGCTTCCTGGAGGCGATCCGGCAGGGCGAAGCTGGCAAAGGCAACGCAGCCCAGGGCAATCGGCGTGGTGGCGGCCGGAACCAGGGGTGAGGGCCAGGAGCGCTCCACCAGCAACTGGGTGAGGCTGCAGGCCCAGGCCAGAAAGCAGAGCGATTCGTAGAGGTTGCTGATCGGGAAATGGCCCGATTCCCACCAGCGCAGGGTCAGCTGGGCCGTCAAACTCAGATTCGCCGCCGCGACCAGAACACGCACGAGGGTGCTGGGGGTGGCAGAGCTGACGCTCCAGAACGCCAGCGGCAGGGCGAGCAACAACAGACCGAAGGCCAGCAGGCCAAGGGCGAGAACCGGATCGGTCACGGCAGCCAGCACGGGAAGGGGGAACAACGGCTCTTGCCAGTCTGCCTGGACATCCAACCTCAGCGACTGGCCTGGCGCAGCAGCAGCAGTCCGGTGGCCAGCCCGACCAGGACCGGAGCCCAGGCGGCCAGGAAGGGTGAAAGGGTGCCCTTCACCCCCAGCGAACTGAAGATGAATGACATCAGGTAGTAGGAAAAGATCAGCAGCACACTGATCCCGAACCCCTGGCTGCGGCTGGTGCGGGCATCGGGGCGAACCCCGAGGCTGCTGCCGATCAGGCCGAACACCAGGCAGATGGAAGGAAAAGCGAATTTCTCCTGAATCCTCACCCGCATGCGGCGGGCTTCCTTCCGGTCACCGGCTTCCCTGAGCAGCTTCTCGGCGCTGATCGCCTCGGACACCGACATGGCGGCGGCATCCTTGGGCAGGGCAGCCAGCTGCAGGGGTCCCTGGTCGAGCGGGTAGAGGTAGCGGCTGAAACGCGCCGAGGTGGTGGTGGCGTCCCTGTTGTCGATCAGCACCACCTTGCCGTCCCGGAATTCCCACATCCCCTCGGCAGGGCTCCAGATGGCCCGATCAGCGCTGAGGATCTGGGTTCGCCCGTCACGGGTGAAATCCAGCACCGTGACATCGATCATTTCTCCGTCCCTGAACTGTCCGGCGTAGAAGAGCTGGGAGAGATAGCGCTCACTTCCGGATTCCGCATCCTTGTTTTCCCGGCGGCTGAAGCGGGAATAGATGATGTTGCTGCCCTTCTCGGCGGCCACCGCCTTGCCGAGGGCCTGGTTGAGCACATCGCTGGCCTGCAGGTTGGCATTGGGCACGATCAGGTCGTTGAACAGGAAGGTGACCAGGCTCATCAGCACCGCCACCAGGAGGGCTGGAACGACCATTCGCCAGGTCTTCACCCCGAGGCTGCGCAGGGCTGTGAGCTCGCAGTTGCTGGAAAGCCCGCTGTAGGCCAGCAGGGTGGCCATCAAGGTGGCCATCGGAAACGACAACACCAGAAACCCCGGCAAGCGCAGACCCAGCACCTGCAGGGCCACCCCGATCGGCAGCCCCGATTCGGTCACCCGGCGCACCAGTTCGAACACCACCCCCACCGAGAGGGATACGGCGGTGAAGGCGGCGATACCGAACAGGAGCGGGGGGACCAGCTCCGCGACCAGCCAGCGGTCCAGCAGGGGAAGTGGCCTGAGCACAGGCAGGTGTTGCCAGCCCTGGCTGGGTCGGCTCAAAGGCGGGTTGGCTCCCTGCACCTGATTCACAACTGAAAGGCCTCCCCGAGGTAATGCCGTCGAACCAGCGGATCCGCCGCGACCACCTCGGAGCGGCCGGCGGCCAGGATGCTGCCTTCGGTGAGGATGTAGGCCCGATCGGTGATGGCCAGGGTTTCCCGCACGTTGTGGTCCGTGATCAGCAAGCCCATCGACCGCTCCCTCAGGGTGCCGATCAGGGCCTGCAGATCGGCCACAGCCAGCGGGTCGACGCCGGCGAACGGTTCATCGAGCAGGAGATAGCGGGGCCCCCTGGGACCCACCGCCAGAGCCCGGGCCACCTCACAGCGCCGTCGCTCCCCCCCTGAGAGTTGAAAACCGAGGCGGTGCTGGAAGCGGCTCAGGTGGAAGTCCTCGATCAGCTGCTCAAGGCGGGTGCGGCGAATCCCCGCCGGTGCACCACTTTCCTGCAGCGCCAGCTGCAGGTTCTGCCTGACGCTGAGCTGGCGGAAGACGCTGGGTTCCTGGGGTAGATAGCCGATTCCCAGGCGGGCCCGTTGGGGCATGGCCAGGCCTTCGACGGCACGGCCATCGAGCATCACCCTTCCCCGGTCGGGCTTCAGCCTGCCGGTGACCAGGTTGAAGGTGGTGGTCTTGCCGGCTCCGTTCGGGCCGAGCAGCCCCACCACTTCGCCGGGATGGAGTTCGAGGCTGACGCCCTTGACCAGGGGGCGGCCGCCGAGGCTGAGGGCGACCTCCTCAAGTTGGAGACTCATCGGGGCGCCGCAGTCCCTGGGCTGGCGTTGTTCTGCTGGAGGCGGAGCCGACTGAACACCTGCTGGCCGCTGCCGGGCTCCGCCAGTACCCTCTCACTGTCCACCAGGTAGACCACCCGCTCGGCCCGCAACAGATTTCCCCCTTCCTGGATCACATCGACATCGCCGGTCAGCACGATCCGGCCCTCCTTGGTGAAGTACTGGGCCTGGCGGGAGGTGGCCACCAGGCGCCGATCCGGATAAAGAATCCTGACGTTGCCGATCGCCGTGATGATGCCTGTGGCGTTGTCGGCCTTCTGGCTGTCCGATTCAATCGTGACCAGGCCGGTCGGCTGCGCTGCTGGCGGTGGTGGAGTTGCCGTTGCCGCGGCTGGAGTGGCGACGGGGACGGTGGCTGCGCCCTGGGCCCAGGCCCGAGGAGCGCTCAGCAGAACCAGCACCAGCAGCAGCGCACCCAGAGGCTGGTTCCGGGGATGTCGGGAGAGGGGCCGACCAGGGTTCATGGTTTGGCTGCTCCGTTGGGGATCAGCATCAGTCCGGTCCAAATCAGGCGTGAATCAGGCAGTGCCGGTGGAAAGCCTGAAGCGCAGGGGCGCTCGGCTGTTCATTTGGCGTGGAAATCGAGAGAATGGCTCTCAGACGAACGGCCATCAAATGAATGGCCTCAATCCAGCAGGGCCCTGCTGGGATGGATGGCCATTGCAGCTGACCGGGGAGAGACTGGGAAGCGGCAGGCTGCCCGGATCTCCGTTCTGTTGCAGACAGTGCAACCGGCCGCTGACCTGAGCGCGCAGCGGGCCGAGATCCAGCCCGAGCACCTCGTCCGGGAAAGGGGCCAGGCGCCCCAGCCCCTCGCCCATCAAGACCGTGGCTCCATGCCGGTTACCGCGCTCAAGATGGAGATGGGCCACAGCGATCTGCAGCAGGGATTGGAGCACGATCCGGTCCTGGCCGAGGGATTCATGCCAGAGCTCTTCCAGGCCGTCGTGGCATGGATACCAGGCGGCCTGGTTGAAGAGGGTGACAGCCGCAACGAAGCGGGGATCAAGGGCCAGATCGATCGGGGCCGGACTCGATGTCAGCCAGCCGGTGGGCCGGTCCGTCATCGCTTGGCCGGCTTCTTCATCGCCAGTTTGCGCAGACGGATCGACTCAGGCGTCACCTCCAGCATTTCGTCGGGTCCGATGTATTCCAGGGCGCGCTCCAGGGTCATCTGGATCGGGGACTGGAGGGTGTCGAGCACCTCAGCGCCGGCCGAGCGGATGTTGGTGACCTGCTTGGCCTTGCAGACATTCAGTTCCAGGTCGGGGGGACGGTTGTGTTCGCCGACGATCATCCCCTTGTAGACCTTCGTGCCCGGGGTGATGAAGAACTGACCCCGGTCTTCGGCGCCCTTGAGGGCATAGAAGGTGGCTGTTCCTTCTTCGAACGAAATCAGCACGCCGTTGCGCCGTGCTTCGAAATCCCCCTGCATCGGGCGGTACTCGAAGAAGGAATGGCTCATGATCCCCTCGCCACGGGTGGCGCGAACGAATTCGCCGCGGAAGCCGATCAGGCCCCGGGCGGGCACCACGAATTCCAGCTGGGTGCGTCCGTCGGCACCGGTTTCCATGTTCTGCATCTCGCCCTTGCGCATGCCGAGCTTTTCGATGCAGTTGCCGACGGCCTCTTCAGGCACGTCCATCACCAGGGTTTCAACCGGTTCGCAGGGGGTTCCGTCGATGGTGCGGAAGATCACCTGGGGCTGGGTGACCTGAAACTCGTAACCCTCCCTCCGCATCGTTTCGATCAGAATTCCAAGGTGAAGCTCACCCCGGCCGCTCACCGCGAAGCGATCCGGTGAGTCGGTGTCTTCGACCCGCAGGGCCACGTTGGTAAGCAGTTCCTTCTGAAGCCGATCCCGCAGCTGGCGGCTGGTCACGAACTTGCCCTCCTTGCCCGCGAACGGTGAATCGTTGATGACGAAGGTCATCTGGAGGGTGGGTTCGTCCACCCGGATCAGCGGCAGGGCCTCCGGGTGATCAGGGCAGGCGATCGTTTCGCCGATGTTGACCTCATCGAAACCGGCCACGGCCACCAGGTCACCGGCGTGAGCTTCGGCGATCTCCACTCTGGAGAGACCTTCAAAGCCCAGCAACTTGCTGATCCTGCTGCGCTTGATGCTGCCGTCATCGCGAATCAGCGCCGCCGTCTGGCCGGCCTTGATGGTGCCGTTGTGGACACGACCGATCACGATCCGGCCCAGAAAATCGGAGTAGTCGAGGGTGGTGACCTGGAGCTGCAGTGGCTTGTCCACATCGCCGACCGGGGGCGGCACATGGCGGAGGATCGCATCGAACAGCGGCTTCATGTTGTCGCTGTCGGTGGCCATGTCCGGCTTGGCAAAACCGCCCATGCCGCTGCCGAACAGGTAGGGAAAATCACACTGGTCGTCGTCGGCGCCCAGTTCCAGAAACAGATCCAGCACCTTGTCGACGGCCTGCTCAGGATCCACCCGGGCCCGGTCGATCTTGTTGATGAACACAATCGGCCGCAGACCCTGCTCCAGCGCCTTGCGCAGCACGAAGCGGGTCTGGGGCATCGGGCCTTCGTTGGCGTCGACGATCAGCAGGGCGCCATCCACCATGCCAAGCACCCGCTCCACTTCGCCGCCGAAGTCGGAGTGGCCCGGCGTGTCGACGATGTTGATTCGTGTGTCGCCGTAGGTGACGGCCGTGTTTTTGGAGAGGATGGTGATGCCGCGTTCCCGCTCCAGGTCGTTCGAGTCCATCACGCAGGTGGGAACGGCCTCTCCATCCCGGAAAATCCCCGACTGCTGCAACAGCGCATCCACCAAGGTGGTTTTGCCATGATCAACGTGGGCGATGATCGCGATATTGCGTATCGGGGCGCGCTGGGATGGGGCGCTCATGCAGCGGCAGAATCAATTGATCACCTTATCTCAGCCCCTCGCCTGGCCGCTTCGAACAGTTTCAGCGCTTCAGCCGATCCTTCGAAACGCCAGTGCCACGGTTCGTAGCTGACCCCCTGCCTGTTGCCCTTCGGGAAGGAGAGCCTGAAGTGGTGACGGTTGGCATGGCGCTCCAGCCAGGCGAAAGCCGGGGTGGTCTCGAAGGCATCCTTCAGGTTCGTGCCGGGGCGGGTTCCGTCGCCGAGGTCGAAGGCCAGGCCGGTGCTGTGTTCGGAAAAACCCGGCGGGGCACTCACCTTGGCCCGCTCGGCGGCACTTTGATTGCGTTCCGCCTTCACGTCGAAGAACAGCTGCTTCTGCAGGGCCAGGTCGCGAAACCCGCTCAGAACACGGAGATCAACGCCATCGGCTGCTGCCTCCCGCTGCATCGCCAGCAGGGGCTCGGCTGCGTCGCGATGGGCTTTGAGGCCTGGAGCCACCTGGATCAGCTGATCGGCGGAGACTTCCGGAAAGGGGAAATGACCCAGGAGGCGACCATCGGAGCTCCGCTGGGAGCCGAGGCCTGCGAGGGGGTCGGGGTCGAGGATCGTTCTGGACAGAGGCACGATCACCACCAGAAGGAGCCCGAGGGCCGCCAGGCCTGCGGCGCCGAGAACCAGTGGTTTGAGTGGGCCAGACGCTGCCGGGATCGGTCGAGCCGTTCGACGGGCTACCGGGATCTCGTGGGGCAGCTCTCGCGAGGGGAGCTTGGAGCGGGCACGGGGTGTCACTCCTGGAGGCACTCCCCGTGGCACTCCTCGTGGAACACGCCGTTCAAACAAGCTTGGAGACAATCTTAGGGCTGTGCCATCCGTGCTTCAACGCAGGGCCGGTCTTCGGTGTTAGCTTCCAGCTCAAGATCGTTCCAGCGGAGCAGGTTTCAAGATGTTGCGAGTCGCAGTTGTGGGTGGCGGCCCGAGCGGATCCTGTGCTGCTGAAGTGCTGGCCAAGGCGGGCATTCAGACCTGGCTGTTCGAGCGCAAGCTCGACAACGCCAAACCATGCGGAGGCGCGATACCGCTGTGCATGGTGGCTGAGTTCGATCTGCCCGCATCGATCATCGATCGGAAAGTTCGGAACATGAAGATGATTTCCCCTTCCAACCGGGAAGTGGACATTCATCTCGGTGACGAGAATGAATACATCGGCATGTGCCGCCGAGAGGTGATGGATGGTTTCCTGCGCGATCGCGCGGCCTCTATGGGCGCTCAATTGGTCAACGGCCTGGTTCAGAGCATCGATACCGGTGTGAATCGGCAGGGCCCTTATACCCTTCAATACGCTGACTATTCTTCAGGGGGACCCACCGGAGAGATCAGAACCCTGGAAGTGGATTTGATCGTGGGCGCCGATGGGGCCAACAGCCGGGTGGCCAAGGCCATGGATGCGGGTGATTACAACGTGGCGATCGCCTTTCAGGAACGCATCCGCCTTCCCAAGGAAGAGATGAGCTACTACGAAGACCTTGCCGAAATGTATGTGGGCACCGACGTCTCGCCTGACTTTTATGGCTGGGTCTTTCCGAAGTACGACCATGTCGCTGTTGGCACCGGCACGATGCAGCAGAACCAGAGCCTGATCAAAAGCCTCCAGAAGGGCATCCGGGCCAGGGCCAGCGCCCGTCTGCTCGATGGTGAGGTGATCAAGGTGGAGGCCCATCCGATCCCGGAGCATCCCCGCCCTCGCCGGGTCGTGGGCCGGATGGCCCTGGTCGGGGACGCAGCCGGTTATGTCACCAAGAGTTCAGGTGAGGGGATTTATTTCGCGGCCAAGAGTGGACGGATGTGCGCCGAGCAGATCGTCTCGGCGAGCGATCAGGGGCGGACCATTCCATCGGAGAAGGACCTCAAGGTTTATATCAAGAAGTGGGATCGCAAGTATGGTGCAACCTACAAGGTTCTTGAGATCCTTCAGAACATTTTTTATCGCAATGATGCGGCCCGAGAAGCGTTTGTCGAAATGTGTGACGACAAGGATGTGCAGCGCCTGACTTTTGACAGTTATCTGTACAAGCGGGTGGTGATGATGAATCCCTGGCAGCAGATCAAGCTCACTCTGATGACGCTCGGCTCGGTGCTGCGCGGCCAGGCTCTCGCTCCGATTGCCTACAAGCCGGTGGCCAGCGCGGTCCGCAGTCCCGAAGAGATGGAAGCCCATCGTCTGGCCAGGCTGCAGGCATCCCCTGAATCAGCACCCCACCAGCAGCAGCCTGATCCCGTTGGCGGACCCCTCCAGCCCCCTGCCCCGGCAACTGCCAAGGACAGTGGGGCCCGGGAGCCTGTGCTGGCCAGCAAAACCTGAGCCGTCTCAGCTCGCCAATCTGCTGAAGTCGGCCAGCACCAACGACTGGTTGCGCAGCACGCCGAGCAGATTCAGCCGATTGGTGCGCACGGCTGGATCGTCAGCCATCACCATCACGCTGGTGTCCCCATCGAAAAAGGCCGCCAGGGCAGGGGCCCCACCGATCAGTTCTGTGGCCAGGGTCCGGTAGCGATCCTCGGCCTGGTCGGCGGTGATCGGCAGGAGGTCTTTGAGCACGCGCAACATGCCCTGTTCACTTGCAGAGCTGAACAGAGCCGGATTCACCACGGCCATGGGGTCGAGGATCGTGGTGTCGAGACTGCCTTTCTCGGCCAGCCGGCTGGCCCGTTGGACCACGGCCTGCAGGGGGGCCAGGGCTCCTGTGGACCGCAGTTCGGCGAGCAGTTCCACCCGCCGGCGGACATCGGCCACATCCGCCACCAATCGCCCCGCTGCCGCCCTGTCCCCTGCCACGGCCTGAACCAGGTCGGTATCGAAGCCCTGCTCCTCCAGCAGGTTGATCAGCCGCAGCCGCACCACGTCGGTCAGCTCCGTGGCCAGTGCAGCCGCATCCAGGCTGAGTTCCGGGAGCTGTTGCTGCCAATGGGCTGTCCCGACCTGCAGGACGGTGCTCAGGTCCAGGGCCCAGCCCCGCTCCAGAAGGATCTGCACAAGGCCGTTGCCCGCCCTTCGCAGGGCGTAGGGGTCGGATGAGCCGCTGGGGCGCTCCCCCTTGGCATAGACGCTCAGCAGCAACTCCAGACGCTCCGCGAGGGCAACGATGGCGCCGGCATCGGAGCTGGGCAGCTGATCAGCGGCTCCCCGGGGTAGATAGTGCTCCAGCACGGCCAGGGCAACAGGCCTGGCTTCCCCTTCGGCCAGCGCGTACTTGGCGCCCATCACCCCCTGGAGTTCAGGAAACTCGCCCACCATCTGGCTGACGAGATCGTTCTTGCAGAGGTGGGCGGCCCGGCGGGCGCTGAGGGCCGAGCTCTCCGGCAGATTCAGCTGATCCAGCAACAGGCCACTCAGCCACTCCAGGCGTTCGGCCCGATCCAGGAGGCTGCCCAGTCCCACCGCGAAGGTCACGCTGGCGAGTTGTTCTCGCCGCTGCTCACTGGTGACGGCCCGATCTGCTGCCAGGAAGAATTCCGCATCGGCCAGTCGGGCCCTGAGCACCCTTTCATTGCCGCGCCGGATGGTCTCGATCGCTTCTGGCCTGCCGTTGCCGATGCAGAGAAAGCGGGGAAGCAGCGTTTCGGTGGCGTCGAGGGCCAGTGGATCATCAGGAGCTTTGGCGTGCAGCAGGGGGATGTAGCGCTGGTGGGTGCGCATCACCGTGCTGAGCACTTCTGGTGGCAAGGCCAGAAAGCGCTCCTCCACCCGCCCCTCGATCAGGGAGGGCGACTCCACCAGGTCAACGAGTTCCTCGAAGAGTTCGGTCGGGAAATCTGGACGGGCCGAGCAAGTGGATGCGGCTGTCTCGACCGCCTCCCGGATCCAGCGGGCCCGATCCTCACGCTCTACCTGAACCCCCGCAGCGGCAAGGGTCTCGGCGTAGGCCGCCGCTGCCGGAATCGTCACGACGGCGCGGCTGAGCCGGTGGCCGCGGCTCAACCGCCCGCTCCGCACCACCGGATCGCAACCGGGCAGCTCGATCGGGATCGGCTGCTCATCGAGCAGGGCCACCAGCCAGCGGACCGGTCGGCTGAAGCGCTGCTCCCCCTCACCCCAGCGCATGAAGCGTCGTCCTTGCAGGCCGTTCACCCAGCCAGGGATCTCGCCAGCCAGCACCGCTGCGGTGGACTGACCGGCCTGGCGGGTTCTGGCAAACACGAAGGGCCCCTTGGCCGTCTGGCGAATCTCCAGGTCGCCGATGGCGACGCCGCAGCGACGGGCGAAGCCGTGGGCGGAGGGGGTGGGAGCGCCATCAGCGAAGGCCGCTCCGGCCGGCGGGCCCTTGCGGTCCTCTTCCAGGTCCTGCTGGTGGGAGGGCAACGCCGCGACGGTGATGGCGAGACGTCGTGGTGTGCCGGTGCTTCGCACCAGTCCATGGCCGAGCCGCTGGCTGCTCAGAGAGGCGCGCACCTGTCGCTCCAGCTGGGGCAGGGCCAGGCGAACGAAATCGGCCGGCAGTTCTTCAGTGCCGATCTCGAGCAGAAATGTGGCCACGGACGCCTCTCGGACGCCATCGACTGTATTGAACGCCTTTGGGTCGCAGCCGCTTCGCTACCTTCGAGAGATGCTGGCGAAGCCTTTGTGACCTCTTCCCCGCCTTTGAGCAAGTTCGAGCAACTCAAGGCGCGCAGCGACCATCTCAGGGAGCCCCTTGCCACCGAACTGGAGAACGAGAAGCCGTTCTTCACCGATGGTGCTGTTCAGATCCTCAAGTTCCACGGCAGCTACCAGCAGGACAATCGCGACCATCGCCAGAAAGGCCACGAGAAGGACTGGCAGATGATGCTGCGGCTGCGCAGCCCGGCGGGTCTGATTCCCGTGCCGCTCTACCTGGCCATGGATGACCTGGCCGACCGGCTCGGCAACGGCAGCCTGCGGGTCACCACCCGCCAGGCCTTCCAGATGCATGGCATCGCCAAGGCCGATCTGCGGGAAGTGATCGGCACGATCGTGCGGGCGATGGGCTCCACCCTGGCCGCCTGTGGTGACATCAACCGCAATGTGATGGCACCGGCGGCCCCCTTCGAGAAGGGCGGTTACCCGGCGGCCCGTCGCCTCGCTGACGCGATCGCCGATCTGCTCTCACCCCAGGCGGCTGAAGGGTCGTATCTCGATCTCTGGGTGGATGGCGACCACCGTTACCGGTTTCAGCCCGAGGCGGCGGTGAAGCGGGCCCGCGAACGGCAGCGGCAGGGAGCCCTGTTCAGTGGCGACGCCACCGAGCCCCTCTACGGCGGCACCTATCTGCCCCGCAAATTCAAGGTGGCGGTCACGGTGCCCGGTGACAACTCCGTTGACCTGCTCACCCAGGACATCGGTCTGGTGGTGTTCTGCGATCCAGCCGGGCGGCTGCGGGGCTGCAACGTCTACGTCGGTGGCGGCATGGGACGAACCCACAACAAAGAGGACACCTTCGCCCGCACCGCCGATCCGCTCGGCCATGTGGCTGCGGAGCACATTCTCGATCTCGTTCAGGCCATTGCCGCCCTGCAGCGCGACCATGGCGACCGGGAACTGCGGCGTCATGCCCGCATGAAGTATCTGATCCACGATCGCGGCATCGCCTGGTTCAAGCAGGAACTGATCCGTTACTTTCCCCACCCGATCAAGGCCCTGCGGCCGGAGCCGAAGACCAAACTTCACGACTATCTCGGCTGGCACCGCCAGAGCAGCGGCCTCTGGTTCGTCGGGCTTCCCCTGCTCTGCGGTCGGCTGGAGGGAGCTGTCAAGCAAGGGCTGCGGCAGCTTGTCGAGACCTATCAGCTCGATGTGCGCCTCACTCCGAACCAGGATCTGCTGCTCTGCAACATCGGCACCAGCCAGCGCACGACGGTGCGCAACGCTCTGGCTGCTCTGGGTTTCGTCGCACCTGAGGCTCCCGCACGGCTGGCCCGTCACGCCCTGGCCTGTCCAGCCCTGCCCACCTGCGGGCTGGCCATCACCGAAGCGGAGCGGATTCTGCCCTCGGTGCTCGATCGTCTCGATGGCCTGCTCCGCCGGCTGGACATCGACCAACCCGTGCTCGTGCGCATGACCGGTTGCCCCAATGGCTGTGCCCGCCCCTACATGGCGGAGATCGGGCTGGTCGGCAGTGGGGTGGATCAGTACCAGCTCTGGCTGGGAGGGACTCCCAACCTCAGCCGGCTGGCCACCCCTTACCTCGAGAAGATGCCCCTCGAACATCTGGAGACCACCCTTGAACCCTTGCTGCGGGACTGGAAATCGAATCCAGGCGGCGGCAGAGCGGCCAGCTTCGGAGATTTCGTCGGCCAGCTCGGCCCCGAGCGGGTGCGGGCCCTGCTGCCAGCTTGCTGATGCAACGCGTTAGCCGGCCAGGGATCAGGCCGCTCCATGGCGGGTCTGTTCACAGCGGGCTCATCCACAGGTTGGTTCGGCTTGGATTGATTGCGCTGCTGGTCGAGGTGCTGGTTGCCCTTTTCCCGGCCGGCCGCCTGATCGGCTCGACGGCCTTGCTGCCGGGCGCCCTGGCCCAGGGCCGCACGATGCCCACACCACCAGCCGCCCCCGCACGGGTCTACCGCCCCGATTTCGCCACCTGCCAACCGGATCACCTCACTGCCGCCTTTCGCCGCCAGCTCGACCAGTTCGTGGGACAGTCTCCCCAGGTGATGGCCCGGCTTCGCACGTTGCAGCTGGAGCTTGGTGAGGCCACTCTGCGCAGCTGCGCCGACCAGAACCTGATCAGCCGGGAGGTGGCGGAGCAGATCTGGCGGGATCTGCAGACGATGCCTCTGCCTCAGGCGCCGCCGGGCACAGGCAGCCAGCGCCCGTAGACCGCCGAGGCCTGAGCGGATTGCCAGGCCCAGAGCTGGTCGCCATGGCTGAAATGCCACCACTCATTGGGGTGCTGGCAGAAACCCGCCGCCGTCATCGCGCTCCGGAGCCTCAGCCTGCGGTGGTGCCAACGGGCCGGATGACCGTCGCTTTCCAGATCGAAGTCCGCGTAGTGGTCGGGTTCGGACACCGGATCAATCGCATCGATCTCTCCGCCCATGGCCAGCGGCTCGCCACTGGCCTCTGCCAGGGTCAGATCCACGGCAGCACCGGTGCTGTGGGGCGGGGGCATGGACGGATCCTGGCTGGGCGGCGCCCAGAAACGCCCCACCTCCAGCCGGATCGCCTCGCGCTCCGGGCTGGCCACGGCGGCATCCACCCCCCTGGCGGCGTAGGTGCTGAGCAGGGCGTGCTCGACCATGAAGGCCTGCACGGCCACCGGCCGCCAGGCATCGAAGATCGCCAGTCGCCAGGTCGGTTCGTGGCGTTGCAGCTCGGCCTCGGCGATCAGCAGACGTTCGACCACAGCCCTGCGCAGCTGGAAGGGGGAACCACTGGCTCCATAGGGGGCGCCGAGTTCCATGTAGGGATGGGGCAGGAGGCGATGCAGGGCCAGCGGCAGCTCGATCAGGGGATCGTCGTTGTCGTGGATCGGGATGACGTTCCAGGGACGTGACACAGCGACATGGGGCGGACCGACGGAGCGGCGGTGCTCAATTCAAGCGGGCCGCTTCAGCCTGGCGCTGTTCGCTCAGGGCGCGCTCAAGGCCAGGGTGTCGCTGCAGGTCGGGATCCTCTTCCAGAATGGCGCTGGCCTCCTGACGGGCCAGATCCAGCACGTCGCCGTCGTCGGTGAGGCTGGCCAGGGCCAGGTCCGGCAGACCCGACTGACGGGTGCCGAGCACCTGCCCCGGCCCCCGCAGACGCAGGTCCATCTCGGCGATCTCGAAGCCATCGCTGGAGCGCACCAGCAATTCCAGCCGCTGCCTCGCCTGGGGGGCGCGACTGTCATTGATCAGCAGACAGTGGGAGGCGGCGGCACCCCGACCCACCCGCCCGCGCAGCTGGTGGAGCTGGGCCAGCCCGAATCGATCGGCGTGCTCGATCACCATCACGCTGGCCTCGGGGACGTCCACGCCCACTTCCACCACGGTGGTGGCGACCAGCACATCGGTCTGCCCGGCCGCGAAGGCGGAGATCGCCGCCTGCTTCTGGCGGCTGTCGAGGCGGCCATGGAGCAGACCGACCCGCAGGTCGGCGAACACCTCGCTGCTCAGCTGCTCATGGACCTCGACCGCCGAGCGGAGATCCAGCGTCTCCGATTCCTCCACCAGGGGAAGCACCACATAGGCCCGCTGCCCCTGGGCCACCTGGTCACGGATCAGTTCGTAGGCCTCCTGGCGCTCACTGCCCCGCAGCAGCCGCGTGCGGATCGGGGTACGACCGGGGGGAAGTTCATCGATCTGGCTCACCTCCAGATCGCCGTGCACCGACAGGGCGAGGGTGCGGGGAATCGGCGTGGCGGTCATGGTGAGCAGATGCGGCTGGAGGCCCTTGCCGAGCAGGCGGTTGCGCTGTCGCACCCCGAAGCGGTGCTGTTCATCCACCACCACCAGCCCGAGCCGGGCGAAATGCACGGGATCCTCGATCAGAGCGTGGGTCCCGACCAGCAGTTGCGACTGGCCGTTGGCCAGATCCTGCAGCAGTTCCCGGCGCCTGAGACGCGATGTGGAGCCGGTCAGCAGGTCGGCGCGGATCTGCAGCTGGGGCAACCATTCCCCCAGCTTGCGGGCGTGCTGCTGGGCCAGCACTTCGGTGGGTGCCATCAGGGCCCCCTGACAGCCGGCCTCGATCGCGGTGAGCAGGGCGGCGATCGCCACCACGGTTTTGCCGCTGCCGACATCCCCCTGCACCAGGCGGGCCATCGGCCGCTCCCGGGCGAGGTCGGCGCGGATCTCGCCCAGCACCCGTTGCTGGGCCGATGTGAGCGGAAAGGGCAGCAGCTCCAGAAAGGCAGCCACGAGGCTGGATTGCCCCGGCGGCAGCAGCAGGGGCGGCGAGGGGCGGCTGCGCAGCTGCTGACGGCGGCGCAGCAGGCTCAGCTGCAGCAGCAGAAACTCATCGAAGACCAGGCGGTGCCGGCTGGCCTTGAGCTCAGCCTGATCCGCCGGGGCATGGATGCCCTTCAGGGCCGCGGCACGATCGAGCAGGTTCAGCCGCCGCCGCAGGGTGGCCGGCAGCGGATCCCCCCAGGGGGCGGCGGCCGGCAGCACCGCCTGGATCGCCTGACGCAGCCGCTCGGCACTCAACCCTTCGGTGAGCCCGTAAACCGGCAGCAGACGGCCGATCTGCTCAGAGCGCACGGGCGCGCCCGGACCATCGAGCACCTCGATCAGGGGGTCCTGCAGGGTGGGTCCCCAGGGCGTCTGCTTGACCAGGCCACTGGCGGCCAGGGTGCTGCCCGCGGGGTACTGGCGTTCCTGGGCCCGTAACCAGCCTGTTGATGCGAATCGCTTGCCGTTGAAGAACTTGCTGAGGCGCAACCGACCGGTGATGTCCTGCACCTGCAGCTCCAGGATCGACAGGTTGGGGTTGCGCGGGCTGGTGAAGGCATGGTTGCGCCGCACCGTGGCCACGACCGTGGCGGTTTCGCCCGGCACCAGGGCGTTGATCCGGACCAGGTGGGCGTAGTCGAGATAGTCGCGGGGGTAATGGCGCAGCAGGTCGGCGGCGAGCAGCAGCCCAAGGCCCGCCAGCTTGGTGGCCAGCTTCGGCCCGATGCCGGGCACCTCCGACAGCGGGGTGTTCGGCCCGATCGGGGTCGGCCTCGATGGGTTCGCCCCCCCCTGCCGCGGCAGGGGAGCCAGGCGCAGCCTCGGTGGGGCAAAGGGGGAGGCGGGCTCCAGGCTTTGCCGCAGCCGATGCAGCGCCTCCCGGCAGCGTCGGACCAGGTTCTGGCGACCGGCCAGGCTCAGCTGGGCGTAGCGATCGAACTCAAGGTCGAGGGGCGCCAGCCCCGCCGAGGGTTCGCGGCAATGGCGGGCGAGGAAGACGCTGAACCGTTCCTGCCTGCCCTCCAGGTCCGGAAAGCCCCGATCCGCTTCGATCTGCAGGGCCTTCTGCAGGGTCGCGATCCACTCCGCTCCCACCTGGGGGGGGCGGCTCAGGGGGGAGCCGGCAGGTTGGTCTGGCTGTCCTGCAACCACTGCTGTTCCGCTTCGAGGGCCTGGGTGCGCCGCTGCCAATGGCGGTATTGCCGAGCCATTTTGCGCACATCCTGCCGCCGCTGCTCCAGTCGGCGCCGGCAGGTGCGCAGGCGCGCTTGATCGAACTCCAGATCACTGCTGCGCAGCAGCAGGCCGATCGCCTCAAGCTGTCCGGCCATCGCCTCAGGAGCGAAGGGCAGGGATAGGCGCAACAGATTGGCAGGAGCAGGCATCGCTTCGATCTGGCCGTCGAGCACGGCATCGAGCAGGTTGATCGGCAGCAGGCTGCGGGTCAGGCCGAGCCGCAGCAGATCGAGATTGATGGCGTGGGACAGGTTGCGTAACCGTCGCTGCAAGGCACGATCCAGCACCTCCCACCAGCGCAGCAGCGCGATCGGCTGGTCGGGCAGCACAACCGGTGAGGCCCCGTCTTCAGGGTCGGCTGGAAGCTCCTGCTCCTCGTCTTCCTCCCTGGTGGCATCGCGACCGAACTGCTCGGAGGCCATGGCGAAGAGTTGCTGCAGGCCCTGGTTGGAGCGAAGCGCGTCGAGCCGCCCGGCTCCGAGATCGCCGGGAGCGTCTTCCTCCTCATCCATTTGCATATCCTCCGTCTCCTCCATCTCCTCCATTTCCTCCTCATCCCCAGCTTCCCCAGCTTCCCCACTTTCCCCAGCTTCCGTGGCTGTTTCGTCGTCTTGATCGCCAGCTTCCTCAGCGCAATCGCCAGTGTCCGCTTCGGCTCCCCCGGCCTCCGGTGAGGCCTCGGCCCGGTGATCAGCGGCTGCAGCGAGATCGTCTGGATCGGCCTCGATGCCAGTGGGAGGGGGCTTCCCCGCCGGCGAGAGGCCAAGGGCGGCCAGGCCGGCCAGCCCTGGCAGGCCGGCGGAAAAGAGGTCGGCGGAGAGCGGCAGATCGAGGCCGAGCCGCACCGAACCCGGCGGAAGCGGGCCCTGGCTGGCTGGATCGTCGCCGGAGGAGTCTTGTTCTGGCTGGTCGGTCAGGGCGGCGATCAGTCGTTGCTGCTCGCGTCGATGCAGCCGTTTCTGCTCCGACTGAACCTGCCGCCCGAGCACGATCAGCTGCTCCAGGGTGAGCAGGGAGCCGCAGCGTTCCACCAACTCCCTCAGCCGCCGTTGCAGTTCCTGGCGTCGACCCTCTTCGAGGGAGCCGTAGCGCTCCGGGACCAGCTGGGTGGCCACATGGAAGGCCGCCTGCTGAACGGCCATCGGCAACCCCTCCCGCAACACCTGGAAGTAGAGGGTCAGCTCGTGAACCAGCGCGGCATTGGATTGCTCAAGCCGCTGCTGCATCCGCTGCAACTGTTCCCTCGCTTCGCTCAGTGCCGTGGCTCTGCGGTCCAAGGCCTTGCCGTTGTTGAAAGGGTGCGGGCGGTGGTCAAGGGGCCGGACTGGCCATGGAGGCCACCTCAGCGGCGAAATCCACCTGTTCGACCTCGATGCCTTCACCGAGGGTGTAGCGGGTGTAGCGCCGCACCTGGATGTTCTCGCCGATCTTGCCGGCCACCTGTTTGACCAGCTCAGCCACGGTGATCGAGCTGTCCTTGATGAAGGGTTGCTCCAGCAGCGCCAGCTCCTTGAGGCGCTTGCCGATGCGCCCCTCGACGATCTTCTCCTTCATCTTGTCGGGTTTGCCGGCCAGGTCGTCGCGACCCATTTCGATCGCCTTCTCACGCTCAACCACGTCCTCGGGGATCTGGTCGGTGCTGACGTATTCAACGTTGGGGCAGGCGGCGATCTGCATCGCCACGTTGCGCAGCAGATCCTGGAACAGATCGCCGCGGGCGACGAAGTCGGTTTCGCAGTTCAGTTCCAGCAGCACCCCAACCCGGGCACCGGTGTGGATGTAGCTGCCGATCGCGCCTTCCGCCGCCGTGCGTCCAGCCTTTTTCTCGGCGGTGGCGATGCCTTTCTGGCGCAACCATTCGGCCGCTTTGGTCATGTCGCCATCGGATTCCGTCAGCGCCTTCTTGCAGTTCATCATTCCTGCGCCGGTTTTGTCGCGCAGTTCCTTGACGAGGGTTGCTGTGATCGCAGCCATGGGGAGAAGGGATGGAGAGAGATCAGGAAGAAAGGGACCGGGTCCGGGGCTGGTCAAGCAGCCAGCCCCATGGGCTCAGGACTCCTCGTCGTCGCCGGAGCGTTGGTCGGGGGCACCATGCCGGCCTTCGTTGATCGCGTCGGCCAGGCGTCCGAGCACAAGCTGAACCGAGCGCACGGCGTCGTCGTTGCAGGGAATCGGCACGTCGGTGAGATCGGGATCGCAATTGGTGTCGAGCATCGACACCAGAGGGATGTCGAGCTTGCGGCACTCGAGCACGGCGTTTGTTTCACGGCGCTGGTCGACCAGCACCACCACATCCGGCAGCCGCCGCATGTTCTTCAGACCACCGAGATACTTCTGAAGACGGTCGAGCTCGCGCCGCAGCACGGCGGCTTCCTTCTTCGGCCGCATCGCAATCGCCCCGGAGGACTCCATCCGCTCCAGATCCTTGAGTCGGTCGATGCGGGCGCGCATGGTGCTCCAGTTGGTGAGCATGCCGCCCAACCAGCGCTGATTCACGTAGGAGGCTCCGCAGCGGGCGGCCTCGATGGCGATCACTTCGGAGGCCTGCTTCTTGGTGCCGACGAACAGGAAGCGCTTGCCGGATCGGGCGGCGCTGCGGGTCCATTTGTAGGCGTTGTTCATGCAGATCGCGGTCTGCACGAGATCGATGATGTGGACTCCGTTGCGCGCGCAATAGATGTAGCGCGACATCTTGGGATTCCAGCGGCGGGTTTGGTGCCCGAAGTGGGCACCCGCCTCCATCATTTCGGAGAGGGTAACGACAGCCATGGTTGAGAGGGGTTTCGGGTTCGCCTCCACCTGCCAGGGATCAGGGCGGAGTGGCTCCAGGGGGAGTCACCGGGTTCGCCTGAGCACCCGAAACGGACAGGTGTGCGGTGTTGGGGGACCTCTCAAGTTACCAAAGAGCCTGTTAGCTCAATCCCTCCGCCCGGGCCTCCCGGTAGAGGGCGCGGACACCGATCCGGTTGAGTGGCAGCCGGAGCAGTTCCATCGCCAGGGCGGAATGGCCGTGGCGCAGCAGCCAGGCCAGCAGGGGACGAAGGCTGCGCTCATTGAGAAGGCCGCCGAGGGTGAGCAGTTCCCAGAGCAGGCGGTGCAACCAGGTGAACTGGATGATGAAGCGGACACGCCTGGTGGGGTGTTTGCGGTAGAAGACCAGGCCCATGCGAGCTCTCTCCTGCTCGATGCGAACCAGATCGGGAACCTGCTCCAGGCTCAGGGCCGGATGCCAGTGATACCCGGGTGCCTCCGGGCAGCGGACCAGCTCGACTCCCATGCGGCGCAGGCGCTCTCCCAGTTCCAGATCTTCCCAGCCATAGAGGCGGAAGCCGGTGTCGAACAGGCCGGAGAGCTCCAGCAGGGATCGATCGATCGCCACGTTGCCGGTGGCGAAGTAGGCCCAGGAATGATCGCTGAGCTTGTGGGGTTCGCTGGTGGGATCGTCGAAATTGCTGGTGTTGATCACCGCTCCGTAGGTGAAGCAGAGCTTGTTGCCCCGCTCCAGCCAGTGGCGGGAGAGGGCCCTGGCATGGGAGAGCAGAAAGAGCTCGGTCACCACCAGATCGCTGTCGATGAAGACGATCACATCACCGCGGGCCTGCTCGACCCCCCGGTTGCGCCCCGCTGCTGGGCCGCCATGGTCCTGCTCGATCAGGCGCACATGGGGAAAGGCGGCGGCATTCCGGCGCAGCCAGTCGGCGGTGCCATCGGTGGAGCCGTCATCGACGACAACCACCTCGTAGGTGTCGATCGGAGCGGCCAGTTGCTGCCGCTCCAGGGCCCGCAGGCACTTCTCGAGGATGGCCCGGCGGTTGTAGGTGGGGATGACGACGCTGGGGAACATGCTCCCGCTGCTCAGTCGGCCGCGCCACCGTTGTTGGCGGTGCCGGTCACCCCGTTGCCGGCTCCTTCGCCGCGACCGTCGTTGCGCAGCTTGCGCTTCTTGAACTTGCGGGCGTAGGAGCGGTTGCGCTCCTGCTTTTCCTTCTTGAGGTTCCTGCGTTTCGCCATGGAGAAAGGATGGACCTTGGGGAGAGAAAAACCATCCTACTCCTGGCCTCCAGCCGGAGCTGTCAAGCCCGGTTCAGCCCGCTGCTGCCACCAGCGGCGCGGTACGGAGGCGTCCATCCTCCATGGCCACCAGCCGGTCGGCCACATCCAGGATGCGGGGATCGTGGGTGACCATCAGCACGGCGCAGCTCTGCTCCCGGGCCAGCCGCTTCAGCAGGTCCACCACTTCGCGGCCGCTGCGGCTGTCAAGGGCGGCGGTGGGTTCATCGGCCAGGAGCAGCCTGGGGTGGGCGGCGAGGGCCCGGGCGATCGCCACCCGCTGCTTCTGGCCACCGGAGAGGTCATGGGGGAGTTTGCCCAGGTGGTCGCCAAGGCCGACGGCTCGCAGCCATTCGCGGGCCTGGTCTCGCCGGGCCCGATAGCCGAGGCCAGGGAGCAGATCCGAACCCATCTGCACGTTCTGCTCGGCGGTGAGGCAGCGCAGCAGGTTGTGACCCTGGAAGATCATGCCGATCTGGCGCCTGAGCTGCTGACGCAGCCGGCGGCTGGAGCCCTCCAGTTGCTCCCCCATCACCGTGACCTGCCCCTGCTGAACCTGGCGGAGCCCCCCCACCAGGGTGAGCAGGGTTGTCTTGCCGCAGCCGGAAGGGCCGGTCAGCAGCACCACCTCGCCGGGGTGGATGCGCAGCTCCACGTTCTGCAGGACCTGGCGCCGCATCTCGCCCTCGCCGTACCAGTGGCAGAGGTCGTGAAGATCCACCATCGGCGGATCGTCGGTGGACGGGGCATTGCTGCCGTTGCCGGTTCCATTGCCGGTGCCGGTGACGGTGCCGTTCCCAGTGCCGTCGCTGTGGGTGGGGTGGACAGCCATGGGAAGCGGTTCGGTCGGAGGGTGGTTGGCCCGGGTTGGCCCAGGGTCAGAAGATCTCGGCTGGATCGGCGTCGGCCAGGCGCCGCATCGCCATCGCGGCTGAACCCATGCACATCACCAGGATCATGCTGAACACCACGACGGCGCGGGTGGTGTTCATCTCCACCGGCAACTTGGTGGCTGAGCGCACCAGGGCATAGAGCCCCTGGCCAACCCCGTAGGCGGGCAGGTAGCCGAGCAGGGCAAGCAGCAATCCTTCCCTGCCCACAACCCCGAGCAAGGCGGTGAGGGGATAGCCCATCGCCATCAAGGTGGCGTACTCCGGCAGGTGATCGCTCACATCGGAGTAGAGGATCTGATAAACAATCACGCAGCCCACGACGAAGCCCATGCCGGCCCCCAGGGTGAAGATGAAGCCGATCGCCGTGCTGCTGCGCCAGTAATCCTTCTCCGACTCCTCAAATTCCCGCTTGGTGAAGACGGTCACGTCCTTCGGGAGTTGCTTGCGGAGGCGCTGCTGCACCACGGCGGGATCAGCGCCGGGATTGAGCCGGATCAACCCCAGCTCGATGCTGCCGGCCGGGGTGTCAGGCAGCAGGCTCAGGAAGGTTTCGCGGCTGGTGATCAGGTTGCCGTCGGCGCCGAAGGAGGGGCCGAGTCCGACCAGCCCAGCCACCCGCACCCGCTTGCCGGCCACCTCTGTCTCCACGGTCCGGCCCTCCCGGAACCAGGGCCCGACCGGGCCGAACTCCTCGCGGGACTGCTCGTCGAACAGGACCCGGTCCCGCTGGGTGAGCAGCCGGGCCTTGCTTTTCAGGCTCGGGTCCAGAAAGAGGGGATCGTTGGGCTCGAAGCCGATCGCCAGAATCGAGCGGGTGCTCCTGTTCTGGGGATTGCGCCAGAGCAGGAAGTTCCAGTTCACCGGTGTGATCCCCTTCACCTCGGGATCGCCAAGCGCCTGCACAAGTCTGCGGCGCGGGAACCCCGACATGCTGATCGAGCTGATCGTGCGCGGACTGATCAGCACCAGGTCGGCGTCGAAGAGCTTGTGGATCGTGACGCTGGCATCGAACAGGCCGTCGCGGAAGCCCAGCTGCATGAACATCAGGATCCCGGCGAAGCTGATGCCGGCCAGGGCCACCGCCAGCCGTACCGGCTGCCGGGTGAGCAACAGCCAGGCCAGGGGAATGCGCCGGGAGGTCCAGAGCCGGCCCAGGCCGGACAAGGCGCTCATGGCTGGAAGCGGGTGATCGTTTTCATGCCGACGAGATTGCGCACCCGGCTGATATCGGCTGGATCGAGTTCGAGCCGCACTTCCACCACCCTGGCGTCGGCGTCGCCGGTGGGGTCGGTGGAGAGCACCTGGCGCTGGCGCACCTGGGGGCTGATTCGGATCACCCTGGCGCCGAGGCTGCCGCTGAAACCGCCGTTCTCGCTGGTGACCGTTGCTTTCTGGCCGAAACGCAGTCGGCTGATGTCACTTTCGTAGACCTCCGCCACCGCCTCCATCCGGTCACTGGCTCCAAGTTCCAGGATGCCGTTTTCACCTGGCCGCTCACCCACCCGCGACTGGAGACGCAGCACGGTGCCGGCGATCGGCGCGCGGAGCTCGGTGTTCACCAGGTCGGTGTCGGTCTTGAGCAGCTGGTTGCGCGCTTCGATCAGGTTCCCTTTCAGCTCGATCAACTTGAGTTCGCGGGATTCCAGATCCGCAGCGGCGGTGGCGCCGGCCCGGGCCAGCTGGCGGTAGCGATTGATCTCCCTTTCCAGCACCATCACCTGGCTGCTGAGGTTGGTGATGCGGCTGTTCACCAGCCGCCGCTCCGCCTGCAGGGTGGGGCCGTTGTCGAAGCGGGCCAGCACCTGTCCCTGGGCGACCCTGTCCCCCTCTTCAACCAGCAGCTCGGAGAGCCGCGGGCTGCCGCCGAAATCGGTCGTCGGCGCGGCAAGCTTGCGCACATCGCCGGCCGGCTCCAGCCTGCCCAGGGCCGACACCGCTTCAGGGGCGACGGCAGGCTGGGCGCGGGGAGCTCTGGCCACGGCCGAACGTTGCCTCGACTGCCAGAACCAGAAACCTCCCCCCAGCAGCAGCAGAGCCGCCGCGGCGATCAGCAGCGGGCGCCTGATCCGTCGGCCGGGATCAGCGGCGGATCGTCGAACAGGAGTTCCTCGATGTAGCGGTTGGCCCAGGCCGGGTTGAACGCCTTCTCCAGGACCCGCCGGGTCTTGTCGTTGCGTTTCTGTTGCTGGCAATAGGACAGCTGGCCGTGATACCGATCAATCGTAGCCGGGTGATTCAGGGGTTGCTCCTCGGCCTGGGCAATGGCGGTGGCGAGCACCGCCAGCAGACCGTTCACCTCTTCGATGAACCAGCCTTCCTCGGTGGCGCCGACCGGCCGCACGAAGCGCACGAAAGGAGAGAAGATCGTGCCCCAGGCGGGCAGTTCGCGGATCTGGCTGAACGGATGAACCGGCAGGTTCTCCAGACCGGCAGCGATTCCGGTCGGCAGCACCCCCGTGGTCGGGGAGAGGTCGGCGATCGCGGCGGAAACCCCGGCGGGCCCGGCCACGATGTCGGCTCCGAACACGGGAAGATCGAAACGGGGATCCGGGAAGTAGACGCAATGCAGGATCTGCAGCCCGGCCCCGAGCCGGGCCGTTTCCAGATGGAGCTTGCGCAGGCCACGGCAGCGCCTGAGCTCGTTGTGGATGAACAGGCGCTCGCCATCGAGGCTGCCGGTGATCGCTTCGAGATCGGGGGCGATCTCCAGCCCCTCCAGGGCGGGGAGGGAAAGCCAGCTGGCCCGGATCTGCTCGGCCAGAGCGTCTACAAGGGGATGGATGCCGCCGGCGGTTGATGCTGTGCTGGTCACGGAGGCTGCCTCAGCCAGCAGAATGCTGATCCTGCCATGCGTGATCGGTTCAGCCCTTGGTGTTTTCGCAGGATTTGGTGTTTTCGCAGGATTTGGTGTTTTCGCAGGATTCAGAGGAAATCTTCCCGTCCCCTCTCGCCTTCCAGCTCGACAACGGGGTCCAGGTCGTCACCGTTGAGCAGGAGCAGGCTCCGGTGGTCTGTCTCGATTTCTGGTGCCAGGCGGGGAGCCGCACGGAGGCAGCTGAGGAATACGGCCTGGCCCACTTTCTGGAACACATGGTCTTCAAGGGCAGCGGCCAGCTCGCCGCCGGCGAGTTCGACCGTCGCATCGAGGCCCTTGGAGGCAGCAGCAACGCAGCCACCGGTTTTGACGATGTGCACTATCACGTCCTGATTCCGCCGGCCGCCGCGCCTGAAGCACTCGATCTGCTGCTGGATCTGGTGCTCCATCCCAGGCTCGACCCGGACGATTTCGGCATGGAGAAGCAGGTGGTGCTCGAGGAGCTGGCCCAGAGTGAAGATCAACCGGAAGAGGTCGCCTTCCAGCGGCTGCTCGCCCTGGCCTGCCCCGGCCATCCCTATGGCCGCCCGATCCTCGGCGATCGCAGGTCTCTTCTGGACCATGACCCGCAACGGATGGCCCGGTTTCACAGGCGCCGCTATCAACCCGGGCACTGCAGCCTGGGAATGGCCGGTGCGGTGGGGGATCTCGATCTCGAAGGGCTGCTGGCCAGCAGCCCTCTGGCTGGGCTGTCCCCCCCTGACCATCAGGCTGACGCTGGGCTGACCGCTGCCGGGTTCATGCCGCTGCGGCTGCAAAGCGGCCGCCACGATCTGCGCCTGCCCCGGCTGGAGGCCGGACGACTGTTGATGGCCTGGTCGTTCCCGGCGGCTGCCGATCTGGATGCGGTGGCCGGTGCCGATCTGCTCACCACACTGCTGGCCGAAGGCAAGCGCAGCCGGCTGGTCCAACGGCTGCGGGAAGATCTCAGGCTCGTCGAGAGCATTGATCTGGATCTGAACGTGTTGGAGGCCGGCAGCCTCGGACTTCTGGAGGCGGTTTTCGATCCTGGCCAGGCCGAGCGGGTGGAGGCCCAGATTTCCCAGGTGTGGCAGGAGCTCTGCGCGGCGCCCCCCACGGAGCAGGAACTGGAGCGGGCCCGGCGGCTGGTGGCCAATGGCTACCGCTTCGGCCTGGAGTCGGCTTCCGCCGTGGCCGGTCTCACCGGCCATCAGGGGCTCTGGGGCCGCCTTGCACCATTGAGCCATCCCCTGGAGCTGCTCGAGGCCTGGTCGCCGGAGCGCATCCGCAGTGAGATGGTGCCGCTGCTCGATCCGGGCAAGGCCTGCCGTCTGCTGGTGCTGCCGGCATGAGCGCCCTGCTTCACCCCCCTCTCCCCACGCCTGAAACCTTCACCCTGCAGGGTGGTTGCCCGGTCTGGGTGCTGCGCCGGAGCGGACCGGCGATCGTTTCCGCCAAGTTGTGGATCCGGGGCGGCAGCGGCGCCGATCCCCGCGGTCAGCGGGGCCGCGCCCAGTTGTTGGCAGGCCTGCTCAGTCGGGGTTGCGGCGACCTCAGTGGCGAGGCGATGGCCGATCTGGTCGAGGGCCTCGGTGATGAGCTGCGCTGCGAGGCCACCGAAGACGGCCTGCTGATCAGCCTCAAGTGCGCCAGTGCCGACAGCGCCGCCCTGCTGCCCCTGCTGCACGCGATGGTGCTCAACCCCTGGTTGGCGAGCGATCAGATCAGCCTGGAGCGCCAGCTCAACCTGCAGGCGCTGCTCCGCCAGCGGGAAGACCCGTTTCAGCAGGCCCACGACCTGCTGCGGCATCAGTTGTTTGGCGAAGGCCCCTACGGCCACGATCCCCTCGGCGTGGAGGATGAACTGGCGGCTCTGGAGCGTCCCCAGCTGCTTGAGGCGGCTGGCCGGCTCGGCGCTGAAGGGGCCGTTCTGGTGATCACCGGTCAGCCGCCGCCGCAGCTGCCGGCGCTGCTGGAGCCTCCGGCCGGACCGCTCTGGCCCACCGCGCCGCCGCTGGCGGCAGCTGGCCCCGGTGGTCGCTCGATCGCCGCCCTGGTGAGCACCGAACTCGACACCGAGCAACTCGTCCTGATGCTGGGGGCGGCCACGGTCTGCCTGGCAGATCCCCGTTCCGTGGCCCTGCGGCTGTTGCAGTGCCATCTGGGGGTGGGCATGTCCAGTCGCCTGTTCGTGGTGCTGCGCGAGGAACAGGGCCTCGCCTACGACGTGGGCGTTCACCTGCCGGCCAGGCGCGGCGCCGCCCCCTTCGTGCTTCATCTCTCCAGCTCGGCGGATCGGGCCACCGAGGCCACCACCCAGTTGTTGGAGGAATGGCAGCGGCTGCTTGATCAGCCCCTCACCACTGAAGAATGGCAGCTTGCCCTGGCCAAGTTCCGTGGCCTTGTGGCCACCGGTCGTCAGACCTGTGGCCAGATCGCTGATCGTCAGGCCCTGGTGCTGGGCCATGGCCTGCCCTGGTCCTACCCCGATCAGGCCAGCCAGCAGGCTGAAGCCCTTGATCCGGAAGCTCTCTGGCAGGCCGCCCGCTCCCTGTTGGCGCGCCCCAGCCTCAGCCTCTGCGGACCCGCAGCGGCCCTCGCCGCCGCGGAGCGGGCCTGGGCCGCTCACCCCCTGGGCTCCTCCGCTTCGGCGCTGCTGAGCTGATCGGCCCGCATCACGAAGGTGCCACGGCGAAAGCGGACCGCCACCTGATCCAGGGCCCTGAGGCCGGTGATCTGCCCGACTTCGCTGGGATCGACCAGGTCGGGGGGCCGCAGCATCGGCATGGGATCTGCGGTTTTGAGGAAGTCGGGGCTGCCGCTGAGGCGCACCCGGGTCCCGACCGTCCAGGCATGGGGAGGGGGGCTGTCTGAGGAGTTCATGGTTCGATGCTCTCGGCTGCTCCCCACTACAGCAGGATGGGGAGAGTCAGGTTCCATTCGATTGCGGGCCCTAGCCAACTGGAGCGGCGCCATCGTGGGGCTGCTGTTGATCATCAGCGGTGGTCTGATTCAGACCTTCATTCCCCTGCCGACGACCGGTGGCGGCGTTGTCCTGCAGGAACTGCCGGTCACGGCTCAGGTTCCGGCCCTGTTGCTCACGGCGCTCGTCTGCGGACCGCGGCCCACCCTGCTGGCGGCCGTGGCCTACCTGAGCCTGGGTCTGCTGATGCTGCCGGTGTTCCACGGCGGCGGTGGGATGGCCTATCTGCTCGACCCCGGCTTCGGCTACCTGGCCGGGTTCGTGCCGGCCGGCTGGGTGACCGGTCGGCTGGCACGGCAGGAGGGGATGGGTGAGCTGCTGCGCCTGCTCGGGGCCGCCCTGCTGGGTCTGCTGACCATTCAGCTCTGTGGCATCACCAACCTGTTGATCGGTGGCCTGGTGGGCCGCTGGGGAGGCAGCCTGGTTGATCTGCTGCTCAGCTACAGCCTGGGCCCACTGCTGCCGCAGCTGCTGCTCTGCTGTGCCGTTGCCGTGCTGGCGGTGCCTCTGCGCAGGCTGCTTCTGGTCGAACCATGACATCTGCCCAGTGACGACATTCCAATGACGCTGCCTGTCCAGTCCCGCAGACGGGTCGCCTGGCTGATCGCCGCCGCGGTGGTGCTGCTCGATCAGCTCAGCAAGGCCTGGGCGGGCATGGCCCTCGCCCCCGCCGCTCCCCAGCCTTTCCTGCCGGGCCTGCTGCGCCTGCGATTGGTGTTCAACACCGGCGCGGCCTTCAGTCTGTTTCAGTCATCCACTGCCCTGCTGGGTCTGGTCAGTTTCCTGGTGGGGATCGGTCTGATCGTCTGGATTCAGCGGCAGGACAGCCTGCGTCGCTGGCAGGCGGTGGGACTGGGCGCCCTGCTCGGGGGGGCCCTGGGCAATGGCCTCGACCGCTGGCGGCTGGGGGGTGTCGTTGATTTCCTGGAGCTGGTTCCATTCCCGTTCCCGGTGTTCAACCTGGCCGATCTGGCCATCAACGTGGCGGTGGCCTGCCTCGCCCTGGACCTGTGGGAGGGGCGGTCCGGTGCTGGGCGCTGAGCTGCTGAATCGACGGGTGGCGGCAAGCTCCCTGCCCTCCGAAGCGCTGCTGGAGCTCTTCGTTCCGGGCCATCCGAGCCGCCGGATCAGCCTGCACGGTGGTCTCTATCGCCTGGGCCGCGACAGCCGCCTGGAGGTCTGGCTCGACCATCCGGCGGTCAGCAAGCGCCATGCCCTCCTCGAGCAGATCGGTTCCGACTGGCTGCTCCGCGACGATGGCTCCACCAATGGCCTCTACTGGCGTGGGCAGCGGATCAGCCAACTGCTGCTCCGTGATGGAGATGCGGTCCGGTTCGGACCCGCCACGGAGCCCGGTCTGCCGGAGCTGGTTTTTCAGCGTCGCCCCCAGCCACGCCTGCCCACCCTGTTCAGGGTCGCCGCCGCCACCGCCGCCGCCGTTGCCTCGGCTGGAATGCTGCTGCTGGGGTTTTCGGTGGTGCTGATGCCCGTGCGGGGCAGCCTGGCGCCGGTGCGGGGACCGGTGGCTCTCTACGACCGCCTGAACCGGCCCCTCAGTTCTGCTGATTCGAGCGAACACCGCGAGAACAAAGCGCTCAGTAACTACCCAAGGGTGTTGATCGAAGCGTTGCTGGCCAGCGAGGACAACCGCTTCTGGTGGCATCCCGGGGTGGATCCGATCGGCACCGGCCGGGCGCTGGTCACCAATCTGCTGGGGGGGCGGGTGCTGGAAGGGGGCAGCACCCTGACCCAGCAGCTGGCCCGCAGCCTGTATCCCGACCAGGTGGGGGAGGGGGAGACCCTGGTGCGCAAATGGCGGGAGCTGCTCGTTGCCCTGCAGCTGGAGGCGCGCTTCAGCAAGGGCGCCCTGCTGCTCAGCTATCTCAACCGGGTGTATCTGGGGGTGGGCTGGGGCTTCGAAGACGCCGCCCGGGCTTACTTCGCCAAGCCTGCCGCCCGACTCAGCCTGGAGGAGGCTGCGCTGCTGGTGGGGCTGCTGCCATCCCCCAACGGCCATGATCCCTGCAGCAATCCGCAGGCCGCTCTTGAGGCCCGCAATGGGGTGTTGCTGAAGATGGCCAACACTGGACGGATCAGTGCCGATCAGGCCCGCCAGGCCCGCCGTCGTCCGGTGCAACTGGGTCCCGACGCCTGCCGGGGCGGCCGCAACCGACCGGTGCCCTTCTACACCGACCAGGTGCGCAGCGATCTGGAGGGTCTGCTGGGCGCTGATGTGGCCGCCGAAGGGAATTTTCTGGTCGAAACCCACCTTGATCCGTTGCTGCAGCAGGTGGTGGAACGCCAGCTGCGCCGCAGGCTCGATGTCGGGGCGCCGGCCGGGGTGAGTGAGGGGGCGGTGGTGGTGCTCGACAGCCGCAACAGCGGGGTGCTGGCGATCGCCGGCGGTCGCGATTACCGCCGCAGTCAGTTCAACCGGGCCAGCATGGCCCTGCGCCAACCGGGCAGCACCTTCAAGCTGTTCACCTACCTCGCGGCCCTCAACCAGGGGATCAAGCCGTCCGCCGGCCTCAACTGCGGTCCGCTGAAGTGGGCCGGCCAGTCGTTCGCCAGCTCCTGTGGCGGCACGCTCAGCCTGGGCCAGGCCTTTGCGATCAGCAGCAACACCGCCGCCCTTCGCCTGGCCCGGCGGGTCGGCCTGGAGAAGGTGGAGCAGATGGCCCGGGACCTGGGCCTCACCTCCACGATGCAGGCGGTGCCCGGGCTGGCCCTGGGCCAGAGCGAGGTGCGCTTGATCGAACTCACCGCCGCCTACGCCGCCGTCGCCAATGACGGGGTGTGGCACGCCCCCAGCACCGTGCGGCGACTCACCGATGCCGAAACCTGTGGCGGCCTCGACAGTGCCCGCTGTCGCAAGCAGCCCAGTGGTCCAGGTCGCACGATCAGCCCGGCCCGGCCGGTGGTGAAGCCCGCGGTGGCCAGGCAGATGCAGGCTCTGCTGCGGGGTGTGGTGCGCGGTGGCACCGGCACCGCCGCCTACCTGGGCGGTGAGGAAGGGGGGAAGACCGGCACCACCAACAGGGGGCATGATCTGGTCTTTGTGGGCTACGAGCCAAGCCGGCACTGGGTGATGGGGATCTGGCTGGGCAATGACCAGAATCGGCCCACCGCCGGCTCCAGTGCCCTGGCCGCCGGCCTCTGGGGAGACATCATCCGTGCGGCGGGCCGGGGTTCACAGCCGGCCGTGGCCAAGCCGTGATGCGTCGCTTCCGGCCCTGGCTGTGGTTGGGGGCAGCCCTGGCGGCGGTGGTGGCGGCGTCCCTGCTGCTGCAGGCTTTCAACACCCTTCTCTGGCAGTTGAGTTACCTGCTGCCCTATTGGCTGGTGGGGCCGGTGATGCTGCTGTTGTTCGGCGGCGGCGGCCTGCTGGCGCTGCGGCTGGCCTGGCCCTGGCTGCTGGCCTGGCGCCAGCCCCGCCCGGCTCGCCTGCCCCCCCCAACCATTCAGGGGCCGCTGGCGAGCCGTCAGGAAGCGGCCGAGCGCAACCTTCAGGCGATTGATCAGGTGCTTGAGCGGGTTCGCGACGATGTCGAACGCGAAGCGCTGCGCCAGGAACGTGACCGGGTGGAGGCGGAACTGGCCCGGGGGGACCTGGTGTTGGTTGTGTTCGGGGCGGGGTCCGCCGGCAAGACGTCGCTGATCCGGGCCCTGCTCAACGAGGTGGTGGGGGATGTGGGGGCGCCGATGGGCTCCACCAGCGAGTGTGAGACCTATCGGTTGAGGCTGAAGGGACTGCGCCGCGGCCTGCAGCTGGTCGATACGCCGGGGATCCTCGAAGCCGGGGCGGATGGCCGCGAGCGGGAAACCGTGGCCAGGCAACGGGCGGCGCGGGCCGATCTGCTGCTCCTGGTGGTGGATGGAGATCTGCGGGCTGCCGAGCTGGAGGTGTTCGAGACCCTCGCCAGTCTGGGCAAGCGCCTGATTCTGGTGCTCAACAAATGCGATCTGCGGGGGGAGCAGGAGGAACGGCGACTGATCGGCCTGCTGCGCCAGCGCGCCGGTGGCCGGCTCGACACCGAAGATGTGGTTCCCACCAGTGCGGCGCCCCAGTCGCTGCCGCGGCCCGGCGGCAGGCCCCTGCAACCGGACCCGGAGGTGCAGGCCCTGGTGCGACGACTGGCCACGCTGCTCCACCAGGACGGCGAGGAACTGATCGCTGACAACATCCTGTTGCAGAGCCGTTGCCTCGGTGCTGCCAGCCGGGCGCTGCTGGCTCGCCAGCGTCGCCGCGATGCTGAAGGCATCGTTGAGCGCTACATGTGGATCGGGGCGGGCGTGCTGGTGGTCAACCCCCTGCCCGTCGTTGATCTGCTCGGCACCGCCGCGGTCAATGCCCAGATGGTGGTGGAGATCGGCCGGGTTTACGGGGTCAACCTCTCCCGGCAGAGCGGGCAGGATCTGGCCCTTTCGGTGGGACGGACCCTGGCCGGGCTGGGAATGATCAAGGGGGGACTGAGCCTGATCAGTTCGGCGCTGACCCTGAATCTGCCGGCGCTGGTGGTCAGCAAGGCGGTGCAGGGGGTTGGCGCAGCCTGGCTGACCCGCATCGCCGGCCAGAGTTTCATCACCTATTTCGAGCAGGACCAGGACTGGGGCGATGGCGGACTGCAGGAGGTGGTGCAACGGCAATACGACCTCAACCGCCGGGATGGTGCCTTGAAACGCTTCCTGGAGGCGGCTTTCAACCGGGTGGTGGAGCCTCTGCAACGGCGGAAGGATCCGCAGTTGCCGCCGCGCCCAGGGCCTCGGGGGGAGGCGGCAGAAGGGGACCGCGGGCGTCGAGCACCGTGATCAGGCCCAGATAGAGCACACCGATCAGAATCGAGAGTGCCCCGGTGATGATCGCCACCCAGCGGCCCCGGCGGCTCGGCTCAGCCATTCGCCACCACCGGGCTGGCTCCAGGGGCGACCCCCTGCAGCGACCGCCGCACCACGGCCCCAAGCCGCTCCAGCTCGGCCTCACCGGTATGGGGGTTGCCCAGCACCGCCTTGAGGTGGTGGTGGCCCTGGTAAAGCGGCCGTGACAGCATCAGCTGCTCGGCCAGCAGGGCGGCGCGGCACTGGGTCGACCATCGCTCCGTGGCGATCGGGTCGAGACCGGCCGGCCTGAAGGCGAGCAGGTGCAGCGGACCACCGAGCAGGAGCAGCTCCCCTGCCGGCAGGTCGTGCTCCAGTCGTCGCTGCAACCGTCGCCGTCGCGTGATCGCCGACTCGATCACCCGCTCGACACCTGAGAGTCCAAGCTGGCGCAGACCCAGCCAGAGCTTGAGGATCTCGGCACTGCGGCTGCCCTGCAGGCCGTACTCCCCACCGTGGCCATCGGCCCAGCTCGGCTCCATGTAGGGAAGCCCGGTGCCGAAGGTGGCGGGCAGCAGGGTGGGATCAGCCAGCAGCAGCAGCGAGGAGGTCTTGGTGATTCCCAGCAGCTTCTGGGGATTGATCGTGACCGAATCGGCCAGGCCGATTCCCTCCACCCGATGGCGGTGGCGCTCGCTGAGGGCGAGCACCCCACCGATCGCCCCATCGACGTGCAGCCAGATCCCATGGCGGCGGCAAAGGGCGGCGATCTCCACCAGGGAATCCACCGCTCCCCTCACCGTGGTGCCGGCGGTGGCCACCACGGCGATCACGGGTCTGCCCTCTCGCTGCAGTTGCTCCAGCGCCTCCTCCAGCCGGAGCGGATCGAGGCCACCGGTCGCATCGACGGGCAGGCGCTTCAGGGCCTCGCTCGGCAGACCCATCACCATCAGCGCCTTCTCGATCGAGACATGCAGGTCGGCGCTGCCCACGACCACGGCCTCCTGGCAGGTCCCGAGACCACGGCTCCGGCGTGCGGTAACCAGGGCCATCAGGTTGCTGAGGCTGCCGCCACTGGCCGGGACGCCGCTCGCCTTCTCGCCGAGCCCGAGCCGGCGAGCCAGCCAGGCGCAGAGGCCCCGCTCCAGCCTGCTCAGGGACGGGGACAGTTCCTCGGCCAGCAGGTTGTTGTTGAGCCCGGCGCAGATCAGGTCGCCCACCAGCGAGGCGGTGAGCGGGGGCGGATCGAGATGGGCCAGGGCACCTGGATGGCTGGGGTTGTACGCCCCGTCCATCAGCTGTTGAAGATCTGAGAGGAGCCGCTCACCATCGAGTCCATCCTTCTGAGGCTCCAGGCCAGGCAGCAGGCTGAGTCCCGGCAGGGGCGGGCGACTGGAGGAGGAACCCAGCCAGCGGCAGAGCTGATCGGCGGCATCCCGCAGAAATGTCTCCAGTTGCGGATCGACCTGGTCGGGAGAAGCGAAGGGCAGCGGCCCGCAGCTGCCGACCGGCTCCGGCAGGGAGGCAGCACCGGGCAGGGGGCTCAAAGCGGGCAGGGTGGTCGGGCCGATCATTCTCCTGGGAGGCGGTGCATGGCGCTGGGCAGCGATTGTCCTGGGCGGTGACCTTGTTTGACTTGTTCTGCAGTCAATCCTCTCTGGAGCTGGGGGCACTCTGGCGGGGTGTCAGCCTGGCTGCATCAGTTCACGTCCAACCCCAGCTCGCCCAGCATCCTCGCCCCCCGGTTGTGCCCACCCCAATTGCCTGTGCGGATGATCAGCGGCTGCTCTGGATGGAGCGGTTGCTCCGCCTGGCCCGCCTGGCCGGCTCGCGCGGGGAGGTTCCGGTTGCCGCCGTGGTTCTTGATGGCCGCGGCCGTTGCCTGGGCTGGGGAACGAATCAGCGCCAGACCCGACAGGATCCGCTGGGGCATGCCGAGCTTGTGGCGCTGAGGCAGGCCGCAGGCTTGCGAGGGGACTGGCGCTTCAACGACAGCACGCTGCTGGTGACCCTGGAGCCCTGCCCGATGTGCGCCGGGGCCCTGATCCAGGCCCGGATGGGCACGGTGGTGTTTGGCGCTGCCGACCCGAAACGCGGCGCCCTGGGTGGTTGCCTGGATCTGTCGATCGACCCGAGCGCTCACCATCCGATGGTGGTGCTGGGGGGGGTGCTCGCTGCCGAGGCCCAGGATCTGCTGGCCGGCTGGTTCAGGCAGCAGCGACGGCAACAGCGGCTTGATCGCTCGACGCGCCCGTCCGGAAGGCGGGAAGCTCCGTTTCAAGCAGATTGAGCAGCCGGTCGACGTTTTCGGCACGGCTGTTGTAGCCCATCAGGCCGATTCTCCAGACTTTGCCGGCCAGGGCCCCGAGGCCGCCTCCCACTTCGATGCCGTGACGGTTGAGCAGATGCAAGCTGAAGGCCTTGCCGTCGATGCCCTCCGGAATCCGGACCGTGGTCAGGGTCGGCAGCCGCAGGGGCTCAGCCACATGGAGTTCGAGCCCCAGCCGCTCGAGACCGGCCCAGAGACGTTCCGCGTTCTGGCGATGGCGGGCCCAGGCATTGTCCAGGCCTTCATCGGCCAGCAGCCTGAGGGCTTCGCGCATGCCGAAGTTCATGTTCACCGGGGCCGTGTGGTGGTAGGTGCGGTTGCTGCCCCAGTACTGATTGAGCAGGGAGACATCGAGGTACCAGTTGGGTACCTTGCCGCTGCGGGCGGAGAGCTTGGCTTCGGCCCTGGGTCCCATGCTGAACGGTCCCAGACCGGGAGGGCAGCTCAGGCCCTTCTGACTGCAGCTGTAGGCCAGGTCGACGCCCCAGGCGTCGAGGTGGATCGGCACAGCGCCGAGGGACGTGACCGTGTCGAGCAACAGCAGGCAGTTGTGACGGCGGCAGAGTTCACCGATCCCCTCCATCGGCTGGCAGACGCCGGTGGAAGTTTCGGCATGGACGATCGCCAGGATCTTCGGATGGTGCAGCAGCAGGGCCGCTTCGATCTCAGCCAGGCTGAAGGCTTCCCCCCAGGGGCGCTCGATCGTGTGCACCTCGGCCCGGTAGCGCTGGGCCATGTCCACAAGGCGGTGGCCGAAGTAGCCCTTGACGGCCACCAGAACGCCGTCGCCCGGCTCGACCGTGTTGGCCAGGGTGGCTTCCATGGCAGCGCTGCCGGTGCCACTCATCGGAATGGTGAGGCGGTTATCGGTTTGCCAGGCGTAGCGCAGCAGCTCCTGCACCTCACCCATCAGCTCGATGTAGAGGGGGTCGAGGTGGCCGATCGGACTGCGCGCCAGGGCGGCCAGAACGGTGGGATGGGCGTTGGAGGGTCCTGGGCCCAGCAGCAGCCTCTCGGGTGTGGCGATCGGTTCCAGCGAGAGGCGATGGAGATCGCTGACTGGGGCAGAAGGAAACTGGGTGACCAAGACCAGCGGCGCGAAAGGAAAGAGATGCGAAGCCTACGCAGCAATGGGCCGCGGGCTCTCCAGGGACCGACCGGGGCTAGCGGGCGCGGACGTTGACAGCGCCAAGTCCGCGGACCATGTGGTTGAACGGCAGGCGAACCACATCGGTGGGACCCAGCCCGACTGATTCAAGCCGCTCGCTGACCACATCGGCCAGCAGGTTGATGCTGCGGACGGTGGGCCCGGTGGGAACTCCCAGGCTCTTGTAGGTGTCGTCGAGGCCGTTGAGCACCCGCTCATCGAGGATGGTGGGGTCGTCTGCCACCAGGGCGTAGCTGGCGTAGCGCAGGAAGTAATCCATGTCGCGCAGGCAGGCCGAGAGGCGGCGGGTGGTGTAGGCATTGCCGCCGGGAAGCAGCAGTTCCGGATCCTCCTCGAACAGCCGGCGGCTGGCTTCACGCACGATGTCGGTGGCATCCCGATTGATGATTTCCGCTGCCGCCAGGCGTAACCCGGACTGGGCGAAGTAGCTGGAGATCCGATCGATCGCATCCCGATCGAAATAGCGCCCAAGCTGGTCATACCGACCGATCAGGCCGGTAATGGCATCGCGCATGACGTGGAGATCCGCTGACCTGAGCCGAAAACTAGCACCCGCCTACCGCAAAGAACCCAGTGCAGCCGTGGGATCTGAAGATTTTGACAGAAACGGTTACGCGGCTTCGGGGCTATTCCCGTCGATGCCCTTCCCACTCAGTGCGAGCCCGGGTCCTGCCCGCCAGGGCTGCTGATCCGGCTCGCGGCGCCTGAGCTGATCCGTTGGAATGGGACTTCCTCCAGGGTCAGCTCCCTGATCCAGCCGATGCCTGAAACGGTCAGCAAGATCGCCTACCAGACACTCCAGCAGGGCAAAAGCCTGCTTGGCCTGGCCCACAAGGAGGTGAGCACCAGGCTTCTGGAACTGCTCGCCCCGGGCAGCCTGCCCCAGACCGTTCCAGTCCCTCCGGAGATGTTCGAGCAGTTGCGCAGCTCGATGAATCGCCTCCTGGAGGTCGACTGGCAGGACGCCGAGCGGGGGGTTTATCCCTCCTCCCTGCTGTTTGAGGCTCCCTGGATGCAATGGGCCACCCGTTATCCCCTGGTCTGGCTCGACCTGCCCAGCACCTGGAGCCGACGCTCTCAGCGCAATGTGCGCGACCTCCCCCGGGAGGTGGATCCCGCCGATTTTCCCGCCTACTACCTCCAGAACTTCCACCATCAGACCGACGGCTACCTGAGCGATCGCTCTGCCCTCCTCTACGACCTTCAGGTGGAGATTCTGTTCAACGGCACGGCGGATCCGATGCGCCGTCGCGTGCTGGCGCCTTTGCGACGGGGCCTGCGGGCCTTTCCAGGCCGTACGCCAGGCCAGTTGAGGGTCTTGGACGTGGCCACCGGTACCGGCCGGACCCTGCGCCAGTTGCGTGGTGCCCTGCCGGGAGTTCAGCTGGTCGGGCTCGATCTCTCGACCGCCTACCTGCGGGAGGCCAACCGCTTCCTGGCCCAGTTGCCCGGCGAATTGCCGCAACTGGTGCAGGGCAATGCGGAGGCGATGCCGTTCGCCGATGCCACCTTCCAGGCGGTCAGCTGCGTTTTCCTGTTGCACGAGCTCCCGGGCGAAGCCCGCCAGCAGGTGATCGCCGACTGTTTCCGGCTGCTTGAGCCCGGCGGCACCCTGGTGATGGCCGATTCCGTTCAGATGGCCGACTCTCCGGAATTCATGCCGGCGATGGAGAACTTCCGCCGCATGTTCCATGAGCCCTACTACCGCGATTACATCAGCGATGCCATCGATGGACGGCTGCGGCAAGCCGGATTCGAGGCGATTCACTGCGAATCCCACTTCATGACCCGGGTCTGGAGAGCCACCAAGCCATTCGGACCCCCTGCCTCCTGACGGTTCAAGCTCGGAGCAGCCAGGCCAGCACCAGGCCGGCGCCACCCCAGCGCAGCGCTCTCCAGAACCATTCCCCGCCGCTCTGTTCGGTGCGAAGCGACCTGGGCAGGGGATCCAGCAGCCGCTGGCCCAGCTCCAGGTGCTGGCGGAGTCGGCGGGCCCCGCTGCCGGTGTCTTCGGGTTTGAGCCGTTCGCCGCGGGCGGCCATCGCCAGCAGGGCGGAGAGGCTGTTCAACCACCCCGATGGTCGGCGGCGGCTGGATCTGCGCAGGCCTTTGGGCATGGCGCCAGGATGGATCCCCATGCCGCCCCGCGTCCAGTGACGCCTCCCTCCGAAATCGGCCTTCCCGTTGGGATCGCCCGTGCCAATGATCCTGCTGCGCCGCGCAGCCCCTGGCCGGACGGCAGCCGCCAGCTGGCCGAGGCCCTGCATCGGCTGCTGGTGATCCAGGAGCGCGACTGGCACGCCCACAAGGGGCAGAAGCCCCGCCGCGGGGCCGAGCAGATTGCCGCGGCTCTCGTGCAGTTGGTCGGTGATGACAGCTCTGCGAAGCAACTGGGCGGCGAGGCTCAGGCCCGGGCGATCGCCCTGCTGGAGCAGGGTCTGGCCTGGTTGAAGGGCGACCTCAAGGATCCTGGCTGCCCCAGCCACGGCCGCTAGCTAGGCGGCGGCGGCACAACGCTGACGGTCAGCGCCGGCGTTGTGCGGCCAGTTGGAGCCGGTTGCCCCGACCGCTCCAGCGCACATCATCGAAACAATGGTGGATCAGAAAGAAGCCCCTGCCGCAGCAGGCCTCCGGACTGGCTGGAAGCTCCCTGGTGCGGGAGGCCGGCGGTACGCCGAAGCCCTCATCCTGGATCTGCCAGATGACCCAGCGGGGCGAGAGGATGCGGCGGATCCGCAGACATTTGCTGGGATCACCACCGTTGCCATGGCGGACGGCGTTGACCAGGGCTTCCTGAAGGCCCAGCTGAAGGTCTGCCAGGTTGGCGGCCTGGGCCACCGGCTCCAGCAGCAGCTCCAGCAGCGGTCCGAGCTGGAGGGTTGACGGGGTGATGTAATCCGTCCAGGTGAACGTCTTCCCAGCGAAGAGGTTCAAACGGAAAGGCCTGATGCCGGAAACGGCCTTCGGAAACGCCGATCTCGTCAACAGCTGGAGGTTCCAGGGGAAGCCCCAGGGAACGGTTGACGGGATCTTGAACAGCAAGGTGCTCAAGTGAAGCGGCATCCACTCTTTCGCCCACTGAATTTGACCCTAACCGCCTGTCCCTTCAGCTGACGACTCGCTGTTGCAGAGCGGGATGGCAGAGCAGGGCATCCATCAGCCGCACTCCCCGCAACTGGTTGACCAGGGGCATGTGTCCTTCCGGCGCCTCCAGGGACCAGGTGAATCCGGATGGATAGCGGGTCCAGACCCCGCCGGTTTTCCAGCCCAGCTTCGGCCACAGCAGCGGCCAGCGTCCGCCGACGCTGCGCAGCAGGCGAGCCTGGACTGAGAATCCGAATCGCCCGAGCGAATAGCAATTCCAGAGCCGGTCGAGGCTCACCAGATCCAGGCCCTCGATCGGTGCCACCTCGCTGAAATAGACATAGCCGCGACCTTCGGCCGCAGGCCCGGCCAGCTGGCGCAGGATGGCACTGGTGAGCCGGTCGGCCTCCTCGAAGGCCTTGCCCATCAGGGCGCTCTGCAGGGGCAGATAGTCGATGCCCTGGGCCGTGCCGAGCTCCAGCCAGCCCTGGGGATAGCGGCAGAGGAAGTCACTGGCCAGGGCATCCTGCTCCTTCAGCAGCAGGTGGATCAGGGTGCCGGCCACCCAGTCGTCACCGCTGGCATCGAGATGCCCGAGGCTGTCGATGAGCAGGGGACGGAGCTCGGCGGCCCGGGCGTCGAGCTGGTCGAGAAGGCTGCGCCGCTGCCGTTGCGAGCTGGTCAGAAACCGTTCCAGCAGCTCTTCGGCGCTGATGGTGGTGGAGGCGGATGGTCCTGAGAGCATGACGTTCAGCCAGCCTGATCGGGGCCAGCGTGGGTCCACTATGTCAGGACAGGTCGGTCCGGGTCGGGGGGATGGCGGTGCGGCTGGCGATCGAGCCATTTCTGGCCGCCCCGGGGCCGCTGCTCGATGGGCGCAGTCCGGCCGAGTTCGAGCGGGGCCATATCCCCGGTGCCCACAGCCTGCCCCTGTTCAGCGATTCCGAACGGGCCGAGATCGGCACTCTGTTTAAGCAGCAGGGTCGGACGGCGGCCGTCCAGCTCGGTCTCGCCCGGGTCGGCCCCCGGCTGGCCGAGCTGGGGGAGGCCCTGCGGATGCGCTACGAGGGCCAGCCGCTGCGGATTCATTGCTGGCGTGGTGGCCTGCGTTCCGCCAGCCTCGGCTGGCTGGCCGAGACGCTTGATCTGCCGGTGCTGCTGCTGGAGGGTGGTTACAAGGCCTACCGGCAGTGGGTGCTGGCTCGCTTTGAGCAGCCCTGGCCGCTGCGCCTGCTGGCGGGCCGCACCGGCACCGGCAAGACCGATCTGCTGCTGGAGCTGGCCCGGCGCGGCGTGGCGGTGGTGGACCTGGAGGGGCTGGCCCACCATCGGGGCAGCAGCTTCGGTGGCCTGGGCCAGCCGCCCCAACCGAGCACCGAGCACTACGAGAATCGGCTGGCCCACCAGTTGAACCAGCTGGCCGAGGCCGCTGAGATCTGGTTGGAAGCCGAGAGTGTTCAGGTGGGCCGCTGCCGGATTCCGGCCGGGCTCTGGCGGCAGATGCAGACGGCGCCCCGGCTGGAGCTGCGTCGCCCGCTTGAGGAGCGGGTACGGCGGCTGGTGGAGGTGTATGGGGGGCAGGATGGCGCAGCCCTTGCCGAGGCCACCGCTCGGATCGCCAAGCGACTGGGACCGGAGCGAACCAAGGCGGCCCTGGCGGCGATCGCTGCCGGGGATTGGGCAGAGGCCTGTCGCCAGATGCTGGATTATTACGACCGTTGTTACGACCACGATGCCCGGCGAGCACCGGCGCAACAGGCCACCCTCCAGCTCTCTGGGTCGTCTTCGCCGTCTTTGTCGCCGGTGGCCTGGATCGAGCTCGGAGTCTGGCCTGAGCCGACTGTGGCGGAGTTGTTGCTGAACCAGGGCCGGATCAGTCGTGCTGTTTAGGATCGGCGTTTGTTGCCTCCTCCGATGACTGCCATTCAGTTTTTTCGTGGGGTGGATGAACCGGTGGTTCCCGATATCCGCCTGACCCGGTCCCGCGACGGACGCACCGGCCAGGCGCTGTTCGTGTTCGAGGAGCCGGCGGCCCTCGCTCCGGAAACCATGGGCGACATCACCGGGATGTTTCTGCTCGATGAAGAGGGTGAGCTGGTCACGCGAGATGTGAACGCCCGCTTCGTGAATGGCCGCGCCAGCGCCATCGAGGCCACCTACACCTGGAAGACCGAGGAGGATTTCGATCGGTTCATGCGGTTTGCCGATCGCTATGCCGCCGGCCATGGCCTCGGCTTCGCCGAGAAGGACGATGAGCCGGCAGACGATCAGCCCGAGCCCGAGCCCGAGCCGGCGCCGGAGCCGGAAGCAGGTTGAAATTCGGGCAGTGGCTGGGTCTGGCCGGCACCGCGGCGGCCGTCGCGCTGCTCTGGAGCCTGCGTGATGTGCTCGTGCAGGTGTTCGCCGCCATCGTGCTGGCGATGGCGCTCTGCACGCTGGTGGGGTTCGTGCGCCGGCAACTCGGCTGCGGCCGTCCGCTTGCCCTGCTGCTGAGCCTGCTGGGTCTGCTGGTGCTGCTGGTGCTGGCCGTCACCGTGCTGATCCCCCCCTTCGCCGCCCAGTTCGCCGAACTGCTCACCAAGGTGCCTGCCGCCGCGGAGCTCCTGCTGGCAATGGCCCGCAGCGCCCTCACCGAGGCTGCCCGGATGATTTACGGGCGCCAGGACGCCACCCTCGAGCTGGATTGGTTTCAGCAGTTCCAGCAGCTGCTGCCCAGCGGTTCCGAGGGCAGCGCTGCCCTGGCCAGCGGCCTTGGCGAGGGACTCGGCCGCCTGCTCGGCCTGGCCGGCAACCTCGGGGGGGGGCTGCTGCAACTGCTGTTCGTCGTGGCGGTGAGTGTGATGGTGGCGGTGCAACCCACCGCCTACCGGGATGTGGCGGTGCTGCTGATTCCGTCGTTCTACCGACGCCGCTTCCGCCAGGTGCTGGATGGCTGCGGAACCGCCCTGAGCGACTGGATGGTCGGTGTGCTGATCAGCTCCTGCTGCGTGGCCCTGCTCTCGGGGATCGGCCTGATGCTGCTCGGCGTGAAACTGGTGGTGGCCAATGCCCTGCTGGCCGGGCTGCTGAACGTGATCCCCAACGTCGGCCCCACCTTGAGCACGATTTTCCCGGTTTCGGTGGCCCTGCTGGATGCCCCCTGGAAGGCGTTGGCCGTGATCGGCCTATACCTGGTGATTCAGCACCTGGAGAGCTATCTGATCACGCCATCGGTGATGCAGCACCAGCTCAGCCTCCTGCCTGGCCTCACCCTGACGGCCCAGTTCCTGTTCACGGTGCTGTTCGGCCCCCTGGGGCTGCTGCTCGCCCTGCCGATGGCGGTGTGCCTGCAGGTGATCGTGCGGGAGGTGCTGATCCATGACGTGCTCGATCCCTGGAAACGCCAGCGGTCGCTGGGATGACCAGCCGCACCCTGCTGGGTTGCCTGGCACTTGTGGTGCTCGGGCTGTTGCTCTGGGAGCTGCGCTGGGTGCTGCTGGTGCTGTTCGGCGCCGTGGTTCTGGCCGTTGCCCTTGATGTGCCGGTGACCCAGTTGCGGCGCCGCCTGCCGCTCAACCGGCCTGCCGCCCTCGCCCTGGTGCTGCTGATGCTGGCTTTGCTGGGCTGGAAGGTGTCGGAGCTGCTGCTGCCTGAGCTGGTGCAGCAGGCCAATGAATTCACCCAGCTGGTGCCGGTGCTGATCCAGCGGCTCGGTGCCCTGGCCGGCCAGTTCCGGGGTCTGCAGACCCTCGAGACGCAACTGCTTGATCTGGGCAGCTGGGACCGGCTACAGCCACTGGGTTCCCAGTTGCTCGGGGTGGCGGGCAGCACCGCCAACACCACGATCCAGCTGCTGCTGATGGGCCTGCTCGCCGTGCTGCTCGCCCTTGATCCCCGCAGCCACCAGCGCCTGCTGATCGCCGCCACCCCCCGCTTCTACCGCCCGGCGATGCAGGGCTTGCTGCACGACTGCCGCCAGGCCCTCGGCGGCTGGCTGGCGGGCATGACGGTTTCGGCCCTGACTGTGTTCGTGCTCACCTGGGCGGGCCTGGCCCTGCTGAAGGTGCCGCTGGCCCTGCTCAGCGGCCTGGTCTGCGGCCTGCTCACCTTCGTGCCCACGATCGGCCCGACCGTGGCAACCCTGCTGCCGATGGCCGTTGCCCTGCTGATCTCTCCGGCCAAGGTGGTGCAGGTGCTGATTCTGCGGTTGTTTCTCCAGAACGTCGAGGCCTTCGTTCTCACCCCCGTGCTGCTGAGTCGCACCGTGAATCTGCTCCCCACCGTTGCCCTGATGGCCCAGCTCAGCCTCGGAGCCCTGCTGGGACTGCCGGGAGTCCTGCTGGGTCTGCCCCTGGTGGTGGTGATTCAGGTGGTCTGTCAGCGGGTGCTGGTGGAGCAGATCATGGATCGCTGGACCCTGCCGGGCGGCTAGCTGCCGGCTTCTGGCGGTAGCGACGGATCAGATCCGGTGCGAGCAGCAGCACCGCCACAGCCAGGGGATGCTGAACCAGGGCGGCCCGGAGCGTGACCCAGGTGAAGTGATCGCTGATCAGCTGGAGTTCCGCCCGCAGGTCCCAGAGCGCCAGCAGGATCAGCAGCACCGGCATCAGCGGCAGGCGCAGGCGCCTCATGCCGCGCTCCGGGCGGGGCTGGGGGCGTTGAACAGGGGAAGCAGGGTTGGCGCCACACCGATGCTCGACCAGCTGCCGACGGCAATGCCGACCGTGAGCGCCACGGCGAACCAGAACAGGCTGCTGCCGCCGAAGAAGATCACCGCCAGCAGCGGCAGCAGGGTGGTGAGCGAGGTGTAGAGGGAGCGGGTGAGGGTGGCATCGACGGCCACATCCACCTGATCGGCGACCGGGAGCTGGCCCAGGCTGGTTTTCTGTTCGCGGATCCGGTCGAACACCACCACCGTGTCGTTGACGGAATAACCGGCGACGGTGACCAGCGAGACGGCGAACAGGGAATCCACCTCGATGCCCAGCAGCAGCCCCAGCCAGGCGAAGACCCCGCAGGTGATCAGCACGTCGTGGGCCAGGCAGACCAGGGCGAGAAAGGCGAAGACCCGGTCGTAGCGAAAGGTGATGTAGGCCGCGATCGCCGCGAAGCTCACCAGCAGGGAAATCACGCTGCTCTGAAGCAGCTGGGATCCCAGTGTGGGGCCGATCGTGTTGATCGCGGTGCCGGCGGAGTCGAGCGGGCCGATGGCAGTGGTGAAGTCGGCAATCACCGCTGCGCTCTGCTCAGGGCTGAGGGCGGGCAGCCGCAGCAGCAGGGAGCGGCCGCCATCGAGAACCTGGACACTGGCGCTGCCGAGGTTCGGTGCCCGCTCCAGGTCTTCCGGTGGCAGTGCCAGATCGGCGAGCCGCTGCTGCATGGCCGGAGCCGTCAGCGGAGCGCAGGCTGCTTCGCAGATCCGCTCCAGCTGAATCTGGGTGCCACCGGTGAAATCAAGGCCGGGCCGGAGCGGGAAGCCGATCGACGGGTTCAGCCAGCTGAGGGCCAGGCCAACGACGCTGAGCAGGCAGGCCAGCCCCGATCCCAGCCAGGCGAGGCGCCGGTAGCGGCTGATCCGAAAACGGGGGGAGGGACTGTGGGTCACAGGCTGGAGGTGGGGGGGCTCAGGCCACGCCGGCGGGAAGCTGGGTGGCGGGCAGGAAGTAGGTGGGGCGTCGCAGGGCTGGATAGCTCATCAGCAGGCGCAGCAGGGTGCGGGTGCAGGTGAGGGCAGTGAACAGGCTGAGCAGCAGGCCGATCGCCAGGGTGACGGCAAACCCCTTGATCAGCCCGGTTCCGAGCATGAACAGCGCCAGGCAACTGATCAGGCCGGTGACATGGCCATCGAGGATCGAGCTGAAGGCCAGGGAAAAGCCCGTGTCGATCGAACGGATCAGGGTGTTGCCGCTGCGCAGTTCCTCCTTGACCCGCTCGAAGATCAGCACGTTGGCATCCACCGCCATGCCGACGCTGAGGATGAAGCCGGCGATGCCGGGCAGGGTGAGGGTGACGGGAATCAGGGAATAGACCGCCAGGTTGAAGAGGGCATAGAGGCTGAGGGCAAGCACCGCCACGGCCCCGGGCAGCCGGTAGACCACCACCATGAATACCCCCACCAGCAGCAAGCCGATCAGGGCGGCGGTGAGGCTGGTGCGGATGTTCTCGGCACCGAGCGACGGGCCGACCGTGCGGACCTCCACAATCCTGACCGGCAGGGGCAGGGAGCCGCCGCGCAGTTGCACCTCCAGATCCCGGGCCTCCTCAGCCGTGAAGTTTCCGGTGATGCTCGCCGCGCCGCCGGTGATGCCGGCCGCGGCGAATTCCTGGCTGACGCTGGCCTCGCTGATCGAGCGGCCATCCAGCACGATGCCCAGCAAGCGGTCTGTTCCGGCGATCGACTGGGTGAGCCGGGCGAAGGCCTCACCCCCCTCCCGGTTGAAGCCGAGGGTGACATCCCAGCCGGGGCCGTTGCTCTGCTGCTGGCGCCCCGCCGTGACCAATCCCTTGCCGGTCAGGCTGGCTGGTTCGTAGAGGGCGACCACCCGCTTGTTCACCTCTTCCAGCAGGGCCTTGATCTGGTCGGCCTCGCCGGCACCTGCCGGCACCTTCACGCCCAGGCCATCGAGGGCCTTGGCCAGTTCAGCGGCGGGGAAGCTGGCCGGTGGCGGTGGGGTCTGGCCGGATGGCAGACCCCCTTCAGGAGTGGCCGGGCTGCGTCGCTCAAGCCGGGCCAGCACCGCTTCGGCCTGGCGCTTCAGGCGCAGCAGCCCCTGCATCTCCTGTTCGGTGCCGGGCTTCTGGGCGCGGAACTCAAGCAGGGCCGTGGTGCCCAGCACCTTGGCGGCCCGGGTCGGATCCTGTTCACCGGGCAGCTGGAGCAGCAACTGGTCGTCGCCCACGGTCTGGAGGGTGGATTCCGCCACGCCCAGGCCGTTGATGCGGCGATCGAGCACGTCCTTGACGGCCTCCAGCTGTTCCCGCTGCACCTTGGTGATCGCACCGGCGGGCAGCACCTGCAGGGTGAGTTGGCTGCCGCCCCGCAGATCAAGACCAAGCTGGAGCGGGAAGGCGGCAAGCACCGCGCCGGCGGCGATCGCCAGGGCCAGGATCAGGGCCAACCACCCCTGTTGACGTGCCATCTCAGAACACGCCTGTCTTGAGCTGGGTGGCGGCCTTCACGATCTGATGGGGCTGAATGATCGTGAGATTCTCCAGGGCTCCGTTGTAGGGGGTGGGAATGTCCTGGCTGGAGAGCCGCAGGGGGCGGGCATCGAGATCATCGAAACAGTGTTCCGTGATCAGGGCGATCAGCTCGGCACCGATCCCACCGGTTTTCATGCATTCCTCCACCACCATCACCTTGTGGGTCTTGCGGATCGAGCGGGTGATCGTGTCGAGATCGAACGGCTTGAGGCTGATCAGGTCGATCAGTTCCACATCGACGCCCTCCGCCTCCAGCTGCTGCACCGCCTTGAGGCAGTGATGCCGCATCCGGGAATAGGTGAGGATCGTGACATCCTTGCCGGGCCGGACCACTTCGGCCTGGTCGAGGGCGCAGATGTAATCGCCTTCAGGAAGTTCTTCGCTGAGGTTGTAGAGCAGCACGTGCTCGAAGAAGAGCACGGGGTTGTTATCACGAATGGCGGCCTTCATCAGGCCCTTGGCATTGGTGGGAGTGCTGACCGCCACGATCTTGATGCCGGGCACCGCGTGAAAGTAGGCCTCGAGCCGCTGGCTGTGCTCCGCCCCGAGCTGACGACCCACGCCGCCGGGGCCTCGCACCACGGTGGGAATCGTGTAATTGCCGCCACTGGTGTAGCGCAGCATCCCCATGTTGTTGGAGATCTGGTTGAAGGCGAGCAGCAGGAAGCCCATGTTCATGCCCTCCACGATCGGGCGCAGTCCTGTCATGGCGGCTCCGACGGCCATGCCGGTGAAGCTGTTCTCGGCGATCGGGGTGTCGAGAACCCTCCATTCCCCGTATTTCTCGTAGAGATCCTTGGTGACCTTGTAGGAACCGCCGTACTGACCGACGTCTTCGCCGAACACGCAGACCATCGGGTCGCGGGCCATCTCTTCGTCGATGGCGTCACGCAGGGCGTTGAAGAGGAGCGTCTCGGCCACGGAAGGAGAGCGGACCCGGCTGCTGCCGGTGGAGCGGCCAACTTATCTCAGGCCGCCGGAGCAGGCTGCGGAAGCTTCAGCCGCCGGCGGCGAACGTGGCCAGCAGCAGAACGGAGAGCAGCATTCCCGGTGACAGCAGCAGGGCGAGCAGCCCGAGGTCGTGGGGGGTCATCGCAGCAAGCAGGGGTGGGGGTGAAGCCTGGCTGAGCTTAGGAAGGCTTCTGCGCCTGGGCCGGCAGCAGGCTGCGGATGAACACAAGGAACAGGCCCAGGCCCACGAAGGCGCAGCTGAAGGTGGCCAGGAAGCTCATGCCGACGATCAGCGTCTTGAGCGCCGTGGCGATGCTCTGGGCAAACGGCTTGCTGTAGTGCGGCGGATGGAGTGCGTAATAGCCCACCACCCGCTGGCTCAGCAGCAGGAACATCCAGGCGAGCAGACCGCTGGTGAGCGCGCCGGAGAGGAAGCTGAGCGGCCCTTTGCGGACCGGCGGGGCCGGGCTGGTCTCGGCTGGCGATGGCGGCGAATCGCTCATGGGGATGGGGGCGGCCCCCCGGGGCGGGCCCCCATGCTGCTGCAGAGGCAACACCAGGCGTCGAACCCCGCCGCGTCGAGGGCCTCACCGAGCTGGGATCGGGCCGCTTCGGCCTGCTCCAGATCGGCGAACAGGGCGAACAGGCTGGGTCCTGAGCCGCTCATCGCCACCCCCAGCTGGCCTTCGGCCTGGCGCAGCAGAGCCAGGCCCAGGCGCACGCTGGCCTGCTCCGGCTCGACCACCGCCTGCAGGTCGTTGCGGAGCGGTGGCAGGGCCCGCTCTCCCCGCAGGGCCGCGAGCAGGGGGCCGTGGCGCAGGTTGGAGCGGCGTTGCTCGAAATCGACTTCCTGCTGGAGGTAGAAGTCGCCGCGCAGCTCCCGGCAGCGGCCATAGGCCCAGGGGGTGGACACGCTTGCCGCCGGATCCTTGATCAGAAGCACCGCCAGCGGCCCGCCCGCACCGGGCTCCACCGGTTCCAGCCGCTCGCCCCGTCCGAAGCAGAGCTGGGTGCCGCCCACCAGGCAGAACGGCACGTCCGAGCCGAGTTCGGCCGCCAGGGCGCGCAGGTCGGCATCGCCCAGCCCCAGTTCCCAGAGCTGATTCAGCCCGAGCAGGGCCGCGGCACCGTCGCTGGAGCCACCGGCCAGGCCCGCTCCGATCGGAATGCGTTTGGTGAGGACCAGATCGGCGCCGAGTGAGGCTTGTCCGGTCTGCCGTCGCAACAGCTCCGCAGCCCGCACGATCAGGTTGGTGCCATCTGTGGGAAGACCCGGCTGATCACAGCTCAGGGACAGCACACCGTCGTGGCGGGCTGAGAGGGCCAGGCTGTCGGCCAGCTCAAGGCTCTGCATCACCATGGCCAGCTCGTGGAAGCCATCGGGCCGCAGGCCAAGCACCTCCAGATGCAGGTTGATCTTGGCCGGGGCCAGGGCGTGCAGATCAGCCATGGGATGGCACGGGAGGGAAGACACGGGAACGGCGGGGCGGCATGGGCCTGGTCGGCCCGATTCAAACCCCCCGACCGTCCGTTCCAGTTCCTGGCGGGCTCCCTCAGCCGTGCCCGCTGGGCAGGCCCAGCGCCAGGGCCACCCAGCGCCCGGGGGCCAGCTCCTGGGGCCGTTGCTGCAGATCGACGCCCGCCTCGGCGGCGAGGGCGGCGAGGGCGTCCGGTGGCAGCAGGCCGGCGAGGCTGTTGCGCAGCATCTTGCGGCGGCTGGCGAAGCAGCGGCGCAGCAGCAGCTCCACCCGCGCGGCAAGAGCGGGTTCCAGCCGTTGGTCCGCCGGCCGTGGATCCAGCACGATCACTTCCGAGTGCACCTTCGGCGGCGGCTGAAAGCAGCGGGGCGGCACAGCGCACACCGAGCGGCAGTCGGCCAGCAACTGCAGCCGCACGCTCAGGGCGCTGAAGGCGCTGCTGCCGGCCCGGGCCCGGATCCGTTCTCCCACCTCCTGCTGCACCAGCAGCACCAGCCGCCGGTAGGGGATCGGCGCCGGCCGGTCCAGCCGGCCCACCAGCCGCTCCAGCAGTGGACCGGTGATGTTGTAGGGGATGTTGGCCACCACCTTGTCCGCCGCCGGCAGCTCCACGCTCAGGGCATCCCCTTCCAGCAGCTCGAAGCGGGGATGGTCGCCGAAGCGCTGCCGCAGGCCCGACACCAGGTCGCGGTCGAGTTCCACGGCCTGCAGCATCGCCGCCGGGGAGGCCAGCAGCCGCTCGGTGAGGGCGCCGCGCCCCGGACCCACCTCCAGCACGGTGTCCTCAGGTTGCAGCTCCGCCGCCGCCACGATGCGCTCCAGCACGCCGGCATCGATCAGCCAGTGCTGGCCGAAGCGCTTGCGGGCGCGATGGGCCCCGAAGGTCATGGCGGCAGGCGGGCGACCCCTCCACACTGCCGCCTGGCCAGCCGGGGCCGCTCATTTCCACGAATTCAGTTCCATTGATCCAGCCGCAGCCAGCGCACCTCGCCCCGTGTCGGTGGCAGGGGCACCAGGGCGAACACCACCTCCACCGGCAGGCTCGCCCGCTCCGGCTGGGTGGCCAGCCAGCAGCCCCAGGCCCGGGCCAGCCGGGCTCGCTTGACAGGGCCCAGGGCCGCTGTGCCCCAGCCGTCGCGTCCGCAGTGCCGCCGACCCTTCACCTCCACCAGCAGCAGGCGGCCGGGTTTGGCCACCACCAGGTCGAGTTCGCCCCAGCGGCAGGACCAGCGCCGTGCCACCAGCTGCCAGCCGCGGCTGCGCAACAGCCGCAGGGCCCGCTGCTCGGCCCACTGGCCTGAAATCCGCCGCTGGTTTTTCGACTGTTGCGGTGTGATCGCCCCCATCGAACCGCCAGACCCACTGTTCCTAGAGTTCCCGTACCTGTCCCACCGCCGCCATGGCCGCCCCGTTGCGTTCGCTGTTCACGGGCTTCCTGCTGGTTCTGCTGGGTGGCCTGGGGGGTCTGGTTGCCGGGCTGCTGCCCGGCTGGCCGGTGGCACCCGCCGCTGCCGCGATGGATTACGCCAAGCAGGTGCTGATCGGCGCCGATTTCCACGACAGCGATCTCAACGGGGTGACCTTCAGCCTCACCAATCTGCGGGACGCTGATCTCTCCGGCTCCGACCTGCGCAACGCCAGCCTGTTCGGCGCCAAGTTGCAGGACGCCAACCTGCGGGGTGCCGATCTGCGCCAGGCCACCCTCGATTCAGCGGTGCTGGAGGGCACCGACCTGCGGGATGCGGTGCTGGAAGATGCCTTCGCCTTCAACACCAAGTTCGATCGGGTGGCGATCGACGGGGCCGACTTCACCAACGTGCCCCTGAGGGCCGATGTGCTCAAGAAGCTCTGCGCCAGCGCCACCGGCACCAACCCCGTCACTGGCCGCATCACCCGCGACACACTGGGGTGCCCCTGACGCCGCCTCGCTGATGGCCTTCGACTCCCGCAGCCTTGATCGCCTCAGGGAGCTGGGCCGGCGCCTGCCCCAGCCCCTGCCGGCACCACCGTCCAGCGCGGTGGCAGGGTCAGCGGCGGCGGCAGCGGGTGAGCGGCGCCACCGGGTGGAAACGGAAACCGATCCTGATGCCCTGTTCCACGAGCTGATGCAGGTGAGCCCGGACGGCACGGTGCCGCCTCACCTGTTGCAGCGCCTGCAGGAGCTGGAGTTGAGCCGCCAGGAGCGGCAGCGCCAGGAGCGGCGGATCGAGCGGCTGCCCCCCTCCTCCCCGGCGCCTCCTGCCGGTTCCTCGCCCTCCGCTGGTCGCACCGGTGCCGGGCTCGGCGCGGGCAATGGTGCGGGCGGCAGCGCGGGACGGGGGGGACGTCCCCTGAATCCGCGGCCGGATCGTCGCCTCGCCGCCGACCACCCTGAGCTCTACACCGAGTTTCAGCAGCTGCTGTTGGAGGACGAGGAGGATCCGGCCGGCCCCTGAGCCCGCCGCCCGAGATCGGGCTCATCAGTAGATTTGTACTACTCTGATGGTCTCTGTCGGCTGCCCCCTTGCTCGACGCGATCCGCCCTCTCCCTGTCTTGTCGCTGCCCCTGCCGTTGCCATTGCCCCTGCCGTTGCGGCCTGATCGCCGTGCCGTGCGGTTGCCCCTGGCGGTGGAATCCGTGGCGGCGGGCTTTCCCTCCCCCGCCGACGACTACGTGGAGGTGGGCATCGACCTCAATGAGCAACTGATCGCGCATCCCAGCAGCACCTTTTTTCTGCGCGTCAGCGGTGATTCGATGACGGGCGCCGGCATCCACCACGGCGACCTGCTGATCGTTGATCGCAGCGTCGAGCCGCGCCCCGGCCGCATCGTGGTGGCCGTGCTGGAGGGTGCCTTCACGCTCAAGCGCCTGGTGCGGCACCAGGGCCGCCTGCGGCTGGAGGCGGCCCATCCGGCCTACCCCCCCCTGGAACTCCATGACGCCGACGACACCCGCCTCTGGGGCGTGGCCATCCAGGTGATCCACCCGCTCTGATCCAGTGGCCCCGATCCAGTGGCCCTGATCCAGCCGTCCTGAACCCCTCGCCCTGCCCAACCGATGCCGCTCGCCACCGTGCTGATCGACGGCAATAACTTCTACGCCTCCTGCGAGGCGGCCCTCGATCCGGTCCTGATCGGCCGGCCGCTGGTGGTGCTCTCCAACAACGATGGCTGCATCGTGGCCCGCAGCGCCGAGGCCCGCGCCCTCGGCATCGCCATGGGCACCCCCTACTTCCAGGTGCGCCGCCAGCTGGAGCGCCAGGGGGTGGTGGTGCGCAGCTCCAACTACGCCCTCTACGCCGACATGAGCCAGCGGCTGATGGCCACCCTGGAGCCCTGGGTGGAGGAGCTGGAGATCTATTCGATCGACGAAGCCTTCGGCCGCCTGCACCGGCCGGCCGGCGGAGATCTCACGGCCTGGGGCCAGGCGCTGCGCCGGCAGGTGCGGCGCCACCTGGGTCTGCCGGTGGCGGTGGGCATCGCCGCCAGCAAGACCCAGGCCAAACTGGCCAACCGGCTGGCCAAGCGCTCCGGGTACCCGGCGGGTGGCGAGCGGGCGGGGCAGTCGCTGGGCGTGTTCGATCTGGGGGCCGTGGCCGATCCCGACCTCTGGCTGGAGCAGGTGCCGGTGGAAGAGGTCTGGGGCATCGGACGCAGGCTCTCGCGCTGGTGCCGTCTGCGCGGCATCGCCAATGCCCGCCAGCTGCGCGATCTGCCCAGTGGCGAGCTGCGGGCCCGCTGTGGGGTGGTGGGCCTGCGTCTGCAGCAGGAATTGCGCGGCCACAGCTGCCTGCTGCTGCAGAGCGTGGTGCCGGCCAAACAGGAAACCTGCGTCAGCCGCAGCTTCAGTGAGCCGGTCACCAGCCTGGCGGCCCTGCGGGAGGCGATCGCCACCTACCTCAGCCGCGCCGCCGAGAAGCTGCGCCGCCAGCGCCAGCGGGCCGGCACGATCACGGTGTTCGTGCGCAGCAGCCCCTTTAACGGCACCAGCTTCTACGCCAATGCCGCCACCGTCTCGCTGCCGCTGGCCAGCCAGGACACCGCCGTGCTGCTGGCCGCCGCCCTGCCCCTGGCTGCGCGTCTGTTTCGCCCCCACAAGCCCCTGCAGAAGGCCGGCGTGCTGCTGCAGAACCTGCAGCCGGTGGAGCAGTTGCAGCACCATCTGCTTGTTCCCCTGTCGCCGGAGCAGCAGCAGCGCCGCGAGGCGCTGATGGCCACGATCGATGGCCTCAACCGCCGCTACGGCCGCGGCACGGTGCAGTGGGCGGCCTGCGGTCTGCGCCCCAGCTGGGCGATGAAACGGGAGCGCCTCTCAGGCGCCACCACCACCCGGCTGGCCGATCTGCCGGTGGTGCTGGCCTGAGCCTCAGGTCAGGTTGCGCGGCGGCACCGGCCGGCCATGGCGCAACTGCCGCCGCCAGCGCCCGGCCTGGAACCAGGCCGCCGCTGCCAGCACCGCCACCCCCAGCGCACCGGCCGCCGCCGCTGAAGCTCCCCACCAGGCGGCGCCGCCGAGTGCCAGCAGCAGCACGGCGGCGAGCATGGGTTGCAGCTGGGCCAGGCGCCGGTCGGCGCCGGAGCAGCTGCGGCAATGGCGGGTGTGACTCTCGTAGCGCTCCAGCAGCGGCGTTTCCCCCAGCCGCTCCGGCAGCGTGGCATCACCGAACGGCTTGCCAGCGCCAGCGCTGATCCAGTCGTGCAGGGCGCGCACGTAGGCATCGGAGCTGGTGGCCAGATAACAGGAGCGGGCCAGCCCATCGCTGCCGCCCCGGGCTTCCAGCACCCGCTCCTGCCAGTGCAGGAAGGCCTGGTCGTCTTCCAGAACCACGTGGTTGGCCAGGTGCTGCAGCCATTCCGGCCGCAGCTTCAGCAGCCGGCGGGGCAGGGCTGATTCGAAGCGGAAGGGGAAGCGGGCGAACAGCCGGCACTCCCCCGGCCGGATCGGCGTGGCGTACACCACGGTGAGGATGCGGGCGAACCCCTTGGCGGTGAGGTCGTGCCACATCAGGCAGGGGGCCTGGAAGGTGGTGAACTGGGTGCCGAGCGTGCCGCGGCGCGGCCCCTCGGGCCACACGCCGGTGAAGCCCTCCGGCCCGCTGCTGGTCAGCTCCAGGTTCACCGGTCCGGCCGTCTCGCGCTTGCCCACCGTGGCGTGGTGGGTGAACGGCACGTGGCTCACATCAAGCACGTTCTCCAGCAGGGTGAGGGCGTCGTAGGGGAGGTCGCGGAAGGTGTCCTGCACCGTCCACTGCTCCGTCACCTCGTCCTCCAGCATCGGCAGCAGCGGCAGGGGCGCTGCGGCAGCTGCGGCGGGATCACCGGCGAAGACGAACAGCATCCCCTGGCCTTCGGCGGTGGCGTAGGCGTGGCAGCGGCTGCGCGGTGTGTCGATCGTGCTGCCGGCCTCGGCCTGGGGGATGGCGGTGCAATGCCCCTCGCCATCGAAACTCCAGCCGTGGTAGGGGCACTCCAGCTCGCCCCGCCCATTGAGGCGGCCCTGGGAAAGGGGCACCAGCCGGTGCGGACAGACATCGGCGAAGGCACGCCACTGGCTGGCCTGCCGGTCCCGCCAGATCACCAGGTCGTCGCCGAGCAGGGTGAAGGGGGTGGGACGGTCTGGCCGGAGGTCCTTGAGATAGGCCACCGGGTACCAGGCGCGATGCCAGGACGAGTGAGACAGGGAGGGCATGGCGCCGCGGAAGCACTGGGTGCTGCCGATGCTGGCAGGGCCGGCGGGGCTATCGATCAGGCGGCGGTCGGGGTGCCGGCGAGGGCCTCGGCCAGGCCGGGACAACGCTGGCGGTCGAGGTGAGAGATGTGCTTCCGCTCGTTGTAATAGAGCTCCTGGAATCGCAGGGCATCGGCGTTGAGCGCGGCGAACAGGGCGTCGATGCGGGTTTCCATGTTCACGGCCACCGTTGTTGCGGCTTCGGTCTTTTCCTGCTCCAGCAGCAGGGCGATGCAACGTTCAAGGGTTTCCAGTCGCTGACCCCGCCAGGCATCGAGCAGATGGCGACAGCGCTTGAGGCAACGCTGGCGCTCCAGCACCGCCGCGGTGCCGCGCAGCTGGAGCAGGGGTGCCGAGAGATTCATGGTCTGGAGCTCATCGGGCTCCAGCAGGGGGGTGAGCCGGTTGAGCAGCTCGCTCTGCTCCATCAGCAGCTGGTCGGCCAGCAGGCGGGGCAGATCGAGATCGGCCAGGTCATCGCCGGGATCCTCGCCACGGTTGATCGCTTCCAGCCGGCCGACGCCGAGGTTGTCCTCCTCCCGTTCGCTGATCGCCGCCCAGAGCAGGCGGTGGTGCTGGAGGGCGAAATCATCGAGCTCACGCAGGCGCAGCTCGCGCCGGATCGCGCCGCGATGGCGGGCGGCATGGAGATAGAGGCGGAGCAGCTCCGCTTCGGCCCGCTCGCGCAGGCCGATCTCACCGGGCTTTTCCCAGCGGCTGGCGCGGCCGTGCCAGCGCTCGCCCTTCACCTGCAGGCGCAGGTCTTCCTCCAGCTTCTGGGCCAGGCGTGCCTGGCCGCCGGAGAGGCGCTCGGCCACCTGCTGCAGATAGTGGCTGCGCACGGCGCTCTGGGGCAGCTTGCCCAGCAGCGCCACCAGAGCCGACACCGCCTGCTGGAACTGATCGGAGCGGGCCAGATCCTTCCCCTCCAGCGCCTGCTCGATCTGCCAGTCGAGCCAGAGCGGCGCCTGCTCCAGCAGGGCGCGGTACTCGCCCGCTCCATGCTCCTTGAGGAAGTCGTCGGGATCCTTGCCGGCGGGCAGGTGCAGCACCCGCAGCTCCAGCTGCCCCTGCAGGGCCAGCTGCTCCACCTCGCCGATCGCCCGCTGCGCCGCCCGCACACCGGCGCCGTCGGTGTCGAAATTGAGCACGAGGCGGCGGCTGTCGCAGCAACGGCACAGCTGGGTGATCTGCTGGCTGCTGAGCGCCGTGCCGAGCGCCGCCACCGCATTGGTGATGCCGGCGGCATGCAGGGCGATCACATCGAAGTAGCCCTCCACCACCACCGCCTGGTCGTCCTTGCGGATCGCATTGGTGGCGCGGTCGAGGCCGAACAGATGCTTGCCCTTCTCAAACACCTCCGTTTCCGGTGAGTTGAGGTATTTGGGTTCACCGCCATCGAGGCTGCGGCCGCCGAAGCCGATCACCCGCCCCTGGCGGTCGCGGATCGGCACCATCACCCGGTGGCGGAAGCGGTCGTAGAAGCCGTCGCCCCCCTTGCGTGGCACCACCAGACCGGCGGCCTCCAGCAGCTCCGGCGCCAGCCCCTCCACCTGCTGCAGGTGCTTCAGCAGCCCATCCCAGGCCTCGGGCGCGTAGCCGAGTTCAAAGCTCTCCAGCGTGGTTTCGCTCAGGCCCCGCTGCTCCCTGAGGTAAGCCAGGGCGGCGGCACCGGCGGGGCTGCGCAGCTGGCTGCGGAACCAGCCGGAGGCCAGCGCCAGGGCCCGCAGCAGCGCTTCGCGGCGCGAGAGCTGCTGGCGCAAGCGCTCCTGCTGCGGCCCCTCCACCGTTTCCACCGGCAGCTGGTATTTGCGCGCCAGCTCCAGCACCACATCGCTGAAGCTGTTGCGCTGCAGCTCCATCAGGAACTTGATCGCGTTGCCGCCGGCCCCGCAGGAGAAGCAGTAATAGAACTGCTTGGCTGGCGAGACCGTCATCGACGGCGATTTGTCGTCGTGGAAGGGGCAGATCCCCACGAACTCGCGGCCCTTCTTCTTGAGCACCACGTGCTCGCCCACCACATCGACGATGTCGGCGCGCTCCTTGACGGCCTCGATCGTGCGGGGGTGAAGGCGGGCCTGAGGTGCCGGTGGGCTCAAGGAAAAGCGCTACCTGTAGGGGCTTGATGGCAGCCATTCTGCCTGACGCCACCAGAGGTGGGGAGATGCCATGGCCACCGTTGCCGGCGTTGCCTTGCCTAGGGTCAACGCCTCTGGCCTTGAGCCGGCTCGGCTGGGATCCGGCATGGACATGCTGCTCAGCGCCCTGGCCTTCAGCCTCATGGGGGTGTGCGTCAAGGCGCTGGGCGGCCGGCTGCCAGTGGCTCAGGTGGTGCTGGCCCGTTCGGTGGTGAGCCTGCTGATCAGCTGGTGGCTGCTGCGCCGGGCGGGCCTCTCGCCCTGGGGACAGCGCCGGTGGTTGCTGGTGAGTCGCGGCGTGCTCGGCACCGCCGGCCTCTACTGCGTGTTTCTGGCCATCGCCGGCCTGCCGCTGGCGGTGGCCACGGTGCTGCAGTACCTGCATCCCACCTTCACCGCCCTGCTGGCCTGGCCGCTGCTGGGCGAACGGCCCGGCGCCCGGGTGTGGCTGGCGGTGGCCCTGGGCTGGCTGGGCGTGCTGCTGCTCACCGATCCCGCCGCCCTGGCCGTCTTTCAGCCAGTGGGCACAGCGGCCGGCGTGGCTCTGCCCACCGGGCCGCTGCTGTTCGCCCTGGCGGGCGCGATGCTGTCGGCCCTGGCCTACGTGAGTGTGCGTGCCCTGCGCCGCAGCGAACACCCGCTGGTGGTGGTGTTCTATTTCCCGCTGATGGCCCTGCCGCTCAGCCTGCCGCTGGTGCTGCTGAATCCGGTGGCACCCAGGCCGGCGGAATGGGGCTGGCTGCTGGGGGTGGGGGTGTTCACCCAGCTGGGCCAGCTGGCCCTGACCCGCGGCCTGATGGCCATGCCGGCGGCCCGCGCCACGGCGCTCAGCTACGTGCAGGTGCCGCTCGCGGCCCTCTGGGGGCTGCTCTGGTTCGGCGAATCCCTCGACCCCGACATCCTCACCGCCGCCGGCCTGGTGCTCGGCTCCACCCTGCTGAGCCTGGGCCGCTGAAGCGTCAGGCCGTCAGGCCATCGCCGTGATCGCGCTGCGGAAGCGGGCGTGGGCCACAGCAAAGAACACCGATCCGATCAGCAGCAAGGCCAGAAACTGAGGCCAGACCACCATGAACGTGGCTCCACGGAAAAGAATGCCCTGGGCCAGCATCACGAAATGGGTGCTTGGTGCTGCCAGCATCAGGGTGCGAACCAGTTCCGGCATGCTTTCGCGAGGGGTGACACCGCCTGAAAGCATCTGCAGCGGCAGCAACACCATCATCAGCAACAGGCCGAACTGGGCCATCGAACGGGCGAAGGTGCCGAGGAAGATTCCCAGTGAGGTGGCAGCGAAAAGGTAGAGAGCCGCTCCTGCGGCGAACAGCGGCAGGGAGCCGGCCAATGGCACCGCCAGCCAGCCGCTCACCACGATCCGCAGGGAGAGCAACCCGGCGCTGAGCACCACCAGGCCCATCGACCAGACCTTGCTGGCCATGATCTCGAAGGGGGTGACCGGCATCACCAGCAGGTGCTCGATCGTGCCCCGTTCGCGCTCCCGGATCAGGGCCGCTCCGGTGAGCACGATGGCGAGCAGGGTGATGTTGTCGATCAACTTGTTCACGGCACCGAACCAGGTCTTGGTGAGTTCGGGGTTGAAGCGCATGCGCATCACCAGGTCCACCGCCGCTGGCGGTGTTGCCTGGCTGTGCTGAACGAAGGTCTGCACCTCGGTGCTGACGATCGATTGGACATAGCCGCTGCCCGTGAGCGCCTGGCTGACCCGGGTGGCATCCACGTTGAGTTGAATCGCCGGTGAGCGCCTGGCCAGCACGTCGCGCTGGAAGCCGGAGGGGATCACCAGGGCGAAGGTGTCCAGGCCCGCATCCATGCGCTCGTCCATCAGCGGCTGCTCGATCAGCTGCGGCGGCAGAAAGTAGGGAGCTTCAAAGGCGGCGATGATGCGTTCAGAGAGAGGCGAGCGGTCCTCGTCGACGATCGCGATCGGCGCCAGATGGAGCGTTTCCGGCAACACCGTGGCCCCCGCATAGACCGACATCGTGAAGACGAAGACGATCATCATCAGCATGATCGGGTCTCGGGCCAGGCTCCACAGCTCCTTGAGGCCCAGGTGATAGATGTTGGCGCCGCGCATGGCTCAGGTCTCCTGTTTGTTCAGGAAAAGAACGGACAACCCCAGCAGCACCGGCACCGTCATCAGCAGGGCGGTGAAAGGTCGGAGCAGATCGCCGAAGCCCAGTTCCTTGGAGAACGTGCCGGTGGAGATGGTGAGTGCATGGGCGGTGGGGTAGATCGCCCCGATCAGTGCACCGGCCCCCTGGAGGGAGGAGACCGGATCGAGCAGTCCGCAGAAGGAGGTGGCCGGCAGGATCGTCAGCACCGCGGTGGTGAACAGGGCGGCGATCTGGGTGCGCACCAGGGTCGAGATCAGCAGCCCAAGACCGGTGGCGCAGGTCACATAGATCAGGGCACCGCTGGCCTGCGCCGCCACGCTGCCGGTCAGCGGCACGGCGAACAGCGTGACCGCCAAGAGGGTGAGCAGGGTGTAGTTCACCATGGCCAGGGCCACGTAGGGCAGTTGCTTGCCGAGCAGGAACTCCAACCGGGTCACGGGGGTGGCGTAGAAATTGACGATCGTGCCCAGCTCCTTTTCCCGCACCACCGAGAGCGCCGCCAGGATCGCCGGGATCAGCAGCAGCAGGATCGGGATCGTGGCCGGCACCATCGCCACCAGGCTGAGGATGTCGGGGTTGTATCGAAACCGTGTCTCGATGCTGGCGGCGGCCGGTGCGCTGGACTGGCCCAGCTGACGCCGGGCCCGGTCGGTCTGCCACTGGCCATGGACGCCCTGCAGATAGGAGCGCACCGTTTCAGCCCGCAGCGGCATCGAACCGTCGATCCAGGCGCCGATCGCCGCCGGGTCGCCGCGCTTCAGATCACGCCCGAAGCCCGGTGGCAACTCGATCGCCACGCTCAGCTCCCCGGTGCGCATGCGTCGATCAAGGGCGTCGTAGCCATCCAGGGGTGGATGTTCGATGAAGTAGCGCGATCCGGCCAGGTTCAGCGCGTAGTCCCGACTCGCCGTGCTGTCGTCGCGGTCGAGCACGGCGTAGGGCAGATCCTCCACATCCATGTTGATGCCGAAGGCCATCACCACCATCAGGAAGAGGCTGCCGAGCACCGCCGTGGTGATCCTGATCGGGTCGCGGCTCAGTTCCAGGGCTTCGCGCCTGGTGTAGCTGCCCAGCCGCTGCAGGCTGAAGCCCTCCCCCTCCCATGGCGAACGCTCCGGGCCGGCCGGAGGGGGCGCGGCAGCGGTGATCGCGGCGGCAGAGGGGTTGGCGTCTGTGGCTCCGCTCGCCTCCTCCAGGTAGCCGATGAAGGCCTGCTCGAGCGTGGCGGCGCCCCGCCGCACCATCAGGCCGGCGGGGGTGTCACTGACCAGGACCCGGCCGGCATGCATCAGCGAGAGGCGATCGCAGCGCTGTGCCTCGTTGATGAAGTGGGTCGAGAGGAAGATCGTGACGTGATCGCTGCGCGAGAGATCGATCAGCTTCTGCCAGAAGATGTCCCGGGCGATCGGATCGACCCCCGAGGTGGGCTCATCGAGGATCAGCAGCTCGGGCCGGTGCACAAGGGCCACCGCCAGCGACAGCCGCTGGCGCACCCCCAGCGGCAGGGTCCCCGGCAAGGCGTCAGCGAAATCCCCCAGGCCGAACTGCTGCATCAGGTCGGCGCAACGGGCGGTGATCTCCGCCGCCTGCACCTGGAACAACCGAGCGTGCAGCACCAGGTTCTGATGAACCGTCAGCTCGCTGTACAGCGAGAACGCCTGCGACATGTATCCCACCCGGCGCCGGGTGCGGAGGTCGTCGGCGTTGAGCGGCCGCTGGAAGAGGCGCACCTGGCCGGAGCTGGCCGGCAGCAGCCCTGCCAGCACTTTCATCGTGGTCGACTTCCCGCAGCCGTTGGAGCCGAGGAAGCCGAAGATCTCGCCACGCTCGATCCGCACGTTGACGCGGTCCACGGCAAGGAATGTGCCGAAGCGTTTGCTGAGCTCAATGGCCTCGATCGCCACCTGGCCATCGCCCGGTGGGCGGGCCGGAATCGTGACCGGGTGGTGTCCCTGGCGCCTCGCCTCCGGCAGCAGGGCGATGAAGGCGGCCTCCGGCGTGGTGGTGCCGGTGCGCTGCAGCAGCTCCGCTGGGCTGCCACTGCTGAGCACGCGGCCGTTGTCCATCGCCACCAGCCAGTCGAAGCTGGCGGCCTCCTCCATCGAGGCGGTGGCCACCAGCACGCTCATCGCTGTGTGTTCGCGTCGGATGCCGGCGATCAGGTCCCAGAACTGACGGCGCGAGAGCGGATCGACCCCGGTGGTGGGTTCATCGAGGATCAGCAGGTCGGGGTTGTGGATCAGGGCGCAGCAGAGGCCGAGCTTTTGCTTCATTCCGCCGGAGAGCTGGCCGGCAGGGCGGCTGCCGAAGCGGCCCAGCCCGGTGCGCTCCAGCAGGGCGGCGCGGCGGCTGCGACGCTCCGTGCGTCCGAGGCCGAACAGGCGCGCGAAGAAATCCACGTTCTCGTTGACGGTGAGCGTCGGGGAGAGGTTGTTGCCGAGGCCCTGGGGCATGTAGGCGATGCGGGGGCACACCTGGCGGCGGTGGCGTGGGTTGGCCATGTCACCGCCGAGGACGAGCACCTGGCCCTGCTGCACCCGCCGGGTTCCGGCCGCCAGCGCCAGCAGGCTCGACTTCCCCACCCCATCCGGGCCGACCAGGCCGCTGAGCATGCCGCCGGCCACGTCGAGGCTGACGCCGGCGAGGGCGCAGGTCGCGCCGAACTGCAACCGCACCTCGCACAACTGGATGACCGGTGGCGTCAACCCGGCACCTTCACCGTCAAATTCGCGGGCCAGGGGACCCTGGGATCAAGCCGCACATAGGCCATGCCGGGCAGCCCGGTCTTGACGCTGCGGATGTGGCGTTTGAGCAGGGCGGAATCGATCCGGGCCTTGATCCGGAACATCAGCTTCTGGCGTTCGATCGCCGTTTCCACTGTCTTGGGGGTGAACTGGGCCACGTCGGCAACGAAGCTGACCTGCGCCGGGATCACCAACTGCGGAGCGGCATCCAGCACCAGATGGACCTCGGAGCCGAGCCGCACCCGCCCGGCCTGGTCCGTGGGCAGGAAGAAGGTCATCGAAACGTCGGAGAGGTCGACCATGTTCAGCACCTTCCCCCCCGCGCTCAGGACTTCGCCGGGCTGGGCGACGCGGTACTGGACCCGCCCATCGCGGGGAGCCTTCAGCTGGCTGTCGGTGATGTCGGCCCGGATCGCTTCGATCCGGGCCTGGGCGGCCGTCACCGACGACTCCGCTTCGATCACCAGGGAGCCTGCCGTGCTGATCGCGGCGCGGCTGGCCGCCACGGTCGCCTGGGCTGCGGCGACCACCGCATCGGCGCCGTAGAAGCTGGCGCGTGCATCGTCGAGGTCCTGGGCCGAGACGGCACCGCTGACGAACAGTTGCTCCTGGCGGCGCCGGTGGCGGCGGGTGTCTTCGCGCTCGGCGCTGCGCTGCACAACGACGGCTTCGGCGGCGGTGCGTTCACTGCGCCGCTGCAACACGGTGCTCTCGGCCGTTTCGACGGCCCTGGTGGCCTTGCGCAGATCCGCCTGCGCTCCCCTCAGCTGTGCCGTCAGCACGTCGGTATCCATCCTGGCCAGGACCTGGCCGCGCACGACGAAGTCCCCCTCGTCCTTGAGCACCTGATCAATCCGGCCTGCCGCTTTGGTGGCCACGTCGATTTCCACCGCCTCGATCCTTCCGTTGCCACGCGCGAAGCTGTCAGGAAGCTGCGTCGGCCTGGAGGCCTGCCAGACGGCGAAGCCAGCGCCTCCCCCGGCCACGAGCAGGCCGCCCAGCACCAGCAGCCAGCGGCCTCGGATCATCGTGGGGTGCTCGGAACGATCGGACGACCAGGCGGAGGAAGAACTCTTCTGTCGTCTTAGCCAGAAGGCTGACTCCTGACCGGGCGGCTGCGATTCCGTCAGCAAGTCGACATGGAGCTGGCGCCAGCGGCCGCTGAAGCGGCATCACCGTGAAAACACTCGTGAGCCGGGCGCCTATCCCTTGAGCGGCAGTGGATCGGTCACCCAGCCGGGGCTGCCGTTCTGGTCCCTGGGCCGGGCCAGGCGCCAGCTCTGGCCCTTTTCACCCCGTTGGAGAAACAACTCGAAGCCGCTGTCGACCCGGTAGGGGTCCTCCGCCAGCCGCCAGTCGAACTGGCCGGTGAGGTGCAGCCCCCTGGCTTCCCCGATCGTGATGGCCTCCTGCCGCGCCACCCGCACCCGGCTCACCTGGGGCGGTCCCGGCGGCGGCAGGTCGAGTGCCTGGGCGATCGATTGCTGGGTCAGGGCGATCTGCAACTCCAGGGCATCCAGCAACACCTGCCGGGGCGGCTGGCCGACGCCCTGGCAGCCCGTCAGGCTCAGCAGCAGGGCCAGCAGCAGCACCAGCAGCGCCGGCAGCGGCCGCAACCGACGACTGGCGTCAACGGGCAGAGCGGGCAGCATGGGAGATCTTCAACGTGTCCCCATGATCGGCTGGCTGCAGGGCACCGTGGCGGAGCAGTGGCAGCAGGGCAATCGCTGCGGTCTGCTGCTCGCCTGCCAGGGGGTGGGCTACGAAGTGCAGCTCACCCGGCGCCACTGGGATGGCCTGCCGCCGGCCGGCAGCAGCCTGGTGCTCTACATCCACCAGGCCATCCGCGAGGACAGCTGGACCCTGTTCGGCTTCGGGGCCCGCCATGAACGTGACCTGTTCCGTCTGCTGGTGGCGGTCAGCGGCGTCGGCCCCCAGATGGCCCTGGCGCTGCTCGGGGCGATGCCGACCGAGGAGTTGGTCAGGGCGATCGTGCAGGCCGATCTGCGGCTGCTGGCCAAGGCGCCCGGGGTGGGCAGGCGCACCGCCGAGCGGCTGTCCGTGGAACTGCGCAGCAAGCTGGCAGAGGCGGTGGATTTCGATGAGACGGATCCCGGTGAGCTGGCCGTCGATGCCGCCAGCCAGCCGGCGTCAACCACCCGCGACGATGTTCAGATCACCCTGACGGCGCTTGGTTACGAGCCCCTTGAGATCAACCGGGCCCTGCGGGCGGTGGGCCGCCAGGGACTGGCACCGGAGCTGGGAGCCGATGACTGGTTGCGGGAGAGTTTGCGCTGGCTGTCCCAGCAGGTCGCCTAAGGGCCGCCGGGACGGTAGGTTGTCGGTTTGCACCGTCAGGGCTCAACGTCGGCATGCCGCTCAATACCACCAAAAAACAGGAGCTGATCAACGGCCATCAGACCCACGGCACCGACACCGGCTCCGTTGAGGTCCAGGTGGCGATGTTGAGCGAGCGGGTCGTCCAGCTCACCGGCCATCTCCAGCAGAACAAGCACGACTTCTCCTCCCGCCAGGGGCTGCTCAAGATGATCGGCCGTCGCAAGCGGCTGCTCGGCTACCTCCGCGCCCAGAGCGAAGAGCGCTACAGCCAGCTGATCGCCAAGCTCGGCATCCGGGGCTGATCTCTCGCCATGGCAGCGAAGCGCAAGCCCCTGCCGTTCAAGCCCGACCGAGCTGCGGCCGCCAGGGCTGCCGGTGGGGGCAAGCCGCAGCCCAAGGCCAAACCGGCAACGTCCAAACCGGCAACGTCCAAACCGCCAACGTCCAAAGCCGCCAGGACCTCAGGCTCCCAGGTGATCCCATCGGCGGTGGCCAACCGCATGGCCCGCCGCATCGCGATCGCCACCGGGGTGCCCTCGTTCCTCGGTATGGCCGTTTTCGTGGCCAGCTACCTGCTGGTGAGCCGTGACATCCTCGCCATCCCCACCGTGGCCACTCTGGCCGCTTCCGGTGGCTGTTTTCTGCTTGGCCTGCTCGGGCTGAGCTACGGGGTGCTGTCGGCCAGCTGGGAGGAAGCGGCCGGCAGTTGGTTCGGTGCTGAGCAGATCGGGCTGAACCTGCGGCGGGTGGGTGCTTCGCTCAAGGCGATGCGGCAGGGGGGCAAGGCCTGAGGCCCAGCCCAGGCCGTTGGGGCCGACTGACGGAAGACGGACGGATGTCCGATGGCCGGGCTGGCTGCGACTGCAAGCGGGTTTCTGTCGACTTTGTGTGGCGGGCTTCGGCATGGCTGGCTAGTGGTGGGGTGTTCTTGCAGAGCCACCCAGCCATGACTACGACCAAGGGAAACCCGATGGGCTTGATTCTTGCGGTGATCGTCCTGATCGGCTCGTTGGTTTTTCAGGCCCCGGCCATTGCCATGACCAGCCACCCAGCCAACGCACCGTTTGCTGCCAACATCAAGTCCAAAGATCTCTCCGCCTCCGCCAAGCAAGTGGAAGGCCGGCTCCAGGCCGCCCACGGAGAACTTATGGGTGATCCCGGCGAAACGATCAAAGGACAGGCCAAGCAGGTGCAGGCTGCAGCGATGCAGGCTGGGTCCGATCTCAAGCAAGGTGTGAAGTCTGCGGCTGACTCATTGGCGGATTCGGCAGCAAAGGCAGCCGACAAGATCAAATGATCCCCGCCTGAACAGCTGGCCTCTGGCGAGGCAAGCCCTTTTGGCCAGACGATCCCGGCCACAGTGCATCCAGGCTTGTGCAGCTTCCCCTCGCCCTGCGGGGCGGCTGCTGAGCGCTGATAAGCCTGCGGTTGATCTTCAGCGCTCGCGTCGTTTTTCGTTATCAGGTATTGCCTTGCTGCATGCGATCAGGTCTGTTGCTGGGATAGCCGGTTGTGGTTTGATCTCGGCTTCTCCGATGGCCACCCAGGCCAGAACCCTCGATCAGAGCAACATCGTGATGCGTTTCTGTCAGCTTGCCGTCAATACGGAAGTGGAGCGTTCCGGCCTGGCTGTGCCGGCAGGGTTGACCCAGTTCACCTGTCAATGCTTTCTCAGGCATCTCGACCTTGGTCGCTCCCTGAATGCGGCTCAGGTGAATTGCAAGCAGGAGGCAATCCGCAGGTACAGGCTCTGATCACATCGTTGAGTGCTTGCCATGATTCCGTGATATCACCCCTCAGGCCAGCTGCAGCGGTGAGCGCAGCCGGGCTGTGAACGATGCGGCGGTGAGTGTGTCCAGGGCGGCAGCGCCATCGCGCACACAGAACTGATAGCCCAGCCGCACATAGCGCGACTCACTGGCCTGGCGCACCATCGCCACCACCGGCACCCGTACCCCCGCTTCCTCCTGGTCGGGCCGGTGGCGCACCAGGCATTCGCGCAACTGATGCTGCACGCCGATGTCGGCGGCGTCTTCGGCCTGCAGTTCCACCATCAGGAACTGCAGCGCATCGATGGCGCGGCAGTCATCGAGGATCAGCTGCACCCGCTCGTCCCGCCTGTCCACCGAAGCCCAGACCAGCAACCTGGCATCCAGCATCAGATGGTCGGCGAGGCGGGCGAAGGTTTTCGGAAACACCACCGCTTCAGCGCTGCCGCTGAGATCTTCCAGTTGCAGCACCGCCATCCGATCGCCCTTGCGGGTGGTGAGGGCCCTGATGTCCGCCACCATCGCCACCACGCTGACGCGGGCCTTGTCGGGCTGCTCCTCCAGGCTGGCCAGGGAGATCGGGGTGAGCAGCCGCATCGGCCGGCTCAGCTGCTTGAGCGGGTGATCGGAGAGGTAGAAGCCCACCAGTTCCTTCTCCAGCTTTAACTTCTCGTTGGGGGGATAGTCGGCGACCGCAGCGGCCCGGGGGGCTGTGGCCGGTTCAGGGGCGGCAGCGGAGCCGAGCAGATCGAACAGATTGCCCTGGCCGCTGGCCCGGTCGCGGGCGCGGCTGCCCGCCCAATCCAGCACCAGATCGAGATCGGCCATCAGCTGGGCGCGGTTGGCGTTGGGCTCGAGGGCATCGAGGGCGCCGCAGTGGATCAGCGATTCCAGCGCCCGCCGGTTGATCAGGCCGGCCGGCAGCCGGTCGCAGAGATCGGCGAGGGAGGTGAAGGGCCCACCGGTGAGGCGAGCCTCCAGCAGCTGGCGGATGGCGCCATCACCGAGGTTGCGCACCGCCGAGAGACCGAACAGGATGCGATCGCCGGTGGGGGTGAAGTCGATGCCGGAGGCATTCACATCGGGTGGCATCACCTCGATGCCCATCGATTGGCAGTTGCCGATGTAACGCTGCACCTTGTCGGTGGCTCCGGCATTCACCGTGAGCAGGGCGGCCATGTAAGCCACCGGGTAATGGGCCTTGAGGTAGGCGGTCTGATAGGTGACGGCGCCGTAGGCGGTGGAGTGGCTCTTGTTGAAGCAGTATTCGGCGAACAGCACCATCTGCTCGAACAGGGCTTCGGCCACCGTGGCGTTCACGCCCCGCGCCGTGGCACCTTCCACGAACTGGCTGCGGTGTTTCTGCATCTCCGACACCTTCTTCTTGCCCATGGCGCGGCGCAGTAGATCCGCTTCTCCGAGCGAATAGCCGGCCAGATCCTGGGCGATCCGCATGATCTGCTCCTGATACACCATGATCCCGTAGGTTTCCTTGAGGATCGGCTCCAGGGCCGGGCAGGCGAAATCGATCGCTTCGCGGCCGTGCTTGCGGTTGATGAACTTCGGGATCAGTCCGGCATCAAGCGGGCCTGGGCGGTAGAGCGCCAGGATCGAGGAGATGTCTTCCAGTGAGGAGGGTTTGAGGTCGCGCACGATCTGGCGCATGCCGCTGGATTCCAGCTGAAAGATGCCTTCGAGATCCCCGCGGGCCAGGAGCTCATAGGTGCCGGGATCATTGGCCGGCAGGGCATCGGGGTCGATGCGTTCACCGCTGCCCTGCTCGACCAGATCCACCGTTTTATCGATCATGGTGAGATTTCTGAGGCCGAGGAAGTCCATCTTCAGCAGCCCCATCGCCTCCACGTCTTCCATGAAGTACTGGGTGATCACCTGCCCGTCGTTGTTGCGCTGCAGCGGCACCAGCTCATCGAGCGGTTCGGCGGCGATCACCACCCCGGCGGCGTGCACACCGAAGGTTTTGTTGGTGCCTTCGATGCGGCGGGCCATGTCCACCCAGCGGCGCACATTGGCATCGTTTTCATACTTTTCGCGGAACTCCACCGCCGGTGACTCCGGCCCGATCATCTCGGCGAGCTTGGCGGGTTTGCCGCGCACCACCGGAATCAGCTTGGCGAGGCGGTCGGCATCGCCGTAGGGGATGTCGAGCACGCGGGCCACATCCTTCAGCACCGCCTTGGAGGTCATGCGGTTGAAGGTGATGATCTGGGCCACCTTGTCGTCGCCATAGCGCTGGGTGACGTAATCGATCACCTCGCTGCGCCGCTCAATGCAGAAGTCGGTGTCGATGTCCGGCATCGACCTGCGTTCGGGGTTGAGGAAGCGCTCGAACAGCAGCCCGTGCTCCACCGGATCGAGCGCCGTGATGCCAAGCGCATAGGCCACCAGCGAGCCCGCCGCCGAGCCCCGGCCCGGACCCACCGGAATGCCCTGCTCACGGGCGTAGCGGATGTAATCCCACACCACCAGGAAGTAGGTGGGGAAGCCCATCTGCTCCATCACCTGCAGCTCGAAGGCCAGCCGCTCGCCATACACGGGCTCGAACGGATCAGCGGCCGAGAGCCCCAGCCGCTGCCGCAGGCCCTGCTCACTCACCTCGCGCAGATAGCTCACCGCCGTGTGCCCGGTCGGGATCGGGAAGCGCGGCATCTGCTGGCGTCCGAGGATGTCGTAGGCCTCCACTTTTTCGGCCACCGCGGCGGTGTTGGCGATGGCACGGGCCACCACCGCTGGCTCGAGGTGATCGGCGAACAGGCGGCCCATCTCCGCCTCGCTCTTGATGTATTCGGTGCCGGTGTAACGCAGGCGCTTGACGTCGGTGACGAGCTTGCCGGTGAGCACGCAGAGCAGGGCGTCGTGCGCTTCCACATCACCGCTGGTGAGGTAGTGGGCGTCGTTGGTGGCGATCAGTTCGATGCCGAGTTCGGCGGCGATGCGCACGATCTCCACGTTCACGATCCGGTCTTCCGGCGAGCCGTGATCCTGGATCTCCAGGTAGAAATCGGCGCCGAACAGCTCCTGATACCAACGGGCCACATCACGGGCCACATCCGGGCGGCCGCGCAGAATCGCCTGGGGAATCTCACCGCCCAGGCAGGCGGTGGCCACGATCAGGCCTTCGCTGTACTGCGTCAGCAGCTGCTTGTCGACGCAGGCGCGGGAGAAGATGCCCCGGCCGCGCATGCCGCGCAGGTGGCTGATGCTGGTGAGCTTCACCAGGTTGCGGTAGCCGGTGGCATTCTTGGCGAGCACCACCAGGTGGTAGCGGCGTTCTTTCTTCGGCTGCGGATCCTCGATCGAGCCGTTGATCACATACATCTCATTGCCGATGATCGGCTTGATGCCTGCCTTGGTGCACAGCTTCAGCAGCTCGATTGCGCCATACATCACCCCGTGATCAGTGAGGGCGAGGGCCGGCATGCCCAGCTCCACGGCCCGCTCCACCATCTGCGGCAACTGGCTGGCCCCGTCCAGCAGGCTGTAGTCGCTGTGGTTGTGGAGCGGAACGAAGGCCAAGGGCAGTGGGTCGCTGCCGCAACTCTAGGGGAAAACCACTAGATCCAGGCTCTCTGCCGGGCCGTGCGGGGCTGCAGACACCAGATCTGGGGTGTGCCCCCGCTGCGCTCAGGTGATGATGAATTGGCTGCTGCTGAGGGCGAGGCCGGTTGTGAGTGAGGCGAGGCCGGGTGTGAGTGAGGCGAAGCCGATTGCGGCGGTGGCACCGGTGCCGTCGGCGTCGTAGGCGAGCAGGCCGGTGGCGCTGTTGTAGAGGATGCGCTGATCGGCGGTGGAGGCGGCGGCGCCGATGAAGAATGCACCGGCAGCCAGGGCGCCTGGGGTTGTGAGCGCGGTGAAGACCGAATTCTCGAGTTCGATGCGATCTCCTTGATCAATCGAGAAATCCGTGATCAGATCGCGGTTGGTGCTGGCATTGAGGGGTGTATCAAAGCGGAAGCGGTCGCCCGCGAGGCCGCCGGTGAGGGTGTCATTGCCGGCACCACCAGTGAGCGTGTTGGCCGCACTGTTGCCGGTGATGCGGTTGTTGAGGGTGTTACCGGTGCCGTTGATGGCTGCAACGCCGGTGAGTGTGAGGTTCTCAACGTTGTTTGTCAGCGTGTAAGTCGCCAGCGAACTGAACACCGTGTCGGTGCCACCGGTGGCGGCAACCGCGTTGGATTCAACCACCAGATCGCCGCTGGTTTCGATGAAGTAGGTGTCGCTGCCATCACCGCCC
>JAHLYW010000047.1 GCA_025128135.1 Synechococcus sp. CS-1325
CCGCGGGGGGCCGGCCGCCGTAGAGATCAGGGCTGCCCGCCAGGCGCTCCGCCATCAACCAGCTGCAGTCGTCGTCGCCTTTCCAGAAGCGGCGCAGATCGTCGCGGAAGCGACCGTTCCAGGTGCCGATCCGCCGGGCCGGGAAGTCGCTGAGCCGGTAGAGACCGCCGCAATCCCAGGGTTCGCTGACCAGCTTGAGATCGCTCAGTTCCGGATCGGCCTCGATCTCCTCGAACAGGGGCGGTTGATCCAGGGGAGCCAGCGCCTCCCCCCGGGAGAGGGCGATGCCCAGGTCGAAGCGGAAACCGTCGATGCCGAGCTCGAGGGCCCAGCAGCGGAGGGACTCCAGCATCAGACGCCTCACCAGGGGGCGGTTGGCCGCGATCGTGTTGCCGCAGCCGGTCACGTCGAGGTAATCGCCTTCCGGGGTCTGGTGGTAGTAGAGGGAATCTCCGAAGCCACGCCAGCTGAGGGTGGGGCCTTCCTGGTTGCCTTCGCTGGTGTGGTTGAAGACCACATCGAGCAGCACCTCCAGGCCGGCCTGATGGCAGGCGGTGACCAGGGCGCGCACCTGCTGCCTGGCCTCCAGCGGGTCGTGGCCGACCAGGTAGCCCTGATGGGGGGCCATCCAGCTCAGGGGGCTGTAACCCCAGTAGTTCTGGCGGCCGGTGGGGGCATCCTGGGGGTCGAAAGCCATCACCGGCAGCAGCTCCAGGGTTGTGACCCCGAGGCTTCTGAGATAGGGAATGGTGTCGATCAGCCCCAGCAGGGTGCCCTGGCGCTCCGGCGGGGTCGGACTGCCCTCACCCTGACTGAAGCCGGCCACATGGAGTTCGTAGATCACGCTCCGCTGCCAGCGGTGGCGCGGCCGCGGCGCGGCGTCGAAGTCGAAGCGATCCCGCTCCGTCACCACCCCCTTCAGGCAGGAGGCGGTGTTGGGTCCGGTGCCGGTGGCCTCCTGGCGCTGATACACCTCCCAGCCGGTGATCGCCCGCGCACAGGGATCAAGCAGCACCTTGGCCGGATTGAAGCCATGCCATCCCGGCTGGCGTGGCCCATAGACCCGGTAGCCGTAACAGCAGCCGATGCCGATGCCGGTCACTTCGCCATGCCAGTGGTCGCCGGACCGGTGGGCGGCATCGAGATTCAGCACCCGATAGGGCTCCGCGTCCGCCCCATCGCGGAACAGCAGCAGTTCCACCCGTGAGGCCAGGGGGGCCACCACCGAGAAGTTCACCCCCCGGGCCGTGAGACTCGCCCCCAGGGGCCAGGGATGTCCGAGCTGGATCGGGTTCAAGGGCACGGCCGGAGTGCGCCAACCAGAGTGCGCCATCAAGTTAGGTGGGGTGGGCCCATCGGCCGCGTGGCAGTCTCGATGCGCGTGGGCCGATGGGGCCTGGGCGTCGCCTGGGGAGGCCTGATTTGCCTTTTTTTTGGCTGAATCCGGGCAAAACCGTTGCCGAGCGGGCGATTTCAGTTGCCCGATCAGCTCTTCCCCCATACGATTGGCGCGCTCCACCGCCTGGCGGGAGGGACGTTCCGCTCCGCCCAGCTCCCGCTCTTTCTGAAGGTTTCCCGTTTCCGATGAACAAAGCTGATCTCGTCAATCTCGTTTCGGCCCGCACCGAACTCACCAAGACCGATGTCTCCCAGGTGGTCGATGCCGCCATCGCCACGATCATCGACTCGGTCGTGGAGGGCAAGAAGGTCTCGATTCTTGGCTTCGGATCCTTCGAAGCGCGGGAGCGCTCGGCCCGTCAGGGACTGAACCCCAAGACCGGTGAAAAGATCGCCATCCCCGCCAAGCGCGTGCCGGCCTTCACCGCAGGCAAGCAGTTCAAGGACCAGGTTCAGGGCTGATCCCGGCGGCGGCCAAGCTCTCCGGCACCCTGCTTCAGGCCCTGGAGCAGGGTGAGCGGCTGCGCTGTAGCAAGCGTCGCGGCCGATTCGCCCCATCCCCCTCCGGGCTGCTGCATGCGGGAAATCTGCGCACCGCCCTGCTGAGCTGGCTGCAGGCCAGGCTCAGCCAGGGCGAGTGGCTGCTCCGCTTCGACGATCTCGACACACCCCGTAACCGCAGCGGCGCCGAAGAGGCGATCCAGGCGGATCTCAGCTGGCTCGGTCTCGGCTGGGACGGCCCACCGATCCGTCAGAGCGAGCGCCAGGGCCTGTACCTCGAGGCGCTGGAATTGCTGCGCCAGCAGGGCCGGCTCTACCCCTGCCATTGCAGCCGCCGTGTGCTGGGGGATGTGTCAGCCCCCCACGGCGCCTGGCCCATCTATCCAGGCACCTGCCGCCAGCTGCCCCCCGACTGGGCACCCCGCCGCAGCCGCCATCCCAGCTGGCGGCTGCGGCTGAGCCAGGGTGATCTGCGCTGGCCGGAGCGGCTGGCGGCGGAGGGCGTTCTCGACGCGGCCACGGCTGTGGGCGATGTGGTGCTGAGGCGCGCCGATGGTTTTGTGGCGTACCACCTGGCCACGGCGGTGGATGAACTGACGCTGGGAATCAGCACCGTGCTGCGTGGTGCCGATCTCTGGCACTCCAGCGCCCCCCAGGTGGCCGTGATGGCTGGCCTCGGCCCCTTCCCTCCACCCGATTACTGGCATGTGCCGCTCTGGCGGCAGGAGGGGGGGCGGCGGCTCTCCAAGCGCGACGGCTCCGAGGGGCTGCAGGCTCTGCGGGACCAGGGGCTGGACGCGGCGGCGGTGATCGGGCGACTGGCGTCCAGCCTCGAACTGGTGCCGGCCGGCAGCCGCCTCAGCGCCCAGGAACTGCGGCAACAGCTCTCCGAGGCGGCGTTGCGGCAGGCGCTGAGCAGCGGGCAACGGCCGGAATCGCCGTCGGCCGGGAACTCTTAAGAAAGGTTCCCGAATGGAGGCCCCCATGAAGCGGCACACTGAAAACACGCAAACGGTGTTCAATTCATGACGAACGCATCGCCCCCCGGGGCGGCTTCGACGGCAGCGCTCAAGATCAGCTGCCCCTCCTGCGGTGGCAGCGGTGTTCTGCGGATGAGCGATCAGCGCTTCCGCACCTGTCTGGATTGCCTCGGGCAGGGTCACCTGCCGGTTTTCGAGCCCCAGCCGAGCCTGCAGGCCCTGATCCAGCGGCAGGAGGATCAGGCCATTCAACCCAGTGCCGACGGCCTCAGCCCTGAGGCCGTCTCTTCCGGCTCCAGATGAAGAACACCGCTGTGGCCACCACCACGGCGAGTGGCGCTGCGGTGAGCAGCAGCAGGATCACGGCTGTCCAGTCGGTGTACATCGCAGCAAATCAGGTGCCCACCCATCATCCCGTTCTGAGTGGCCTGGACCTCCGTTGCTAAGATCCTTTTCGATGGATAAAGAGAGGGAGCTTGGGTTCTGCGAGATGATCGATGTGCATCTATTGGGAACCTTGAAGTACTTTGATCTGGGCAACGGCTCGGCCGTGTTGGCGACGGAGGCGGTTCTCCACCAAGGCCCTAAACAACCCCGGGCCAGCCGCTCATACACATTGATCCGCCCTGCTGGAGCGTCTTTGTGTTGGGAACAGCGCTCATGATGCCCGGAGCCCAATTGCACTAGGGCAACTGCCATGATATTCATTACCCCTTCGACCCTGTGCAGGCGCGTTGGACTCTGCCCTTGCGGGCCCGTTCCGAGTCTCCTTGTCTGATATCACTAGTCCCTCAGCGCCCGCCGAAGCTTCTGGCTATGTCTTTGCTGGCTCAGCGTTTGAGCCCAAGGCTGTCGCCCGTCGTCTGCGTCCCTTGCTTCCTGTTGAGGCGTTTGCGACCAACCCGGCCCGGCTGGGCCTGATTCCGATCAACCTGGCGATCCTGGTGCTCGGATGGCAACTCGCTTCCCATCTGGACCGTCTTCCCCTGGCCGCGCTGCTGCTATGGCTACCCCTTGCGGTGGTGATGGGTAACAGCGTTTTCGTCCTTGGGCTGTTGGCCCATGACCTGATGCACGGCAGTTTGCCTCGGCAGCGGTCGCTGCGGCGGCTGGTCGGGCTGGTGGCATTCAGCGTGTCGTGGATGACCCCAACCCTCTGGCAGGCGGTGCATAACCGCGAACATCATGGCCACACCAATGGCCTAGTTGATCCTGATCGGAGCTATCTCGAGAGTCAACCCAGCAGCTGGGGCAAACGCCTGTTCCGCTGGATCGCACCCTCCAGCGAAGTGCATCCGTTGATCCTGGCCCTCGGCATGACCAGTGCCTGGCCTTTGCACCACTTCCGCACCACCTGTTCGGTGCTCCTCTTCAACACTGCTAATACCCGTTTCACTCCGGCCGCCTTTCTGGTGAGCAAGGTTGAGCGCCAGGCCATCGCCCTTGAGCTGTTGGTTGTGGTTGCCCTCCATGCTGGGGTGATCAGCTGGATCGGTCTTCGGCCGGTTCCACTACTGCTGGGATACTTCTTGCCCCTGTGGATAGGCTATGCGATTGCGATGATTTATATCTATACTAATCACATGCTTTCACCTCTGACTGAGGATAATGATCCCTTGGTGAGTTCACTCTCCCTTCGGATGCCTGCCTGGGTCGATCTGCTTCACTGCAACTTTTCCCACCATTCAGAGCATCATGTCTTTCCAGGTTTTAACAGCAACTACTATCCTCTCGTGCGCGAATTGCTGTTGCTTCACTACCCCGATCGCTTCCAACTGATGGGTCCGGGTCAGGCTTGGCGGCTGATGCTCTCCACTCCCCGTTTTTACCGCGATGCCTTGACTCTAGTGAACTGGGATGGAACGGTGACGATGCCGGTTCCGTGTTCGTCTAGTGGGCCAAAGAATTCAAAAGCAGAAGCTGTTTTTTAGTGTGCCGTTCCGCAGATTTGTGAACTAAGTTTCTGGAACATCTCCAAGATTGAGCCTTAAGTAGCCACATCAGTGGCGTAAATTAGGATTGTGGTGACGTAGTAAATTTCGTCGTGCGTGACTCTTTCACGAAGTTCAAGTCTATGGGTTGCAGGGGATGGGTGCGGTTAAGACCCTGAATCGTTCGTTGACGCAGAGCATCACAGCCTTTTCGGGCGGATTGAGATAGAAATTTACGATCCATCTAAACTTCAGGGCAAAGAACGGATCCGTTCTTTGCTTGAACGACTTCTGGCGGTGAGGCTACACGGAAGAGGTTTGCTACCAGCGGTGCACGGAAGTTTTTGATATTCCGTTGGCCGCCGCCAATGAGCGTGTGCTCCAAGTGGGTGCTGCCATCACTCGGCTGTCTCTGCAGAGCTGGTTGATCAACACCGCGATCTTGTCATCCTCGACCTGAGAAAGAGAGTCGCTTCTGATTAGGTCAACTCAGGCTAACCATGAATAGGTGGAAGGACAGCACGGTCCATTCTCTGTGTTCGGGGCCGGGGATCTCAATGGGTCACTAACCCCTAAGAGTTTGCAGAAAAACCCTCTTGGAGGGCGAGTTTCCCTGGCGGCGAGCTGATTTCCTGCTGAAAGCGGCTGATCGCGCTGCCATTTCGGCCCGAAGACGGCTTGATCTGGCCAGTTTTGTTCAGTTCTGAGCCCTTTTGGGGCCCATTGATCACACCCTTGGGCAACTGGCTGTTCATGCCGCCTCCATGACGGGCTTGAGGATGTTGCCCTGCCGGACCAAGTTGTAGGCGATCACCTGCAGTCCGTAGCCTAAAGCTCCTCTGTGGGATTATACGGCGCTGACGTTGTCCCGCCCCCGCAGCTTGAACTGGCGCTGGCCGCCGAACTGTTTGATCCAGCCAAACACCTTCTCGATGCCGCGGCGGGCATTGATCGATTTGGCGTAGCCCTCATGCCGGGTGGTGCGGCCATCGCATCGATCGCTGAGCCACCGCTGCGTGCGGTGTTCTGCGGCACGTTCGGAGTCACGCCCAGCCGTCGCATCTCGGCCACGACCCCCTTCGTGTCGTAGTTCGTGTCGGCACCGATCGTCTTCTGGCGGGCACCAGGGCAATCTGCAGCCATCTCTTGGGCCGCATCCCGCTCGCCGTAGCCAACCGCTCCGCGGAAGCCTGCGGCTACGGCCAGCGTCACCTGGCAATCCACCGCCAGGTCGTGGCGGTTCTCCATAAGCACGTGACCGCGGTAGCTCAGCTGCGCTGGATGAGCGTTCGATTTCCGGGCCAGCAGGGCCTCTGGATCGGTGCTGGAGTGATGGGTCTCGTTGCTGAGCTTGATGCCGCGAAAGTCCTCTTTTGCCCGCTTCTTAGCTTTCTTGGGCGCACCGAATCCCTCGCCAGAACCTGAGGGCGGAGGCGGAGGATCCTCCTGCCCATCGATCCGCTCCTGGAAAGCGTGTGACGCCCAGGCCTGCAACAGCGTGTCGACCACGTAGAAGTGTTCGCTAGCGAGCAGTGGTTTGACTTCGGGAGCATCTTTCAGCTTCTCGAGGAACTTGCCAATGAAGTCCTCGTTGAGGAGGCGCTCGCGGTTTTTGGTGTAGACGCAGTCTGCCGGAGGCCATACCTGTTCAGATACCAGATCGGATCGTTAGGGCTCAGGCCGACGTGACCGCAGGCCCGGTGAACCCGTAGCAGCGGAACAGCAGGTTGTAGTGGAGCTGATCCTGCAGCAGCCTCTCCGAGCGGATGCCGTAGAAGGCCTGCAGCAGCGAGGCCAGCAGCACAGTTGCTCCGGTGGAACCGATGGGCGGCCTTCCAAGGCATACAGAGCGCAGAAGGTGGGGATCAGCCGATCGAGGGACTGATTGATCCGCCAGCTTTCGAATCCGCCTGAGCGGATGGTTGGCCGGGATCAGAGCCTCGATCGAGACGTAGGAGAACAGTGAACCGCTGCGCTCCTGCTGATCTCGCATTGACAACTGAGTGGTTGCCCAGTTTTCGCAGATCCCGCCGGGTTTTTCAGCGAACTCCTAAGCGTCGATGAGCCAAGGCTATGACCTGCAAGACAGGCTGTTGCTTGATCAAACCCATGGCGTTATACGACCAATCTGGAGGCTGCTTAGGCAGGCCCACCGGTGAGTGCCTCCCACTGGGGGCGCAGGGCCGCCGGAACCGGCCGGGATCTGAAGTCGCGCGGATCGCTGGGGCCATGCCGGATCACGGCATTGACAACCATGGCCGAGCGTCGTCCGTTGTTGATCGCCCCATGGGGAACTCCCGGGGGGATGCGCACCAGCACAGGTTCGTCCTCCCTCAGGGTGATCCGCTCGAGCCGGGCGTTCTGCAGCACCACCAGATCGAGCGAACCCCTCAACAGGATCAGCTGGTCGGTCTGGTGGCGATGGCAGAACAGCTCCCAGGGCTGCTGGGGGGCCAGCTCGGCGATCAGGGTTTCGTGGCTGGACTGGGCCTGGCAGAAGGTGGTGCGGCCGGCGCTGACGCGCTCAAGCTGAACAATCTCCACCTGACGGGACTGGGCCATGGGAACGGCAGATCAAGCAATTCATCAAGACTGGTGACAGAAGCCGTCAATCAACGAATTGTTTGCTACTGAACTGTTCTGGCGTCAGGGTTCCCTGGCCAGGCTTTTGGCTGATCGCCAGGCTGCCCGGGGTGGAGAGGATCGGGAAACGGGCCGTGCTGGATTCGAACCAGCGACCGTGCGATTAGAAGTCGCATGCTCTATCCGGCTGAGCTAACGGCCCACTGGCGCAGCCTAAGGTGAGCGGCTGCGCAACCTTGTTCCATGGCGGCCATCCGGCTCAGCGACGAGCAGAAACACCAGCTGGTGGAACGCTACCGCCAGGGTGAGTCGACCCAGGCACTGGCGAGTGGCTTTGGCTGCAGCCCCAACACCGTGATCCGTCTGGTCAAGGGGGTGCTTGGAGAGGAGCTCTACGAGCGGCTCAAGCGGCAGAGGGCCTCCCGGGGGGCGGCACTCCCGCCCGCTGCTGAGCAGGCCGTGCTCCCGCTCACCCCCCACGCCTTGCCGGATCCCGAGCCAGCGGATCCCGTGACAGTTGAGCGGCAGGGGATCGATATCCCCGGCACCCTCCCCGGCCCCCTCAGCGCAGAGCATTTCAGCTCAGCCCATTTCAGCGCGGCCACGCTC
>JAHLYW010000006.1 GCA_025128135.1 Synechococcus sp. CS-1325
GCGCGGCAAGCTGACGAGGCGGATTGGATTGGCCAGAACGAGAGCTTGGTGGGGACTGCGTAATCTGACTTACAACTTTCTTCGATACCTGCATTGCAACTCAAAGGCAACGCCGGCCTCCTGATCATTCGACAGGGAGAAAACCGACTCGACTAAAAGTACTTGATACCAGTCGTCAGGAGCATCTGCACGTGCAGAGGATTTCCTTGTGGCTTCTCAATATTGCCTCAAAAGTGGCAATATTTCGAGGTCCCCTAAAGTAACATCTTTCAACTGTTGCGCAAGATGAGGGATGGTATACCTTTTTCAGGACTGGCGGGGGAGCGCAGCCATGTGTCACATCAATTCATGTACAGAGACATCTTGACCGTTCATTAGGAAACTGATTCAGAAGCTAGAATTCCTTAATAATGTAGCCGCCAAGATAGATTATTGTCGATCATCCAGTCACAGAAGCCGGGAGTGATTGCTTGCACATTGTATTTATTAACTTATTTTCCGCTTATGGCTTGGGGTGTTAACAGCGCATGTAAACATTTAGCCGACAGTAGATATGTGTCTTCCCATTTATGATCACCTGTTGTCAGCAGAGCGTAGGTGGCTGTTCAGCTGCCTCGCCCTGATTACAGGTACTGAAGGTAGGCACTGAGCCATACAGTTAATCTCTCAACTGTCATTGCCATGGGATAAAGGCATTGCGCTGTTGCGGTGGAGAAAAGCACCACAAGCTGTTGGTGGTCTACATGTAGTGGTCAGTCGCCTCAGTATCAACCTGCAACGCAATCACCGTGATCGAACAGGCCTCCTGAATCTCCCGCCAGCGCTCGACCGTGATCCCCAGCCGCTCCGGCAATGCATCGGTCGACAGTCCTTCCCGCAGCAACTTCTGCCCACTGGCGTAGAGATCCCGCCAGGACGGCGGCACCTTGATCGCAAAGCCATGATCGCGCAGGTAGTGGGTGATCTCGCCGTTGGCGTAGGTGCGGGCGTAGGGGCGAAAGGAGCGTCCACCCGTGCCATCGAAGCGGGCAGCAGCCTTGAGCAGACCGATCACCGCGAGTTGGCGCAGGTCATCAAAGGGATGCGTGGTGCGGCGTGCGAAGTTGCCGGCGATCTTGTCCGCCAGGTCAAGGTGGCCGAGGGCAAGGGCATGGACCGCCGCCTGAGGGTGCTCCGGCCGGCATCTGCGGGGTCGGCGTGTCTGTTGATAAGGGAAGGCAAAGACGAGCTGCTGATGAACGCAGGGCAGCCGCCGCCGGCGGCGTAGCCGCGGCGAAGGAACGACAACATCCGTTGCGCTCGCATGAACCAGCAGCAGAAGCTGGGTCACGGCGTCACCGAGAAAGCAGCATCGGCAGCGGATCGCGCTTGATGCCCAAGCCCCGCCAGTAACGCGTCTCCAGCCACAGGGCCCCATGCCCAAAGGCATCGACCAAGTCTTTGCTGCCCTTGGGAAAGCGGGGCAGATCCTCCACCAGCGGCGCAGCGCGGTGGTGGAAACGCACCTGGCCTGCTTCCAGCAGCGGCGCGACGGCATAGGCGCGGGATTCCTTGCTACCTCGGGCGGGGATCGGCAGCAGTCCCGGCACCTTGCGCTTAAGCGTCTGCTGCACCGCCGGGCCATTGGCTGCGTCCTCGATCAGCACCGCATGTGGGCGCAGTCCCTGAGCATCGAGGGCCGCGAGGGTGGAGAGCAGAAAGCGCAGCGTCTGGGGTAGATCAAAGTGATGACGGGCCGCCCAGATCACCTCCAGCTCCAGCTGCGGGGCCAGAGGCTCTGCCGCTTGCGGCCTTGGCGCTTGTTGCCCTGCCGTATCTGGCAGCAGCAGACCCATCAGCACGAAGCCGCAGTGATCGTTCTTCTCTTCCCCCTTGAACGACAGGTCGCAGGAGAGCACGATCGGGACAAATCGCCGTGGTTGCTCACGTGAGAACGGCGGTTTGATCCAGGCCCGCTGGAAGATCGCCCCCTGGGCCGGAGAGGGCCGCTGTTGGTAGAGGGCGTTCCACCAGTAGGAACCCACACGGGAGCGGATCTTGAGCAGCTCGCTCCGCGGGAACCGCTCGGGGCAGAGCGCCTCGCCCGGCTGGCGCCAGTCCGGCTCCAGCGTGCAGGACTTCGGGAAGCTCAGGCGATCGGCAGAGTGCTCGGCAATCGCCGGGAGGTTGAGCACATGCCACTCCTGGGGGGCATCACCGGTTTCCTGGGCCAGCAGCCAACCGATCACGTCTTCGTGGTCCCAGCGGGTGAGCACGATCACCTGGGCCGAGAGGTTGCGCTGCAGGGCGCCATCACCGGCATCGGTGAACTGGGGTTCAGCGCGGGTGAACCAGACGGCCTTGAGCCAGTCCTCGATGCGCGAGCGCACCCGGGCCGAGCCCGCATCGGCGGGGCCCTTGTAGGGGTCATCGATCACGCCGAGGCTGTAGCCCTTGCCCGTGAACGGCCCATCCACACCAGCGGCGATGCAACCGCCGCGCTGGGTGGTGAGCCAGTTGCCGACCGCCGCGGAATCCTTGGAGAGCTGGTTGCCGGTGACGCGGTAGAAGTGGCGCGCCTCGCGGGAGTGGGCATAGGCCAGCTCACCGGAGTAGCTGGCGATGGCGGCGAAGAGATGCGGGTGGCGGTAGATGAAGTAGGCGGGGAAGAGCTTGGAGACCAGCAGCGATTTCCCCAGCCGCGGCGGGCAGGTGACGATCAGGCGCGAGAGCTGGCCATCGGCGATCGCCTGCAGCAGGGCAATCAGCACCAGCGCCCAGCGGTGGAAGCCGTAGCGGGGGTAGGCCTCAGTGATGAACTCCCGGAAGCTCAGCGGCGCCGTGCTGGCGGCCGCTATGGAAGGGTCGGGAACACCGAGCAGGCCGAGATCACCCCAGGGGTCGCCGTGCTGCGGGGAGTGCAGCAGGCCGCCGCTGGAGGTCAGCCCAGTTGCATCAGGCTCAGCCTTGGGAGGCCGGGGCGGCCTGATCGCCAGCATGCCGGTGGTTGGGCTCATGTCATGGCCTACTTCGCCTCCGGTGGCTTGATCGGCGCCCGCAGCAGTCCGCCGATCTCGGCGATCACCCGCAGGGCCCCGACTGCAGCGGAGAACTGCTCGGCATCCATCGCCCGGCGCGCGCAGTCGTAGAGGGCATAGATGTGCTGCGCCTGGTGCTCCAGGCGGTTGTTGATCAGCTCGGCCACCATCCGCTTGCGGCCCAGATCGAGGTAGCGATTGATCGTGCGGGTGTTGCTCACCCCCCAGGAATTGGCCGCATTTGCCCGCATCAGGCTGAGTGGCAGCCGCTGGGCGATCCAGAGCTGGGCCTGATGCCGGCACTGGACGAACACACCAATCCAAAGCAGGGCCATGAAATCACAGCCGCTCCTTGCTGAGCTCACCACCCAGCAAGCCGCAGATCTGCTGAATTTGTCGCGGCCGTTCCTGATGGAGCGGCTGGAGCAAGGCGAGATCTTATCCGCAAGATCGGCACCCATCGGCGCATCCGCCTGGACGACCTCATGAAGGACAAGCAGGCCATCGATCTGCGGCGAGCTGCAGCCCTTGATGAACTGACCGCTCAGGCACTGGAGCTCGGCATGGGCTACTGACCTGAAATCAGCGAATACCCCATGGCCCGATATCCCCGCAGCCGACGCTCCCACATGCGTTGCGGCACAGGATGGCCGAGGTCGAGCCAGTCGATGATGCGCACGCTGGTCTTGCAGCACTGCTGCCGGTGCAGACGGCCGGCGTACTGCTGAAGGGTGCCCTTCCAGGAAACGGGCATTGCCAGCAGCAGGGTGTCGAGCGGCGGGTGGTCGAAGCCTTCTCCCACGAGGCGCCCGGTGGCCAGCAGGTGCGGGGCGCCCCCGGCGGCAACGCCTCCAGCGCAGCAAGGGTGGCGCTGCGATGGCGTGCGCTCAGCCGGCCATGCAGCAGAAACAGGTTCGGCACCTGCTCAGCCAGCGCAGCGGAGATCGCTGTGATGTGGTCCGTGCGCTCGCTGAGCAGCAGCAGCTTGCGGCCCTCTCCCCAGCAGGCGAGGGCCTCGGCCAAGATCCGGTCCGTGCGCCGTTGATCCTCCGCCAGCCGGCGCATCAGCTCCTGGATCGCCAGATCGGTTGGCAGCCCCTCGAGCTGATGGGCGCGGCTCAGCAGCTCCAGGGTCTGGGGCGCCCCGGCGGGCCGCTCGGCGGTGTGGCGAATGGGTCCGCACTGCATGAACAGGATCGGCTGCAGACCGTCGCGGCGCACCAGGGTGGCGGACAGCCCCAGCACATAGCGGGCCTTCACCTGCCTGAGGATCGCTTCAAAGGAAGCGGCGGCGATGTGATGGCATTCGTCCACGATCACATGCCCGTAGCTATGCAGCACGGGGTTCACCTCGCCTTTGCGCACCAGCGACTGCATCACGGCGATGTCGAGCTGTCCGGTGGGTTTGGCCTTGCCCCCACCGATTGAACCGATCGCCTCGGGCACGACGTCCAGGAAGGCCTGCAGCCGCTCCTTCCACTGGCGCAGCAGATCCGCCCGATGCACCAGCACAAGGGTGTTCACACCCCGCCGAGCCAGGATCGCCGCCGCCACGACGGTTTTCCCGAAGGCGGTCGGCGCGTTCAGCACGCCAATGTCATGGCTGAGTATCGCCTCCACCGCCGCTTCCTGGTCATCGCGCAGCTGGCCCGCGAACACCAGCTCCAGTGGTGAGCCGTTGTTTCGTTCATCCACCAGCTCCCAGCCGATCGCCTGCTCCTGCAGCAGGGTCTGCACCGGCTCCAGGCAGCCCCGCGGCAGGGCAATGTGCTGCGGGAAATTTTCCGCGCAGCCGATCACCCGCGGTTTGTCCCACACCGACAGGCGCATCGCCTGGGCTTTGTAGAAAGCCGGGTTCGCAAAGGCGGCGAGGCGGATCAGGCGATTGAGCAGCTGCTGCGGCAACCCCGAGCGCTCCACATAGAGCCGATCGGCCAGGGTGAGGGTGATCGAGGCGGGCAGCGGTCCGCTGAGCTTCGTAATCGGAGGAGGTGCCTTCCATGGGGTCGCCAGGTCCTCCTCGTCGATGAAGGTGAGATCGAGGGGATGGGCGCCGCCGGTGGCGGTCTGAATCACGGTCTGCAGACCCGTCACGGAGAAGCGCTGCAGAGACGCCAGATAGGCCCACTGATCGGGATAGGGCTGCAGGTCGTCATCCACGAAGACACTGCTGCCCCGCTGCCGGGGGTCCTTCTGAAGAGGCAGGGCGATCAGGTTGCCGAAGCCGCCCTTGGGCATGGTGTCCTGGTTGGGGAAGAGCCGGTCGTAGGAGCTGAGGCGCAGCTGGCGGGCCTCCCGAGCCGGTACGGCCCCCTCGAAGAACACCCACACGTGGGCTCCCTCCCCGGAGCGGGAGATCTCCAGCGCTGCCGGCACCGCAAGCTCCCGGCACGAGCGCAGGAAGGCCCGCGCGTCTTCGCGCCAGTCCTGCTCGTCGAAGTCGACAGCCAGCAGGTGGCAGTGGTCATTCTCAAGCAGGGGGTAGAGGCCGAGGGTGTGGTCACCGGCCAGATGGCCGTAGATCGCCGCATCCGTCAGGGGCAACAGCTCCCGGTGCTGGCAGTCGCGGCAGGCAATCCACGGTTTCTCGCAGATGCCAGCTCGCCACTCATTGGCGCAGGCCGGCGCGTAGCCCGATCGCCCGCTGCTGCTGCTCTGCCAGCGCAGGGCGTAGACATCGTCACGGCCACGGAAGAGGCGCCGGAAGAGCGCCACCTTCTCCTGTGGCGAAACAAGACCCTTGGCAGGGGGCTGCTCCGCAACCGGTGTGGGTTCTGCTGGGTCAGGTCCGCTGGAGCGCCAGGCGATGCCGTGAGCCTCCAGCAAGGCCATCAGTCGGGCGTTTTCCTGGCGGAGCTGATTCAGCTCAGAGGGCCTGGATTCGGCCATGGGGTAAGGGCCTCAGCGCTGGTCGGCCTGGCGATAGACAGCATTGCGCTCCCGCTTGCCCACCGCCACGACAAGCACCAGCACCTCGTGTTCCCGCACCTCGTAGATGAGGCGGAATCCCGCTGCCCGCAGCTTGATTTTGTAGCGGGTGGTGGATCCACGCACCTTGCTGGCCGGGATCCGGGGCTCAATCAGCCGTTCGGCCAGCTTGTTCTTGAACTGCTCCCGGATTCCCATCGTCAGCTTCTGCCATTCCCGCAGGGCCTCCGGGTGAAAAGCCAGCTCAAAGGGCATCGAGGGTGACCCGCACCGGCTTCTGGCCGTCCGCCAGCCGGGCATCGGCGATGCGACCCAGCTCAAGGTCGTCCACAAGATCCATCAGCTCTTCGTAGGCCCTGGCCGGCACGCAGTAGAAGGCCGGCTGGTTGCGGTTGAGCACCGCGACGGCCATCCCCTCTCCGGCCGCCACGGTGGCCATTGGGTTCTTCTTGTGTTCCGAGATGCTCACGGCTGTCTCGGTGAGCACGCGGTGCGCCATCAGCAGATCAGACCAGGCAGGAGTCTCACCATAGGTCGCAAAGAAGGTCTTGGAGTAGGTCTTGCGTTGGCTGGCTGGATTCCCAGGGCGCCCACCTCCCAGAAGGCGGCCAGGCGTTGGGCACATGTCCGCATTCACCTGGGCTACGCCGCTGAGCTGTGAGCTCGCAGGCCCTGGCCCAGGCGCTGCTCTGCCTTCGCGAAAGCGTCATCCACCACGTCATCCCCGCACCAGCGGCTGTAGTCCGCCAAGTGGGTCGGCACGGTGGGCGTAGCCGTGCCGGCACGAGCAGGGCATGAGCTTCTCGCCCTTGGCCTCGTACTCGCGCCGCAGCTCCTGCCAGAGGGTTCGGTTCATCAGGTAGTGGCCCCCGTAGCCACCACCCAGAGCAGGCTGCATCGGCGGAAGCTCCTGGGTTGGGAAGCGTTCCTCAAGGCGCCACCCATCCGCCCAATCATCACAAGGCAGGGCCCGAAGCACTCGTGGCCGGGTCTTGCCGCGGAAGGCGACCTTTTCGTACATGCACCAAAGCAAGGATGTGCTCGACTTCCAACGGAGTCGTGATGACTTTCGCAGCACGGGATCGCCCCACAAACACCGCAAGGTCCTGCGGCGGCTCCAAGTCCTCACCAAGCCGCCGCTCCGCCACGCCCCAACGCAGCAGGGCGGCGGTCAACCGAATCTGGATCTGACGGGTGCGGCCCCCTGGCTTGTCCGCCCAGATCCGCACCAGTGCTTCCATCAGCTGCTTGGCGTTCTGGGGCGCGATCAGCATGGCCAGGTCGAAGGCTTGATCTCGCCGCTGATCAGCTTGTGCTCCCGAAAGGCAGCGATCAGCTCTTCCCAATCCCCGGGGGCAAGCTGGGTTGCCCTGGTGGAGCGCAGTATCGGGCTGTTCGAGCGGCTCGGCGGTCTGGATCAGCGCGACGAGCTCCTGTTCAAGGACATCGTCCGGAGCAGCGTGCTCACAGCGAGCTCCGGGATGCTTCCCGCCATCCCTAGGGACAACGAGCTGGCGTTGAGCGATGCCTGGCTGGAGGTGTTCGAGGAGGTGCTGCCTCGCAACAAATACCGATCAGCGGGAACGCCCTGGCCTCGGCCTATCGCGAGGACTTCGGCCAAGACCCCCCGTGCCGTCAGCAGTTCGTCGATGGTGCACCCCGTCAGGTCAAGAGCTACCGCCGTTCCTGGCTGCTCGAGACGCTGAGGCGCTTCCGCTCCCAGCTGGCAGGAGCCTGATGGACGCCGCCACAACGACACCCCGTCAGCGGGTCTGGGTCAGCACCGCCGACTCCACCGGTAGACGTCGAGGTCCAATCAGGGGATCAGGGGCTGGCTGATCTGCTGGAACAAAGTTGGATCGAGGCCGGTCTCACAGATCAGCCAGGCGATGGGGTGGATCGAGCCCCCCTCTACCTTCGTCGCAGCTCGCTCACAGACCCGTCGGCGGCTAGCGCGCCATCGCTCCAGCAGGGCTTAGTTACCCAGCAGGCGCTGCAGCGTGGCGTCATCCTGATTCCGCTGGCGCCACTGGCAGGCCAAGATCTTCTTGGTGTTGCCGTCGCAGTCGGGCCGAAAGGGAAACCGCTGCAGGACCTGCACCGATTGATGCAAGGTGTCGCCAGCGGCCTTGGCAGGAACCTGGATCAGCACGGTTGCCATCTCCACCGCGGCGAGCAGCAGCAGGCCCATCGAAGTGGAGCCAGGCGCAATCGACCAGACATGGGTCTGAGCAGGCATGGGACGCGCCAGTCCAACGCTCTTGCGGAAGCTGCGTTTGCTGCGATTATTTCGATTAATATTGAGGTGGCCTGCCCACTCGTTCCATGCCCGTGGCTCTCCCAAGTTCCCTTGAGCCCGTTATCCCCACGGCCGAGGCGGCACAGGCCGCAGAAGCGAGCCTGCGGGATCTCGCGCGGTTTCGGGCTACTTATGGCCTGCGGCAAGCCAGCCTGACCCTCGATCTGGAAGGCGGCCAGCGCGCCTCCATCCCGATCACGACCGCAGTGCTGGAGTTGTTGCAGGGAATCCTGGTGCAGATGGCCCAGGGCAATGCCGTGACGCTGATGCCAGTGCACGCCGAACTAACCACCCAGCAGGCCGCAGATCTGCTGAATGTGTCGCGGCCCTTCCTGATCGAGCGACTGGAGCGAGGGGAGATCTCCTTCCGCAAGATCGGCACACATCGGCGCATCCGCCTGGCCGATCTGATGGCCTATAAGCACGCCATCGATCAGCATCGTGCCGCTGACCTTGATGAGTTGGCCGCCCAGTCCCAGGAGCTCGGCATGGGCTACTGAGGTGAATCGCTTCACCGTCGTGTACGACGCGTGCGTTCTCTATCCGGCTCCCCTTCGCGATCTGCTGATGCAGCTAGCGCTCACAGATCTCTACCGAGCCCGCTGGAGCGATCAGATTCACAACGAGTGGATCACGGCAGTGCTGCGGAACCGCTCTGATCTCACAAGACAGCAGCTGGAGCGCACCCGCTCGCTGATGAACGCTCACGTGCGCGATGCTCTGGTGGATGGCCATCAGACCCTGATTACAGCCCTGGAGTTGCCTGATCCGGACGACCGCCATGTCCTGGCAGCCGCCATCAAGTGCGGGGCCGATCTGATCCTCACCTTCAACCTGGATGATTTCCCGGAGCGCGCCTTGGCGAGCTATGGGATTTGCGCGTGCCATCCCGACCCGTTTCTGGTGGATCAGTTGAATCTGGATGGAGGGAGAGTCTGCACGGCGATGCGACTGCACCGGGCCAGCCTGAAAAATCCTCCCAAAACAGTTGAGGAGTACCTGGCGACCCTGGAGGGACAAGGCTTGAGCAGGTTCTCTCAAGCCGTGCGGGATTGCGCCGCTGAGCTTTGAGCGCGTAGGTCCTGGCCCAACCGCTGCTCTGCCTTCGCGAAAGCGTCATCCACCATGTCATCGCCGCACCAGCGGCTGTAAGCGGCCAGGTGGGTCTGCACGCTGTGGCCCATTGCCGCGGCCACCACCTTCGGGGGCAGGTCGCAGACCACGTGAGCTCGGTGGGCGTAACCGTGCCGGCAGGAGTAGGGCACGAGCTTCTCCCCATTGGCCTCGTACTCGCGCCGCAGCTCCTTCCAGAGTGGTCGGTTCATCAGGTAGTGGCCTACGTAGCCACCACCGAGGCCAGGCTGCATCGGCGGCAGTTTCTGCGTTGAAAACCTCGCCTCCAGGCTCCAGCCGTCTGCCCAATCATCACAAGGCAGGACCCGAAGAAGCCGAGGCCTGGTCTTGCCACGGGAAGCGACCATTTCATACTTGCACCAAAGCCGACCCTGACGGATCTGCAGGTGCTGGAGCTCTTCTGGACGAAGGCCGTACACCGCCATCAGCTGAAAGGCGAAGCGCCAGCGGGGATCTGGGATGGCCTGCACCATCGCCAAGATGTGCTCGACCTCCAAAGAGGTTGTGATGGCCTTGGCAGCGCGGGATCGCCCCACAAACATGGCGAGGTCCTGTGGCGGCTCCCATGCTCCCCCAGGGGCCGCTCGCCAATACCCCATCGCAGCAGTGCGGCCGTGGTCTGAATCTGGATCTGGCGCGTGCGCCCCCCGGCCTATCCGCCCAGATCCTCGCCATTGATTCAAGCAGCTGCTTGGCGTTCTGGGGCGGAGCCGGCGCGGCCATGGCACTGAGTACATGCTTCATGTGGTGGCGGTACACCCGGTGCCAGGTCGAAGGCTTGATCTCGCCGCCGATCAGCTTGTGCTCCAGAAAGGCAGCGATCAGCTCTTCCCAATCCCCGGGGGCAAGCTGGGCTGCCCTACCCATGGGGCGGGGACGACCAACGTCGCCCGGCAACAAGTCGGGGCCAGCATTCACTCCACGCATATCAGCGCCGTGCTCATCAACACAGAGCATTCGCGGAACACAAGCGTCGTGCTCGATGCCCTTCTGGAATATTCCGTAGACCTGAACCACGGCATCGCGGATCTGATCGACCTGATTGCACTGCCACGGAATCGGCATCAGAACCTGTCGCCGCCTGCCGCCATCAGCCCCTGCGGCGATGTTCAGCCGGACATGCCCCTGGTGATTGAGCACCGTCCAGCCCCTGCGACATCCCCGCTGAGACAGGGCGTGAGACACGACGGCCCTGATCGACACATCCCAATCACGAGCCGCCGGCTTGTGAGATGCCTAGTGAGATGTTCGTCTCACAGCTTGGCATCGGCCAGCACGTGCTGGCGGTCGCAAGCAGACCAAATGACTGTGAAAGCAAAGGCTTTCGGTCGAAAACCCTCATTGAGAAAAAGAAGCGGGTGGCGGGAATCGAACCCGCATCATCAGCTTGGAAGGCTGAGGTTTTACCACTAAACTACACCCGCGCTGATACACATGTACCAGCCGACGGCCCTGGTGGCACGGGTGCGTTCCACGGTCCATCCGGCTGAAGCATTATGGCCTGCGTGCGGCACCGGCCCGTTGAGAATCGCTCCTGAACCGGACGCCCCCTCGCCCCTCGCTCCCCTCGACCGGCAGCCGGGCGTGAACGATGCCATCGATGCTTCGGCGCCCGCCAGACGGCGCCTGCTGGTGGCCTATGGCCTCGGCGATGCCGGCACCGGCATGGCGGCGTCGCTGATCGGCTTCTACCTGTTCATCTTCTACACCGCAGCGGCCGGCCTGCCCGCCTGGATGGCAGGGCTCGTGCTGATGCTGGCCCGCCTCTGGGATGCGATCAACGATCCGCTGGTGGGCTGGCTCAGCGACAAGACCCGCAGCCCCTGGGGTCCGCGGCTTCCCTGGATCCTCTGGAGCGCCATCCCGCTCGGCTTCGCCATGGCGATGATGTGGTGGCTCCCGCCCGGGAGCCTCTGGGTGAAGTTCACCTTCTTCGTGGCCATCTCGGTGGTGGCCAACAGCCTTTACACCTGCGTCAACCTGCCCTATGCGGCCCTGGCGGCTGAACTCACCACGGACACCAGGCTGCGCACCCAGCTGAACACGGCCCGTTTCACCGGCTCGATCATCGCCGGTCTGGTGGGGATCGTGCTCGGCGGCCTGCTGCTCACCAACCACGCCGATCCCACCAGCTTCCTGAAGGTGGGCGTGCTCTCCGGCAGCATCATCGCGGTGTTCACCCTGCTCTGCGCCTGGGGCATCGCCCCAGCGGCCCGTCACTGCCAGCGGCCCAGCAGCCAGCACGGATCCACCCGGCGGCTGTTGCGGCGCGTGGGCCGCAACAGCCGCTTTCTCAAAGTGCTCGGCCTCTACCTGATGCTCTGGTGCGCCCTGCAGATCATGCAGACCGCGGCGCTGATCTACCTCCCGGTGGTGATGCGGCTGCCGGTGAACTGGAGCAACTGGATCCTCCTGCCGTTTCAGATCAGCACGCTGGTGGGGCTGCAGATCTGGAACCGTTTTTCCCACCATCAGGGCCGCATCAAGGCGCTGCATCGGGGAACGGCGCTCTGGATCGGCGGCTGCCTGCTCGCCATGGTGCTGATCCCCCTCGATGCCGGCCTCTCGCCGCTGGGTTCGGTCGCCAACGGCCTGCGGCTGGCGGCGCTTGTCTTCGTGATCATGCTGGTGGGTGTGGGGGCTTCCACCGCCTACCTGATTCCCTGGGCCCTGCTGCCGGACGCCATCGACGCCGACCCCGAAAAACCCGCCGGGCTCTACAGCGCCTGGATGGTCTTCACCCAGAAGATCTGCATCAGCTTGGCCCTGTTTTCCTTCGGCAACCTGATGAGCCTGAGCGGCTACGTGGCCGCCAACGGCATCCTCCAGCCCGGCGCCGCCCTGATCGCGATCCGTCTGTGCATGGGCCTGATCCCGGCCACCCTGGTGGTGCTGGGCCTGCTGGTGATGCGCCGCTGGCCGGAAAGAGGGCTCCATCTCCAGCAGGCAACACGATGAAACCACCGCGCTGGCTCAACCGTCTTGGCGCCAGCTGTCTGATCGGCGGCCAGACGATCACGGCCATCGCCCGGGGCCGCGTCAACCTCAACGACCTCTCGGAGCAGATGCTGGAAGCGGGGCCGGGCACGTTTCTGATCGTGGCGATCACCGCCCTGGCCGCCGGCACGGTGTTCAACATCCAGGTGGCGGCGGAACTGACCAAGCAGGGCGCCGGTGTCGCCGTTGGGGGAATCCTTTCGGTAGGCCTGGCACGGGAAATCGCCCCCCTGCTCTCGGCCACCCTGCTCACAGGCAAGGTGGCCACGGCCTACGCCGCCCAGTTGGGCACCATGAAGGTGACCGAACAGATCGACGCGATCACGATGCTGCGCACCGATCCGGTCGAGTATCTGGTGGTGCCCCGCGTGCTGGCCCTGGTGGTGATGGCACCGGTGCAGTGCATGGTGTTCTTTGCGGTCGGGGTCTGGTCGGGGCAGGTGAGCAGCACCCTGCTGTTCTCGATTCCACCCACCGTCTTCTGGAACTCCGTCCGTATCTGGCTGGAGCCGAGCGACCTGCCCTCGATGCTGATCAAGGCGGTGGTGTTCGGCCTGCAGATCGCCGTGATCTCCTGCGGCTGGGGCCTCACCACGAGGGGCGGTCCCAAGGAGGTGGGCACCAGCACCACCGGTGCCGTGGTGATGATCCTGGTCACGGTGAGCCTGATGGACGTGCTGCTCACCAAACTGCTCTTCGGCGAGTGAGCGGCCCAACTCCCAGCATGGGACCAGCCATGAGCCATCTCCACCCATCCCCATGACCATCCCCGCTCCTCCAGCCCCCCACTCCGAAGGGACCAGCTCACCAACGGTCGGGCCATCCCCGGCTGAAACCACCGGGGTGATCCTCGCCCCCCGTGCCTGGGTGCCCCTCGGGGTGCTGCTGCTGGCCGGCGCCAGCCTGCTGCTGCCCCGATGGGGCGGCAGCGTCTGGCTGGCCGGCGGTGTTGGTGTGCTCGGCCTCTTCCTGCTGCTGCAGACCGCCCTGCTGCGGCTTCAGTTCGGCGAGGAGGACCTGCTGGTCTGGCGGGGCAACAGCCTGCTGCGCCGCTTCCCTTACCAGGAGTGGCTGGGCTGGACCCTGTTCTGGTGGCCCCTGCCGGTGCTGTTCTATTTCCGTGAACAGCGCAGCATCCATCTGCTGCCGGTGTTGTTTGATGCCACCGCCCTGCGCCAGCAGCTCGACCTGCACCTCAGCGCCCCGAGATGACCGACGCCTCCCCCCCCACCCCCGAACCAGCACCGACCGCCTGGCAGGAGCTGGCTCTGCAGGAGCTGCTTCAGCAGCGCCAGACGCTCGAAGCGGAGATTCGCGGCCTGGAAAGCCGCCGCGATCAGCTCCAGAAGGAACTCACCAGCAGCTTCGCCGGCCAGTCGGACGCGATCGCCCGGCGGCTGAAGGGCTTCCAGGACTACCTCGTGGTGGCCCTGCAGGATCTGGCCAGCCAGGCGGAGCAGATCGAGCTGGTGGTGCCGCCTCTGCTGGTGCAGCCCTCCCCCCTCGATCAGGCCGCAGCCGCTCCGGCCGCAGCCGAACCCGCCGTGGAGGTGGTGGCATCGGCGGGCCAGTTCAGCCAGGACGAAACCCTGATCCGCAGCCAGCTGCAGGGCTTCCTGGGCCAGCCCGACTTCTACGCCGACCCCTGGAAGCTGCGTCGCAGCCTCGAGGCGCCTGCCGCCGCCTTGCTCGAAGACTGGTTCCTCAGCCAGGGCGGACGGGGAGCCCAGGCGAGCTGCGGCAGTCGCAACCGCAACGCCCTGGTGGTGGCCGCTGCCATCGCCATCCTCGGTGAGCTCTACGGGGAACGCTTCCAGACCCTGGTTCTGGCCGGCCGGCCGGAGCGCCTCGGCGAATGGCGCCGGGGTCTGCAGGACTGCCTGGGGCTGGCCCGGGAGGACTTCGGACCGAACAGCGGCATCGTCCTGTTCGAGCGGCCCGATGCCCTGATCGAGCGGGCCGACCGGCTCGAGGAAAGGGGCGAACTGCCGTTCATCGTTGTCGATGGCGGCGAAGAGGTGGTGGATATTCCGATCCTGCAGTTCCCGCTCTGGCTGGCCTTCGCCGCCTCTCCGCAGGAACTGGCCCTCGACGAGGACCAGCCTTGAGCACCGTGATCGCCCTGCTGTCGGGCTACCTGCTCGGCTCGATCCCCTTCGGCTGGCTGGCCGGCAAATGGCTGGCCGGTGTGGACCTCCGGGAGCTGGGCTCCGGCTCCACCGGTGCCACCAACGTGCTGCGCCAGGTGGGCAAGGGCCCTGCTCTGGTGGTGTTCCTGCTCGATGTTCTCAAGGGCAGCGCCGCCGTGCTGCTGGCGCGGATCCTGCTGCAACCGCTGCTCGCCAGCGCCAGCGGCGACTGGTGGGTGGTGGGGGCCGGCCTGGCCGCCCTGGCCGGCCACAGCTGGCCGATCTGGCTGGGTTGCAAGGGCGGCAAAGCCGTGGCCACCGGCCTGGGGATGCTGCTCGGCCTGGTGCCTGCGGTGGGGCTGGCCTGCTTCGGCCTGTTTCTGGCCACGCTGGCACTGAGCCGGATCGTGTCCTTGTCGAGCGTGGTTGCCGCCCTCAGCCTGCCGCTGCTGATGCTGGCCGATTTCGCCGCGGCCGGAACCGGACTGCGGCCGGCCTACCTGACCCTGGCCATCCTCACCACGCTGCTGGTGGTCTGGCGGCATCGCGCCAATCTGAGCCGTCTGGTTGCCGGCACGGAGCCCAGGCTGGGGGCGCCCCGAACGGAGAGCTGAAGCAAATCAGTCTGAAGACAAATCAGTATGAAACGGATCTGTCTGAAATCGGATCAGCCTGGAACCGGATCAGTGTGAACCCGGATCAGCCGTTCGCCAGGGCCCTGCTGCGCTCGGCGGCGGCCAGCACTGCCTCGATCAGGGCCGAGCGCACGCCGCCTTGCTCCAGCCGGCGCAGGGCGGCGATCGTGGTGCCCGCCGGGCTTGCCACCATGTCCTTGAGCTGGGCTGGGTGGAGATCCCCCTGCTGCAGCAGATCCACCGATCCGGCCAGCATCGCCAGCGCCAGCTCCTGGGCCAGCGCTCTGGACAATCCCGCCGCCACTCCTCCATCGGCCAACGCTTCGATCAGCAGAGCCGCCATCGCCGGCCCGGAGGAGGCGAGGGCAAGAAAAGCATCCAGCTGGCCTTCCGGCAGCTCGAACACCTGGCCGAGCACCCTGAACCAGCGGCAGACCTGATCACGCTGCTCCTGCTCCACCGTGGCGCCCCAGGCCAGGCCGGTGATCCCGGCTCGCACCAGGCAAGGGGTGTTCGGCACGGCCCGGACCAGCCGGCCATGGGGAAAGCACTGCTGCAGGCGTTTCAGGCTGACCCCGGCCAGCAGCGACACCAGCAGCGGTGGCCGGGCCGGATCAAATGGCGGCGCCAGGTCGACCACCTGCTGCAGCTGCTGGGGCTTGATGGCGAGCAGGATGACGGGCTGCTCCCAGGCCGGGGCCGCATCGGTGGAGACAGCCACCCCCAACTCCGCCTGGAGCCGCTGGGCTGAAGCGTCGCTGGCCACCACGGCGCGCACCCCTTCCGGCTGGATCACCCCCTCTTCGATCAGAGGGATCAGCAGGGCCCGGGCCATGCGGCCCAGGCCGATCACGCCCAGACGAAGCGGAGAGGCCAAGCCGATCAGCCGTGGCCGGAACTGATGTCGGTGCGGCCCCAGGCCGGGCTGGGAGCGGCCTCCGTGTCAGCGCCCAGATCGCGCGAAGGCACGATCGTGGGGGAGGAAGGCTCCTCGCCGGAGGCGGTGGTGACCGTGACGCAGCTGGGGGCGAACAGGAAAATGCTCTCGCCGACGCGTTCCTGGTGACCATCGATGGCGTAGGTGCCACCGGCCACGAAATCCACGGCCCGCTGGGCCTGATCCGGCTCCATCATCGTGAGGTTGATGATCACCGTCTTGCGATCACGCAGAGCCTGGATGGCCCGGGGCATCTCATCGAAACTGCGGGGCTCCATCAGGGTGACTTCCGCCGCCGAAGAGGAAAGACCCGGCATGCCGACCACCTTGCTGCCGCCGAACGGATCCTGGCTCAGGAAATCGGAGGAGAGGGCCAGGCCGCTGCCACTGTCCAGCTGGCCGGCGGCGGTGCCACGGCTGCTGCCCGGCGGCCGGGTGGCCTCACCGGCGTCGTAATCCAGCTCGTCCTCGTAGTCGCTCTCCAGGTAATCGTCACCGGAGACGACGGCACGCAGGCGGGAGAACAACGACACCTTGAATTCCTTCGTGTTGAGCTTGTCCTGAATAGCGTCCCACGTCAGCGCTGGCAACCGGCCCGGTCGCTGAAAATCCTGTTCCGACACACCGTTTCGACACACTCTCCCGCCCAACCGGCCGGCCAGGCGGAGTCAGAGCGCCCGGGCTCCGAACAGGGCCGAGCCGATCCGGACCCAGGTGCTTCCCGCCGCCGCCGCTTCCCGCCAATCCCCGCTCATACCCATCGAGAGCTCCTTCAGACCGAGGCGACCGGCGAGGGCGGCACACTCGCGGAACAGCACCGGGCGTTCGCCCGGCGGCAGATCAAGGGGCGCGATCGCCATCAACCCTTCCAGCCGCAGGGGAGCGAGGCTGCTGAACACCGGCCGCAATCGCTCCAGCTCGGCCGGCTCGAAACCGGTCTTGCCAGGATCGGGGCGCAGCTTCACCTGCAGGAACACCGCCGGACTGAGGCCTTCCTCCCTGGCGATCCGTTGCACCCGCTCGACCAGTTCCAGGCTGTCGAGGGAGTGAATGGTTCCGAAATGACGCAGCACACCCCGCACCTTGTTGGCCTGCAGCCGGCCGATGAAGTGCCAGTCCAGGGGTTCGAGATCACCCAGCTCGGCCTGCTTCGCCACCGCCTCCTGGAGGCGGCTCTCGCCGAAGCTCCGTTGGCCCAGCGCCACGGCCCGCCTGATCCGATCTGCCGGCTGACCCTTGCTCACCGCCAGCAGCCGGCTGCCCTCGGGCAGCTCAGCCCACAGCGACTCCAGGCGCTGCCGGAGGCCGTCATCGGCGGAAGCGGCCACGCTCAGATGAAGGTCTGGTCGAAGAGCTGGCGCCAGCGGGGCAGCATGGAGCTGCCATCGCGGCGGGCCCGCGCCAGGTTCTGCTCGGCGTAGTGACGGGCATCCATCAGCGGAATCACCTCGAAGTGGGCGTTCCTGGACTGCATCGTGACCAGAAAGAACATGCGCTGCGCATACAGCGTGGCGAACAGATCACGCCCCTCTCCGGCCGGCGCCACCTGGTAAAGCAGTCCGAAGGTGGGGTGGTTGAGGTATCGCTCGGTACTCGCCTCTGCGGTCACAGATGGTTCTGTCAGCTACCAATCACAGCGCACCGTACTGCCAGCGCAGTTCAAGCAAGCCGATCAGTGCCAGGCCGGCCACCCAGTTGAGCTTTCTCGCCACCCGCAACGCCAGGCGCAGCTGGCGAGGGGACGACCAGCGGCCGCCACGGGCCATCAGGGCGTCGGCACCCTGCTCGGCCCGCAGCAGCAGATTGGCGAGCAGCCGCTCCGCCACCGCCAGACCCAGGCCGAGGCTGGCCTTCCAGCCAAGCCTGCGCAGGTTCACGGCGCGGGTGGCGATCGATCGCAGCAGGTTCTGGAACTCCTCCTGGACCAGCGGCAGGAAGCGAAGGGCCAGCAACAGGGTGAAGCCGAGCCGCTCGACCGGCAGGTCAAGCGCCTTGAGCGGCGTGATCGCCCAGCTCAGGGCCCAGACCAGCTCCTCCGGCGGTGTGCAGACCAGCAGCAGGTTGGCGCTGTGAATCAGGGTGAACAGCAGGCTGGCGCTGTTCAGCCCCAGCTCCGCTGAACGCCGGTTCACCACCAGGGGACCGATCGGCAGGGGCCCGAGCCGGACAGGCCCCCAGCGCAGCACTTCCCAGGCTTCTCCGGATCGCTCCGGCGGGGGCTGAGCCGGCGGGGTGGGGGCCAGGATCAGCTCGGCGGGGGAACGGCTGAGGCTGGCCGCCGGAACCGCTCCAGCCGGCACAAGGGCCGAGAGCAATCCCACCAGCAGGCTCAGGGCCAGCAGGGCGGGGAGGCTGAGCCGCCACAGCCGCCAGGGCAAACCGCTGCAGGCGGTGATCAGGATCAGGAGCGCCACAAGAGCAAGGCGCCAGTGGGGGCCGGCCAGGATCGGCGTCACCAGGAAGGCGACGGTCCAACCGAGCTTGAGCCGGGGGTCGAGGCGGCGCAGCCAGCTGGAATCCCCATCGACGAACTGGCCGATCGGGAGTTGCCTGAGCCAGTCCATCAGGGCGCCGCCTTCCGATCGGAGGGGTCAGCTCGTTGCGGCGGGTCGCTCAGGGCGCGTCTCGGCATGCTCCTCACTGGGGTCTTCGCTGTGTTCGCCGCCATGCATCCCGCTGTGGGCTTTGGAGCGGGCCTGCTGGCGGGCCAGTTCCTTGTCGGCATCGCGCTCCTGCTTGCCACGCCAGAACAGCTTGATCGGTGAGCCATCGAAGCCGAGGCCCTGGCGGATCTGGCGCTCGACATAACGGCGGTAGGTGTCACCGAACAGTTTGGGGTCATTGACGAACAGGGTGAAGCTGGGCGGACGGGTCGCCACCTGGGTGCCGTAGTACAGACGGCCCTGGCGGCCGCCGCGGCTGGTGGGCGGCGAGCGCCAGCTCAGGGCCTCCTGCAGCACTTCGTTCACCACAGAGGTGCTCACCCGGCGGCGATGCTGCTCCACGGCCAGGAAAGCCAGGGCAAAGATGCTCTCCACCCGCTGGCCGGTGAGCGCTGAGGTGAACAGCATCGGCGCCCAGTCGAGGAAGTAGAGCTTGGCGCGCAACTCCTTCTCCATCGCCGGCATGGTGTGGCTGTCCTTTTCGATCGCGTCCCACTTGTTGACCACCACCACGCAGGCCCGACCCTCCTCCTCGATGCGTCCGGCCACCCGCTGATCCTGTTCGGTCACCCCGTCGAGGGCGTCGATCACCAGCACGCAGACATCACTGCGCTCCACCGCCTTGAAGCTGCGGGTGATGCCGAAATACTCCGGGCCGTAGCTGACGCTGCGACGGCGGCGGATGCCGGCGGTGTCGAGCAGCTTCCAGGTTTTGCCTTCCCGCTCGATCGTCGTGTCGATCGTGTCGCGGGTGGTGCCGCGGATCGGGCTGACGATGGCCCGCGGCTCGCCGCAGATCGCATTGAGCAGGCTGGATTTGCCCACATTCGGGCGGCCGATGATCGCCAGCTGGATCGGCTCTTCCGTGTCAACATCCTCCGCCTTGGGCAGGAAGCCGATCACCTGATCGAGCAGATCGCCGGTGCCGGCACCGTGGATCGCCGAGATCGGATGGGGTTCACCCAGACCAAGCCCCCAGAAATCGGCGGCCATCGCCAGGCCCTGATCCGGCGACTCGCACTTGTTCACCGCGAGCAGCACCGGGCAGGCATGGCTGCGCAGCCACTCGGCGATAGCCTCATCGGCCGCCGTGACCCCCTGCTGGCCATCGACGATCACCACCGCCACGGACGCCTCGGCCATGGCCAGGTTGGTCTGCTGCCGGATTTCAGGCAGGAATTCACTGTCGTCATCAAAGACAAGCCCGCCGGTGTCCACCACCAGGAAGGTGCGATCACCCCAGAACCCTTCCTGGTAGGTGCGGTCGCGGGTGACGCCGGGCTGATCGTGCACGATCGCTTCGCGGCTCTTGCACAGCCTGTTCACCAGGGTGGACTTGCCCACATTGGGGCGGCCGATAATGGCGACGACGGGTAACGCCAAACAAACTTATTTCAACCAAACATTGTTCTGCTTTGACCCTACAGAGGGATGTGCTACTCGGGCAGCGGATCCCCACGCTGAGCCAGCCAGGCCAGCAGCCAGCTCACGGCAGTGGCGCGGCGGGTCAGGCGGGGCCTGAGTTCATCGATCCGGTAGCCGCCGAAACCGAGTTGCTCCTTGAGCAACTGCTTGTGGACAGCCGGGATCGAGCGGGTGAGCCTGACGCTGGCCGGGCGCTCGCCGATCAGCTCGGGGGCTTCGGGATAGGCGGCGGCCCAGTCCGGAGGGGTTTCACTTCCGGCCGTCCAGACCCCGCCCTCCAGGCCAGGCACCGCCGGCTGGTAGCCAAGCCGTTGCCAGACCAGTTCGCAGACGAGCCGATCACTGTTCCGGTCGGCAAGGATCCGATCCAGCAGGTCGCGGCTGAGCGGGACGACAGAGGGGGCCATCGCGGCAGCGGGCTGGGATCTCCATGTTGACCTCTCCCCTGCACTGGCTGGGGCGCGGCGTTCCTCGACAGCTCGACTGCCGCGTGCTCCAGTCCCCCCTGGCCGGCGTGAGCGACCGGATTTTCCGCTCCCTGGTGCGCCGCTGGGCCCCGGACGCCCTGCTGTTCACCGAGATGGTTCATGCCACCAGCCTCGAGCACGGTCACGGCGGCGAGAAGTTCGAGGATCTGGCCGGCGAAACCGGACCGATCGCCGTGCAGCTCTTCGATCACCGGCCTGCGGCGATGGCCGAGGCGGCGCGGCGGGCCGAAGCGGCCGGCGCCTTCCTGATCGACATCAACATGGGCTGCCCGGTTCGCAAGATCGCCCGCAAGGGCGGCGGCAGTGGCCTGCTGCGCAACCCGGATCTGGCCATGCGGATCGTCGAGGCGGTGAGCGGCGCGGTGCGGATTCCCGTCACCGTCAAGACACGGCTGGGCTGGTGTGGCGGCAGCGCTGATCCGCTGGGCTTCGCCCTGGCGCTGCAGAACGCCGGCGCCCAGTCCCTCACCCTGCATGGCCGGACCCGGGAGCAGGGATTCTCCGGCCTGGCCGACTGGCGGGCGATCGCCGCGGTGAAGCGGGCCCTGGCCATCCCCGTCATCGCCAACGGCGATGTGACCAGTCCGGAAACGGCGCTCGCCTGCCTGGCGATCACCGGCGCCGATGGCGTGATGGTGGGCCGCGGCAGCCTGGGCCATCCCTGGCTGGTGGGCCGCATCGATGCGGCCCTGCGCGGGCGGGCGGTGCCGCCGGAGCCGTCGACCGGCGAGCGGCTGGCCCTGGCGGCCGAGCAGCTCAGGGAGCTGGTGAGCGCCCGGGGCGAAAAGGGTCTGCTGATTGCCCGCAAGCATCTGGGCTGGACCTGCCAGGACTTCGCCGGAGCGGCCCAGCTGCGTCGTCAGCTGATGGGGGCGGCCACCGCTTCCGCCGCACTGGCCCTGCTCAGGGAGGCGGAAGCGGGGCTCAGCAGGGCCTGAGCCGGAGGGGGGCAGGTGCGCGTTTCGAAGTTGCAGCCGTAGATCGTCGGCTTCTGCCAGCTCAGCGGAATCTCCAGCAGATCACGGCTGCCGGTGATCGCCTGGACCGCCAGCAGCACGGCCACCAGCACATTGGCGCTCACATGGAGCCGTTTCATGCGCAGTGACCGGAAGATCTCCGGCTTCGCCGCCATCGAGAACAGCATCAAACCGGTGAGCAGCACCCCGCTCCAGTAGTGGGAGCTCCAGAAAGCGGCGCTGAAGGGGTTGTCACTGAGCCGCCAGATCTCCGGCTGACTGCCGAGCCCCAGCAGGCCGGCCCAGGTGAGCAGGGCAAAGCTGGCCCGCAGGCCGGCCCGCTTCACCCACCAGAGCGCCAGCAGGCTCACGAAGGTGCCGGCGGCCACCAGCATCAGCAGCGCCAGTCTTGAGGCACCACCCGAGAAGGGGGGCTCAGGAGCGACGGCCTTGCTGAGGAAGGAGTAGGTCAGGGCGATCAGCACCGCCACCACCACACCAGCGCTGAGCCAGCGGCCGTGGTCGGCGTGCTCCACCCCCACGGTCGGCGGGAGGGGATGAATCTTCAGGCGCCGTTCCCTGGCCAGGATGCCCAGCCGGATCGTGGCCCCGACAACGGGATAGACGAACAGAATCACCAGCACCGGATGGAGCAGGGAGAACCAGTCGATCGGGGTCATAGGAGGCAGGGCGACGCTGTGAGATAAGCACCGGACCCCCGTTCAGGGAAGCAGTGAGGGCTCGCCGAGCCGAAGCAGCAGCAAGGAGAAATAGGGCTGCTCGGCGGCCGGCACCTGCTGGGCCGGGGCGAGCAGCTGGTCGGGCCAGCCGACCCGCTGGGCCAGCAGTGCCTGGCCCAGCAACCGGCGTCGCTCCAGCAACGGTCGCACCCAGTTCCAGCGACGGCCCAGCTTGAGCAGGGCCAGGTTGGCCCTCTGCCGCTCCGGCTCCTGCAGCAACTGATCCAGCAGCGCTTCGAGCGCGTCGGGCTGGTCCGGGGTCGTGCGCAGCAGCAGCCCCTGCTGCTGCAGGGCCAGGGGCCAGCGAGCCGCCGCCGCCGCCGCCGCCACCGAAGTGATGCCGGGAATCAGTCGCACCGGGCATTCGGGATGGCGCTCGGCCACCGCCAGCAGGCCATAGGACGCACTGGCGAACAGGGACACATCCCCTTCGCAGAGCAGCACCGTCCGGCGGCCGGCCGCCACCTGATCCGCCAGGCGATCGGCCGCCTCATGCCAGGCCGCCCGCCGCGGCTCTTCCTCCAGCACCATCGGGAACACCAGGGGCAACCTCCCCTGATCGGCTCTCAGCCAGGGGGCCGCGATCGCGGCGGCCATGCCCTCCCCCCCCGGCCGCGCCACCGGATACGCCACCACATCCGCTGCCTGGATCACGCGCACCGCCGCCACGGTGAGCAGCTCCGGATCACCCGGACCCACCCCCACCAGGCTCAGGCCGGGCGGACCGGGCGGGGTGGCACCGATCAGCTCGAAGGTTTCGCTCAACGGGATTCCACGCGGATTTCTAGGCTGCCTGATCATTCCGCCGCCCCCGCCACCTTGAGCCGCCTGACGATCTACACCGCCGCGACCGCCACGCCGCAGCTGGAGAGCACCGACGGGGAGCAGATCGCCGCCGAGCTGGGCAGCCGGGGCATCGGCTTCGAGCGCTGGGCAGCCCGGGCCACCCTGGCGGCTGACGCCGATCCCGCCACGGTGCTGGCCGCCTACGCCGATGAGGTGGCCCGGGTGCAGAGCCAGGGTCCCTACCCCACGGTGGATGCGATCCGGCTGCACCCCGATCACCCCGCCAGGCAGGAGCTGCGCCAGACGTTTCTGGCCGAGCACACCCATGCCGAAGACGAGGTGCGCTTCTTCGTGGAGGGCAGCGGGCTGTTCTGCCTGCATCTCGGCACTGAGGTGCTGCAGGTGCTGTGTGAACGCAACGACCTGATCCGCGTGCCGGCCGGGACCCGCCACTGGTTCGATATGGGCAGCGCCCCACGGTTCACCGCCATCCGCTTCTTCGACAATCCCGAAGGTTGGGTGGCCCGCTTCACCGAGGATCCGATCGCCGCGCGCTTCCCCCTGCTCCCCTGACTCCCCGGTGGGCGGGCTCAGCTGTGCAATCGGGGCTGGGGGTGCAGAACAGCAAGCAGCTCGGCCTCCGCGGCGGCGAGCTCCTCCAGTCGCGCGATCAGCTCAGCCCGCGGCCAGCGGCGCTCGCAGAGCACCCAGTAGAGGCCGAAATGGCGGGCCTCGCTCACCAGCAGCCCGGCGTAGAGACCCGCCAGCTCAGGGTCGGACCAACGACCGGCCAGCAGGGCGAGGCGCTCGTGGCTGCGGGCTTCGATCAGCCCCGCCACCAGGAAGCTGTCGAGCTGGCGGCCAGGCTCCTGGCGGCGAATCAACTTGGCCAGGCCGGCGCCATAGGGGGGCGCGGCCAGGGGCCGCAGCTGGATGCCGCGGCGCTGCAACAGGGCGAGAAGCTGCTCGAAATGCTCGAGTTCCTCCCGGGCCAGGGGGCTGAGCACCGAGGCGAGATCGGGATCGGAGGGGTAGCGGAACATCAGCTGCAGGGCCACGCCGGCCGCCTTGCGTTCGCAATGGGCATGGTCGATCAGCACCTCCAGGGGGTGGGCCAGGGCCTGCTCCAGCCAGGCCTCACTGCTGGGCGCGGCCAGCCAGCGCACCCGGGCCGAGGTCATGCTCCCTCCCGCAGATGCGCCACCAGCCCCTCAAGGGCAAGCCGGTAGCTGGTGGGGCCGAAGCCGCAGATCACACCCACCGCCTTGTCGGCCAGGGTGGAGGCGTGGCGGAAGGACTCACGGGCGTGGGTATTGCTGAGGTGCAGCTCCACGAAGGGCAGGGCCACCGCCAGCAGGGCGTCGCGCAGGGCGATCGAGGTGTGGGTGAAAGCGCCGGCATTGATGAGGATCCCGTTGCTGTCCCCGGCGGCCAGCTGGATCCTGTCGACCAGGGCACCCTCATGGTTGCTCTGAAAGCAACTGAGGCTCGCGCCCAGCTCAGCTGCTCTCTGCTGGAGGCCCGAATTGATCTGATCCAGGCTGGTGGTGCCATAGAGACCGGGCTCGCGGAGGCCCAGAAGATTCAGGTTGGGGCCGTGCAGCACAAGCAAATGCATGGGGGAGGTTGGCTGGTAAGTTGTCGAGGTGTGGTGCGGGTCGGTGCCCGAGTGGTTAATGGGGGCGGACTGTAAATCCGCTGGCTTCGCCTACGTTGGTTCAAATCCAACCCGGCCCACCTTCCACATGCCCTTGTAGCTCAGCGGTAGAGCACTCCCTTGGTAAGGGAGAGGTCACGAGTTCAATTCTCGTCAAGGGCTTCCTGAAAACCCAGTCCAAAACTGGATTTCACGGAAAAACCTTTCCCCCCGGAGAGGAGGTGGTGCTCATCACCAAGCCAAATGTTCCGTCGTGCGCTTTGCCGAGGCGCTGATTGATCCTCGGCATGTCAATATCCCACCAGCCCTATCGGTGCATCACGCACCCAGCATCACCAGCTTGGCCAGAAGACCCAGTCGGGCAGCGAAAGCCTCGGCATAGCCACTATCTAAGGAGAGCGGCTGGATCCAGGCCAAGGTCGCACATCCATCACCCGGCGGTTGCAACTCCCGCTCACCGATGGCCAACCGGAAGCCAGCAACCTGGATGGTCCACTGAGTCTGGAGACGCGGCACCACTGGCACCGACGCGGGAGGGATACAGAGGGGTTTTTGAGTGAATCTGCGGCGGGAGCTCCACGCCAGCCGGCGGACAATCTTCCTCGCCTGTACTGAATCCACACTCATGCTCAACGTATGACCCGTGGAAAGAGAACCCTTCGCTGCCCTTAATAGGCGTTTGTCGAGCGAAGATGCAGGATCGTCTTGATCAGGATCTCAAGATCCAAACCAAATGACCATTCACGCTGGTAGCGCAGGTCAGCATCGATGCGGCTTTCCATGGCGATCAGTTCGGCAGTTTCACCGCGCCAACCTTCCACCTGAGCAAGGCCAGTGATTCCGGGCTTGAACTGGTGACGTTGCATGTAACCGGGGATGAGCTTGCGATACAGCTCATTGTGCTCAACGGCATGGGGCCGAGGGCCAACCAGGCTCATGGAGCCTGTGAGCACATTGAACAGCTGGGGCAGCTCATCGAGTGACCAGCGTCGCAGAAAACGGCCAATCGGCGTGATGCGGAGATCGTCACGGCTGGCCTGACGCAGACCAGGCTGATCGCCATTCTCAGTCACCGTCATGGTGCGGAATTTACAAATCTTGAAGCGACGGCCATTGAGACCATAGCGTGCCTGGCGGAAAAGGATCGGACCTGGGCTGGTGCAGGCCACCAGTGCTCCGATCAGCAAGAACAATGGCGCCAGAAAGATGATGGCAGCTCCAGCCAACAGGAGATCGAACAGCCGCTTGATCTGAGTATCAATCAGCGAATCCTTATTGCCCCAAAGACCGATGCAGAAACGACTGCCGATCTGCTCAACGTGGAAGCGCATCGAGGGGAGACCCCATGGCGGCACGTAAAAGACGGGCTTGCAGGTGTCGCCAAAAAAATGGATCAGGGCCTTCATCGACACATCCTGGGTGTTCACATGACTGAAGAAGATGAGATCAACAGCATTGGCATCAAGCCACTCACGCAGTTCCCTCAGTCCTCCACCGATGGGGGGCTTCATGCCCGGCGGTAATGGAGGCAAGGCTCCATTGGGTGGTCTGAACCAAGCCACAAGTCGAAGCCCGAGCTGGGGCAGGTCGTTCAGTTCCTGGTAAAAGGCCAAGGCACTCTCGGATGAGCCCCAGAACAGCACTGTCTTGGTGTTGCCACCATTCCTGCGATGAAAACGCAGAACGAGTCGACTACCAACATGCATGGTAATCAGAATCAGCCAGACAAGAAGCGCCCAGGAGCCAAAATCGAGACGAGAAAAAGTGGCAGTGACTTTGGTCGCGAATCCCACTAGGAGCAGGGCGGTGAGCACCTGAAACCAGCTGACAGTGATGCGTAGGACCAACGTAAACAGGCTGGTCTGGCGGTAAGGCTGATAGATTTTGCCGTGGTTAAAGAATATCAGCGAGAACAACAGCACCAGGAGAACACCAGGAAGGTGAAGCCTTAATGGAAGCTGATTGCCACTAACAGAGGGAATCAGCCAAAAGAGAGTAGAGGGAATGAGGAGATCAAAAAAACTCAGAATACGTGCAAAATCGCGCCCGTGAAGCCGAAAAATGCTTCTACGAAGGAGGTCAGGCTTCAAGCAACCTATTGACTCATGGCGCTCAGAAGTTTGACGAATTGACCCTCCCAAACGCTCAGGCCTTATCCGCCTTCGGACGGAATGAGATTTAGCTCTGGTTTGCATCGTTATTCAAGCCTTTTCGAATCTGTTGAGCCAAGTCTCCAAGTTCGACCATGGCTGGCATCGTTTCAACAATAGGTCCCAAGCCTGCATATCCTCACCAAAGACAAGTCCAGAGGGAAATCGCGATGATCGCCAGCACATCGCCGAGAACGAAGCGCCTGTCAGGAGAGAGGGATCATCAATGGAATCGTCTCAGTCGGTGTACGAGGAATCGATAGGATGCAAAAGATATGTTCTTGCCAATTCCTGATGGTTCTCTGGAAGTAGTCTCCACTTGCATTCAGGCTTTACTCATGTCGATGTGGGATCCCGCAATAAATGACACAGAGACTGGCCTGCCACGGAGGCAAGTAAGATTCTCAAGCTTTCTCCTGTCGAGAATTTCGCTCTGGGTGCCTTGTCGGGCCATCTTGATCATCTGGCTCAAAGACTGGACACTCAGGTCCTGCCTTACGGCAGGACCGACAAGATTTCCCCGAATGATGAATAATGAGCATTAAGGGACCAGGCAACGGAAGGGGTCAGCGACGGCACCGTTCGGTTGGCAACCGCAGGGTGAGCTTCACAAAGGGGTTCACCCGACAGGGCATTCGGCCATGTCCATGAAGCCCCCAAGCTCGCCAGGCGACGGCATTAGCGCCGAAGCACAGGAATCCCGCTCGCCCGCAACGGATAACTCCCTCGGGGGCGTTTTTAAAGCATCAGCGTTGATCGGCTCATCGGCTTTGATGGGCGCTGCTCTAGGGGCGTTGCGCGCCAAGACCCTGGCAGGCCTGCTCGGCCCAGCAGGAATTGGACTCATGGGAACCTTCACTATGGTCCAGGAACTGGCCCGCAGCATGGCTCAGTTGGGCATGACCCAGAGTGGAGTCCGCCAGGTTGCTGAGGCCGCGAGTACTGGCGACGATCAGCGTCTTGCCCTCGTAGCCCTCGTCCTGCGACGGATCACCATCCTGTGCGGGTTTCTTGGCGCCATCGCCCTTTGGGCCAGCTCAGGTGCTGTCTCGACACTGACCTTCGGCACGAAGGAGCAGGCCACTTCCATTTCCCTTCTCGCCCTGGCGCTGTTCCTCACCGTGGTGGCGGATGGCCGTGGCGCCCTCCTCCAGGGCATGCGCCGGATGAAGGCCGTGGCGAAGCTCTCCGTATTTGGCGCGCTGCTGGGGACCATCGCCACCGTCGTTCTTGTCTATTTCCTCAGGGAGCGCGCCATCGTGCCGTCTCTAGTTGCTGCTGCAATGGCCTACCTAGGGCTCGCCTGGTGGTTCAGCCGCGGCATCGGAAAGGCAGTCGTCGTTCCCAAGGCCGGCGAGGTGGCCCGGGAGACCGCCCTTCTGTTCAACTTGGGGCTGGCCTTTCTGGCTAGTGGTCTGCTGATGTCCGGGTCCGATTATGTGGTGCGGACTTTCATCATTCGTATGGAGGGGATAGAAAATGCAGGCCTCTATCAAGCCGCCTGGACGGTAGGAGGGCTTTACGTCGGCTTTGTCCTGCAGGCAGTCGCAATGGACTTCTATCCACGCCTCGTCGGCGTGGTAAATGACCATCACGTCTGCAATGCCACAGTCAATGAGCAAACAACCGTGAGCATTCTTATGGCTGCACCAGGCATCATCGCGACCATTACCTTTGCGCCACTGGCCATCCATTTATTCTACAGCGCAAAGTTTTTCGGCTCAATCGTTCTGCTGCAGTGGATATGCATGGGCATGGCCATACGTATTATTGTCACGCCGATGAGATTCATCATTATTGCCATGAATCGAAGGTTGGCCTTTTTTGCCGTCGAGGCAGCCTGGGCTACCTTCAATATCGCCGCCACGTGGTGGGGTCTCCATGCTTTTGGGCTCGAAGGCGCCGCAATCGCCTTCTTGCTGACAAACGTGTTCCAAGCTCTGTTTGTCTACCTTCTAGCCCATAACATGACTGGTTTCCAATGGTCTGCGGAAAACCGTCGAACAGGTTCCTATTTCTTGCTTGCATGCCTGATGACATTTGTTCTGCAGAAGACGCTCTCACAATGGCCGGCACTTGCCGTTGGCACGATCATCACCTTGGCAAGCTTGTTGCTCTGTGTTCGAACGACCCTCAGACTGACCGGGATGGGGAGCATTTCCAATAGCCTGTCTGGTATCATGCGTAGCAACAGGAAAGATTGAATAGGTATTTCGATACGAACAAAGATTGAGCAGTTCGCAATAGCGGAACTAATTTCCCCTCTTTGCATATTGAATGCTACAGCGCATACAATCCTGCAGAAACTAATACTACCGTCTGATGTTGTGTGCCGCTGGAGCTTGCCTGAGCGGTGCTACTCAGCGCCACTCCTGATCATAGGGTTCGCGTTTATTCGCATTCTTCTACCTCTGAGCCGAAACCCAAGTCCCCTAATCTTTCAATAGCGAAATTCCATGCTTCTAACAACCAAAGGTACTTTCTCACTCAATTCTTAGAAATCCTTTCGCTGCATCTCCTGCTGAGCAATCGATTTCTCTGCTATTATCCTCAAATGATGCTCCATATTGCAGATGCCTGATCCCGCAATTTTTTCTCCTTCGATTGAGCTGACCACAGGCGAAGGGGCTCATGGTGTCGCAGCAGGCGACATCAATGGTGACGGCATCAACGATCTTGTTGTGGTCAACGCTGGTACAGACAGTGTGTCTGTGCTTCTTGGTCTGGGAGATGGAACGTTCCAGAGCGCGGTTTCCTATGGCGTCGTCGGCGATCAGCCGAAGTCAGTCGTTCTGGTCGACTTCAACGGCGATGGCCGGCTTGATCTGCTGACGGCCAATCAAGGAGATGCCGGTACGGTCAGCATCCTCTACAACAATCCAAATTCTGTCGGCACCTTCCTTCCGGCTGTTGTTCTTGGAGGAGCTCCCGGCAGCCATGAGGCAGTTGCTGCCGATGTGGACCTCGACGGCGACCTGGACATCGCTGTGGCCGGTTGGGGCGGCAGCATCATTCGCGTTTTACTGAACAGCGGTAGCGGTGTGTTCAGCAGCAGCAACTCCTTTGTCTACAACGTTGGAAACGCTCCCCATTCCCTGCAGTTTGGCGACTTCAACAATGATTCCCGTCCCGACCTCGCAGTAGCCAATACCAACAGCGGCAGCGTAACAATCCTCCTCAACGGCGTTGCTGGCGCAGCGGCTGGCACCTTCACGGCCACGGCTACCTATTCCGTAGGTGGAGGTCCTCACTCGATCCGGTTGGCCGATGTGGATGGTGATGGCAACCTGGATCTGGCCACTGCCAACCAGAATTCCAACTCCATCAGCCTCTTGCTCGGCCAGGGCGACGGCACCTTCATATCAACGGCGCCCTTGGGCACCGGACCCGTGCCCAAGGGCATCGCCATCGCCGACGTGAACGGGGATGGCCTGCTTGATCTGCTGACTGCCAATACCGCAGGGAACTATCCAGACAACAGCAACAATTCCGGCGGTGACACAATCAGCATCCACTATGGCGAAGGCGAGGGTGTGTTCAGCGCGCCGGTGACGGTGACCACCGGCAACACACCCTTCGCAGTGATAGCCGCCGACTTCAACGCAGATGGACTTCTGGACCTGGCCACGGCCAACTGGTTCGGCAGCGGAGGTAGCGGCAGTGCGGGCGTCCTGATCAACGCATCCGTGCCGCCGGTCAACGACGGAACCGGCCCGGCAGCCACGCTCACGGCCAGCAACATCACGGTCGCTCCAGGCGGGGCCTATACCTTCACCGTGCGCTACGTCGATCCCTCCGGAGTCGACGTCACCACGATCGACAGCAC
>JAHLYW010000007.1 GCA_025128135.1 Synechococcus sp. CS-1325
CTCTCCCCCTCCTGGTATGTGGAAGCCCTGAGCTACATCAAGGCCAACCACGGCATCGCTGGTGATCCCGGTGTGATCGCCAACAACTACATCGACTACGCCATCAACGCACTCGTCTGAACTCCTGACACCAGTCAGCAGATCGCCCCACGGCAACGATGGACCCCCCACGGGGTCCTTTTTCATGGCGGGTGATGCAGGGGGTGGTCTGCAGGCGGTGGTCTGCAAGCGGTGGTCTGCAAGCGGCAGTTGTGGAGCCGCGATAGTGGAGCCGCAGACGAGAAGCCGTTCAGGCTGTTGTTTCGATCAGGCTGTTCTTCAGTTCCCGCCGCCTGGTTTCGCTGAGCAGCAGCTCTGAGCAGGCGAGCCACTCGCCCCAGCGTTCGGCCTGCTGCCGTTCGATCGCCTGGTGCAGGGTCGGCACCGCCCTGGCGAGATCCCGCTCGAGCTCGTCGCTGAGCGCCGCGGCGAGCACCTGGAGATCATGGAGATCGCCGAGGCAGTCCTGGGCTCTGCGCAGGTCGGCCACCCAGCCACCGAGGGCTGGGCAGGCGAAGGGTTCGAGCACCTCCAGGGAATAGCGCACACCCTTGATCGTCTTGCGCAGGTCGTGCAGGCTCCCGTCATGGGGATCGCTGGCGCACCAGCCGGTCTGCAGGAACAGGCCGCCGATCGACTGGGCCAGCCACTCGAACAGCCAGCCGCGCAGCGGACGCGCTCCGATCGCCGTGAACCGGGGTGATTGCTGCCATTTGTGCAGCCTTGCCAGCATCTTCAGATAGGGGCCTTCGCGCAGGGTGGCTGCCAGGCCGTCAAAGGCCATCTGCCGGTCCCGCTCGAGTTGCTTGAGCACCGGTTTGAGCGTCTTGCGTTCCGGATCCGGCAGCATCGGCAGCCAGCTGGCGGTGAGCTTCGCCCGCATCACATCGAGATCGCGGGTGAGGCCGGTGCGGCGGGCCACCCGGGCGATCCGGCGGTCGGTGATCGCATCAGGTATCACCAGGGCTGCTGCGAACTGGCTGAGGGCCGTGCGCAGCCGCCTGAGGCTCACCCGCAACTGGTGCAGCGCTTCCGGGTCCCGGTCGGCGAGAACCTCGGCCTGGAGCTTGCCAAGCCGACGGGTCTGGCGGTGGATCAGCTCACGGGCATAGTCGCCACTGCTGAGGAGGGGGGCGCTGAGATCAAGCATGAAATTGATTCTGCGCCACCGTTCTCCAATCACCGATGCAGGCCGGAGGATCGGCGGGATCAGCGGAACTGGGGCTGCTTGGTTTGATCGAAGCTCCGCCGCAGGGCTTCGCCGATCGTGAGCCCGACAGGCAGATCACCACCGAAGGAGGTGCCCAGAACATGGCGGTAGAGCTTCGATTCCACCAGCCGGTAGGTGGAATCAGGCAATGGGATGAAGCGAGCTGTTTTCGCCATCCTGGGGCCGTCTTGCAGGTAAAACTTGATGAAACGCCGTAGGTTGTCTTGTTTCAGCAGCATTTCATTGTTCACGTAAATGAACAACGGCCTCGAAAGTGGATTGTAGCGTTCCTGCTGAACGGCCTCCACAGAGGGGAGCACCGCTCCCTTGGCACCCTTGATCGCCAGGGCTCTCAGTTTGGCGGTGTTGGCTGCATACCAGCCGAAGCCGACATAACCAAGAGCCTGTGGACTTCCGGCGATGCACTTCACCACAACGTTGTCGTCTTCACTGCTGCTGAAATCGGTTCGGGAGTTTTCGGCTGATCCGTTGATGGCCTTGTTGAAATAGTCGAAGGTGCCGGAATCCTTGCCCGGTCCGCAGAGCTTGATCGGGCTGGCCGGCCAGCTGCTGTTCACCTGATTCCAGCGATTGATCCTGCCCTGGGCCTGGCGGCTCCACAGGGTGGAGAGCTCCTGGGTGCTGATCTGTCTGGCCCAGGTGTTGCGTGGGTTGACAGCCACCGTGAGCGCATCGAAGGCGATCGGCAGTTCGATGAAGCGAATGCCCTTGGCCGCGCAGGCCTTGAGTTCCTTGCTGCTGATCGGCCGGGAGGCGTTGCTGATCGGCACCTTGCCGGAGCAGAAATCACGGAAGCCGGCGCTGGTGCCTGTTTCCCTGAGGTTGAAGCGCACATCCTTGCCGGCTCTGGTCTGGCGGAAGGCCCGGATCGCTTCTGTGGTGATCGGGAAGACGGTGCTCGATCCGCTGATCACGATCGGGACCGCTGCCGACTGGGCTCGGGCCACCCCTGCCGGAAGCCCCCCGAGCAACAGGGCGGTGGCGAGGCCGAAGCAACCCTGGTTTTTCCAGCGGCTGCCGATGGATCGATCGCGTTGAACCATGCCACAGTCGCCTTGCCCGGCCACTCTGCGCCGCAGGACAGCTGGCAGTGGTTAAGTGGCGGTTAGGAGTTCGTAGTGATTGGTTCCCCGGATTCACTCCCCATCCGCCCCCAGGACCGGGCTGATCAGCTCCCCCCCGAGCGGCTGGCGGAGCTGGTGCGGGAGCGCCGCCGCTGGTTCTGGAGCGAGGGCTATGAGCTGTTCCTGCTTCTGGAGAGGATGGCGGCCGAAGCCCCACGGCTCGCCGAAGCCCTTGGTTACGCCGATGCCGCTGCCCTGCTCATGGACGGCTACGGACTCGATCTGGTGCTGGGGGAGAGGGCCCGGCGCTGGGTGCCGCTGCTGTTGAGCAGCCTGCCAGCCGAGCCAGCCACCAGGCTGTGCGGCTGTTGCGGCACAGCCTTCACGGCCCGGCGTCGGGATGCGCTCTACTGCTCAAGCACCTGCCGCTCGCGGATCAGTCGCTCCCGCCGGCGCCGAACAACGGAGGCTTAGGTCCTTGTTTCGGCCAGTGCCATTGGCCATCTCTGGGGAGCGGTCCTAGTCTTGAGAACAGCCATGGCTGCGAAACTGGCCCTGGTGAGCTCGATCCAGCTCATTGCGTTACTGGCCATGACGAATTCCGCCCTGATGGATAAGGTTCTGGTCCTGAGCGGTGTTGATATCTTCTCAGACGCCCCCGATGCTGTGTTGGTACAGCTTGCCAATGGGGTGGAGGAGGTTCATCTCCAGCCGGGTGATGTGTTGTTCCGGCAGGGTGATCGCGGCACCTCCATGTATGTGATCGTGTCGGGGCTTGTCCGGGTCCACATCGGTGATCAGACCGTGGTGGAGCTCGGTGAGCGGGAGATCGTCGGCGAGCTGGCTGCCCTGGATCCCGAGCCCCGTTCGGCCTCGGTATCGGCGCTTGAGCCCACCCTTCTCTATCGGATCGATCAGGAGATGCTTGCAGCACTCATGGTCGACCATCCCGAGATCGTTCGGGGAGTGATCCGTGAACTGGCGAAACGGCTTCGCAGCACCACCGCCGTCTATGAACCGATCTGACCTCCTGCCTGGAGTGGATCCGGCCGCCTGGACTGGAGCTGGTAGCCTCAGCGCCAGGTCTTCAGGGCCCAGAGCAGTTCCCCGATGTCCCAGCCGAGGCTGTCGAAGCGTTTTTCAACAACGGCAGCATCTCCATTGAGCAACTGGGAGGCAAAGAAGGCGATCACATCGCCAGCCGTGATCACAAACCCCGCTGCCTGCGCGATTGTGGCTATGTCCTGCGCTGTGGTGGCTGTCCTGGCTTTGTCTTGAAGCGTCTCGTCCTGGCTGAGCTGGTCGAGAAACGAATCAATCGGCAAAGGGGCCACGGAAGCAAGATCTGATGTTGAGGATTTAAGGCTCAGCTAAGGGGTGCTGCCCGTCAAGCTTCTGAAATAATCTGCCATGCATTTGGGTTGCTGCTGCTCAGCGCCGGGTGGCGGTCCAGTCGGTGAACCAGCCCCGTCGCCAGAGGAAGTAGGTCTGCAGCATCGCCACCAGGGCCATGAAGGCAAGGGCGAAGTAATAGCCCAGGGGGAGATCCAGCTCCGGCATCACCTTGAAGTTCATGCCATAGATGCCGGCAATGAAGGTGAGTGGAGCAAAAATGCTCGACACGATCGTCAGCGTCTTCATCACCTGGTTCATGCGGTTGCTCGTGCTGGCCATGTAGGCATCCGAGACGGCATCGCACTGATGACGCAGCAGCTCGGCGTTCTCGAAGATCAACCCCACGTGCTGGGCCATGTCCTCGAAGCCGCTGCGGGCATCGGGGCCGAGGATCCGCTGGTTCTGGCGCAGCAGGATCAGGATCTGGTGGCGCAGGGGCCACACCTGGCTGCGGATCTGGCGCAGGCTGCCCCGTGCCTGGTAGGCGCGGTTGAGCAGTTTCGGTTTCGGGTCCCGCAGGGCCGATTCCTCAAGGCCATCCAGCAGCTCGGCCAGATGCTCGAGCATCGGGAAGAGCTCGTCGAGCATCTCATCGATCAGAAAGTGGAGGATGTCGTCGAGGTCCTCGCGGCCGGGTGGGGGGTCGAGGCAATCCAGCCATTGGGTGAGCTGGGGGAAGGAGTGGGGCTTGGGCGATTCCTCCACGGTCAGCAGCAGGTTGGGCATCAGCAGCAGTCCCACCTGTTCGCTGATCAGGTGGGCGGGAGAGTCGGCAAAGCTCAGGCGGTGCATCACCACCAGCACCGCATCCCGCACCGAGTCGACCCTGGTGCGCTGGGGCGTTTCGATCAGCGGGGTGTGGAAGATCTCGGGAACCGCCAGCTTGTGCAGCACCGCGGCGATCAGGCCCGGATTTCCCAGCCCCTTCAGCCGCACCCAGAGCGGATCGCCGCTGGCGATCAGTGGCTCGAGGCCATCCGGCCCGGCCAGGGCATGCTGATGGATCATCCCCAGAGCGCTGAAGCGGAGCACGGAGAGGCTGGTGGGAGCCCGTCCGCCATGCACGAACAACTGACCCGGCATCTGGCCGGGCCGGATCTTCAGCCGTCTGGAAACCGGACTGGCCGGTGCGGTGCGGATCATCCCCGCGTTCTAGCGAGACCCAGGCTGGTTGGCGATGGCGCCGGAGACGGCTGGGGCATGAAGCGCTCCAGCCCCAGCCCAACGCTGAGCAGCGCCGCCTGGATCAGCAGACAGCAACCAACCTGGGACCGGTGGCTCCAGAGCAGACCAGCCATGGCGAGAGCAGCGGGGCCCATGATTTCAGGTGTGGCCCCCGCTTCGTTCTGCCATCTGGGCGACCGCGTCAGGCATGGCAGATCACGCGCTCAGCTGCTCCAGGCTGACCGGAAAGCCGATTGCGGCGGCCTCGCGGGCACTCAGGCGTCGACTCCAGGCCTTCGGAACCGGGTCGTTCCAGCGAAAACCCGCCTGCCTGGCCCGGTGCCGCTCTTCGTAGGGCAGCCGGGCCCGATACAGCTGGCGAGGTTCAAGCCCGGCGCAGAGCAGACCTTCGAGATCGTCACAGCGCTCCAGCACCTGGGCCAGGTAGATGCAGTCGGTCAGGGCCCGGTGCGCCGCCCAGACCGGCACGCCGTAGGCCAGGGCCAGATCGCGCACCGAGGGGTTCGCCCGCAGGTTGCGATCCGGCGGCCAGCGCAGGTCCTCCATGCTGCAAAGCCAGGGCTTCTCGATCGCCGGCAGCGGGCCGTGGCCGAACCACTGGCGATCGAATCCGGCGTTGTGGGCCAGGATCAGGTCGGAGGCGGCCACCAGGGTCTGGAAATAGGCCAGGGCTTCGGGCCAGGGCTGGCTGAGCCGGGTCACAGCCGCAGCGATGCCGTTGACGGTTTCGGCCTCGTTGGTCTGGCAGGGCAGCAGAAAGGAGATCTGGCTGAGCACGGCCCGCTGGGGCACGTCAAACAGCACAGCTCCCACTTCGATGCAGCGGTGCTTCAGCGGATCGAGGCCGGTGGTTTCCGTATCGAGGATCAACAGCCGGGCCGGGGGGAGCGGCTGCTGTGCTGGGGTGGAGGGAGTGGCGGCCCCATCGGTTGCTTCAACAGCCTTCTCAGCGGTGCCATCGCACAGCTGGGCGGGTGCGACCAGGCTCAGCAGGCTGGTCTGCTGCCAGCGGTTCCGCTCCTCGCCACTGCCTGGTTCCAGCTCCATGCCCGCCTGCTCCGACCTTCCCATGATCCCAGCCGTGCAAGGGGGCGGCGCAAGCCCAGGGGTTTCTAGGCTCGTGTCACAGCGAATGGAGCCTGTTTGGCCAACGCCATCGAACTGGGAGAGCGGGCCCCCCTGATTGCCCTCACCGATCAGAGCGGCGTGGAGCGCCGCAGCGATCAGCTTCAGGGCCAGCCCCTGGTGCTGTTCTTCTACCCCAAGGACGACACTCCCGGCTGCACCGCCGAGGCCTGTGCGTTCCGCGACAACCACGCCGCGCTCGAAGCCCTTGGCGCCCAGGTGTGGGGTGTCAGCGGCGATGACGCCGGCAGCCACAGCCGGTTCGCCTCCCGTCATCAACTTCCCTATCCATTGCTGGTTGACCGCGGCAATGCCCTGCGCCAGGCCTTCGGGGTTCCCAAGGCCCTGGGGCTCCTGCCCGGCCGGGTCACCTACGTGATCGATGGCGATGGGGTGGTGCGGCACATCTTCAGCAACCTGCTCGACGGCGCGGCCCACGCCCGCGAGGCCCTCGCAGCCCTCCGGCGGCTGCCGGCCTGAACGCCGATTTCCCCGATCGCCATGAACCGCTGGCAGCAGCAGGGCAGCCTCTGGACCCTGACCCCGCCCACCGCGGCCGCTTCAGCCATCGGCGTGGTGGAGTTCATCGGTGGCACCGTGCTGGCTGCCACCCCCCAGCTCAGCTACCGCCGCCTGCTGGAGGCGCTGGCGCTGCGGGGCCTGCTGGTGCGGGCCTGGAGCTATGTGCCCGGTTTCGATCACCAGGCCCAGGCCACCGAGGCCTGGCGCTGCTTTCGCGCCGCCCGGGAGAGTGCCGTTGATCAGGCTTTCCTTGCAGGGCAGGCCAGCTCGCGCCCTGTGCTGCGGCTCGGCCACAGCCTGGGCTGCAAGCTGCACCTGCTGGCGCCTGATGGCGGCCGGGGTTGCAGTGGTCTGGCGGCGATGAGCTTCAACAACTTCTCGGCGGATCGCTCCATCCCCCTGCTGGCTGATCTCGCCCCCCGGCTGGGGCTGCGCACCGAGTTCAGTCCCTCGCCGGAGGAAACGCTGCGCTTGGTGGGGCTGCACTACCGCCAGCCCCGCAACCTGCTGATCCGCTTCGGCACCGATGCGCTCGACCAGAGCCGGCGGCTGATCGGCGTGCTGCAGCAGCGCCCGGAGGATGCCTCGCTCCTGCTGGAGCGGCCCGGCGATCACCTCACCCCCGCCAGTGCCGGCCTGCGCCAGAACCTGCTGGGGGCCTGGGCCGATGATCCGGCCCGGCAGCGGCAGATCGACCGACTGGCTGATCAGCTGCTGGATTGGTGGCTGGGCTCGCCCAGCCAGGCGGTTCGCAGCTGAGCCAGTGGCCGGTCCACCCACTCCCAGAAGTCCCAGCCGGGAGCGAACAGATCGATCGGCATGGCCTCCCCCCGTGCCCAGGCCCGCCAGAACGCCACCGGATCCAGCTCACCCCGCGCTGACCTGGCCACCGCATTGAGCGGGATGCCGAGCTGCCAGGAGATGATCGCCGGCAGCACATGGCCGGAGATCGGATGCACCGGGTGCATCGCGGCGGTGAAGGTGGACACCAGGATTTCGCCATGGGGTGTGGTGTCGTACCCGGCAAGCACGTGGCAGGTGTCGTGGGGGGTGGTGAAGCGTTCGTTGAGGGCCCCCGGCTCCCCCGGCATGGCGTAGCCGTTGCGCTGGAAGTGGTCGTGGAAGGCGCGTCCGAGCCGGTCGCTCGGCAGGCTGGCCAGGGCCCGATAACGGGCGGCCAGCTGCTGATCCGCCCCCTCCCCCCCATAGGGCAGCAGCCAGGCCGCCACATCCTGCTCCGGGGGCCATGGCGATCCGGTCAGCGAGCTCATGTTGTCGCGCACCATGTGCGCCACCGCCTCCTGGAGCTGGCCCCGGGCCACGGCGGCGATCTCCTCGATCGAGCTCGACCGGATGTCGAGCGCGGCGGCGTAGGCGAGCACGCGGCTGATCCGGGCCGGATCGAGCTGGTCACCCAGGAAGGCCATCACCGTGAGGAACCGGATCGCCTCCTGACGCAGGGCCCCCGTGCCCAGGGCAGCGGCCAGCTGGGCCGGGCCGGTGGCCGGCAGCTGGTTCAGCCCTTCGTGCTCCGGCAGCTGGAAGATCCAGTGGCCGGCCGCTGCCACCGCTGCCGCGGCGGCCGGCGGCGGCTCACCACCACCGGCGCCCACATCCGCCATCGCGGCGAGGATGGCGAGGGCTTCGGCCCGGCTGCTGGCGATCCGCATCCCCGTCAGACCCGCAGGGCATCGAGCACGGAGCGGTCTTCCAGGGTGCTGGTGTCGCCGCTCACCTCTTCGCCTGCCGCCAGGGCGCGCAGGATGCGGCGCATGATCTTGCCGCTGCGGGTTTTCGGCAGGGCATCGGTGAAGCGGATCTCGTCGGGACGGGCGATCGGGCCGATCTCAATGCCCACATGCTTCTTCAGGGCGGCGATCAGGGCGTCGTCGCCGCTGGTGCCGGCATCGAGTGTGACGAAGGCCACGATCGCTTCGCCCTTGAGGTCGTCGGGCCGGCCCACCACGGCGGCCTCGGCGACGGCCGGGTGGCTCACCAGGGCGGATTCAATCTCCATGCTGCCGAGCCGGTGGCCCGACACGCTGATCACGTCGTCGACCCGGCCCATCACCCAGAAGTAGCCATCGGCATCGCGGCGGGCCCCATCGCCGGCGAAGTAGAGCCAGCTGCCGTCGGCCGGGCGGATTTCCTCCCAGTAGCTCTTGCGGAAGCGCTCCGGATCGCCATGCACGTTGCGCATCATCCCCGGCCAGGGCCGCCGGATGGCGAGGTAGCCCCCCTGGTCGGCGGCCTGGGAGCTGCCGTCATGGTCGACCACGTCAGCGGCGATGCCCGGCAGGGGCAGGGTGGCCGATCCCGGTTTGGTGGGGGTGGCGCCGGGCAGGGGACTGATCATCACGCCGCCGGTTTCGGTCTGCCACCAGGTGTCGACCACCGGGCAGCGGCCAGCGCCGATCACCTCCCGGTACCACATCCAGGCCTCGGGATTGATCGGCTCCCCCACCGTGCCGAGGATGCGCAGCGAGCTCATGTCGTGGTGGTCGGGCACCTCGCGGCCGTTCTTCATGAAGGCCCGGATCGCCGTGGGGGCGGTGTAGAAGATGCTCACCTTGTGCTTCTCGATCACCTCCCAGAAGGCGCCTGGTTTGGAGGCCCGCGGCGCGCCTTCGTACATCACCGTGGTGGCGCCGGCCGAGAGCGGGCCGTACACGATGTAGCTGTGGCCGGTGATCCAGCCGACGTCGGCGGTGCACCAGTGGATGTCGTCCTCACGGATGTCGAAGATCCACTGAAACGTGAGCTGGGCCCAGAGGTTGTAGCCGGCGGTGCTGTGCACCACCCCTTTGGGTTTGCCGGTGGAGCCGGAGGTGTAGAGCACGAACAGGCGGTCTTCGCTGGCCATGGGCTCGGCCTTGTGCTCGGCGCTGGCGGGATCCACCCGTTCGTGCCACCAGTGGTCGCGGCCCGCCGTCATCGCGGTGGGCTCGCCGGTGCGCTTCACCACCAGCACATGCTCCACCGTGGGGCAGCCCTCGGCCAGGGCCTGGTCCACCGCCGGCTTGAGCGCCACCGCCTTGTCTTTGCGGAAGCCCCCATCGGCGGTGATCACCGCCTTGACCTGGCCATCGATCAGCCGATCCCGCAGGGCCTCGGCCGAGAAGCCACCGAACACCACCGAATGGGGCGCGCCGATGCGGGCACAGGCCAGCATGGCGATGGCCGCTTCCGGCACCATCGGCATGTAGAGCGCCACCAGATCGCCTTTGCCGATGCCGAGCTCCAGCAGGGCATTGGCGGCCCTGCAGACCTCGGCGTGCAGCTCGGTGTAGGTGTAGCGGCGCCCGTCGCCCGGTTCCCCCTCCCAGATCAGGGCGGTCTTGTGGGCACGTGGACCGTTCAGGTGCCGGTCGAGGCAGTTGTAAGCCACGTTGGTGGTGCCCCCCTCGAACCAGCGGGCAAAGGGAGCCCCGCTCCAATCGAGCACGGTGTGGAAGGGCTCGAACCAGTGCAGGCTCTGGCGGGCCTGCTCGCCCCAGAAGCCGTCCGGGTCGGTGTCGGCCTGCTGGACCAGGGCGCGGTAGGCGTCCAGGCTGCCGATGCGGGCGGTGGCGGCGAGGGCGGCGGGGGGCTCGAACACCCGGTCCTCCTGCAGCACCGATTCGATCGTGTCCTGGCTCATCGCGGCGGCAGGGAGGCGGCCCCCATTGTGGACTGAGAGGATGCCGCCATGACCCGCCCAGCCGCCTGTCTGTTCGATCTCGATGGCCTCCTGCTGGACACCGAGCCTCTGCACGGCCTGGCCTGGCGCCAGGCCGCGGCCCAGTTCGGCCTGGCCCTGAATGAGGCCCAGCTGCTGGGGCTGCGGGGCCGGCGGCGGCTCGACAACGCCCACCAGGTGATCGCCTGGATCGAGGCGACAGGGGCGGCGGGCCCGGGTGTCGACCAGCTGCTGGCGGTTCAGCAACCGATCGCGCGTCGCCTGTTGCCGTCAGCGCCGGCGATGGAGGGGGCGCCCGAGCTGCTGGCCCGGTGCCGCGAGCTGGCGATCCCGATGGCGCTGGTCACCAGCAGCAGCCGTGAGGCCGTTGCCGTGAAGAGTGCTCCCCATCCCTGGCTTGCGTTGCTGGATCTGCGGGTCTACGGCGACGATCCGGGTGTTTCCAGCGGTAAGCCCTCGCCTGACGGCTTTCAGCTGGCCGCCCGCCGGCTTGGCGTCGAACCTGAAGCCTGCTGGGCGTTCGAAGATTCCCACGCCGGCACGGCGGCGGCCCTGGCGGCCGGCTGCACGGTGCTGGTGCTTCTGCCGGCGGGGGTGGGCAGCGAAAGCTACCCGCCGCAGGTGCGCTGCCTGCGCTCCCTAAGGGAGGTGGAACTTTGAGCCGGTGAAACGCTAAGACGAAGAAATACCCCGGCTTCCTCCCCAGCCCCTTTTGCTGCCTACGTTGAATCCGAGGCTGCGACAACGCCATGCCCACGGCCACGTTCCACAACTCAGATCAGCTGGCCGCGGCAGCTCAGCCCTTCGAAGCCCTGCAGCCGATCCTGCTGCGGCATCACCGCAGCCCCGACAGCCTGATCGAGATTCTCAACCAGGCCCAGCAGTTTTACGGCTACCTCAGCGTTGAGCTGCTGCGCCACGTGGCCCGCAGCCTGGCGCTACCGGACAGCCAGGTGTTCGGGACGGCCACTTTTTATCACCTTTTCCGCTTCCAGCCGCCGGCGCGGCACAGCTGTGTGGTGTGCACCGGCACGGCCTGTGAGGTCAACGGCGCGGCGCAGCTGGTGGCTGCCCTGGAGGGCGCGCTGCGGATATCTCTCGGCGCCCGGCGCAGCGACGGGTTCGTGAGCCTGGGGGCGGTGCGCTGCCTGGGCACCTGCAGTGCCGCGCCGGTGCTGGTGATCGATGGGGTGGTGATGAAGCACCAGAGCGCGGCCAGCGCGCTGGCCACGGTGCGGGAGCTGGCGCCATGAGCCCACTTGCGGACGCCGTGCAGCGGGTGCGCTGCTGCAGCTCCGCCGGCTGCCTGGCCAGCGGCGCCGGCCCACTGCGGCAGGCGCTGGAAACGGCCGTGGCGCGGCGGGAACTGCAGGAGCGGCTGGTGATCACCGGCGTGGGTTGCCTGGGTCCATGCAGCCAGGGGCCGCTGGTTGCGGTGGATCCCGAAGGCATTCTGTTCGGCGGCGTCAGCGCTGGTGATGCCGACGGGCTGATCGCCGCCCTGGCCCACCGGTCGCAGGCCGCGCTCGCCAGTGAACGGGAAGCGCCGCTGAGCTGGACCCCGGCGGCGGGGGAGCGACTCGATACCAGCGGGCCCTTCTTCTCCAGACAACGGCGCGTCGTGCTGGAGCACTGCGGCCTGATCGATCCGGAACGGATCGAGGCGGCGATGGAGTGCGGCGCCTACGGGCAGTTGCGCCGCGTCGTGCAGACACTTACGCCGACCGAGGTGGTGGAGACGATTCGCCGCAGCGGCCTGCGCGGGCGCGGCGGCGCCGGCTACCCAACCGGCCTCAAGTGGGCGACGGTGGCCAAGATGCCGCAAGGGCAGAAGGTGGTGGTGTGCAACGCCGATGAGGGCGATCCCGGCGCCTTCACGGACCGCAGTGTGCTGGAAGGTGATCCCCACCGGGTGCTGGAGGGCATGGTGATCGCCGCCTACGCGGTGGGGGCGGATCACGGCTTCATTTACATCCGCGCCGAATACGAACTGGCGATCGTGAACCTGCGCCGGGCGATCGAGCAGGCCAGCCGTCAGCAGCTGCTCGGCCAGCAGCTGTTTGGCTCCAGCTTCAGTTTCACGGTGCAGCTGCGGGTGGGGGCGGGGGCCTATGTGTGCGGCGAGGAAACGGCGCTGATCCACTCGATCGAAGGCGGGCGCGGCACGCCGCGGCCCAGGCCGCCCTATCCCGCCGAGGCGGGGGTGGGGGGAGCGCCGACGCTGATCAACAACGTCGAGACCTTCGCCAATGTGGTGCCGATCCTGCGGGAAGGCGCCGACTGGTTCGCCGCCATCGGCACGGCGGGCAGCAAGGGCACCAAGGTGTTCTCCCTCACCGGCAACGTGCGCCGCGGCGGGCTGGTGGAGGTGCCGATGGGCACCAGCCTGGCCACGATCGTGGCGGAAATGGGCGAGGGAACCCCGGATGGGAGCGGCATCAAGGCCGTACAGACTGGCGGGCCATCGGGCGGTTGCGTTCCCGCCGCCCACCTCGACACGCCGGTGGATTACGAGAGCCTGCAGGCGCTGGGCACGATCATGGGCTCCGGCGGCATGGTGGTGATCGACCACGCCACCGACATGGTGGCCCTGGCGGCGTTCTTCATGGCCTTCTGCCGTGAGGAATCCTGCGGCAAGTGCGTGCCCTGCCGCGCCGGCACCGTGCAGTTGCACGCCCTTCTGCAGAAGCACCTGGCTGGTGAGGCCAGCGCTGCCGACCTGGCCCAGCTGGAAGCGCTCTGCCACATGGTGAAGGACACCAGCCTCTGCGGCCTCGGCCAGAGCGCCCCCAAGCCGGTGCTGAGCACCCTGCGCTTCTTCCGGGGCGAGTACGAAGCGCGCCTGCGGCCGGGCACCGCGCCATCACCGCTAACCACAGCCGGCGCGGCCCCATGAGCGTCTGCACGCTCACGATCGACGGGCATGCCGTGGCGATGGCCGCCGGCGCCAACGTGCTGCAGGCGGCGCGAGAGGCGGGGATCAGGATCCCCACGCTCTGCGACCTGGAAGGGCTGAGCCCAGTGGCGGCCTGCCGCCTCTGCCTGGTGGAGATCGCCGGCAGCGACAAGCTGCAGCCCGCCTGCATGACCGCCGTGGCGGAAGGGCTGGAGGTGCACACCGCTACGCCTCGGCTGCGCGACTACCGGCGCACGGTGGTGGAGATGCTGTTCACCGAGGGCAACCATGTCTGCGCGGTGTGCGTGGCCAACGGCCACTGCGAGCTGCAGGACCGCGCCGTGGAGGTGGGCATGGACCACTCCCGGCTTCCCTACCGCCATCCGCAGCGCTCGGTGGATCTCTCCCACCATTGCTTCGGGCTCGACCACAACCGCTGCATCCTCTGCACCCGCTGCGTGCGTGTCTGCGACGAGGTGGAGGGAGCCCATGTATGGGACGTGGGCTGGCGGGGCGAGCACTGCCGGATCATCGCCGGGCTCGATCAGCCCTGGGGGGCGGTGGACGCCTGCACCGACTGCGGCAAGTGCGTGATGGTCTGCCCCACCGGCGCCCTGTTCCACAAGGGGGACACCGCGGAGGAGAAGCACGACGATTCGAGCCGGCTGGTCGACCTGGTGCGGGCCCGCCAGGCGCGGCAGGGTTCGCCATGAGTGCTCCGGAGTCCAGCACCGCCGGCAAGCTCCGCCTCGCCACCGTCTGGCTGACGGGCTGCTCCGGCTGCCACATGTCGTTTCTCGATCTCGACGAGTGGCTGATCGAGCTGGCCGATCAGGTGGATGTGGTGTTTTCGCCGATCGCCTCCGACGTGAAGACCTATCCCGAGCACGTGGATGTGGCCCTGGTGGAGGGGGGTGTGGGCACCAGCGACAACCTGGCGCTGATCCGGCAGGTGCGCCAGCGCACGCGCCTGCTGGTGGCGTTCGGCGACTGCGCCATCACCGCCAATGTGCCGGGGATGCGCAACCGGCTGCAGGGTCCTGAGCCGGTGCTTCGCCGCGCCTACCTGGAGCTGGCCGATGGCTCGGCCCAGTTGCCGCTGGCGCCGGGGATCGTGCCGGAGCTGCTGGAGGGGGTGATCCCCGTGCATGAGCTGGTGCCGGTGGATCTGTTTCTGCCCGGCTGCCCGCCACCGGCTGCGCGGATCCGCGCCGTGCTGGAGGCGCTGCTGCGCGGCGAAGCGCCGCTGATGGAGGGAGCGGAGATGATCCGTTTCGGCTGAGCGATGGCCCGCACGATCCTGATCGATCCGGTCACCCGCATCGAAGGCCACGCCAAGATCACCATCCACCTGGGCGAGACCGGCGCCGTCGAGGGCGCCCGCTTCCATGTGGCGGAGTTCCGCGGTTTCGAGGCCTTCTGCGTGGGGCGGCCGTTCAGCGAGATGCCGGCGATCACGGCGCGGATCTGCGGCATCTGCCCGGTGAGCCACCTGCTGGCGTCGGCGAAGGCTGGCGACCAGCTGCTGGCGGTGGCGATTCCGCCGGCTGCCGAGCGGCTGCGGCGGCTGATGAATCTGGCCCAGATCATCCAGTCCCACGCGCTGTCGTTCTTTCACCTCAGCAGCCCCGATTTCCTGCTGGGCTGGGACAGCGATCCGGCCAAGCGCAACATCTTCGGGCTGATCGCCGCCGACCCGGAGCTTGCCCGCGGTGGCATCCGCCTACGTCAGTTTGGCCAGGAGCTGATCGAGCGGCTGGGGGGCCGCAAGATCCACCCCGCCTGGGCGGTGCCGGGCGGGGTGCGCAGCCCGCTGGATCCCGCCGACCGCGCCGCGATCCAGGCGCGCCTGCCGGAAGCGTTCTCCACCACCGGCACCGCGCTGGAGCTGTTCAAGGGGCTGCTGGATGGCCCCTTGGCGCAGGAGGCGGCCACGTTCGGCTGTTTTCCGTCGCTGTTCATGGGCCTGGTGGGCGCCGAAGGCCGCTGGGAGCACTACGACGGGCAGCTGCGCCTGATCGACGCCGACGGCGCCGTGCTGGCGGGTGCCCTGCCACAGCAAAGGATCAACGAGGTGCTGGCGGAGGCGGTGGAACCCTGGACCTACCTGAAATTCCCCTACTACCAGCCGCTCGGCCCCGAGGAGGGCAGCTACCGGGTGGGCCCGCTGGCCCGCCTGAACGTGTGCGAGCGGATCGGCACGGAGCGGGCCGAGCGCGAACTGCTGGAGCTGCGCCAGCGCGGCGGCCGGGTGGTGAACAGCTCCTTCCTGTACCACCTGGCCCGGCTGATCGAGATCCTCGCCGCGCTGGAGGCAATCGAGGCCCTGCTTGACGACCCCGGGATCGGCGACACCCACGTGCGTGCCCACTCGGGGGTGAACGCCTTCGAGGCGGTGGGGGTGAGCGAGGCGCCGCGCGGCACCCTCTTTCACCACTACCGCATTGATGCGAATGGATTGATCGAGGCGGTGAACCTGATCATCGCCACCGGCCAGAACAACCGGGCGATGAACCGCACGATCACCCAGATCGCCCGCCAGCACATCCAGGCGGGCCCAGGCTCCGGCCAAGCGGCTCCGGAGATCAGTGAGGGCCTGCTCAACCGGGTGGAGGCGGGCATCCGCTGCTTCGATCCGTGCTTGTCGTGTTCCACCCATGCGGCTGGCCAGATGCCGCTGCACGTGCAGCTGCTCGATGCTGGCGGCGCCGTGCTGAGCGAGCGTTGGCGACAGTGAACGGGGTCGATCTGCTGATTGGCTGGGGCAACGGCCTGCGCCAGGACGACGGCGTCGGGCGCGCCATCGCCGCTGCCGTCGAGGCCTGGGGGCTGGCCAGCCTCGCCGTGATCGAACGAACCCAGCTCACCCCCGAGCTGGCCCCGCAGCTGGCCGCCGCCCGGCGGGTGCTCTTCGTGGATGCGGACGCCGAGGCGGCGGTGGGCGCAAGCGGCTGGCGGCTGGAGCCGCTCCTGCCCCCGGCTTCGGGGCCAGCCGAGGTGTTCAGCCACCACGCCAGCGCCGGCGGGCTGTTGCAACTGGCCGAAACCCTCTATGGCCGCCGTCCGCCGGCCTGGCAGTTGCTGGTGGCGGTCCACGGCTGCGGCTTCGGCACCCGGCTCACGCCCGCCACCCGGGCCTTGCTGCCCGAGGTGCTGGCTGCCGTACGCCAGTGGTGTGGATGCATCAGGGGCAATAGCGATGCATGAACTGGCGCTGATGGAGGAGGTGCTCCGCATCGCCCTGGCGGCGGCGGCGGCGCAGGGCGCCCGCCGGATTCTCGCCGTGAAGCTCAGCGTTGGACGGCTCTCCGGCGTGAACCCCGGCGCGCTCGCCTTCGCGTTTGAGGTGGTGATGGCGGCGGGGGCCGCAGCGGGGGCGCAGTTGGAGCTGGAGGTGGTGCCCACCGTGTGCCGATGCGGGGCGTGCGGGAGGCACTTCGAGCCCGTGGATGTGATCTACGCCTGTCCGGAGTGCGGCTGCCTGTCGGCAGACGTGCTGGCGGGTCGGGAGCTGGAATTGACGGGGCTGGAGGTGAGTTAAGGGGGGCAGCGGCGAGGCAGACTCGACAAAGGCCTGTCCACTCCAGGGGCTTGTTGAATGGCTGCTTCGAAGCCATTCATGCTCACCGCTTGCCGATCAAAGCTTCCGCCGTCATGGCGACAGATAGCAGTGACAACAGTGAGTTCCTGATGTTCGTCTACGGCACCTTGAAGCGGGGCCACGGCAACCACCACTTGCTGGCGGATGAACCCTGCCTGGGGGAGGCGGAACTGCCGAACGTGGTGCTCCACGACCTGGGGCCCTTCCCGATGGTCGTGCCCGGCATGGGGCTGGTGCGGGGCGAGCTGTACGCCCAGGATGTTGCCGCTCTGTTCCGGGTCGACCGGCTGGAGGGCTATGCGCCTCTATGACCTTCGGAAGCTGCCTCTGCGCGATGGCCGCAGCGTCTGGGTGTACCTGGGCCGGCCGCGCCAGGTGCGCCATTTGTCTGCCATCGCCGACGGGTGGTGGCGTGGGCCGACGCCGGGGGCGTTTCTGCAATTGGCCACCCTGCTGGCTTGCGCCCTCCCCGCGCCATCTTTCGCCCTCGACACCATCGCCAGCTGCAACGCCTGGCGCAACAGCCATGGCACCGCACGCATCCTGCTGGGCAACAGCATCGGTGCCGCCCACATCCTCACCAAGATGGAGCGACTGCAGGAAAGCCCCGCCGATGCCCCCGTGGCGCTCTTCGGCGAGGGTGATCTGCAGCGGGCCTGCGGCGGCCGTTAACCCGCCACCCCCAACGCCACCACCAGGCTCTGGCAGAAGCCGATCACCTGGCCGCCGCCACACCAGGCACGCTGCCACCCGGGCGGCTGCGGTACCAAGGGGTCTCACTCACCCCAACACCAGCAGCGGCTATCGGGCATGGAGGAAGAGCCGCAGTCGCGAGGCGGCGCCCTCCGGATCCGGACGGCGCCCCCATCCCCGCTGATGGCACACCAGCAGGAAGGCTCCCGCAGCCAAGCTCTCGGGCGCCAGGGCCACCCCCCCCAGCAGCCTGGGCCAGCAGTTCACCCACCGCCAGCTTGGCGAACAGGGTGTTCATCCCCCCCACTGGGCAGAGATACCGGCACCAGAAGCGCTTCTCGAAGCGCAGCAGGCAGCTGCTCAGCCAGGCGCTGTTATCCAGGTTCCACACCGCCTCCCAGAGCAGGATCACCGCGAAGCCGGCCGCCAGCACGGGGGCTGCCCAGTCGTCGCTCTTACATCGGGGCCAGCACTGCGGTTGCTAGCCCAGTGCCCTCGCCAGCCGCTGCAAGATCTCGCCCCACATCATCAACGGGCAGAAGGAGCACCACAGCCTTCCCACCAGCGGGTAGGTGAGCAAGATCAGCGGCCATCACCAGGCCCAGAACAGGTTGAGGCCGCCGTTGTGGGCCTGGTCCTGCGGACCGACCCCGAGCCATAGGTTCACCAGCACGAACACCCAGCTGACCAAACCGAACTGCAGGCCGTTGCAGAGCAGGGGGGAGTGCACCAACTCCCGCAGCGGCGGCTTCCAGCGCCACAGGTCGAAGCGGGCCCGCTGCAGATGTCGTTCGGGCAGGAGGGCAGGGCGCGCCTCGCGCCACTGACGCATGGCCCGGTCGATCACCACCCCATCGCTCACCCGGGGCGGCCGGCTCCAGCCCAGGCCGCTGGTATCTCGAGGAGAAGGCGATCCCCTACTGCCTGGTTTCCCTCGACAGGAAGGCGGGCGAGCATCGCCCGCCTTCCTGGCCATCAATCCCTTCGGCAAGGTGCCGGCTCTGGTGCACGACGGCTTCCAGGGACCCGACGGCCAGCCCCTGAAGCTGTTCGAGAGCGAAACCATTCTGCAGCACCTCGCCGCGCACCACGGCCACGAATTCGCAGGTGACCCCGCCCGCGTCGCCGCTGATCGTCATGCGCAAACAGGCGCTGGGTACTGCAGCTGTGGGGGTGGCTGCCCATCACGTCAGCCACGGTGCTGCCGAGCACCTGGTGCACCTGGCGGTCCCACTGCAGCGGGCTGCGCAGATAGATCACCACATCGAGCATCACGTAGGGACCGGCATCGAAGCCGCTCTCTCGCACCATCAGGTCCTGCTGGCTGAGCACCCCCACCAGTTCGCCGGCCTCGCCCACCACGGGCAGCCCGCTCACGTGGTGCTCGTTCATCATCTACACCGCCTCCTGAAAGGCGGTGTCCCGACGGACCGTGACTACGGGGGTGCTCATCACCTCGCCAACGGCGGACTCAACAACCATGCAGGTCTGCTGGGCAGGGTTCCTAGTTTCCCGCATTCCGCTGCTATGCGGGGCACCTCCCAGGCTCGGCAGGAGCCCGGGGGAGACTGGACTGAACGCGGCGGCGCTCGGATCCCCCATGGGGAACAGCCAGGCATGGCGGCCAGCGCCGCTGCTGCTGCCTCGCTGCTGTTGGCGCTGAGTTCCGCTCTGGGGTATCTCAGGGATGGCGGCCGGGCCTTAAGAACTTCCGGGGTGAGGAGAGGCTGCCTGGTTCGTCAATATTTATACCGATGACAGGGTGGGATCCCTTGCTTTCCAACTACGATTTTTCCATCTTGAATCCTTTCCCGAACACGATCAACGCTTACCTGCCGCCCCCTAGTGCCAACGAAGTCGGTGCCCGGAGAACCATGGCACCCACGAACTTCAACTCTCTGACCTTGATCCGGAGAAGCGCCAATGACCACCTTGAGCTGGAGCCTCACCGCCCAAGTCGCCGGAGGGGCCTCGATCACCGACGCCACCGCGCCGCTCCCTGTTGAGGCAACGGATCAGATTTTCGTCACCGTCGAACCCGGGGATACCGACCGAGTGGTGGAAATCCAACCGGGTGCCTCCTCAGCCATTCGCCTGATGGTGGTCAAATCCAGCCGCTGTGGCGAGGATCTGAGCTTCAAGGCCAGCGACGGTACGACTCCGTCGGGCCTAGCGGTCTTGGATGCTCCCCAGGTCTTCACCAGCGGGAGCATCGCTCTGTTCGGTGTGGCACCACGACGATTGCTGGTCACCATTCCTGCGGGTGGACTCCCCGCCGAGTTGGTGATCTTTGTCGCCCGCGACGCCACACCCCCTTAAGCAAGCCGCCAGCCGAGGCACAACGAACATGCCGATCCCACTGACCTACCCGGGCGTCTACATCGAGGAGGTGCCGAGTGGCGTGCGCACCATCACCGGTGTCGCCACCGCCATCACCGCCTTCATCGGCCGTGCCCTGCGCGGGCCGGTGAATCTGCCGGTGCGGGTGCAGAGTCTTGCTGACTACAGCCGCGTTTTCGGTGGACTCTGGCAGTCCAGCACCATGGGCTACGCCGTCAGTCAATTCTTCCAGCATGGAGGAAGTGACGCCTTGATCGTTCGGGTCTTCAACGGCGACATCGCCACAGCCACGCCAACCCTCACCCTGCCCACTGCCGGAGGAACCCTGGTGCTGGAGGCCAGTAGCCCGGGGCTCTGGGGGATCTCCCTGAGGGCCACCCTGGATCACCTGACCCGGAACGATTCGGACCTCCTGTTGTTCAATCTGACCATCGAAGAGCTGGACCGCCCCGGTGGCAGCACGGTGATGGCGTGGGAGATCTTCCGCAATGTCTCCGTCGCGCCGCTCAGCCCCCGCTTCGTGGACACCGTGCTCAAGGAGGGGTCCGCCCTGGTTCAGGTTCGTAGCTCGGCCCCGCTGACCGAGAGCCCTGTCGACGGCAGCGTCGCTGCGGTGGGCACCGACAGCGACGACGGCAGTGCCATCACAGATGCGCAGATCGCGGGCAACCGCTCGGCCCGAACCGGGCTCTACGCCCTGGAAGCGACGGATCTCATCAATTTGCTGTGCATCCCCCCGCTGGCGCCCGAAACCGACGTCGCCGGAGCCACCTGGGCATTGGCGGCAAGTTACTGCCAGGAACGGCGCGCCATGCTCATCGTTGATCCGCCCGCAGCCTGGACGGCCAACCCCAGCACCGCCATCGCCACCACCGAAGCGGGCCTGAACGGTCTCCGCGGAACCATCGGCAACGACGACGCCCGCAACGTGGTGGCTTACTTCCCGCGCCTACACATGGCCGATCCTCTCAGCGAGGGACGACTGGCCGACTTCGCCCCCTGCGGTGCTGTTGCGGGGATCATGGCCCGCACGGACGCCCAGCGTGGGGTATGGAAGGCACCTGCTGGTCTTGAGGCCTCCTTCTCAGGCGTGCAGGGTTTCACCTACACGATGACCGATGCCCAGAATGGTCGCCTGAACCCCATCGGGCTCAACTGCCTGCGCAGCTTCCCCGTGACTGGGAATCTGGTGTGGGGCGCCCGCACCATGGCAGGGGCGGATCTGCTGGCCTCCGAGTGGAAGTACCTGCCGGTCCGACGCCTCGCGCTCTATCTGGAGGAAAGCCTTTATCGAGGCACTCAATGGGTGGTGTTCGAACCCAACGATGAGCCGCTCTGGGCCCAGATCCGCCTCAATATCGGTGCCTTCATGCAGAACCTCTTCCGCCAGGGAGCCTTCCAGGGGCGCAGCCCACGCGAGGCCTACATCGTGAAGTGCGACCGGGAAACCACCACCCAGAACGACATCAACCTCGGCATCGTCAACATCCTGGTCGGGTTTGCGCCCCTCAAACCGGCCGAATTCGTGGTGATCCGTATTCAACAAATGGCCGGCCAGGTCGATTCTTAGGAGAAGTTCCATGGCTCAGTTCGCAGTCAATTCCCAGCGTTTCGACCCCTACAAGAACTTCAAGTTCCGCGTTAAATGGGATGGCCGCTACGTTGCGGGAGTCTCGAAGGTGGGAGCACTCAAACGCAGCACCGAGTTGGTCGAACACCGGGAGGGCGGCGATCCCTCAACCTCCCGCAAATCACCCGGCCGCACCAAGTTCGAGGCGATCACCCTGGAGCGCGGCGTCACCCATGACACCGAGTTCGAGAAATGGGCCAACAAGGTATGGAACTTCGGTTCCGGCCTTGGCGCCGAAGTCTCGTTGCAGAACTTCCGTAAGGACATCATCATCGAGGTCTACAACGAGGCCGGACAGCTAGCGCTCGCCTACAGGATGTTCCGCTGTTGGGTGTCTGAATTTCAGGCCCTGCCGGACCTGGATGCAAACGCCAATGCGGTGGCCATCCAGCACATCAAGCTCGAGAACGAGGGCTGGGAACGTGACTACGACGTCACCGAACCCAGCGAGCCCAACTTCAACGAGCCGCTTTGAGCTCCATGCGTGCTCCGAGCGAAACCGAGCTGCTGGCCCTATGGGAGAGCGGCCAGGTGCGCCATCCCATCGACCGCATGCTGTTGTTGTGCGCGTGGGCACGGCCGCAAAGGCAGCTCGGGCCGTTGGCCGATCTTCCCTTGGGCAGCATCAACATTGAGCTGCTGAGGCTGCGTGCCGCCTGCTTCGGCCCACGCATCGATGCCTATACCGACTGCCAGGCCTGCGGCGAGCGGCTCACCCTGCTGCTCGATGTGGATCAGTTGCTGGCCGGGGTGGGCAAGGGTGATGGCCAGGACTGGACAGAGATCGGCGGGTTGCGATTCCGCGCACCGACGAGTCGTGACCTCGCCGCGGTTGTCGACGAACCTGATCCCCAGGCCGCCGCTCTGCGGCTGCTGGAGAGCTGCCTCATCGAGGCAGAACAGGCCCCGGCGGTGGCGGATCTGACACCCGAGCGAATTGGAGCGATTGAAGCAGGGCTGGAGGCACTCGACCCGGCAGCCGACTTCGGACTCGCTCTCACCTGCGATGCATGTGCTCACAGCTGGGTTGCCAGCCTGGACATCGGCGCCCTCCTCTGGGAAGAGATCTCGGACCGGGTTCACGCGGTGCTCCTGGAGATTCATGAGCTCGCCCATGCCTACGGCTGGAGCGAACCTGAGATCCTCGCCCTCTCCCCCAAGCGGCGGGCCGTCTATCTGGGCCTGGTGCGGATATGAGCGGCCTGCTGCAACGACTTGCCGCCCGGGCCATCGGCCAACCACTGGCCGTGCGTCCGGCCTCCCGTCTGCCCTATGCCCCTGCCCCGCTCCTGGTGGAGGCCAGCTCACCGGCGGTCCCGCAAGATGGGGCCCCGGGTGAGCCGCAAGGGCAGCGGATCGGGCAGTCAGCAGCGCCGATCAAGGCGCCCGTGGGCCAGGGGTTGGGTTCGCGTGTGGGGCATGAGGTGGAGGTCGCCAGCATGGAGATGCTCCCGACACCTCCAACACAATCGGCACCAAAGACGTCGCTGCCAGCACAGCTCGCGTGGCGACCGCAACCGATTGGGCAGGGCCATGGCTCCGTACCCGCCCCGCTGCCAGGCGCCATCCCCGCGGGACAACTCAGCTCGGGGCCCGGCCCGGGGCCTTTGCCTGCGCCGACCCTTCACTCCGCCGGGGGGTCGCCGAGCCTCTCCGAGCCCATACCTTCAAGGGACCCTGTCCGGACCGATGCAGAGGCAGGGTTCGGGATGAACCTTGATCAGGTTGTCCCCCTGCTGCCGATCCCAGCGGATGCTCCCCATGCCCTCCGGGCAAGCGCGATGGCGGACCCTGCTGCCGTGCGGCAGCCTGGCTCCCAGGGCCGGGTGGAGGAAACCACCGAGGTGCACGTGAGCATCGGTCGCATCGAGGTGACGGCGGTGCAGGAGGCGCCGATGCCCAAGCGCCCGGCCCAGGAACGGCCAGGGCCGATCACCCTTGAGCACTACCTGGCCGGACGGCGGGGTGGTGGCCGATGAGCAGCGCCCTCGCCCTCGCTGCTGTGACGGCCGTGCTGCGCGACCTGCTCAACGACGGCCTGATCAATCACAACATCAGCGGTTCCCTGGGCGGTGGCGTCACCGTGAGCGTGCTGCCCCCCGACCGGGTCGTGGTCGCCAACAGCTCGGAGGCTTCCCAGCTCAACCTCTTCCTGCACCAGGTCACCCCGAACAGCGGCTGGCGCAACGAGGGACTTCCCTCTCGCGATGCCTCCGGCAGCCAACGCCTCAGCAATCCACCGCTGGCGCTTGACCTGCATTACCTGCTCTCGGTCTACAGCGGCAGTGATCTGCACGCCGAGATCCTGCTGGGGTACGCCATGCAGCTCCTGCATGAGACCCCGGTGCTGACACGGCAGGCCATCCACACCGCGCTGAACCCCTCGCCGGTGGTCGCAGCCATGCTGCCGCCCGCCCTTCGTGCCCTTGCCGACTCAGGGCTGGAGCAGCAGGTCGAGCAGATCAGGATCACGCCGGAATTTCTCAGCACCGAGGAGATGGCCAAGATCTGGAGCGCCACGATGAGCAACTTCCGCCCCACGGCCGCCTATTTGGCGAGCGTGGTGCTGATCGAAGCGACCGCGCCCGTCCGCTCGCCCCTGCCGGTGCTTTCCCGCGGCCTGGGGGTGGAGCCAGGGCTGGAGCCACCGCTGCCGACGCTGCAGGCCGTGGAATCTGCCAGCGGCCAGCCAGCGGTGCGGCTGGGCGAGGCCATCGGACTGAGCGGGCACCATCTGGAAGGAACGGGTCGCACCGTGCTGCTCAGCAACGATCGCTTCGCCATTGAGCAGGCGCTCCCCCCGCTGGTCACGCCACCGGGCGCAACCGGGGCCACCCTGATGTCCTTCGCCATCCCGCAGGCCCGGGCAACCGATTTCCCCGTGGGGGTCTATCGGGTCGGCGCAAGGCTCCAGCGCCTCGGGGAGAGCGAACCAACGGAGACGAACAGGCTTGCCCTCACCCTGGCACCGGAGATCACGAATCTGCCGCTCACGGTGGCCCGGGATGCTGCCGGCACCGCCAGATTCACCATCGCCTTCGATCCGGCCCTGCACGCGGGGCAGAGGGCGACCCTGATTCTCGGCGAGCGGGAATACCTGCCTGAATCCTTCAGTGAGGCCAGCACCAGCGCGCTTGTCTTCGAGATCGCGAATGCACCGCCAGCTCCGGCCCCCGGTCTGCTGGTGCGCCTGCGAATCGATGGGATCGAAAGCTCAATCATCGACCATTTCGTTCCCCCACCGCGCTTCCGCAACCAGCGGTTGGTGATCACATGAACGACGCCGCACCTCGCCAGGGCTGGGCCGAAGCCAACCAGGCACTGCTGGTGGCCGAACTGGCCCGGCTCAAATCTCTGCTGGCAGGGGAGGACAGCAGCGAGGCGGAGCGACAGATCGGCCACTGCCGGGCCAGGCTCGACGCGCCGGCAGCGATGGATCGGGTCGCCGAGTGTTTCGGCCTCTCCGGCTTCGAGCGCGATCTGCTGCTGCTCACCGCCGGGGTGGAGATGGACGCTGCCGTGTCCGCTTTGTGCGTGACGGCGGCCGGTGGGATCCAGCGCCCCTGGGCCAACTTTGCCCTGGCGTTGGCGGTTCTGAGCGATCCCCACTGGAGTGCCCTCACCCCACACCGCCCGCTGCGGCACTGGCGGCTGATCGAAACGACGGACGATGTGGCACTGGTCACCGCCCGGCTGCGCATCGACGAGCGGGTGTTGCACTACCTGGCTGGGGTCAATTATCTCGACCCGCGGCTCGCCCCGCTTCTGGTTCAGGTTGAGGAGGCCGCGGTGATGGCCCGGTGCCAACACCGGATCGCCCAGCAGGTCGCCGAGGTGCTGGCGGAAGGGGGCTCGCCGCTGCCGATCGCCCAGCTTTCAGGCAACGACGCTCACGGCAAGCGCGATGTAGCTGCGGCTGTCGCCGCGGCGTTCGGCCTGCAGCTCTTCACGATCGGCGCCGAAGACGTTCCGGCCAACGCCCAGGAGCGCGACGCCCTCGTGACTCTCTGGGGGCGCGAGGCCCGTTTGATCGATGCTGCCCTGCTGATCGAATGCGCCGATAACGCGCCCCCCTCAAGTGTTCTGCGCTTCCACGAGCGGGTAGGCGGCCTCACCCTGCTCGCCTGCCCTGAACCGCTGGCCTGCGAGAGGCAAGTGCGGCGATTCCGGGTGGACAAGCCGAATCGGTTCGATCAGCTCCACCTCTGGCAGCAGGCGCTGGGTGATGGTGCCACCTCCATGGGGCCGGCGCTTGAGGGAGTGGCGGCCGAGTTTCGCCTCAGCGCGCAAGACATCAGCCGCCTGGGCGCCTCCCTTTGCCTCGATCCGGCTGTACTGCCAGACCCAGTGGCCGCGCTGTGGAGCGCCTGCCGGGATCAGAAGCGGCTGCGGCTCGACGGGCTGGCCCAGCGCATCGAACCCGCCGCAGGCTGGGACGATCTGATCCTGCCCGAACCGCAGAAGGCCACCCTGCGGCAGATCGCCGCCCAGGTGCACCATCGGCTCAAGGTCTATGAACACTGGGGTTTCGCCAACAAGGGCACACGGGGCCTGGGCATCTCGGTGCTGTTTGCCGGCGAGAGCGGCACCGGCAAGACCATGGCCGCCGAGGTGCTGGCCGGTGAGGTGCATCTGGATCTCTACCGGATCGATCTTTCGGCAGTGATCAGCAAGTACATCGGTGAAACGGAGAAGAACCTCGCCCGGGTGTTCGATGCCGCCGAAGACTGTGGCGCCATCCTGTTGTTCGATGAGGCCGATGCCCTGTTCGGCAAACGCAGCGAGGTGAAGGACAGCCACGATCGCCACGCCAATATCGAGGTGAGCTATCTGCTGCAGCGCATGGAGAGCTATCGGGGCCTGGCGATCCTCACCACCAACCAGAAAGCGGCGTTGGATACGGCCTTCCAGCGCCGCCTGCGGTTCGTTGTGCCCTTCCCGTTCCCTGATGCCAGCGAACGTGAGGCCATCTGGCGTGGCGTGTTTCCCGCCGCCGTGCCCACCAATGGCATCGACTACGCAAAACTGTCACGGCTGCATGTGGCCGGCGGCCACATCCGCAACATCGCCCTCAATGCGGCCTTTCTGGCCGCAGAGGCAGATGGGAAGGTGGGAATGCTCCAGTTGCTTGCTGCCACCCACAGCGAAGCGGCCAAGCGCGAGCGGCCTCTGTCCGATGCGGAAACACGGGGGTGGGCATGAGACGGGTCATCGTGCACATCGACCGGCTGGTGCTCAAGGGGTTTCGCCCACAAGACCGGTTTGCCATCGCAGCCGGCCTGGAGCAGGAGCTATCCACGCTGTTCGCCGATCCGCAGGCCGTCCGGCAACTGACGGCGCGGGGCGACCGGTCGCGGATGCGGGTCGAAGGCGTTCGCATCGAACAAGGTTTGAAGCCGCAGGGCGTCGGCGTGGAAACGGCACGGGGAATCAGACGGGAGATGACGGCATGAGCAGCGCTGCATCCTTGCAGACCACAACGGCCAAACCCCAGCCATCCAGCCTTTCAGCAAGCGGGGGGTGGCTGTTGCAGCGCAAGTGTGATTGCGGCGCACGGACGGCGTCGTTGACGGGCAAATGCGCGGAGTGCTCGAGCAATATGCGATTGCAGCCGAAGCTTGCGATCGGTGCGAGCAACGATCCGCTGGAACAGGAGGCGGATCGGGTTGCTGATCAGGTGATGAGAATGCCCGCGACTACGGCTTCTCAGCAAACAGCCGGGTCGCGTAAAAACAACAGTAATGCTCTCATCGATGCGGTGCCGATAGCAGTGCCGTCGGCGCCGGTCGTCCAGCAGACAAACATTTCTAGGCAACCGTCCCTTGCGCCAATTGTCCGGCGTCAATGGTCAGACGCGCCGGCCCGTGGAGCGACATCGGCAGAGACGACTGCGCCTTCGGCAGGTTGGAACCAGGCCGAGACGACAATCGCGGGAGTGCGTCGGATTCCGGTCGAGGGCATCGCCGGCGGGAGCACGTCCAAGGATCCGCAATCGGCCGCCAGGGAAGCGGCTGACAACCGGACCATCGCCCTGCTCCCGGCGTCGCTCGACACCATGCAGCGCGTTGACGTGGTGCTTCATCTGCACGGTCACAATGTCGGTTACCGCCAACGCGCGACCAAGGGCACTGACGACGAGACCCTCGGAGTCGGCACGGTCCGCGACATCGAGTCGGACCGGATCGAGCAGCAGATAACGGCGAGCAAGAGGCCGATCATCGGCATCCTTCCGCAGGGTACAGCGAGTTCCGGGTTTGGCAACTTGAATGCCGATGCCTACATCGCTGAGGTCTTCAAAAAGCTCACTGCCGTGGGAGCATGGGGCCCTCAGGCAGCAGCGCCCATGATCGGTCGCGTAATCCTGAGTGGCCATAGTGGCGGCGGTGGGCGAATCTCAGAGATGATGGCTGAGCCGGGCACACCGCGTCTCTCCTCCGCACTAAAAGAGGTGACGCTTTTCGATGCCATCAATGGACCCGGTGAACTGGGGATCGTTACAAATTGGGTGCTCCAGCATCTCGGTACGGAACTCGCCGCGCTGATGTATCTGGGCATGGGATCAGGCATCGAGACGCCGGCGCAGACCACCTATCTTCAGAAGAGCATCCGGTTTCGTGCGTACTACACAAACGGCAGTTATCAGGAACGCCACCTGAAGCTCCAGAAGACCATCGATAACTGGTTCGGCAAGAATGTCGCGCCGGCCCTTGGAGCGGGTTCTACAATCTACACGCAGCTTTACGCCAATTACCGTACCATCCCGGTCAACCATGGCGCGCATAACAAAATTATGGGTAAGGACAACCAGCTGCTCGATGCCCTGACCACGCTGCCCGAGGCATCACCTGTCACGCAATCGGTGCAGCCGAAAGCCGATCCGGGCTTCAATCCCAGCGCATCCGCGCCGCAGTCGGTAGTGGAGACGTTGCACGCGCCCGGCGCGGCCCTCGATCCGGCGAGCCGGAACTTCATGGAGACGCGGTTTGGCTACGATTTCAGCGGCGTTCGCATTCATGCCGACGCGGATGCAGCCAGATCCGCGAGCGCCATCCACGCACGGGCCTACACGTGGTTGAACCACGTGGTATTTGCTCCCGGCGCTTATGATCCGCACTCTTCCGCCGGGGCGCGGCTGCTCGCACATGAGTTGACTCATGTGGTTCAGCAGGTCAGTCCCAGAGTGGCTCCCTCCGAAACTTTGCAGCGGCAGGCCACGTCCCAGGCCACTGACGAGACGGCGACTCCGATCAGGGCGGACGAGTCGAACAAGATACTCACCACATCCAATTTCGGCCAGTTTTCTATCTTCGTGCCTGAGAACGTGTTGCTTGGGTCGCGCAAGGAAATTACGAATGTCAAGGTGCATGTCTTCTTCGCCGCCGGGGGTGTCAAAGGGGCGGACACCAACGACATGTTTCTGCATGGTCTGCGCGGTGCGTCGAACCAATCGGATTGGATAACGATCGGAGTGCCAGGAATCTCTGGCTCTGCTAATTCCATCAGTGATTCACAAATCGTAGATTGCCTGCGCAGCATCGGGATCAACAGCGCGCCGGTCGCGGTACGGCTGACAGGCCACAGTCGTGGCTGCGACAGCCTGGTAAACACGGTCACTCGTGGGCTGATACACACAGCAATTGACCGGGCCACCATGCTCGACGAGGCGGTCGAGCATGTCTCGACCACGGCTGTTCTTGCAGACGGTACCCCCGATCCAAAACGCGGGGAAGTACGACTGAACCGTGTGCAACAACTTGTTGCGAAGGGAATCAGCCCCGGGATCATCACTGCCTACGAGTCGACGAACAAATCCAAGAATCTGGTCACCGGTAAGTCGGCCAAAGTCGCCGGCGCAACCTATCGCGATCTCAACCCCGAGTGCATGGCTGCGATTGGGGCCGCTCGCTTGGTTCAGGATGCGATCGCAATTCGTACCGACGCCGCGCGAGACGCTGTCGCAATTCCAGCCATCGCCATTCAACTGCTCGATCTCAACCTGCCTCCGCGCGGCACTTTCACCACGGGTCCCTCCACTGGGGGCAAGATAAACTTCAACGATTTCTGCTTTGAACCAGCCAGCCCCAGCCAGGCGCCCAGCGAACCGCGAAAGATGAAAGATAGTATCAAGGCGATTCGACGCGATCCGGTTCTGGTCCGATTCATCAATTCGCATAACCTCGCCAGGTACAGCACAGTGCCCGATTGGACGCCGTTTCTGGCTCACGAGTTCTTCGTCGCCGAAATAGCTCATGAGCTGACGGAATAGAGTTCCGGTCAGGTGGCCGCCATTGAGAAGCGCGCCGCTTAGAAATCCCCATGTCTTACTGTATATATTTGGCTGACGCGGACCCTAGAAATCGGTCCATGTTGAATGAGAGTCCACATCCGCCCAGACTGGGCCGGTGACTCCACCAGGCCGCGTCTCCTCGCGTGGTGTAAATACCGAGGCCCGATTGCCCTGATCCGAGTGTGAACAGGGGTGAATGACGGGCTGTCATTCGTGAGGTGCAGTTGCGCCTCGTTCCTCCACCATGAATCCAGACGATTGACTTATCAAGTCTTTCGCCTGAATTGTCGATCAGTTGTACGCTATCTCTGCAATCTTGGGCGTGGCCACTGCGGTGCCGGCCCCCGGGCGGCAATCGGCGCCGCTGCGCCCTGTAGGGGCGCTGCAGCCCCGATCACCCGGGGCCTGAGCTCAGACGGCTGCCTCCTGCAGGGAGGGCTGCGTAGACAGCTCCTCCAGCATCGGGATGGCGGCCATGCTCTCGGCGGAGAACATGCGCCGTCCCTCGAGCTGCCATTGTTCGTCCTGCTCGAGCAGCACCGCGCCCACCAGGCGGGTGATCGAGGCGTCATTGGGGAAGATGCCCACCACCCGAGTGCGGCGTTTGATCTCCTCATTGAGGCGCTCGAGCAGGTTGGTGCTCCAGGTCTTTTTCCAGTGCTGAGGCGGGAAGTGGCGGAAGGCGAGCACGTCTTCCCGGGCGTGCAGCATGAGCTCAGCAGCCTTGGAGAAGCGCTCCACCAGTGAGCTGGCCAGATCGTCCCAGCGGGCCTCGATCTCAGAGACCTTCTCCTGAGCGAACACCGAGCGCAGGGCAGCGGTGACCATGCCCTGGTTCCCCTTGGGAACGCGCTGCAGCAGGTTGCGCGCAAAGTGCACCCTGCAGCGCTGCCAGCAGCTGCCCTGGAGCATCCGCCGGATGGCCGTTGGTGAGGCCCACGTGGGCGTCACTGATCACCAGCTTGACGCCAGTGAGGCCGCGCTCCTTTAGCGAGCCAATGAACTCGCACCAGAAGCTCTCGGTTTCGCTGTCGCCCACCTTGATGCCGAGCAGCTCACGCCGGCCATCAGCGTTCACGCCCATGGCCACCACCACCGCCCGAGAGCAGACCTGCATCGCTTTGCCGAGCCGGCCGTGCAGGTAGGTGGCATCCAGATACAGGTAGGCGTAGCCGGATTCCTGCAGCGGGCGGTTAAGGAACGCCTGCACCTGCACGTCGATGTCGGCGCAGATCCGGCTCACCTGGGATTTGGAGATGCCGCTCTGGATTCCCAGGGCGGCCACCAGGGCATCGACCTTGCGGGTTGAGATGCCGCCGACGTAGGCCTCCATCACGACGCCGTAGAGCGCTTGATCCACACGGCGGCGGGGCTCGAGGATCGAGGGCAGGTAGCTGCCGCTGCGCAGTTTGGGGATGCGGAGATCGATGTCGCCGGCCTGGGTGGTGAGCAGGCGGGGCCGGTAGCCATTGCGGTAGCCAAGGCGGTCGTCGCTGCGCTCATGGCGCTCCGCGCCGAGCACGGCCGCCACCTCGAGCTCGATCAGTTGCTGCAGGCCGTGGCGCACCAACTCAGGGATCAGCTCCCCAGCGGTGCTGCCATCCAGTAGCGGTGCCAGCTCAGTTGCGGCACGATGGGTGTTGGGCATGGTTCGTCTGGTTGAGGTAGTGCTCAAACCAGGGAAACGGGCCTGCCCACCCGGGGTCCCCACGAATCCAGCGCCCTGGGCGCTGAATTCGTGGGGACCCCGCCCCTTGGAGCGCCAGGCGTCTGAGGTGCGCGCTCAGCTCCGGCTACGCCGGGGCTGAGGACCCAGGGGACTTACACAACTCCAGGGGACGCGAGCCTCCACCATTAAACGAACACGCCATACACCTGAGCAGATCATCCTCGAGCTCAACGCTGCTGAGCAACTGATCGCCCAGGGCAAGACCGTCGCAGACGCCTACTGCGTCTTGGAGGTCCTCCAGCCCACCTGCCACCGCTGGCGCCAGCAGTACGGCGGTATGCATTCTGAGGAGGCCAAACGGTTGACTCAGCTTAAGAAGGAAAACGTCAGACTCAAACCGAAGGCTTCTCCGAAGTAATGGAAGCTTCTTGCAAAGACTGAGTTGGAGAAATCGACGCTCAGGGAGCTGGCCGAGGGAAATGTCTGAGGCCGGAAAAGCGCCGCAGGTCCGTTTTGGCCTCGTGCGAGTGGCTCTGGGCCTCTGAGCGATTCACCTGCAAAGTAGTTGGTCTGTATCGCAACAACCAGGATCATGCAGGCAAGATCGACGACCTATTTGCGGCCAAGCTGCGTTGCCGGCTCCGAGAGTTTGCAGCGGAACAAATCCGCTAGTTTAGAAATACTTCAGCGAAACGAATCCCGTGCATAGGCTGATTTCATAATCATAGTCTTACCTGTTATCTTGGATCGAATAGCTTGAAAGAAAGAAATCAGAAAATGCGATCGAATTTGGAGATAGTGGAAGAAAGGCGATCACTGGTTTTGGGGAATGAAAGAGCGATCTCTCAGCCCGGGTGGGACCAATGATCACCCACCTTCGCACTCATGAAGACCTTAATGTGCGATCGCTCCCTCTTGGATTGGGTTGATACTGCTCGGTGTCAACTACTAGCAGACGCACAAGCGCCTTCGGCATCTGGTCTCTTGATTAGGTAGCTGGCTTCGCACTCCTCAAGAAGCGTTCCGGCCGAGCGCCGCAGCTGCAGATGGCATGAACCACTCGCTCAGTCATCGTTGCCAAGTTGAAGCGCCGGTTGAAGCGGTAATTGAAGGCACCCAGGTAGCGATCAGCGTACTTATCGAA
>JAHLYW010000008.1 GCA_025128135.1 Synechococcus sp. CS-1325
AGGCTTCCCAAGGAATCGTCTCGGTTAGGGTCGCTAACGTAGGCTTCTTCTGCTGAAGCCTGTGGATGCGCTTCTCCTCATCCCAGAATCCACGCTGTCCCATTCAGCTGTGTTGAACTGAACCAATTCTATTGCTTATTTTAAAGTCTGTCAGGGAGCGACGTTGATTTTTCGAGGTGCCCATAGATAAAAAAGCAACCAGATAAAGCTCGCTGATTCGGGGTGAGGCAGAAGGTTTTGGGGCTCGATCGGAGCAGCTGTTGCGAGTTCCGCTCAGCCTGCTTCCAGAAACCCCAGTGCCTCCCGCACCCGTTTTAAGCTGGCGTCGGCCACGGCGGCGGCTCGCTCCCGGCCGTTGCGCAGCACCGCATCGAGATAGCCCGGCTCGGCCCGCAGCTCCCCATAACGCTCCTGCACGGGTCGCAGCGCCGCCACGGCCGCCTCGGCCAGCAGGGGTTTGAACTGTCCCCAGCCCATCGCTGCGCACTCGCTGGCCACGGCCGCCCGCGCTTGGCCGCTGAGGATGGCGTAGAGCCCCAGCAGGTTGTCGGCCTCGGGGCGCTCCGGGTTGCCGAACTCCAGCCCCATCACCAGGTCGGTCTTGGCGCGCTTGATCTTTCTGGTGATCAGCTCCGGCGGGTCGAGCAGGTGCAGGCGGGAGGCCTCGTTCGGATCGCTTTTGCTCATCTTGCTGCGGCCGTCGGTGAGGCTCATCACCCGGGCACCCTCGGCCAGGATCAGCGGTTCGGGCACCTTGAGCAGCGGCTGATCCTCCCGGGCGAAGCGGGCGTTGACCCGCTGCTGGGCGATGTTGCGGGCCAGCTCCAGATGCTGCTTCTGGTCTTCTCCCACCGGCACCAGGTCGGCGTCGTAGAGCAGGATGTCGGCCGCCATCAGCACCGGGTAATCCAGCAGCCCCACGGAAACGTTGTCTCCCTGCTTGAGCGCCTTCTCCTTGAACTGGATCATCCGCTCCAGCCAGTTCAGCGGCGTGAGGCAGTTCAGCAGCCAGGTGAGCTCGGCATGGGCCGCCACCTGGCTCTGCACGAACACGGTGGAGCGCTGTGGATCAATGCCGCAGGCCAGGTAGAGCGCGGCGGTGCGTCGGGTGGCCTCGGCCAGCTCGGCGGGATCGTGGGGCACGGTGATCGCGTGCAGATCCACCACACAGAAGAAGGTGTCGTGGCTGTCCTGCAGGGCCACCCAGTTGCGGATCGCCCCCAGCCAGTTGCCCAGGTGGAGGGAGCCGGTGGGCTGGACGCCGGAGAGAACCCGGGGGCGTTCGCTCACGGCTGGGGCTCGGCCTCCGGCTCGATCGTGACCGGCAGGATCGCTTCCACCGCCTCACCAGGCTCCTCCAGCAGAGCCGGATCGATCAGCGGTGCCACCTCCACCAGGGGGGTGTCGTCGATCGGTTGGGGTTCCGGCGCCGGCTGGGGGCGGCTGGGTCGGGCGAAGGGATCGGGCCGTGACACCCGCCGCTCACCACGGGAATCGCCACGGGATTCGGATCTGGTTTCGCCGCGGCCTTCCGGGCGTGCTTCGCCGCGGCGCTCACCCCGCTCCAGCCGCCGCACCGGCACGGGCTCGCGGCCCGGCTGCTCCGGCCTGGCCCCGGCCTGGCTGCGCTGCAGCACCACCAGCTCATCGAGCTTGCCCTGCTCCAGCAACTGGGCGACGGTGCGGATCGAGAAGCCCAGGGCCGCCACGGTGGACCGCAGCTGGAAGCTCTCCTGCACCAGCTGGGCAGCCCGCTGTTCGTTGTCGCTCAGACGGATCCTGAAACCACCGGCCTCACGGCCACCCTGGCGGCTGCGCTCGCGGCCCTGGCTTGGCAGGCTGTCCTGGCTTGGCTGGGTGTCCGCCGAGGGCTGGGGGTCCTGGGTGGACTCCACGTCCGGGGACATCTCTGTGTTGCTCTGATCGGCCATGGCCGCTCCGCCTCATACCGGGGGCAAGTTTGCCGCATCAACCGCTGGGGGGTCCCAGAGCCAGTGAAGCCGGTGGGGCTCACCCTCCTGGGCGCGGGCCAGCACCAGCAGCGGCAGGGGCCTGGGTCCCGGTCGCTCGAAGGCCGCCCGGTACTGGGCCAGAAAGGCCAGATAGGCCGCCAGGGTCCAGCCCTGGTTGCCCCGCTCCCGTGCCTGCCAGAAGCGCCGTTGGGCCGACTGGCAGGCCTCCTGACCGAACTCCTGCCAGCAGAGGCTCTCGGCCAGGCCCGCCTCCAGCCCGGCCTGACGCAGGGCGCGGAACCGGGCCAGCTCCGGCGCCTCGGCCGTGCTGTCCGGCGGCAGCCGCCGGGCCAGCTCTGCCACCCCGATCAGCTCCAGCCGCAACCAGCAGCGGTTGAGCAGCAGCACCGGCAACTGGCCGTGCCAGCCGCTCTGGCCTTGCTGCCGCTGCCAGTGCTCGGCCAGCAGCAACCCCTGGCGAGGGGTGAGCGCCAGGGCCCCCGCCCGGCCGAGCTCAACCATGGACACCCCGGAAGGTGATCTCGGCGCTGGCATATTCCCTGGGCTCCAGGTGGATCGTGCAGCGCACCGGCCCGAAGCGGGCCTCCAGGTGCTCCTCCACCAGTTCGGTGATCCGGTGGGCCGTGGGCAGATCGTCGGCCGACACCACCATGTGCATGTCGATGAACACCTGCTGCCCGAGCACACCGCGGCTGGCGATGTCGTGGCAGTTGAGCACCCCCGGCACCGCCATCGCCACGGCATGGATGGCCTCCGGGGCGATGGCGATCTGATCGACGAGCCAGGGCAGGTTTGAGCTGAGCACCTGCCAGCAGGCGCGCACCAGCAGCAGGGCGAGCGGAACCGCCACCGCCACATCCAGCCAGTTCAGCCCCAGCAGCACCACCCCCACCAGGCCCACCAGCACCACCAGGGTGGTCCAGATGTCGCTGGTGGTGTGCATGGCATCGGCCAGCAGCAGCCGGCTGCCGAGCCGGTGGCCCTCCCGGCGTTCGTAGGCCGCCAGCAGCACGTTGAACAGCAAAGCCAACAGCAGCAGAAACAGCTCCAGGCCGCCGATTCGCAGCGGAGTCATGCCACCGCTCAACCGCTGGAAGGCCGTCTGGAGGATCTCGAAGGAGGCGAAGAAGATGAAGGCGGCGATCGCCAGGGCACCCACCCCTTCGTATTTGTGATGGCCGTAGGGATGGTCCCGGTCGGGCTGCGGATCGGAGAGGCCGTTGGTGATCAGCCCCAGCAAGCTTGAGAGGCCATCGGTGGCGCTGTGCATCGCATCGGCCAGCACCGCCAGGGAGCCGCTCATCAAACCCACCCCCAGTTTCAGCAGGCTCATCAGCACATTCACCGCCAGGGCGGTGAGCAGAACCCGCTTCACCTGCTCCCGGCCGTCGCCAGGCGGGGAAGCACTGCCTCGCGGGTGGGGGATGGCCATGCCGCCGGCGGGATCTCCTGCAATTTATCGACAGGCTGGGCAGATCGGCAGGGCTGAGCTAGAGATGCACACCTGAGCCGGAGCTGATCTGGCCCCCTTGCCCACCCGCTGTGGCTCCCGCTTTTCCACCTGATCAGGCTGCCCCCCCAGCCAGGCCCTGGCCGATTCCCTGGTTGCCCGCCGCCCCGGCCCGGTTGCTGCTGCCCGCCACCATTGTTCTGGCCGGGGGCCTGCTGGCGGCGGACACGCTCCAGGGGTCGCTGCTGCCGGGCTTCACCGTGGCGGCGATGGCCGGGGGCTGGTGGCTGTTGAGCCGGAGCCGCACCAGGCCGCGCCCCGCCCTGCCCCAGACCCTGGAGGCCTGGTTCCAGCGCTGTGACCAGCTCCTGCTCCAGTTCGATCAGCTGCAGGGGGCCGCAGCGGCCGGCCTGGCCAGGGCCGAGCGCCTTGAGCGGCTGCGCCGCCGCCGCGGACGCCACCAGCTTGAGCTGGCCGTGGTGGGTGTGAATCTGCCCGCCGCGGCCGTTCAGCCGGTTCTGCTCGAAGCCCTGCGCGGCCCCCTTCCCCTGGCTCTGCACTGGGCCCATCCCCTGCCCGCCGCCAGCCCCAGCTGGCGCTGGGCCGAACCGTTTGCCGAAGCCGATCAGCTGCTCTACTGCCTGGGCAATGGTCTTGGTGGCGCTGATCTGCGCTGGCTCGACAGCCTGCCGGAGGGGCAGCCCGCCTGGTTGCTGGTGCCGTGCGGATCCCTGGATCAGGCGGCTCGTGCCCAGCTGGAGCTGGAGCTGCGCGCCCAGTTGCCCCAGCACTTTGCCGAGCGCCTGCTGTTCTGGCCGGGTGGATCGGCGCAATTGCCGGCCAGCCTCGAACCGATGCGACAGCAGCTGCAGGCCGGCGGCAGGCAGCTACTGCTCGCCACCGATCTGCGTTGCCTCGAAACACTCCATGCCGACTGGCAGAAGGAGCTGGAGCTGCTGCGACGGGAGCGGCTGCGCCCCCTGCTCCAACGCACCCAGTGGCTGGTGGCGGCTGCGGTCGTGGTCACGCCGCTGCCCAGCCTGGATCTGCTCGTTCTCGCCGCTGCCAATGGCCTGATGCTCCAGGAGATGGCCCGGCTCTGGGGCTGCAGCTGGAGCGCCGACCAGTTGCGGGAGGCGGCGATCGAGCTGGCCAAAGCGGCCCTGGCCCTGGGCGTGGCGGAATGGAGCAGCCAGACCCTGCTGACGCTGATGCGGCTGGAGGCGGGCAGCTGGCTGGTGGGCAGTGCCCTGCAGGCCCTCAGCGCCGCCTATCTCACCCGGGTGGTGGCCCTGGCGATGGCGGATGGGCTCGCGCTCAGCAGTGGGGTGGTCGAGGCCGATCTGGCCGAGCTGCGCCGCCAGGCCCCCCTGCTGGTCTCCCGGGCGGCGGTGGCGGCCCAGCTCGACTGGCCTGGTTTTCTCGGCCAGGCCAAAGACTGGCTGCGCCAGGGTGGCCCAGCCGGAGTGGCGGCGGTCCCCAGCGTTGGACTGCCTTCATGACAGCCTCGTTACATCTATTGTGTTGCCCTGTAACGGGCCCTTGCGTTTGGTTGGCTGATCGCAGCTTCACTCGGCGCCCTTCCTAAGTTGAGTCATCTGGCTATCGCTTCGATGGCCCGATCATCCCGTCCTCTTTCGTCCTCGTTCTTCCGATGACAACGGTTGTTCGCAGCGGACGTTCCAACTCCTGGGAAGGCTTCTGTCAGTGGATCACCTCCACCGACAACCGCCTTTATGTGGGCTGGTTCGGTGTGCTGATGATCCCCTGCCTGCTGGCAGCCACGATCTGCTTCATCATTGCTTTCATCGCCGCCCCCCCCGTCGACATCGACGGCATCCGGGAGCCCGTCGCCGGTTCCCTGCTCTACGGCAACAACATCATCTCCGGTGCCGTTGTTCCCTCCAGCAACGCCATCGGTCTGCACTTCTACCCGATCTGGGAAGCCGCCAGCCTCGATGAGTGGCTCTACAACGGTGGCCCCTATCAGCTGGTGGTGTTCCACTTCCTGATCGGTATCTCCGCCTACCTCGGCAGGCAGTGGGAACTGAGCTATCGGCTCGGCATGCGCCCCTGGATCTGCGTGGCCTATTCGGCACCGCTCTCGGCCGCCTTCGCGGTGTTCCTGATCTATCCGTTCGGCCAGGGTTCCTTCTCCGACGGCATGCCCCTCGGCATCTCCGGCACCTTCAACTTCATGCTGGTGTTCCAGGCCGAGCACAACATCCTGATGCACCCCTTCCACATGCTCGGTGTGGCCGGTGTGTTCGGGGGCTCGCTGTTCTCGGCGATGCATGGTTCGCTGGTCACCAGTTCGCTGGTGCGTGAAACCACCGAAACGGAAAGCCTCAACTACGGCTACAAGTTCGGCCAGGAAGAGGAGACCTACAACATCGTGGCCGCCCACGGCTACTTCGGTCGCCTGATCTTCCAGTACGCCTCCTTCAACAACAGCCGCAGCCTGCACTTCCTGCTGGCCGCCTGGCCTGTGATCGGCATCTGGTTCACCGCCCTGGGGGTGAGCACGATGGCCTTCAACCTGAATGGCTTCAACTTCAACCAGTCGATCCTGGATTCCCAGGGCCGGGTGCTCAACACCTGGGCCGATGTGCTCAATCGCGCCAATCTCGGATTCGAGGTGATGCATGAGCGCAACGCCCATAACTTCCCCCTCGATCTGGCCGTGATCGAAGCCCGGCCCGTGGCCCTGGTCGCGCCGGCGATCGGCTGAGCACCTTTGTCTGCGCGCACTTTCCTGCGCACACTCGATTCCTGTGCATCCTTCAGCCCCCTTCGCCAGGGGGCTTTTTGCTGCCGTTGCCACCATTTCCAGCCAGAGATGGCAGGCTGGTTCATTCGCTCGGTGGGCCATGCGGGGCTGGCGCAGCCTGATTGCCTTTCAGCCGGCGAAGCCAGTTCAGCCGGCGTCGAGCCTTGTCTGGGGCTTGATCGCCCTGCTTGGCCTCGCCCTGGCCGGCTGCACGCTGAGCCCGCCGCAGGCGACGGATTCCGGGCCTGAATCCGCCCCTGAAGCCGCCCCGGATGGCCGCCCCCTGGTGCTCACCACCTTCACGGTGCTGGCCGACATGGCCCGCCAGGTGGCGGGCGACCACTTGCAGGTGGAATCGATCACCAAAGTGGGGGCGGAGATCCACGGCTACGAACCCACCCCGGCTGATCTGAAGCGGGTCGGCCAGGCCCAGCTGATCCTTGATAACGGCCTCAATCTCGAAGCCTGGGCCGCGCGCTTCTACAGCGGCGCCCCGGCCGTTCCCCGCGCCACCCTCAGCGAGGGGATCCTGCCGCTGCCGATCGCCACCGATGCCGCCGCCGGCCAGCCCAATCCCCATGCCTGGTTGTCACCGAAGCTGGCGGAGATCTACGTGGAGAACATCCGCCGAGCCTTCACCACACTCGATCCCGCCCATGCCGAGGCGTTTCGCCGCAATGCCGATCGCTACCGGCTTCAACTCCGTGCTCTCGATCGCGAGCTGACCGTGGCGGTGGCCGGCATCCCTGTCAGCAAGAGGGTTCTGGTCAGCTGCGAAGGGGCGTTTTCCTACCTCGCCGCCGACTATGGTCTCAAGGAGGCCTACCTCTGGCCGGTCAACGCCGAATCCCAAGTCACCCCGCAGCGAATGGCCCGCCTGATCGAGCTGGTGCGCAAGCGCAACGTGCCGGCGGTGTTCTGTGAAAGCACGGTCAGCGACGAATCCCAGCGCCAGGTGGCCGCTGAATCCGGTGCCCGTTTCGGCGGCACCCTCTACGTCGATTCCCTCTCCGCCGCCAGTGGTCCCGCCAGCAGCCTGCTGGCCCTGCAGCGCCATAACATCCGCACCCTGGTCGGCGGACTGCAGCGACCCTGAACACGATGCTCAACCCCAGACCCCAGGCCGAAACACGCATCTCCGTTCAGCATCTCAGCGTGGATTACCACGGCCTGGTGGCTCTTTACGACGCCTCCCTGCAGGTGAAGGCGGCCAGCATCTGCGGCCTGGTGGGCATGAACGGTGCCGGCAAATCCACCCTGATCAAGGCCCTGATGGGCTTCGTGCAGCCCTCCTACGGAACGATCGCCATCAACGGCCACTCCCTCCGTCAGGCGCGCCGCGACCATGCGGTGGCCTATGTGCCCCAGGCGGAGAGCGTTGACTGGAACTTTCCGATCAGCGTCGCTGACGTGGTGATGATGGGCCGCTATGGATCAATGAATCTGTTGCGGATTCCACGCCGCTCCGATCACCAGGCCGTCCGCGACAGCCTGGAGCGGGTTGAGCTCTGGCCCCTGAATCAACGCCAGATCGGTGAACTCTCCGGCGGTCAGCGCAAGCGCGCCTTCCTGGCGCGGGCCCTGGCCCAGGGGGCCTCGGTGCTGCTGCTCGATGAACCCTTCGCCGGCGTCGACATCCGCACCGAGAAGCTGATGATCGAGCTGTTCCAGCAGTTTCGCCGCGAGGGGCGCACCCTGCTGATCTCCACCCACGACATGGCGCACGTCACCGGCTTCTGCGATCAGGTGGTGCTGATCAACAAGACCGTGCTGGCCTACGGCGAAACCTCCGAGGTGTTCACCCAGGAGAATCTGGCCCGCACCTTCGGCCTGGGCCCAGCCTGATGGGCGCCTGGACCTGGTTGATCGAGCCGCTGCAGCACACCTTCATGGTCAAGGCGCTGCTGGTCAGTGCGCTGGTGGCCACCGTCTGCGGCCTGCTCTCCTGCTTTCTCACCCTGAAGGGCTGGGCCCTGATGGGCGATGCGGTGTCCCACGCCGTGATGCCGGGCGTGGTGATCGCCTACGCCCTCAACCTGCCCTTTGCGCTCGGTGCCTTTGTGTTCGGCGTGGGGTCGGTGGCGGTGATCGGATACATCAAACAGATGACCCGCATCAAGGAGGACACGGTGATCGGGCTGGTGTTCACCGGGTTCTTCGCCCTGGGGATCACCCTGGTTTCCAAGGTGAGGAGCTCGATCGACCTCACCCACATCCTGTTCGGCAATGTGCTCGGCATCAGCCCCTCCGACATTCTCCAGACCCTGCTGATCAGTGGGCTGGTGCTGATCCTGCTGCTGGTGTTCTACCGCGACCTTGTGCTGTTCTGCTTCGATCCCACCCACGCCCGCTCGATCGGCATCCACACCGGCTTCCTCCACTACCTGCTGCTCTCGGTGCTCTCGCTCGCCGCGGTGGCCGGCCTCCAGACGGTGGGAATCATCCTGGTGGTGGCGATGCTGGTCACCCCCGGCGCCACGGCCTATCTGCTCACCGACCGCTTCGATCAGATGACCTGGATCGCCATCCTCTCCGCCGTCTGCTCCAGCCTGCTGGGCGTTTATTTCAGCTACTGGCTCGATGCCTCCACCGCCGGTTGCATCGTGCTGGTCCAGACGGGCCTGTTCGTGCTGAGTTTCCTGTTCGCTCCCCGCCACGGTCTGCTGGCCCAGTCGAGGCGGCGGGGCATCGACCGGGGTTTTCCGAGTGACAGGCAGGCCTGATCGGCGCTGGCCCTGGTGGCCCCTGCTGCCCCTCTATCCCTATGGCCAGCGGCGCACTCTGGTGCGGGAGCTGATTCCTGATCAGGTCTGGAGTTTCGAGCAGCTGCAAGGGGTGCTCTACGTGGCCGTGCCGATCCGGATGACCGTGCTGCGGCTGCGCCACGGCCTGCTGCTCTATGCCCCGGTCGCCCCCACCGGCGAGCTGCTGGGGGAGCTGCAGAAGCTGGTGGAGCGCTTCGGGCCGGTGCTCTCGATCGTGTTGCCCACCAGCTCGGGGCTTGAGCACAAGCTGCCGGTGCCGGCGATGGCCCGGGCCTTTCCCGACGCCCTGCTCTGGGTGAGTCCGCGCCAGTGGAGTTTCCCGTTGCCGCTGCCCCTGGCCTGGCTGGGATTTCCGCCCGGCCGCACCCGGGTGCTGATCGAGCAGGGCCTTCCCCACGCTGATGAACTGGCCTGGCTGCCGCTCGGCCCCCTCGATCTGGGCCTGGGCACCTTTCTGGAGCTGGCCTGCTTCCACCGGGCCAGCGGCGCCCTGCTGATCACCGATGCCCTGGTGGCGATTTCTGCGGAACCGCCGCCCCTGTTCGAGGCGGATCCCACCCCCCTGCTGTTCCATGCCCGCGAGCGAGGCGACCAGCCGCTTGTCGATGGTGCGGAGCAGCGGCGGCGCGGCTGGCGACGGCTGGTGCTGTTCGCCTCATACCTGCGGCCCGCCTCCGTGTCGCTGGCACCCTGGCGGGAGGTGCTCAGCCAGAGCTGGCAGCCTGGTCTGCGGCAGCCACGCTGCTATTTCGGCTTCTATCCCTTCCGCTGGGAGCCGGGTTGGGAGCAGGAGTGTGCCCAGCTGCTCCAGCCGGGGCAGGCCCTGCCTCAGGTGGCGCCGGTGCTGGAGCGGCTGGTTTTTCCGCGGGCTCGAGGCCAGCTGGTGGCCTGGCTGCGGGAGCTGGGCAGGATCGATGGCCTGGCCTGGCTGGTGCCCGCCCACTACGACGCGCCGCTGCCCTGCCGTGGCGGCGACCTGCTGGCCCTGGCCGCTGATCTCGAAAGCCGGGACTGGGCCTCATCCAGTGGCTCCTGGAGCTTTCTGGCCGGGCTGGATCAGGGCCTGGTGAAGCTGGGGGTTGTCCCCCGCAGCCATCCACCGGAGGAATCGATCTAGCCGGTTTTCAGAGCTTCAGTTCGGCTGGATCGCTGTCTTCGCCGCCTTCGCCGAACAGGGTGGTTTCGAGCTCCATCCGCTGCTCCATCTGGCGCAGGAAATAGCCAGTCATCATCGCCGAAGCCATCAGCCCGGCGAGGTTGTCGCGGCTGGCCTGAATCTTCACCTCGAACTGCTCGCCGGGCAGCATGCCGAGCAGGCCCTGAACGTTATGGCGAATGATTTCCTGAATGTCGCCGCTGGCGGAGCGAGCCACCCGCTGGAGCACATCCGGAGACTGATCCTGGAGATACTGAATCAGCAGATTGCTGTTGATCGCTTCGCTGTCGGCCGTCAGGAACTCCGGGTTGAACATCTCCGGTGTGCTCTGCATCACGATCTGCACCCTAACGCAGGCCTTCAGGACGATCCACTCCGCTCGGAGAGGGAGAACCGTATCGGTCCGAACTGGTTCAACGGCCAGTAGCGGAACACCGCCGTGCCGATC
>JAHLYW010000009.1 GCA_025128135.1 Synechococcus sp. CS-1325
GGCCTGGGCCGCGGCCCAGGCCATGCGCCCCGCCACCGGCAGCCATGAGCAGGAGCAGGCGATCACGGTGTGGGAGCAGGAACTGGCCTGGCGTGAGTTCTATCAGCAGGCCCTGTTCCACTTTCCGGCCCTGGCGAGTGGCCCCTACCGCCCCCAGTGGCAGCACTTTCCATGGGAGAACGACACCGGCCGGTTCGATGCCTGGCGCGAGGGTCTCAGCGGTGTTCCGATCGTGGATGCGGCGATGCGCCAGCTCAACCAATCCGGCTGGATGCACAACCGCTGTCGCATGATCGTGGCCTCCTTCCTGGTCAAGGATCTGATCTGCGACTGGCGATGGGGTGAACGGGCCTTCATGCGGCGCCTGGTGGATGGCGATCTCGCCGCCAACAACGGTGGCTGGCAATGGAGTGCCAGCAGCGGCATGGACCCGAAGCCACTGCGCATCTTCAACCCCTTCACCCAGGCGGCCCGCTTCGACCCGGAGGCCGTTTACATCCGGCGCTGGCTGCCGGAGCTCGCCCACGTGGCCACGGCGGATCTGATCCTGGGCGAAATCGCCCCGCTGGAGCGGCGTGGCTACCCCGAGCCGATCGTCGATCACCGTCAGCAGCAGGCCCATTTCAAGGCCCTCCACGCCAGATTGCGCTGAGGGGTCGGCAAGGCTGGGTTCAAGCTGATTGGATTGGGGCTGACTGGATCCGGGATAACTGGATCCGGGGTAACTGGATCCGATCAGGCGGCGATCGAGGCGGTCCGTGACTGGGCCGGCAGGGCCATCGCGCAGACCTGCCGCACCATCTCGATGACCCGGTTCTGCTGGGCGGCGCTCAGCTCCGGGAAGATCGGCAGACTGAGCACCTCTGCGGTGAGCCGTTCGGTGATCGGCAGGCTGCCGGGGCCGTAGCCAAGCCCGGCGTAGGCGGGCTGGCGATGAATCGGAATCGGGTAGTAGATGATCGTCTGGACTCCGGCAGCGGCGAGTTCCTGCTTCAGCCAGTCGCGGCAGCAGCTTTCCGGCAGTCCGTGGGCAATGCTGTCGGCGGAGGGGGTGCACTGCCCGGCGCAACTTGCTTGGCCCGCGGGGCAGCGGGGCACCCGCACCACGAACTGGTTCCAGCTATGGCCCTCAGGACCGGCTTCGGGAAGCACCAGGCCAGGGGTTCCCTCCAGCTCCAGGTGGTAGGTGGCCGCCAGCTGGTGGCGGCGACCGATCCACCCCTGAAGATGGGGCAGCTTGACGTTGAGCACGGCTGCCTGGATCGCGTCGAGCCGGCTGTTGTATCCCAGAGAAGTGTGGAGATAGCGGCGGGGCATGCCGTGGACGGCCAACTGACGGATGCGTTGAGCCAGGTCGGGATCACGACAGGTGACCGCCCCTCCATCTCCGGCCCCGCCAAGGTTCTTGGTGGGGAAGAAACTGAAGCAACCGGCCTCTCCCCAGCTGCCGAGCGGTCGCCCAGCCCAGGTCGCCCCGGTGGCCTGGGCGCAGTCTTCGATCACCAGGAGGTTGTGAGCGGTGGCGATCGCGCCGAGACGCTCCATATCAACGGGACGGCCGAACAGGTGGACCGGCATCAGGGCCCTGGTCGCCGGGGTGATGGCGGCCTCGATCCGTTCCAGATCGATCAGGTAAGAGCTTTCCTCGACATCGACGAACACCGGAGTGGCACCGACGGCGCTGATCGCTTCAGCCGTGGCGAAAAAGCTGAAGGCACTGGTGATCACCTCATGGCCGGGGCCGATGCCCAGGCCCCGGAGCGCCAGCACAAGGGAATCGGTGCCGCTGTTGCAGCCGATCGCATGGGGACAGCCGATCGCCGCGGCAAACTGTTGCTCAAAGCGAGCGATTGTAGGCCCCCCGATGTACTGCCCGCTGCGCAACACCTGCAGAACGGCATCCTCAAGGGCTTCACCGTGTTGATGAAGTTGCTCGGTGAGATCGAAGGGGGGCACCTGCATGGGGGGAACCATAAACCCCTTAGCTGGGGTTGCGCCGCAGGCTGGTTCCGGCAGGATCGGCGCCGATCCTGACCTGTGTCCTTGTCGCGGCTCCCGCATCGGTTTTCAGTCATCGGCCTGGGCGCCCTGCTGCTGCTGAGCGGTTGCACCCCCGCCCACCAGCGACCCAGCTGGAGGATCTTTCCCCTGCAGCGCCACCAACCCCACGACGGCCTGGCGGTGGTGAATCAGCCCGATGGCTATGGCCTTCACATCTGGCTCGAGACGGACACCCGGGAGTCGGGGGTCTGCCGACCCCGCTGGCTGATCGACGCCACCAGGCTGTTCAACGGCAATGGTTCCGCCCCGTTCAGCTCCAGTCTGGCGACACGACCGGAGTTCTTCGCCGCGATGGATCGCCGCGACGTGCGCCATGCCCTGGGTCGCGAGCTTGAGGCGTTGTGCAAGGCCAGGGCACCCCGCAGTCGCTGGGAATGGCTCGAACCGCCCCGCCGCCCTGAGGAGGTGAAGAAGGAGTCCTTGCCGATGCTGCAGGAAAAAGACCTGCTCAGCGATCCGGAGGAAGTGCGTCAGCAGGAAGAGTCCCTGGCACCGATCCCCCCCCAGGAGGAACCGCCCCGCTGAGAGGGCTGGCATCACAACACAGAGCCACAGCGCCGCTGTAACCCTGTGGCAAGGCGAGATCGTGCAGGACCACCCCCGGCAGGGGGGCAGGCTGGGGTTCCGGTGCGACGGCGAAACCGGTTCCCCGCGCCTTCAGCTCCGCCTCAAGCCGGCACCAATGCCGCAGAAAGGCCGGCGGCCTGGCCGCGGCTGGCAACGCCTTGATCTCCTGGCAGAGCGCCGGAGTCAGGCACCGGCCGGCGATCGCCTCCCAGCGAAGGCCTGGGCGATGCCACTCGACGTCCACCCCCACCGGACGGTTGGGATGGAAACCCAGCAGCACCAGATCGCCGGAGTGGGCCAGATTGAACTCGGGTGGCCTGGAGGCCAGGCGGGCGGTGGTGGCGGCCGCCAGGCGGGGCTTGCCATTGGGGCCGGCCTCCAGTTCCAGTCCGGCCGGATCCTCGCCACACAGCCCGCCCAGCAGCAGCCGCAGCGCAGCGCGTCCAAGCAGGAAACGGTCGCGATCATCGGCCCGCCGCCACCGCTCCAGCCGGACCCGCTCCGCCGGAGCCAGCAGACCCTGCAGCGCTGGACGCTGCAGGGCCAGTTCCTCCTGGCGGCGATCGATCAACCAGAGAACCGGAGCTGCGGCGGGCGAAGGATCAAGCCCCCCCCAGGGACCCTCTGGTCGAAAGGCCCTGGGCTGAAGGACCACGGTTGCAGACGCTGCGGGAGAATCCCATTCTCCTGATCCCCGCCCATGCTCCTCGATCTGCGCGGCAAGAAAGCTCTCGTCACGGGCATCGCCAACAACCGCTCGATCGCCTGGGGGATCGCCCAGCAGCTGGCCGCCGCCGGCTGCGACCTGGGGGTCACCTACCTGCCCGATGAGAAGGGCCGTTTCGAGGCCAAGGTGCGCGAGCTCACCGCGCCCTTGAACCCCAGCCTGTTCGAGCCCCTGAACGTGCAGGACCCGGCCCAGATCGAGGCGGTGTTCGAGCGTGTCAAGGAGCAATGGGGCAGCCTCGACGTGCTGGTGCACTGCCTGGCCTTCGCCGGCAAGGAGGAGCTGATCGGCGACTACTCCGCCATCAGCCCGGAGGGCTTCGCCCGGGCCCTTGAGGTGAGCGCCTACTCCCTCGCCCCGCTCTGCCGCTGGGCCAAGCCCCTGTTCAACGAGGGGGCCAGCGTGATCACCCTCAGCTATCTGGGGTCCGAACGAGCCATCCCCAACTACAACGTGATGGGCGTCGCCAAGGCGGCCCTGGAGGCTTCGGTCCGTTATCTGGCGGCAGAGCTTGGCCCCGACAAGCAGGTGCGGGTGAACGCGATCAGCGCCGGTCCGATCCGCACCCTGGCCAGTTCCGCCATCGGCGGCATCCTCGACATGATCCATACAGTGGAAGCGAAGGCCCCCCTGCGCCGCACCGTCACCCAGAACGAAGTGGGCGCCACCGCCGCCTTCCTGGCCAGTCCGCTGGCCTCCGGCATCACCGGCCAGGTGATCTACGTGGACGCCGGCTACGGCATCTCGGGAATGTGATCACCAGCTTGCGGGCAGCATGGCTGGCTCGCTGGCTGGCGGCCGATGGCCTTGGCGGCGATCACAATGGCGTATCAGAACCACCGCGGCCCCGATCGAGATGGACCCACGCACCGGCACGATCCACCGCGTCACCGGCGAAACCGATGTGCGGGTGGAGCTCTCTCTCGACGGAACAGGTCGCTGCCAGGTGAACACCGGCGTTCCGTTCCTTGATCACATGCTGCATCAGCTGGCCAGCCATGGCCTGCTGGATCTGGTGATCACCGCCAGGGGTGACCTCGAGATCGATGCTCACCACACCAATGAAGATGTGGGCATCGCGGTGGGCCAGGCCCTTTCCCAGGCACTCGGGGAGCGGCGCGGCATCCAGCGGTTCGGACACTTCACGGCACCGCTGGATGAAGCTCTCGTGCAGGTGGCGCTCGACTGCTCCGGCAGGCCCCACCTCAGCTACGACCTGGCGATCCCGGCCCAGCGGCTCGGCAGTTACGACACCGAACTGGTGCGGGAATTCTTCGTGGCGGTGGTCAACAACTCCGGCCTCACCCTCCACATCCGTCAGCTCAGCGGCGCCAACTCCCACCACATCGTGGAGGCCTGCTTCAAGGCCTTCTCCCGGGCCCTGCGCCTGGCGGTGGAGATCGATCCACGCCGCGCCAGCGGTGTGCCCAGCAGCAAGGGCCTGCTGGAGCAGGCGGGCGGCTGGGGCTGAAGCGGGCCCCGGCCCGGCAGGTCCTGGACCCACAGCCACGCCGTAATGGTTCGTTACGTGATGATGGGATTCGCCAATGCGCTCCGCTGCCATCCGATGACCGTCGCCCCCAGCCGACCTGAACCCAGCAGCCCTGCCGCCGGCCCAGCCACCGCCTACGACCGCTCCGACTGGGCCAGTGCCTTCCGCAACGTGGGCAGCGAGCTCACCGCCGTTGGCCTCGAAGCCAGCTCCGGCACGATCCCGGCCCAGCTGAGGGGCACCCTCTACCGCAACGGGCCTGGTCGCCTCGAGCGGGGCGGTCGCTGGGTGCACCACCCCTTCGACGGAGACGGCATGATCACCGCCCTTCGCTTCGAGGCCGGCCAGGCCCGGCTCACCAATCGCTTCGTGCGCACCGAGGGCTGGCAGGCGGAAGAGGCGGCAGGCAAGTTCACCTACCGCGGCGTGTTCGGCACCCAGAAGCCCGGCGGCCTGGCGGCCAATGCCTTCGACCTGCGGCTCAAGAACATCGCCAACACCCATGTGGTGCGGCTGGGCGACAAGCTGCTGGCCCTGTGGGAGGCCAGCTCGCCCCACAGCCTCGATCCGGAGTCACTGGAAACAACCGGGATCGACCTGCTCGACGGCAACCTGGCCCCGGCCGAGGCCTTCAGTGCGCACCCCCGCTTCGATCCTGGCCACCACGGCCGTCGCCGCATGGTCAGCTTCGGTGTCAAGGCCGGGCCCCGCAGCACGATCAGGCTGATGGAGTTCGGTGCCGATGGAGCCGATGCAGGGGCCCTGCTCACCGACCAGAAACACAGCTTCGGCGGCTTCGCCTTCCTGCACGACTTCGCGATCACACCCCACTGGGCCGTGTTCCTGCAGAACGCCATGTCGTTCAACCCGCTCGGCTTCGTGTTCGGCCTCAAGGGGGCTGCCCAGTGCCTCGATTCGAAGCCAGGCGTCCCCGGGGAGTTCTGGCTGCTGCCCCGTTCCGGCGATGGCAAACCACTTCAGGTGGCCGCGCCTGAGGGTTTCGTGTTCCATCACCTCAACGCCTGGGAGGAACCCGACCAGGGAGCAGCGGGCACGGTGGTGGTGGATTCGATCTTCTATGCCGATTTCCCCTCGATCGGCCCGGATGTGGACTTCCGCGCCGTCGACTTCGCCAGCCTGCCGATCGGCCAGCTCAAGCGTTGCCGGATCGACCTGGCGGCCGGCACGGTTTCCACCGAGCTGCTGGAGGAGCGCTGCTGCGAATTCGCCACCGTGAATCCCGCCCGGGTGGGGTTGAGAGCCCGTTATGCCTGGATGGCGGTCACGGAGCAGGAAAGCGGCAACGCACCGCTGCAGGCGATTGAGAAACTCGACCTGGAGAGCGGCGAGCGCCTGCTGTGGAGTGCCGCGCCACGGGGATTCGTGAGTGAGCCGGTGATGGTGCCCCGGGCCGAAGGCAGCGAGGAAGACGATGGCTGGCTGCTGGTGGTGGTCTGGAACGGAGCCCGCTGTTCCAGCGATCTGGTGATTCTCCGGGCCGGCGACCTCAGCGAGCAGGCCGTGCTGCCCCTGCCCCTGGCCATCCCCCACGGCCTGCATGGCAGCTGGGCCGAGGCCAGCTGAGATGGTGCACCTCTTCCTGCTGCTGGCCCTGCTCTGGCTGCCCCTGCCGGCCGAAGCCTCCCTGCTGCACCTGGCCGGGCCCGTGCCGGAGTCGCTGGGCCTGCAGGCCGGCCAGCTGGCCGCCTGCCCCAGCCCGGCCCACTGCGTTCGCGAAGACTGGCCCCTCGCCGATCCAGCAGCGGCCCTGAAGCAACTCGGCCCTGTGCTGGCGGGCCTGCCCGGCACCCGCATCGAAAGCTCATCCCCGAGCTACCTGCATGCCACGGCGGAAAGCCGCCTGTTCGGCTTCATCGACGATCTCGAGCTGGCCGCCGACCCTGAAGCCGGCGTGCTGCAGGTCCGCTCGGCTTCCCGGCTGGGGGACTCCGACCTCGGCGTCAACCGCGCCAGGGTGGAGCAGCTGCGTGGGGCGCTCAGACCCTGAACCCCTGCTGAATCAGCCGCGCTGATGACGGGCCAGGGTGGCTGCGGAGAACAGATGGCCACTTTCCTGGCCGATCACCACCACGGCGTTGAGATCGGTGGCCGCCTCGACCCTCAGCTTGAGGGCCGGGTCGGCTTCAACCTGGGCAAGGAAGGCGGTGAGCTGGGATTTGGACATGGGTGGACTCTGAAGACTCCCTCCGTCCTAGTCGGTCGGGCCGGGTCAGTCGGGCCGGGTCAGTCAGGCCGGGCGGCGGCGGCTGAGCCCAGCAAGGCCCGCAATCGGGGCAGCAGGGCCCGCAGGGCCCGGCCCCGGTGACCCACCCTGCGCTTCTGCTCGGAATCCATCTCAGCAAAGCTGAGCCGGAGCTCCGGAACGTAGAAGAGCGGGTCGTAGCCGAACCCACCGGTTCCCCTCGGCGCCGGCAGGATCTCACCCTCACAGCATCCCTCCACCTCCAGGGCGATCCGTCCGCCGGGATCCGCCACGGCCAGAGCGGCAGTGAACCGTGCCCTTCTGGAGCAGGGCAGGCCGGCGGCGGCGGCCATGGTATTGGCCTCCTCCAGCTCCCGCAGCAGCCGGGCGATCCGCTCAGGATCCGTGGGGGCATAGCGGGCCGAGCGGATGCCGGGCTCACCGCCGAGGGCCTCCACCGAGAGGCCGGAATCATCGGCGAGGCTCCATTCGCCGGTGATTCGTGCCACCGCCTCGGCCTTCAGCCGCGCATTGGCGGCGAAGCTGCTGCCCGTTTCCTCCACGTCCAGACCCTGGGGTTGGGGGCGGAGTTCAAGATCCGGATCACGGTCCGCCGCTGGCGGGCAGAGAAAGCGACGGAACTCCTGCAACTTGCCGGCATTGCCGCTGGCGATCACCAGGACGGTGGGGCCGGCGGAGGATGCGATGCCCTCCACGTTCAGGTCGCCTCGGCGTAGTCACGCGCCCAGGCCAGCACCGCCGCGACCCTCTCCACCGACGGAGCTTCGCAGTAGAGCCGCAACAGCGGTTCGGTGCCTGAGAAACGCAGCATCAGCCAGTGGCTCGGCCCCAGCCGCAGCTTGACGCCATCGGTGCGGATCACCTCGAGCACGGGCGCGCCGGCAACCTCTCCGGGAGGTGCGGCCGCCAGCTGGGCCTCCAGCCGCTCGCGGCTGGCCATGTCCTTGAGCCGCAGATCGAGGCGGTCGTAGGCACTCACACCGCCATGGGCCGCCTGGAGGCGGTCGAGGCGCTCACCCAGGGGCACACCGCCCTCAACGAGCGCCTCGACCAGCAGCAGGGCGGCGAGCAGGGCATCCCGCTCCGGCAGGTGCAGGCCAAAGCCCACCCCACCCGATTCCTCACCGCCGATCAACACCTCACCGGTGAGCATTTCAGCCGCGATGTACTTGAACCCGACCGGCTTCTCGATCACCTTCCGCCCCAGGCCCTCCGCCACCAGCTGCATCAGGTCAGAGCCGCTGACGGTCTTGATCACGGCGCCCGGCAGGCATCTGGCCCGGGCCAGATGGTCGATCAGCAGGGGCATCAGCAGTTGGGTGCTGCAATAGCGGCCCCGTTCGTCGATCGCGGCGATCCGGTCGCCATCGCCATCGAAGACGATGCCCACCGCCGGCCGGCCGGCCGCAGCGGACGCCTGAACAGCCGCGATCAGTTCGCCCAGGTAGGGAGCAAGCGGCTCAGGGGGGTGGCCACCGAAGAGGGGGTCACGGTTGGAGCGGATCTCCCGGATCGCACCGGAGCCCGGCGCGTCTGTTGCCAGCAGGGCCGGCAGACCACCGGCGGCCGAACCATGCATCGGATCGACGATCACCTGCAGCCCCATCGTTTCAAGGCCCTCGATCAACCGGGCGGTGTCCACCTGGCGGCGCAGGCCGTTCAGGTAGCCGCTCCAGGCATCGAAACAGGGGGTTTCCCCCGGGATCGGCACGGTGATGCCGCCGGCCTCCAGGCGGCGCTCCACCCGGGCGGTGAAGTCACCCTCCACCGAACCGCCGAAGGCGCCCTTGATCTTCAGGCCCAGCCATTCGGGGGGGTTGTGGCTGGCGGTGATCACCAGGGCCCCCAGCGATCGCCGCTCCACCAGCGCCCAGCTGCAGGCGGGAGTGGGCACGGGGCTGTCGGTGAGCAGCGGCTCGAGGCCGGCGCCGCGCACGGCACTGGCCACCGCCGCCGCCAGCTCCGGAGCCAGGAAGCGGCGGTCGTAACCGATCACCACCTCACGGCTGCTGAGCCCCTCCGGGGCCGAATGGGCCAGTTCACGGGCGGCTGCCGCCGCCACGGGCAACAGGCGCTCGATCGTGATGTCAACGCCGAGGATGCCGCGCCAGCCGTCGGTACCGAACTTGATCGGGCCTGGCTCCAGGGGCAGGGGTGCGGAAAGCATCGAGCAGGCGAGCGGTAAGAAGCTCGTAGCAGGGGAGAAAGGCCCGCGGGTGCCTGGAGGTGCCGGCCTGGTGGCAGGCCACTGGCCGCCTTAGCCTGATCCCCATGCCGATCGCCGCCCAGACCCAGGTCGTGACCGACCGGTTGTTGCGCAGTTGGTTGCGCTGTCGACGGCGCGCCTGGCTGGATCGCCATGGCGATCCTTCAGAACGCCTCTGGAGCGCCCATCGCACCCTGCAACTCGACGACCAGCAACGCTGTTTCGTCAGCCTGCTCGGCCGGATCCCCGGCAAGGGCGAAGCGGCCTGCGCCGCCGGCGAGCCCGCGGTCGTGGGAATGCGGCTGGTGGAGCGCACCCCAGGGGGGCTCCAGCTCGAAGGCCATCCACCCCTGCTGGTGCGCCTGGCCGGCACCAGCCGCTGGGGCTCCCACGCCTACCAGCCTGCCCTGGCCCGCCAGGGCAGGCGCCTGACCCGGGAACACCGGCTGGTGCTGACCCTCTGGGGCCGTCTGCTGGCTGGAACCCAGCAGGGGACGGTGAGCCACGGCCTCGTGGTCGCTGGCCACGGCCGCCACCAGGAACGTGAGCAACTCCCGCTCACCCCTGGCCTGCAGCGCCAGCTGGAGGACGCTCTGCCCAGGCTCGCCGCCGATCTCGATTCCTCGCAGCCCCCGCCCCTGGTGAACGACCGGCGCAAGTGCGTGCTCTGCTCCTGGCGGGGCGCCTGCGATCAGGAAGCGGCCGCCCTGGGCCATCTCAGCGAGGTGAGCGGCGTCGGCGGGAAGCGACGGGAACTGCTGATCGAACTGGGCCTGCACCGACTCAGCGACCTGGCCGAAGCCGATCCCGAGACCCTGGCCGACGGCCTGGAGGTGCACGGTGAGCAGCATCGGGAGGTGGCGGCCCAGCTGGTGGCTCAGGCACGGGTGCAACGCCAGGGTGTGGCGGAGCGGCTCTGCCAGGCGCCAGGGGTGGTGGGATCAGCCCTGCCCGAGCTGAGCGAAGCCGAAGGCGTGCTGATCTACGACATCGAATCGGATCCCGATGCCCGCGACGATTTCCTTCACGGCTTCCTGCGGCTCAGGCGCCATGCCGATGGCTCCTGGCCCAGCCAAGCAGAGGGCAGCACCTACCAGCCGGTCCTGGCCCTGCATGAGCATGGTGAGGCCCGGCTGTGGCAGCGGCTCCGCGCTCTGCTGGATCGCCATCCCGGCTGGCCCCTGCTCCATTTCGGCGAAACCGAATCGATCGGCCTGAGCCGCCTGGCCCAGCGGCAGGGAGCGAGCGAGCAGGAGGTGAGCCAGCTGCGGGCCCGAATGGTGGATGTGCACCAGCGCCTGCGACAGCACTGGCGGCTGCCGGTGAACAGCTACGGGCTCAAGGCGGTGGCGAGCTGGCTCGGCTTCCGGTGGAGCCAGAAGGGGGTGGAGGGGGCCCGTTGCCTGCTCTGGTGGCGGCAGTGGCGGGGCGATGGCACCGGCACCGGCCGGGGCAGCCGCCACAACCTGCTGCGCATCCTCCGCTACAACCACGACGACACCCTGGCCACCTGGGCGGTGGCCGCCTGGCTGCTGGCTCAGGATCCCCGGCCGGAGGCGCCTCCACCGGCCCCCACCGGCGGAGCCCTGAACCCGGCCGGAGCGGAGATGCTCAGCGGCAGCGAGTCGGCCAGCAGCGTGGCTTCCCCGAGGGCCTGACGCCGCACCAGGGCCAGGCCGATCAGCCGGCGGGGCCTGCCTGCGCTTGCGGGCAACTCCAGGCTGGAGCTGATCCAGCCGGCCCGCTGGCCGGCCGCATCGATCAGCGGAATGCCAGGAGCTGGGGTTTCAGGAGCGGCGGCTGGCTCCGGATCCTGATCCGGGCTCCAGGTCCAGCGCCGCAATTGCTGTTTGACCCCGTCGTAGGTGGCCAGCTTGGCAAGGGTTTCCTGGCCCACATAACACCCCTTGCTGAGGCTGACGCGCTCCGCCAGCCCCAGCTCGAAGGGGTTGAGATCCTCATTGATCTCGGTCGGCTCCTGCGGCAATCCCTGCTGCAGCCGCCAGCGCTGCTGATCCAGCCGGCTCAGGACCGGCAGAGCCTCCAGCCAGGCAGGAGCGGGCTGATCGGCCGTGAGGAGGATCCGGTTGGGATCAGGCAACAACCAGCCCTGCCCCGGCTCGGGGCCCAGGGCGGTCCATCGCCCCTGCGGGATGGCGCCCATACCGGCCGCCGCGAGGATCCCGGCCGCCCCCAGCACGGAGTGCATCACAGCGGCAACAGGCCCGCCCAGGGCCACCTGGTCGGCTGGAAAGAGCACGCGATCGAAGGCCTGGTGAATCGAGCCGCCATCTCCGGCGGTGATCACCAGCCAGGCACCGGTGGCATCCACCAGCACCTCCGCCAGTCCCCGCAACCGGGCGGTGGGGGTGATGCAGCAGGTGGCGAGACACTGGCCGGCAACGGCCCGCTCCAGATCCTGGCTGGTCTGGCCATGCAGAAAACGCAGCACGCCTGGGCCATCGAGCCGGATCAGGCTGACCGGCTGCTGCCAGCGGCAGGGCTGAGGCGGTTGCCACTGCCAGGGGTCGTCGCTGGGAAGGCTGCTCACGGCAGAAGCTGAAACATGGGCTGGCCTCAGCCTTGCAAACCCCGGGCCGAAGCGGCGATCTCCTGGAGCAGGAACAGGCTGCGCAGCTCCAGCCCCGCCGCCGTCATCGCCTCGAGGCCGCCTTCCTGACGATCGACGATCGTGACCACCCGCTCCACCACGTAGCCGGCCTGGCGCAGCTGCTCAACCGCCCTGAGCGAGGAACCGCCGGTGGTGACCACGTCTTCCAGCACGGTGATCCGACTGCCGGCGGCCGGCAGGGGACCCTCCAGCCAGGCACCGGTGCCATGGCCCTTCGCCTCCTTGCGCACGATCAGGGCGTCCAGCGATCGCCCCGCCAGGGCCGCGGCCATCGCCACCCCGGAAACCAGTGGATCAGCGCCGAGGGTGAGACCGGCGACGGCGACGGCCTCCGCTTCCACCTGATCCAGCAACAGCTCCGCCAGGGCGGCCAGGCCGGGCCCGCTCAGGCTGACCGGCTTGCAATTGATGTAGTGGTCGCTGCTGCGGCCGGAGGCGAGGGTGAACCGGCCGTGGCGGTAGGAGCGGCTGGCCAGCAGGGCCAGCAGGGCGGCGCGCTGGGCGGCTGGAGCGGAGGGCGGTTGCATGGGAAGCGGGGACGGGTCGTCGGGAGGCTGGGCAGAACTGGATGCGGTGCCTAAATTGTTCGGTATCGATCGCCAGTTGCCCGGCATGGGCCCCATCTTCTCGCTGCGGCAGCTCCAGCCGCTTCCTGCAGGCCTCCGTCTCCTGCCACTGCTGGCCGGGGCAATGGCCATCACCTGCCTGCCCGCCCTCGCGGCTCCGGTGATCTGCACCACCACCCTGGAAGCTCCGCCCCAGGGCGGACGTTTCGGCACTGCCGGCCCGGTAGAGGTCACCCGCTGCGGCGTTGTGGAAACCACGGAGGCCCTGGTGGAGCGTCGCGCATTCACCTATCGGTCCAGCTTTGCGCGGGGCGTCAGCCTCACCCACCAGTTCACCGACATCCTGGGCATCGCGATGGGGGGCAGCGATGGAAACACGGTGATGGGACTGGGCTTCCCGGATCAGGCGATCCTCTGGGACAGTTCGGCGATTCAGAACACCACTTCAGCCCTGCTGGAGGAGCAGAGCGCTCCGATCCCCTGGCGCAGTGGCGATCTGCCGAATCAATTCACCAGCAGTCTTCAGAGCGGCCCGGAATCAACCGCGGTTCCGATCGCCCAGGTGGATGGGTATTGGCCATCAGGCGGGATGCAGGGCCTGCCCCGCCGGGAGTTCATCCCTGGCGACGCTCCGATCCGTGGGCTCTGGTAGCCAGCCAGAGGGGGTCTAGCAATCTGGTGAATGCAGCGGGCTCATAATCCGCCTGAGCCGAGTTCGATCCTCGGGACCCCCATCAACCAAAAGTACTGCCACGCAAGGCTTTTCAGCTGAGTCAAAGGGTCGAGCCAAGAGCCGAGCTAGGCACTCCATAGGCACAAAACGGGCCAAAAAGAGGCAAAGTAGGTACGGTCTTAGGCACAGTGCCCATGGCTTCTCGCGACCCGTATCTGGCCCGCATCAACCGTGCCCTCAAGGACCTGGGCAATGCCGTTGCCATCGAGATGGCGCCGTCAGGTAAGCGACTGCGGTTGCAAGCGACGCTGCCAAAACCGGATGGAAGCTGGTGCCAGCAGCGGGTCTGCACTCCCTACCCCTATCCGGCGGGCCTCGAGCAAGCGCAGGAGCTTGCCAAGGAGTTGAGCCGGGATGTGGAACTGCACCGCCGGGGGCTTCAGCCGTTCCCGCTGGCACGTTGGCAGGGGGAGGGGGTCAAGGCGGCTGGCCACTCGGCCCAAAAGATCACAGACCATGCGGCATTGAGCCGCACAGAATCGTGGTGGTTCGGGGCGCGGCGGCGATCAGAGACGGCGGCTACCACCTGGCTGGTGGATTACGCCAAGCCACTTAAGAGTTTGCTGACAAAACAGACCTGCTCCAGAAATGACCTGACCGCCAGGAGCCGATGCGAGGTCAACAGGAGCGCAGCGGCTCCCTGTTCTCCTACGTCTCGATCGAGGAGCGGATCCCGTCCAGCCATCCGTTACGGCGGATCCGGACATTGGCGGATCAGGCCCTTGATCGATTGAACCCCACCTTCTGCTCGCTGTATGCGACA
>JAHLYW010000010.1 GCA_025128135.1 Synechococcus sp. CS-1325
GAGGTTGAACAGCTGCTGAAGCACCAGCATCTTGAAGAGGATGAGCGGATCAATCCGTTTCCTGCCAGCATTGCTCTTCCGTTCATGGCTGTAACCCTGCTCCAGCAGTGGCCTGAAGGCTTCCCAAGGAATCGTCTCGGATAGGGTCGCTAACGTAGGCTTCTTCTGCTGAAGCCTGTGGATGCGCTTCTCCTCATCCCAGAATCCACGCTGTCCCATTCAGCTGTGTTGAACTGAACCAATTCTATTGCTTATTTCAAAGTCTGTCAGGGAGCGACGTAGATTTTTCGAGGTGCCCTTCATTCATTTCTCCATATCAATTGAACGTCAGATGTTCTGGGCCGATTCAGGAAGGTGTCTGGGCAAGTGATCGGATGCTGATCTGTGGGCGACACGCTCCTAAGACCCGGGCTCAGAAGCATCCGTCTCCTGTGCTTCGCCCTGCGGCAACGGCCGGGCTTCCTGGGCCGGCAGCACCTCCAGCTCGGGGGGATTCGGAGCGGTTTCCGGACCGATCAGATCCACGGCGGTGCGCTGCACCACCAGCCTGAAGCGCAGTGGTGCCTGGTTCGTGTTGATGAAGTCCTGAACAGCTGCCACCTGGTTCGAGCTGGGTACGGCCGGATCAGTGACCCGCACCCGGGCCCGGATCAGTGGTGGGTTCTTCTGCCAGTCGATGCTGATCCCGACGAGATCGATGGCTGGATCGCCGCCGAGCGTGATCGTGCTGCTGCGCAACCGCTGCTCGATCACGGCCTCCAACTGCTGCGCCTTGGTCTCCCGGCGCGAGCGATCCAACAGGCGAAAGAAGCTGCCGCCAAGCGGAACCACCAGCAGGGCGGTGAGCACCAGGCTGGTCAGACCGAGCCTGCTGTGCAGCAGTCGTCCCCGGTAGACCCGCTCAAGTGTCCCCAGGGTTGCCATCGCCCCCACCATGATCCCCAGCAGGTTGGTGGCGAACAGCAGCAGCGCCCCATAGGCCTGCGCCCAGAACGCCGAGGCCAGCAGCAGCCCCACCACGCAGATCGGTGGCACCAGGGCCACGGCGATCGCCAGACCGGCCAGGGCCGAGATCGCGTCTTTTCTGAGCTTGGCGTACATCGCCACGGCGCCGGCCACCAGAGCCACCCCCAGGTCCAGCAGGTTGGGGCTGGTGCGGTTCATCACCTCGCTGCCGAAGCTGGGGAAGGCCACCAGATGGCCCACCGCCATGGCCAGCAGCAGACAGATCGCCACCCCGAGCATCAAGGTGCGCAGCGCCCGCAGGAACATCGGCAGGCGACCCCGCAGGATCTCGAACGCCATCGACTGCAGCGGCAGGATCCAGGGGGCCACCACCATGGCGCCGATCACCACCCCCGGACTGTTGGCCAGCAGCCCCAGGGTGGCGATCAGGGTGGCCCCCACGGTGAGCACCACGAACACCTGGCTGAAGCGCGCTTCGTGCTCGAACTCCTTTCGCAGTGCCACCAGCCGTCCGTCGTCGCCAGCGGTGCCCAGGCTGCTCATGGCCGCGGGGGATGGGGCTCCCCCACTCTGTTGTCAATCAGCCCTGAATTCGCTCTTCGGTGGGCCATTCATTACCCGTAAGGTGGGGCACGATGTTTGGCTGGGGCACCGTATCGAGGCGATGACACAAGTTCTGGCCAAGACGCCTCCCCAGCGTGCCGTCACGGCCAGCCCGGCTCCGTTGTCGCGTTCGGTGCCGCGCCAGTACCTCGACCCCCCAGCGGCCTGGAACCCCACCGTGGCCCTCTTCCTGGCCGGTTACGGATTGGCTGGCCTGACGATCTGGGGCTGGTTCGTCGGCCAGTGGCCCCTGGCGCTGTTGTTGTCGCTTGGCTTCATCGCCCTGCACCTGGAGGGCACCGTCATCCATGACGCCTGCCACAATGCCGCCCACCCCAGCCGCTTCTGGAACGCGGTGATGGGGCATGGTGCCGCCATCCTGCTGGGCTTCAGCTTCCCGGTGTTCACCCGGGTGCATCTCCAGCACCACGCCCATGTCAACGATCCGAAACTGGATCCGGATCACATCGTGTCCACCTTCGGGCCACTGTGGTTGATTGCACCGCGCTTCTTCTATCACGAGGTGTTCTTCTTCCGCCATCGCCTCTGGCGACGCTGGGAACTGTTGGAGTGGGGGCTGGCGCGTGGTTTGTTCCTGACCATCGTGATAGCCGCCGTGAAATTCGGCTTCCTGCCGTTCATCTTCAACTGCTGGTTTGCTCCTGCCCTGATGGTGGGTGTCACCCTTGGCCTCTTCTTCGATTATCTTCCCCACCGCCCCTTCCTTTCCCGCAGCCGTTGGCACAATGCCAGGGTGTATCCAAGTCGGCTGATGAACTGGTTGATCATGGGCCAGAACTATCACCTTGTTCATCATCTCTGGCCCTCGATTCCCTGGTTCGAGTATCAGGATGCCTACCGGGCCACCCAGCCCCTGCTCAATGCCAAGGGCTCCCCGCAACGGCTCGGGCTCTTTGAAACCCGCCAGGATGGGATCAACTTTCTCTACGACATCTTTTTCGGCATCCGCAGCCACAAGCGCCGCCGCAGTCGGCTCAGGCCCCTTGCCGCCCTGATGCCCACGGCCCGCTCCCGCCGCCATGTGCTGGCCCTGCTCCATCGCACGGCCGTTTCGCCGAAGCCCCGCCCCTCCCTGTCCTGACCTCAGTCGGCCAGGATTTTTGGAACCCGGATAAAATCACCCTCCCGCTGGGGGGCAAGCCCCAGCAGCTCGTCGCGCACGGGCGTGGGATTCACCACATCCCGGCGGGTCACGTTCACCACCTCCACAGCCCGGGTGGTGGGCGGAACTCCGGCGGTGTCCACCGTTTCCAGGTGGCCCACGTAGTCGAGGATCCGCTCCAGCTGGCTGGTGTAGGTGGTCACCTTGTCTTCGGCCAGATCGAGCCGGGCCAGCAGGGCCACCTTGCGCACGTCTTCGGCAGTGATCCTTCCCATCGCTTCGATGCCTCGCCTGGCTCAGAACCTAGCGGTCCGCGCCGCCCCGTCCCTGCGGCGCAGGACGGCCAGGCTGTTCAGCCGGCCGGTTCGGCATCGGAGAGGAACGCCTCCAGATCGCCGGCCAGGGCCGTGGCGGCCAGATCCAGGAAGCGGGCACCATCGGCCGCGCTGGCCAGGAAGGGGTCGGAGCCCATCCGCCCATCCGGGTGGCGTCGCCGGAAATCCTCCGGCCCATGGATCGGCCCGGCCGGCGCTGATTCCGGCAAGGGCCGCTGCTTGGCGATCAGGCTGGGCTCCAGGTGCAGGGTGAGGGCGATCTCGCTAGGGGTGGCGTGGTGCCCTTCCCGTTCCCCGTACAGATCCCGCGCCTCTCGCATCACCGGCCCCGCCATGAACCAGTTGGCCAGCCTGCAGCGCAACCGGGGGGCGGTGGCCAGTCCGCGGAGCGTCGCGGCGCCATAGGCCTCGGCGAAGGCGGCCCGACAGGTGGCGATGTTGCCGCCATGGCCGTTGATCACGAAGATCCGCTCGAAGCCGTGTCGGGCCAGGGACAGCACCACATCCTGGAGAACGGCCAGCAAGGTGGAGGGCTGCAGGCTGATCGTGCCGGCGAAGCCCAGGTGGTGTTCCGCCATGCCGAAGGGCTGGGGTGGTGTCACCAGCACACCGGTGCGCCGCCCCACCTCCAGGGCGACGGCGTCGGCGGTGAGGGCGTCGGTGCCGATCGCTCCGGTGGGGCCGTGCTGCTCGGTGGAGCCAAGCGGCACGATCACCCCCTTGCAGGTGGTGAGATAGGCCTCCACCTCAGGCCAGCTGCGCAGCTGCAACCTGATGGCTTCGTGCTGGTCGACGGCTCCAGGGGTGGACATGGCGCGGGGGTGAAACGGTTCGCTGCATCATCCCTAGGATTGGCACTGTCCGGACCTGATCCGGCCACGGCTGGCTGCCGCCGGAGAAGGAATGCTGCATCGCAAGCTCGATCAGTTCTGCAGTGAGCAACGCCCGGTCTGGGTGTACCTGCGGGATCAGCAACGCTGGATCGAGAAGGCCCTGGTCGTGCAGATCGAAGGGGATCTGGTCACCCTCCGCTATGACGCCGAAGAGGACGACGAACTGCACAGCTGGGAAGAGAGTGTTCGGCTCGAGTCGATCGGTGCGGTCAGCACCCGCCTGGCTTTCTTCAGCCGCAGCACCCAGGCCGAAGACCTGGAAGTTGCTGAAGATTGCCCGGAATCGGAGCAACTGCGCAGCAGCCAGGGATGAAGCTCGATCCGGTTCAGCGGTCTGGATTCCGATCGGCTCTCAGATCGGCTCTCAGTGCGCCGTGCCATTGCCTTCATAGGCTTCGGTGTCGTAGTAGCCGCCCCGGGTGCCGAAGTAGAGCGTGGCCAGACAGAACAGGCCGCTGGTGGCCAGCAGCACGGTGCCGAGGTTGAAACCGGAGAGGGCGCTGGACACAAGTGGAGGGCGGTGGAGTCTTCGAGCCGGAACGATCTGAAATCGTTGACTTCCTCCAGTCTGCCGCTTCCGCCCCACCAGGACCCTCTCCCGGAGCCGCTTCGCGTCGAACCCCTGACCGCTCCCCTCCCCCCGGCCTTCTTCAGCCGTCCCGCCGAGCAGGTGGCTCCGGAGCTGGTGGGCTGCCTGCTGGTGCGGCGGTTCGAGGCGGATCGCCTGCTCTGGGGGATGGTGGTGGAAACGGAGGCCTATTGCCAGAGCGAGCCGGCCTGCCACGGCCATCGCCGCCGGTCGCCGGCCAATGAGACCCTGTTCGGGCCGCCTGGTCGCTTCTACGTTTATCTGATCTATGGCCTGCATCACTGCGTGAATGTGGTGACCCACCGCGATGACTGGGCCAGCGGGGTGCTGTTGCGGGCCGTGGCCATTCCGGGTGAACCGGAGCGGGTCGCCGCTGGTCCGGCCTTGCTGGCCAGACGTTTCGGGATCGATCGCCGTTTCGATCGCCAGCCACTGGCTCCCGCCAGCGGTGCCTGGCTGGCCGCCCGTCCGGCTCCTTTCGGCGCTTGGCTGGCGGCCCAGGCCGCGCTGGGAAACACCCCGATCCTGGCCAGCGGCCGGATCGGGGTGTCCCAGGGACAGGAGCTGCCCTGGCGCTGGTATCTGCGGGCCAGCCGCAGCGTCAGTCGCCGCAGCCGGGGGGATCGTGCCCCCCGCGGCCCTCTGGCTTTCTCGCCCGGGCCAGGGGGGTTGCCGTGAGCTATCGCTGGACCCATCGCCACGTGCTCGATCTGGCGGCCTTCTCGCTGGGCGATTTCGTCACGGTGCTGGAGCTGGCCCAGCGCTTCCGCTCGTTGCCCAGCACCGGAGCCCGCCGCTTGCCGGCCCTGCAGGGCAAGCTCGTCACCAGCCTTTTCTTCGAGCCGAGCACCCGCACCCGCAGCAGTTTCGAGCTGGCCGCCCGGCGCCTCTCCGCCGATGTTCAGACCTTCTCGCCGTCCTCCAGCTCCCTGGCCAAGGGGGAAAGCCTGCTGGACACAGCCCGCACCTATGTGGCCATGGGGGCGGATGTGCTGGTGGTGCGCCATCGCTGTGCCGGGGTGCCGCAGGCCCTGGCGCGGGGCCTCGATGCAGGGGGTGGCGCGCGGGTGGCGGTGCTCAACGGCGGCGATGGACTCCACAGTCACCCCAGCCAGGGGCTGCTCGATCTCTTCACCCTGGCTCGGCATTTCTCTCCCGCTGCCCCCACCCCGGACGCTCTGCGGGGAAAGCGGGTCGTGATCGTCGGCGATGTGCTCCACTCCAGGGTGGCCCGCTCCAATCTCTGGGCCCTGAGCGCCTGTGGCGCCGAGGTGGTGCTGTGTGGCCCCGCCACTCTCCTGCCGGAATGCTTCAGGGCCTTCGTGGCGGCCCCGCCGCCTGGCCAACCGCACGATCCGGTCGAGCGGCGCGGCGGGATCAGTGTTGTGCGCAGTCTGGAGGAGGCTCTACCGGGCGCCGACGCGGTGATGACCCTGCGCCTGCAGCAGGAGCGCATGGACCAGAACCTGCTGACCAGCCTGGAGAGCTATCACCGTCGGTACGGCCTCAGCCATCGGCGCCTTGAGCTCTGTGGCCAGGCGGTGCCGGTGCTTCATCCCGGTCCGGTGAACCGGGGTGTCGAACTGAGTGGTGAGCTCCTCGACGATCCAACCGTCTGCCTTGTGGACGAGCAGGTCCGCAACGGCATTCCGGTCCGCATGGCCTTGCTCTATCTGCTGGCGGCGGCGGAGACGCCGGGGCCCTGAGCCTCAGAGCAATTTGAAGCCTTCCAGCAACAGGCCATACAACCAGCCGACCCTGGCGGCGTCGATCAGCTGAAGCAGCAGTCTGTCGCCGCTCTGGAGCAGGAGCTGTCGGCGGCTGCGCACGCTCAGCTCGATCGGCACCACGCAGAGCAGGGCGGCCAGGGGATCCAGATAGCCCATCGCTCCGGTGAGCATGCCGATCGCACCGCCGAAGAAGAAACCGCTCAGCAGGATGATCAGCTGGAGGGAAAACCGCCGCCATGGATTGGCTGCCCAGCGTTCCAGCCGCTGAGCGGCCTGACCAACCTGACGCTGCAGGCGAGTTTGCTGCAGGCGGCTCACGGCATGGGTGGGCAGGCGCTCCGGTTGGCGATCCCCATCACCCGACCCAGCTGCCTGCCGAACCCTTCTTACACCATTTCTGGAGTGCTGGGGAGCTCCTGACCCCATCCATAGGGGATTTCAATCAAACCAGCCGGGGTTCGCAACACAACCAGCTGTCCCACGGCCCCCTGCCGGGGCCAGGATTCAATCCCGGGGTCAGGCTTCGCTTTCCTTGTTCTTGCGGGAACCCTTGCCCTCCAGCAGCTCCAGCAGGGCCTCCATCTGGGCCATCACGCCCCTGACCTCGCCGGCTTCCGGCAGCAACCCATCCTCCATCACCCCCTGATGCATTTCGCGCAACTCCTGGCGGATGTAGCGAAGGTGACTGACCACCTGTTCTCGCTTTGATTGCGACATGGAGCAGGCGTCGGATAGATCCCTCTCTTTTACCTTATCGTCGGCCAGGGCTCCCGGCCGTGAACCGCAGCGTGGACCGCCGCACCGCCACCTGGGAGATCATTTGCGGGCGAACCGGGCCCGGGCTTCCGCGTAGAACGCCGGATCGATGCTGCTGATACCGGCTTCAGCGGCCAGGCCCTCGATGCGGCGGCGAACTGCCGGCCGCACGAAAAAGGGCACCTCCTTGAGTTTCTGTTCAGCAGCTTCGGTCCAATCCATCGTTTCGGATCGCAGCGGTACCAAGCCATTCCATTGTGCCGCGCTCTGCCGCACCTCCAGCCAGCCATCCTGGCGGACTGACTGATTCGCTGATGTCAAACAGACTGTGAGAGCGGATCAGGAATGCCAAACAGGAATCAAAATGGAGAATAGGGGAAACGGCTGGCAGGCTTGAGAAAGGCTGAGATCCATTGCCCTGACTGGGTTGAATTTTTGGCCCCCGACCTCCTCTGCACCCAACGCTGCACCCAAGGGCTGGGGTGATCCGCCACCCGGCACCGTCCCAGCTCGCCGCATGAACCGGGAAACCCCCGTCCTCCTCCGCAGGCCACCCAGCAAGCCTGGGGCCGCTCCAGGCCTGGCCCTGCTGCTGCGGGATGGCCAGGGCGCCATCAGCGGCGGCTACCTCCAGGGGAAGCTGCTCGATCCGGAGCAGGCCCAGCAGCTGATGGAGCGCCACCGGTGGGTGGAGGTCGCCCCAGGCGAGCGGGCGGCCTGATGGGGCGAGCGCAGCGCCGGAAACACCAACACCGTCAGCAGGCCCCCGCTGCCCCCCCACTGGCGAACGGTGCCTATCGCCATCAGGCCATGGTCACCGGGGCGCTGTCGGATCAGGCAGCTGCCCAGCAGGCCCGCCGCAGGTCCCTCGAACACCGGAATCATCCCGACCCCCTGCAGTCCCCACACCTCCAGGCAGAACTGGCGGTGATCATCGGCAGCCATGGCGTCAAGGCTGCGGGGCTCCTCCACCGGCTGGAGAGCGACACGCTGAACGGCTTTGCCCTGGGGGAGGTGCGCCAGCTCCAGCTGTTGACGGCCGCGGCCACCGAGGTGGAGCACTTCCTTCGCCTCGAACTGGCTGCCTCACCCCCGGAGCACCTCCACTTTCGCCAGCAGTGGCGGTCCAGGCTGCACGAGCTCGCAAGGTCCCTGGCTGTTGCCTTCAACCGCAGGCAGCCGCAGCTTTGGCGGATCACCCAGGCGGTCTGCACCCATCTCTTTCTTGACCAGTTCGCTGGGGGCGATCGAGACATCTATCGCGACGCCCACCTCTGGGCCCTGGTGGTCGGGGAGGGCCAGCGCCGTGAGGGGTGGGTGGTGGTGAGGAATCACCTGCAGCTGTGGACCACCCAGCCCAGCGGCTTCCTCGGCAAGCCGAACATCAGGCCGCCGCTCAGCTCATTCCGCAACGCCAGACGCGCCCTGTCCGCCTGGCAGGGAGGGCCGATCTGCGGTGACCTCACCGGCACCGTGGCAGAACGCCTCTGCCGTTCGCTGGGGATCAGGATCACGCCAGACAAGCGTGTGGTGATCGGCTGCCGTTAACAGTTCCAGCACCAGAAGATCGTTCCACGGTCGTATTCCACGGCTGCACCTGTGGGTTTCCTGGAAACAACTCGTCCAACAAAATCAGACCTAGCGCCTCCACTTATGTCAGCTCTCGACCCAGAAAGAGTGATCTCAGAGTAGACACCATCAGACCAGTAAAGCGTTGTAGTCGCTCCACGATTGTCGATCAGGCAAGAATCCCTGATTACATTATCTCCCGCCTTTGGATAGAAGGAGCATTTCCCCCTCACCCCCTTTGGCACCCGTGATGGTGTTGACGGCTTCATTGCTGTTGAAGGGGCCTGGGAAGTGGGAGCAGAGTTCGTACATGCAAACTTGGCCGCATGTTCAATCATTGAGTTTGCAGCAATTCGATCCCAGCTACCATCGGCATCAGCTAATAGCCATTGCCATTCCTTGCAGTCAACCCAGATAAAGTAGGCCGTGGCCTTGCCATTACTTGTAATCGTAGAAGTGAATCCAACACGATTGCCACTACGCTTGAATGAGTTGTAGTCAAGTTTGAAGGAATCATTGCTTTGCGATTCGCCAATATCAATCCATTGAGGCAGGGCAAGAGCAGGAGCAATCCCAATCGCCAGTAATCCCGAAGCGATAGCCGTGGTCAGTCGCCTCATCACGCGCAGGCGAAATAGCTCGGAGGATCCTAATTAGGATCGACCATCCTGTTGGACTATCTGTAAAGAGTTGCGACTGCTGGTTCTCTCGGCTACCAAAACGGTGCCGATTCAGAGCCCCCCGAATCCGGTCTGCGCCCGTGAGGCAGGCTTGCCGCTGCTGGCGCCCGCCTTGAAGCTGTTGATGGCGCTCACACCAGCACTCACGCCACCCAGAACCCCGGTGGCAATGTTGAGGCCCTGGGCCGCTGCACTTGGGCCGCCGCCTGTGATCGAGGGAGGGGCAGGAGAGAGCAGGGCCGGCAGCGGCACGAACGGCGCCACAGGCTCCAGGAACGGCTGCGCTTCGTAGAACGGCTGGGAGTTGTAGGCGCTCAGGTACTGCGCCACCTGGCCAGCCTGCTCACGGGTGTACTGCCGATCTCTAAACTTCGCATTGATCTCTGTGATCGTTTCGTAGTCACCCATCTGCCTGGCGTAGTCGTTGAACAACCGGTCGATCGAGGCCCCCGCCTGCTCGTTTGCACGAACAGCTGACCGCGCCTTCAATGCCGCCACCCCGTACTGCTGCAGCGCAAAGGCGTCCTGCATCGAACGCTCAGCCATCTCCTGGTTGACGGCCTCGCTGCCCTGGACGAAGTTGCCAGCCGCTGATGCCCGGGTGTCTGCCACCACCTTGGCCTGATTGACGGCCCGGGTGAGTTCGTAGTTCCGGTTCGACAGGACGTAAGCCAGCCCCTGGTTGTAGTTGACCGTCTCCTGCCAGTAGGCCTGCTGGCTGTTGGCATCCTCATAGTTCTTCTTGAAATTCGCCTGCCATCTGGCGAACCTTGCGCTTGAGTCCTGGAGCGCCCGCTGGTCCTGGTAATTCTTCTGCGCGGCAGCGTCGCCCGTGATGCCGCCCAGGAGGTTCAGGCCGGTGCCAAGGCCCCCGATCGCCATCCCGGCGAGGGCTGGAGTGATCACAACCATCAGCGCACCATCCAGAGAAGAGAGAACAGTTGAGAGCTTGATTCCGAAGGTGGAGAGGAACGCACCATCACCCCGGAAGGATCGAAGCATGGCCCGATCATACTTCGGCTTTCCTTTCAATGGAATCCTGTTCCCTCATCAATGCGTGGGGAATCGAGTTAGGGGAAAGGAATCAACCCCCGAAGAAGCCAGGATAAATTTGGCCGAATTATTTGGGGTCGTGTTTTGTCGGGGGGTACGCCGATAACAGCCGGGCTGCATCCCCCCATGCACCCGCTCCCTGATTCTGAGGTGGGGGGGGCGGGGCGGGGTGCCGATCGGTGGGCAATGGCCTACAGTCCAACTACAGAGCAAACGGCTGATTAGCAGCGGCTCAGTGTAACGAATTGTGACAGAATCAGGCGGCTGGGTGCATCCTCCCTCCAGCCCGTGGTTAGTTTCGGCACAGACAGTGGACCCGGCAGCAGCGAACGCCGGCCACACGCTTCAACAGCACTCAACCAGCTACGCCTGCCGCATCCGGGCCGCTGCCTGCCATCCCATCGCAATCACGCACATGTCTGATTCCACCATCACCACCGGCTTCCTCTTCCCCGCGTTCCTGGGCCATCAGGTGGGCCTCTACGCCGACCGCTGCATCCAGGGCTTCGGGGCCTCCCAGGGGCCTTGGACTGACGCCGAGGGCCGCGCCAACACCTTCGGGATCGACTTCGCCACGCTCCGGCTCCGGCTGGTGTCCGAGCGCCTCGATGGCCGCAGGGCTGCCGCGGCCGGTCTCTTCTAAACCTCCAGCTGCGAGGCGTCACCATCAACCACCACAACCCCGGGGCGCTGTCCCAACTGCGCCCCACCCCTTCAACCACCACACCACACCACAGCCAGCCCGTACCCAGGCGGGGTGTGCAGGTTCGATCCCTGCCGCTGGTGTTGCCCACCGGATGCTCTCCATTCCCGGCCGGGCTCAACCACCCATGAACACCACCACCAACGCCGGGCGGGATCCGGTCCTGCTGGCCCTGGTTGCCGCGGCCGTTGCCATCGAGGCCCTGGGCCTGCTGCTCCGCTTCCTGCTGGCTCACGGCCTGGCCCTGGGGCTCGCCCTGGCCGGCTGCCGCCCCAGCTGCACCACGGCAGCCTCTGAGGCCCTGCAGGCGGAGCCAGCGCCATCACCCACACAACCAGCACCACCCGCGCCACCCGCCCCGACCGCTGCGGCAGGCGCGCCCAGTGGCCAGCTGGAGGCCTTGCCGGTGCGTGAGCTGCGCCAGATGGCCCGAGCGGCTGGCCACCGCACCCTGGCCCGCTCCGGCCGCCGTCAGCAGCTGCTGGAGGTGTTGGCATGACCACCGCCAACCCACCCGTAACAGGCAAGGGAACCCAGCGATCCGTAACGCCTTCCGAAGGCTCTGGCCGCTCCCTCCAGCTGGTGGCCTACTACCGCGTCAGCACCGACCGCCAGGGCCGCAGTGGTCTGGGCCTCGATGCCCAGCGCCAGAAGATCCACCAGCTGGCTGCCGAGCGGGGGGCCGTGCTGGTGGCTGAGTTCACCGAAGTCGAATCAGGCCGCAAGGCCGACCGCCCTCAGCTGGCCCTGGCCCTGGCCGAGGCTCGCAAGCTCAAGGCGGCCGTCGCAGTTGCCAAGCTCGACAGGCTGGCCCGTGACGCCGAGCTGGTATTGCGGCTCAGCAGGGAAGCGGAGGCAAACGGATTGAGAGGTTTCCTGTTCGCGGATCTGCCCGACGTGGATGCAACCACCTCCGCCGGCCGGCTGATCCTTGCGGTGATGGCAAGCGTGGCTGAGTTCGAGGCCCGCCGCATCAGTGAGCGCACCAAGGAGGCCATGGCCCAGGCTGCGGGGCGAGGCGTCCAGTTCGGCGCCCATCGGCCCCAGGTCGCCGCGGCCAACCATGCCCGGCGTGAGCAGGCCTCCACAGCAGCCGAACGCCTGCGGGGGATCCTTGCGCCGATGGCCCAGGCCGGTGCCAGCCTGCGAGCCATGGCGGCGGCGCTGAACGCGGCCGGAGTTGCCACAGCATCAGGAGGAACCAGCTGGAGCCCGGTGCAGGTATCCCGCGCCATCAAGCGGCTTGAGCTGACCCAGCGGTGATGGGGCTCCACCATCCCGGGAAGCAGACCAGCCCCACCAGCGGCTCAGGCGGCCGCGACCAGCGGGCGAGGGGTCCACGTTGCAGCGCCAAGAGCCAGTGAGCCTTCATCGCCCACCTCAGCCATGGCCTGCCGCAACGGGGTGTCCCCGCCGTTCAGGGCCGCCAGAAACTCCTCCTCGATCCCGGCGCGCCTCAGCCGGCCGCCGACGCTGGCCAGCAGAGGATCGATCAGGAAGAACAGGCGTCCGCTGTGTGGACCTCGGCTGCTGGGGTCTGGCATCAGCCGCTGCTCCAGCTGGGGCAGCCCCTGGACCTTGGCTTGCTTGAGCCGGGTGATCACACCAGCGCGCTTCAGCCGGGCGATCGGGCGAGCTGTCCACTCTGGATCCCGACCGATGGCTGCGGCGATCTCATTGGTTGTGGACCAGATCTTTCCAGTGACCGGGTGCACCCTGGCGAGCAGGCTCATCAGCAGGAAAACATCCAGATGCTTCAACTTCCGGCGAAGCACAAGTAACTCAAGGGCCTGGTTTCCGTGGTGATGGATCATCACGAAGCCTGTCAGCTTTTCCCGTGGGTTCATTCGCCCTCTAAAGATGCTGATATGTCGCTATACGAATACTAGGAGCCGTTGTGCGGTGTTGCCACTGTGGCCGCTGTGTGCGGACGGGTACACCACATCACCCGCTGCCCCACCTCTGCACCAACGCATAGGAGAGGGAGGCTGGGGCCACCTGTGAGAGCCAGGGCTGCCGTGGGTATGTGTGGCAGCGGAATCAGTTGCGCTGCAGTGGTTTTCGGGAGTCGGCCATGCTGCTGCCATGGGTTGCCACACATACCCATGGCAGCGGAATCCTTTGCGCTGCAGTGGTTTTCGGGAATCTGCCACGGGTACCACACATAAACCAACTTTGAGGGGTTGAAAAAAGGCGTAGGGGGGCAAGGGCAGGGGTGGGGGAGCGTGTGTGGGGCGCTATGGGGGCCTTTATGTGTGGCACCCATGGCAGCGCCTCAGATCCCTTCCAGCGCAACCGATCTAGCTGCCAGGGTATGTGTGGCAGCACCCCTGGCACCTGTGGCAGCACCCCTGGCAGCATCACGCCCCGGGGTAGAACCCCTGGACCCGCCGGCCACCGATCTGTGGGCGGCGCTGTTCCCATCCGATGGCCTCCATCACCTGCCGGAGGCGGGTGGCGATGGCAGGGGTCTGGCGGTCCTTTGGCACCTCCAGGAAGCCCAGCAAATCGGCCGCCTTGAAGGGTGCCATCGCCTTTTTGGTGCTCAGGTAGTCGGCCAGCTCCTCAGCCCACGGGTCGAGCTGCTGGTGATCGGCGTTCCGCACGCTGATGGCCTCCTCCTCCTCTCGGCTGCTGTGCCATGGCACCCCTGAGTGATACCGCTCCAGAGCCCGGGCCCAGATGGCAGGGCGGAGGCTGGCGACCGCTTCGAGGGGGAGGGGCCGCTTCGGCAGGGCGATGCAGACGAACCTGCGAGAACCGCTCAGGTCTCGAAGAGGCGCACCGTTGCTGGTTCCCCAGAAGACCGAGCGGCGGTGTATCACCTCGGATGATCGGGCGTACTTGCGCCGGTCGATGTCCACCTGGCGGGTGAGGAACGCCTTGAGGGCCTCCTGATCAGTCCGTCGGGTGATTCCATCGACTTCGCTCAGCTCCAGTGCCCAGACCCGCTGCAGCCTGGTGATGTCGTCGATGTCGAAGCGGTTGGTCAGGCCATCACCAAAGAACGGCCCCCCGAACAACCCGCGGCCGGTCTGGGTTTTGCCGATGCCCTGCGGGCCGATCAGCACGGGAGTCTGATCAGCCTGGCAGCCGGGAAGCATCACCCTGGCTACGGCCGCAATCAGAAACCGTGGCAGGAACGCCGCGGCCACCGGGTCGTCGATGTTGAACAGCAGCAGGTCGAGGCGGTTCCAATCCTCGATCGGTAGCGGGTCGGCGGTGGCAGTGATCCGCTGCAGCTCCTCCAGCACCGGATCGAAGCTGGAGGCGGCGGCCAGGTGCTCCACCGCGTCGGCGGTGGCCTCCTTCGGCCACTTCTCCAGCTCGGTGCTCAACCGCAGATAGAGGCGGGCAGCTTCATCGCCGGACAGGATCCGATCGGCCAGGTGTACGTCACGGGTGCGGATGTTGAGACGGGGATGACTACCGAGGCGATCGGGGAGGAACCGGAGGATCTCGTGATGCTCAAGGCGAACCGGCCTGCTGTGGCCCCGGGTTGGGGCCACCTCCTGCACCGCCGCGGCCACCTCCTGCACCTCCGCAGCCAGCAGACCCATCGCCTGCTCCCACGCCTGCCGGACCCGGCCACATTCGCCTGGTTCGACCAGGGCGATCTCTTTTTCAAGCGCGGCGGCACGTTCGGCAGGCGTGGTGGCCAGGGCTTCGAGCTTGGCTTCCGGGGTTGCTGGCTTCGGTGCAGTAGGGAATGGCAGCAGGTTGCCTGCCTTTGCTCCTTCGGCTGCAGCGCGAAGCTCCGCCATCACGTCCAGCTGTGGAAGGTCGCGGGAGGATGCCATCAGCGCACCTCCTGCAGGCTTGCGATGGCCTCCGGTGATGGGGCTCACAGTGCCCAGCGATCGAAGGCGGCAAGGTCGCGGGCTTGATAACTGATCAGCTTCAGCCAGTGGTCAACCGCTTGCACCAGGCGACCCATGGCCGGATCCTCTCGGCGGGCGAGCACCAGGGGGCCGCGCAGTTGCTGCAGCTGGTGCACCGTGGCCGCCAGCAGCTCCCGATCCGCGCAAAGCTGCTCGGCGGTTGCGTGCTGAAACTCAGCGATCGCCAGGCAGGCATGAACGTGACTGCGGAGCCTGATGAATAGCGATCGCAGCACGGGCGCCAGCACGACCGCTGCTCGCTTCTGCTGCTGAATCTCTGCCGGCCTGAAGGCCTTGCGCTCGCTGTCGGGGCGCAGGATCAGGCTGTTGCCCGCGAAACCGCCGGACAGGTTCACAACGGCCCAAGGGCCGCCTTCGACGGTGAGCACCTGGCCGAGCTTCAAGCCGGCGGGCGGGCTGAAACGCTCGCCCCAATAGCAGCTGATCAGGTCAGCCGAGCGCCTGCACTTGTCGTCGCTGTCCCGGCCGCAGAGCGGGCACGGGTTGCGCTTGCTGCTGGTGGTCCAGCGATGCCGGCTCATGCGCGGCAGGGCAGCAACATCGAGGGCAAGTAGGTCATTGAAGGCGTTAGTCATCCGCCCACCCCCCGCAAGTTGCCTGGCAAAATGGAACTGTTGGCAAAATCACCCAGCCCGTCAGCTGGATCCGAACTCCAGCGAGTGGCAACTCCTGGGGTTTTTCTGTTGGCAGTCACGGTCAGCCCTCCACCGCAGTGGTTTGGGCGGAGGCATGAAGATCGGCCGGATCCACGGTGGGGACACAGCGGAAGGATCGACGGCTGAGGGCTTCGGTTCGTAGCTCCTGTGCCAAACCTGGACGTAAGCCCAGACGCTCGATGTACTCGACAAGGGCAAGTCTCAGCAGCCCGGAGGTGCTGATCCCTTTGGCGGATGCGGCCTCGTGGGCCAATTCATGAAGGCGGGGAGTCGCGTAGCACTGCAACGAAGGCGCGCCCGAGACCAATCCCGCCGAGGAAGCATTCCTGCTCATCGGAAGAGAAACGGTCCAGCTGGGTTTGGCCTCTGCTGCACGGCCCTTTACTGGCAGGACCGCCGCTGACTCTGTTTGCCTTGCTAAGGATAAACACCATGACTAGGGTTGAGCAACCCCTCAACTCCGCTACCCGTGGTGTCTTCAACCCAGGAAGCCCTTCAGATTCAGGGCCGGCGCCGGTTGCTGGAGCAGCACCCCCAGAGCTTCCTTCCTGATCACATCCCGCCCCACCCTGTTGGGCAGATGACAGGCCTGCTGGAAGCGGGCATCCAGCCAGCACAGATCTGGCCTGCCAGTGACGCTGGGTTCTCGGTTTTGCTCCCGTGCAACAAGGTGACGGCACCGCGTGATGGGAAGAAGCCGGAGCAATGGCCCGAGGCCTACCGGTTCTTGCAGGAGGTCCTGGAGAGGCAGCAGACCGGTGATCCCAGCGCTCCCGTCTCGGCCATCTGCACACACATATCGATGGCCGATCTGCTCGCTGCCGCTGGTGTCGCCATTTGCCAGCCAGGCTGGTTCCACGATCCTTCCCGTGCTGTGTTGATCGCCGCCAACCAGGAGGAAGCCGATCAGCTGCTGGGCCTGCTGAGATTGCCTGATTGCCATGGCGACTCAGGAGACGGCAGATCCGTTCCTGAAGACCCCTTGGCGGCGGCGCAGTGGGTCGCGGAGGAGTTGATGCCACCTCATTCAGGCTGGCGGTTCAGCGGTGCCCAGCCGGTGCTGCTGGCCTCTGAGATCGGGGCTACAGATTCCTGGCGGGAGGTGTTCCTGTCGCCTGGCTGCTGGGAACTGTCATCCCAGGGGCTGCTGCCGGCTGTGAGGGCAGCCCGGGTTGGCCTGCATGTGATTTGTAACGGGAAGAAGCCTCAGCTGCAGCCGGTGAGAAGCCCAGCCACAACAAGTGGAACCGGGGGGGAGCAGGGCAGCATGCTCCCCACACCGCTGAATTAGACCGGGCAGCCTTACATGCCTTTTTTCGACGCTGCTGCGGTGAGGACAGCACGCACTCGGAAGGCATGGCTGGGCCTTCGGGAGGCTGAGGGCATAGCACGTACTGGCGCCCGCCTGCTTGGTCAACTGCTCGACTCTCACCCCATACACAGATGCAGCTCTGCCGGACGACTCCACCAATAGGTACACAACATGTCGGAAGAATCTGAATCCCAGAAGATTATCTCAACCAACGGACCTGGTTTTTCGCCCGGATGCTTATGGACGGTCGCTATTGCGGGCCTCATGCTTGCTTGTTATGTGGGAGTACAATCAGGAGTATATAGAGCTGAGCTTGAGAAAGACCGCTTAGAACGTATTCGCAGAGACAGTAGCGAGGCCCAAGCAAATGCCATCCGGCAAGCGGAAACCAAGAAAGCGCTTAAAGAAATTGAATCACTGCTCAATGGTGAGCTTAAGCAGCGATGGACTCAATACGATCTTTGCATCAAGCTGGGATCAGCGAGAGTTAATTCGGCAATGAAAGTTTTCAATGGCCCTGAAGAGAGTGAGCTTATTGTTCCTCAAGTCATTCCAGAATGGCTGGCATATTGCTTGACAGGTAAGTTCACGCCCAGGACTTCGAAGCCGAAGGAGAACCAGTGACTTTGTTGGCGAACTGGCGCTGCTCGGGTTGGGCTCCGGTCACAGCCGCCTCTTGTTGGCTCCCACGGATGAGCTGACTTGAGCACCACCGCCTGCACCGTATTGAGCTTCTTGCCCGGGCGGAAATCAGCGCTTTAGGAGTCTGACGGGTCTTGCAGCACCACCAGGTAGCCCGCGCCTGGACATCGGCCCAAGAGGGCGTCTCAGCATTGAAGTTCTCTCGATCGCCCGCCGGGATCGAGGGGGCTGTCACCAGGCCGTGAGGCAGATAAATCAGCATGACAGAGACCCTCGGGACCCCATTGGTTACGCCTCGCGTTACCATCGGCACATGATCCGATCGTTCCGCTGTGCGGACACCCAGGCCCTTGCCGACGGTGACCGCGTCCGGCGGTTCATCGCCATCGAGCGGGTGGCCCAGCGCAAGCTGGTTCAGCTGCAGTTGGCCTCCACCCTCCAGGATCTGCGCATCCCTCCTGGGAACCGCCTCGAACTTCTCTCCGGAGATCGCCGCGGCCAGCACAGCATCCGCATCAACGATCAGTTCCGTCTCTGCTTCGTCTGGAGTGAGGGAGGTGCTGAAGATGTTGAGATCGTCGATTACCACTGAATCAACCACCACCACAGGAAGGGCAACATGGCCCAGCTACCACCCATCACCCCCGGCGAGCTTCTCAGCGAGGAGTTCCTGGAGCCCATGGGGATCACCCCGTATCGCCTGGCGAAGGAGATCGGCGTTCCCCTCACCCGCATTGGCGCCATCTTGAAGCAGGGGCGCTCCATCACCGCCGACACTGACCTGCGCCTGTGCCGATTCTTCGGGCTCAGCGAGGGCTACTGGCTGCGGGCCCAGGCCCTCCACGATCTGGTGGTGCAGCGCCGGCAGATTGCCGACCAGCTGGAGCGCATTCATCCGCATCAACCGGCGACGGTCTGAGCTCCCGGGTCACTCCACAGGCGGCACCCACCCCCAGGCCCGCTTCTGCATCGCCGCGGCCAACAGCGCCAAGGGCATACCGCCACGGCTGTATCTCGCGGTCATGGTCTTGGACGCATGCCCCAGGATCTGCTCAATCGCCCGCTGCTCCGCGCCACCATCAACGAGCTGCTGGGCGGCGAAGTGGCGGCAGGAGTGAAACACCGCCGTCGGGTCCTCGATGCCGGCCCGCTCCCTCAGGATCCGCCCCAGTCGGATCGATGCGTAATGGCTCAGCCGAGGGTCTGCCCCCGGTGGCCGGGGTTCCTCGAACAGAAGGCCGTTCGGCATCTCCTCCACCCAGCCGGTGAAACCTTCAGCCACCAGGGCCGCCGGTAGGGGCACCACTCGGGCACTGGCGTCGTTCTTCAGCCGTCGGTCCACGGTCGGCTGGATCTCCACCACCCAGAGGCCAGCCGCCTATCGGATGTCGCAGCGGCGCAGGCCGGCGAGCTCCTCCAGTCGGGCGCCAATGGCCAGTCCCAAGGGGAAGCCCCACCGGTCCAGGGGCCGGCCCTGCTGCTCCCGGCTGATCCGCCAAAGCAGCTGGGCCTCCGCTTCGCTGAAGGGTCGCCGCTGCCGTGTTGTCCCAGACGGTGGCCTCAGCCCCCTCCCGGACAACCGATCCAGCACCTCCCGTTGAACCGCCATTCCATCAGCTGCTGCTGCGGCAAGCACGGCCCGCACCAGGGCCAGCTTCCGCTTGCACGTTGCAGGATTCCTTGAGCGCAGCAGCTCCCCCCGCCAGACCGTCACTTCCTCGCCGCTCAGCCGATCCAGGCGGTCGTGGCCAATGTGGGCAGCCAGCTCCTGCAGCCGGGCCGCGGCATCCAGCCGGGTCTTCGTGGAGGGTTGACGCACGGTCTTCCACCGTTCCAGAGCGAGGGCGAAGGTGGGGCCTCCGTCACCCTCACTGGCCGAGGGCTGCGGCGGTGGCGGGAAGGCTGGCAGCGGTGGCGGCAGCTCGCCGGCCTCGAGCGCGGCGGTCTGACGACCGAGAACAACGGCGGTGCTCGCCAGGCGAAGTGCCACGGCCTGCACCTCCTTGAGGGGCACCACAACCCCCAGGTCCCGCAGCTGCTGCTGGGCTTCCAGCAGCCAGTGGTTGATCCCCTCATGGAACGTGTCGATCACCTCCTGCAGGTGGGCATGGGCCACCCGGGCGGAAGGCTCCTCGCCATGGACCAAGGCGGCCGGCTGCCACCAGACCGATGGATGTGAGAGCTGATCGATCCGGCGTGCCATCAACTGGACCACAGCCCCAAGCCCCGCTGTCTCCACAGGGGGCAGCATCCAGCCAACCGGCAGCGGGATCGGCAGCGTCACACCAAGCTGCTCAATCGCCCACAGCACTGCTGCCGCAGCCTCCTGGGGCGTGGTCTCGCCGCCTTGGGTTGGTGCCTTCATGGCCCATCGGCCTGCCACACCCAGCTGCTCCTGCGGGCTCAACTGGCGCCGCTGCCTGGCTCCGCTGATCCGATGTTCGGCCTCGCTGTGGGCTCTGCTGTAGCTGGCGTGGAACTCCCGACTCCCCAAGGGCAGCTCCAGCCGCACCGTGATCGTGCTGCAGCCGGTCGCCTCGCGGACCTCAGGGGGCAGCCGCCGCTTGTAATACGGCTGCTGGTTTGCACCACGGAAGACCAGGTAGGGCAGCGAAAGGCCAGCCCTACGATCGAGGCCTCTGGCACCAGTTGAGAATGCCGCTGCACCCAAGGCTGCACCCAGATCTGCACCCAACTTACGGGGAAACCCCAGTAGGATCACCGGGACTCATTGCAGCGCAGGGGTTTTGCTTGGGTGCAGATGGAGAATAGGGGACTCGAACCCCTGACCTCTGCGGTGCGATCGCAGCGCTCTACCAGCTGAGCTAACTCCCCCCTGGATTGCAACTTATCACCGGCTTTCGAGCAGCCATTGCGCCCCGGGATGCGATGAAATGAGGGTTGAGCACTTCTCCTGAACACCGTGGTCGAGCCCATCTCTGCGTCTTCCTCCAGCCCAGCTGATCCAGCGGCGTCGGCTTCCATGGCGGAATCGATCACTCTCGAGCGGCTCGAGGCCTTTGATGAGGTCTCCACAGCTGCCCTCGCCCAGCGCCTCGACGATGACGACTATCCCTCCCCGTTCGCCGGGCTGCAGGACTGGCACCTGATGCGGGCTCTGGCGATCCACAGGCCTGATCTGGCCCGCCCCTATGTCCACCTGGTGGATCAGGAACCATTCGATGAGGAATGAGGCGGCGGTGCTCCCCGATCCGCTCAGCGGCCGCCGCGTGCTGGTGGGCATCAGCGGCAGCATTGCGGCGGTGAAGCTGCCGCTGCTGGTGAGTGCCCTGGCCAAGCGCGGCGCCGAGCTGCGCTGTGTGGTCACCCCCAGCGCCGCCCGGCTGGTCAGTCCGGTGTCCCTGGCCAGCCTGAGTCGCCATCGCTGTTTCCTGGATGCCGATCAGTGGAGCGCCCAGGCCCCGCGTCCGCTCCACATCGAGCTGGCCGAATGGGCCGAGCTGGTGTTGGTTGCGCCGCTCAGCGCCACCAGCCTGGCCCGTTGGGTTCATGGTCAGGCTGACTCCCTGCTGGCCAGCACCCTGCTCGCCTGCGAGGCCCCGATTCTGGCTGCGGCGGCGATGAACACGGCGATGTGGCGCGCCGAGCCGGTTCAGCGCAACTGGCGGCAACTGCTGGCCATGGAGCGGGTGCTGCCCCTGCTGCCTGGAGCGGGCCTGCTGGCCTGTGATCGACAGGGCGATGGGCGCATGGCGGAATCCACCGTGCTGCTCCTGGCCCTGGAATCGCTGTCGCTGTGGGGCTGGCGGCGCGACTGGCAGGGTCGGCGGTTGCTGGTCACGGCTGGACCCACCCAGGAAAGCCTCGATCCGGCCCGCTGCCTGACCAACCCAAGCACCGGGCTGATGGGGGTGCTGCTGGCCCAGGCGGCCCGGTTGCGGGGTGCCCGGGTGGATCTGATCCACGGGCCGCTGCGGGTGGATTCGGCTCTGCTGGAAGGGCTTGAGTGCCATCCGGTCCAGAGCGCAGCCCAGCTGCAGGCGGAGCTGCGGAGGCTGCAGCCCCGGATGGAGGCCATCGCCATGGCGGCCGCGGTGGCGGATCACCGCCGCGCCGCACCGCTGCTCGGAAAAGTTGCGAAGCACGACCTGCTCACCGCCCTGGAGAGGGGTTGGCAGGAGGTGCCTGATCTTCTGGCGGAACTGGTCGCCCAGCGGCCCGCCGGCCAGAAATTGCTGGGTTTCGCCGCCCACTCCGGCGATGTGCTCTCCCAGGCCGGCGTCAAGTTCGCGAGCAAGGGCTGCGACCTGCTGTTCGCTAATCCGATCGATCAGGCGGGAGCCGGTTTCGGATCAGCCACCAACCGTGGCTGGTTGCTGGGCCCAGGCCTGGCTCAGGCTGAGATCCTGCCGGCCAGCAAGCTGGCAGTGGCCCATCAGTTGCTCACGGCGCTGGGCGCCCTGCTCGAGCCGCTGGCCGTGGCTGCCGGGCCCTCTGCCGATCCGGTTGTTGAGAGCCGCAACAGGCTCTGAGGCAAGGGGAATTTGATCGGTAAGATCGCCGGTGGCGCACCGTTCACTCGGTTTTTCACCCTGCCCGTGCGGCTTCTCCCCATGCGTTTCCGACCTCTGCTGGCTCTTGTGCTGGCGCTCTGCCTCACCCTTGTCACGGCCTGCAGCGGTGGCGCCAAGGCTGTGGAGCGGGCCAATGTCACCTACGACGACATCGTCAACACAGGCAAGGCGAACGACTGCCCCACCCTCCCGGATTCCGCCCGCGGCTCGATTCCCCTGGATGGCTCGATCCGCTACCAGCTCCGCGACATCTGCCTTCACCCCTCCGAGGTGTTTGTCAAGGGGGAACCTGCCAACAAGCGCCAGGAAGCTCAGTTCGTGGCCGGCCGGATCCTCACCCGCTTCACCTCCAGCCTTGATCAGGTCTATGGCGATCTGAAGGTCACCGGCGATGGCCTCAGCTTCAAGGAGCTCGGTGGCATCGACTTCCAGCCGATCACCGTGCTGCTGCCCGGCGGTGAAGAAGTGCCCTTCACCTTCTCGAGCAAGGAGCTGCTGGCCACCGCTTCGGGCTCCTCGATCAGCACCAGCACCGATTTCGACGGCAGCTATCGCGCCCCCAGCTACCGCACCAGCAACTTCCTGGATCCGAAGGGACGGGGCCTCACCAGCGGCTACAGCAGTGCCGTCGGCCTCGTGCCTGCCGGCGACGACGAAGACCTCACCACGGAGAACGTCAAGCAGTACGTGGACGGCAAGGGAACTATGAACCTGTCGATCACCAAGGTGGACAGCAGCACCGGTGAATTCGCCGGGGTGTTCACGGCGATCCAACCCTCCGATACCGACATGGGCGGCAAGCTTGCCGTCGACGTCAAGATCACCGGCCAGCTCTACGGACGGCTGGAGGAGGCCTGAGTCGTCCCAGCCGCTGGAGTCCTTAGGATGAATGGCCATCCCCGGGGCTCCGGCAGCGGATCCTGAGAGGTGGTTAACATTCCTTCACCTTCTGATCGAGGCTTTCCAGGTTGAACAAGCGCTGGCGCAATGCGGGGCTCTACGTGCTCCTGGCCGTTGTCGTGATTGCGATCGGCACGGCCTTCCTGGATCGCCCTGATCCTGCCAATGCACCTCGCAACCTTCGCTACAGCGATTTTGTGGAGGCCGTTCAAGGCAACCAGATCGCCCGGGTGCTGATCTCCCCCGACCGGGGCACAGCCCAGGTCGTCGAGAACGACGGCGGCCGCGCCCTTGTCAACCTCGCTCCCGACAAGGACCTGCTCAAGCTGCTCACCGACCACAACGTAGACATCGCTGTGCAGCCCAGCCGGGAGCCGACAGCCTGGCAATCAGCCATCGGCAGCCTGCTCTTCCCCCTGCTCCTGTTGGGTGGGCTGTTTTTCCTGCTGCGCCGCGCCCAGGGTGGGGGCGGCAACCCGGCGATGAGCTTCGGCAAGAGCAAAGCCCGCGTCCAGATGGAGCCCCAGACCCAGGTCACTTTCGGGGATGTGGCTGGCATCGAAGGGGCCAAGCTTGAGCTCACCGAGGTCGTCGACTTCCTCAAGAATCCCGACCGCTTCACGGCCGTCGGCGCCAAGATTCCAAAAGGTGTTCTGCTGGTTGGCCCACCGGGCACCGGCAAGACCCTCCTGGCCAAGGCGGTCGCAGGAGAGGCCGGTGTGCCGTTCTTCTCGATCTCCGGCTCAGAGTTTGTCGAGATGTTCGTGGGGGTTGGCGCCAGCCGGGTGCGTGACCTGTTTGAGCAGGCCAAGAAGAATGCCCCATGCATCGTCTTCATCGATGAAATCGATGCCGTCGGTCGCCAGCGGGGCGCGGGCCTCGGTGGTGGAAACGATGAGCGGGAGCAGACCCTCAACCAGCTGCTCACCGAGATGGATGGGTTCGAGGGCAACACCGGCATCATCATCGTGGCGGCCACCAACCGCCCTGATGTGCTTGATTCGGCGCTGATGCGTCCGGGTCGCTTCGATCGTCAGGTGGTTGTCGACCGGCCTGATTACAACGGTCGGCTGCAGATTCTGGCAGTTCATGCCCGTGGCAAGACCCTGGCCAAAGATGTGGACCTTGATCGGGTGGCCCGTCGCACGCCCGGCTTCACGGGAGCCGACCTCGCCAACCTGCTGAACGAGGCGGCCATCCTGGCGGCCCGTCGTCAGCTCACCGAAGTTTCAATGGACGAAGTCAACGACGCGATCGAGCGCGTGATGGCTGGGCCTGAGAAGAAGGATCGGGTGATGAGCGAAAAGCGGAAGCGTCTTGTCGCATATCACGAATCCGGCCATGCCTTGGTCGGTGCCCTGATGCCCGACTACGACCCCGTCCAGAAAATCAGCATCATTCCGCGTGGACAGGCCGGTGGCCTCACCTTCTTCACCCCCAGTGAGGAACGCATGGAATCCGGCCTCTATTCCCGTGCCTATCTCCAGAACCAGATGGCAGTGGCTCTCGGCGGTCGGGTTGCTGAAGAAATCGTCTATGGCGAAGACGAAGTCACCACCGGCGCCTCCAATGACCTTCAGCAGGTGGCCCGGGTCGCCCGTCAGATGGTCACCCGCTTCGGCATGAGTGATCGGCTCGGACCGGTTGCCCTCGGCCGTCCCCAGGGAGGGATGTTCCTGGGCCGCGACATCGCCGCCGATCGTGACTTCTCCGAGGACACCGCCGCCGCAATCGACGAGGAGGTTGGGTTGTTGGTCGAGCAGGCTTACCGGCGCGCCAAGGCGGTTCTGATCGACAACCGCGCGGTGCTTGATGAGCTGGCCGAAATTCTGGTGGAGAAGGAAACGGTCGACGCCGAGGAACTGCAGGAGCTGCTGATCCGCAGTGACGTGCGAGTGGCTGAATACGTCTAGTCCTTTGGCCTTGCTGGCCTCCCTGCGGAGGCAGCCGCTGCTGGTCGTGCTCCGTTGCCAGGCCACTCCAGAGGCTCTGGCCACCATTGACCAGCTCCATCGAATCGGGGTGCGGCACATTGAGCTCGCCTGGAGAGATGATCCCGGCTGGATCGATTTTTGTCTGAGTCTTCAGCGGAGCTACCCCGATCTCCTCTTCGGTTCCGCCTCGGTTTGCCACCGCGCTGCCCTGGAGGCAACCGCTGCAGCAGGCCTGGGCTATGCGATGTCGCCGATCCTCGATCCAGAGCTGTTGGACCAGGCTGACCAGCTCGGGCTCACCTTGGTGCCCGGTGTGATGACCCCCACCGAAGTCGATCGAGCCCGTCGCCTCGGTTGCCATCTGGTGAAGTTGTTCCCAGCGGCGAATCTGGGACCCCACTACTGGCGACAGCTGGAAGCGCCACTCGGAGTCTTGCCGTTCTGCATTGCTGCTGGAGGCTTGCAGTTGGCAGCGGTGCCTGACTGGCTGGCGGCGGGTGTTGATGCTGTGGCTCTCGGCGGAGCTCTCTTTGCTGGTAGGGATGGATCCTTCCAGCTGGATCCCGGCCTGAACGGTTTGCTGCACTGGCTCGACGCTCGCCCGCACTAGCAGATTTCTGGCCTGCGTCGAGCGCCTTGAGTTGTCAACTTCAACACAGAGGTGTTACCACTAGGAGACATCACGGCTCATTCGATGGCTCAGCTCACGATTCAGCTCAGCAGCAAGGCCGAGGCATTGATTGCGCAGCTCCAGAAGCAGATTTTCAACCGCCGCCGCAAGAAGGTCTCCGCAGCCGGGGTCGTCGAAACCCTGCTTGAAAGTGGGGCGAAGTCCCAGTCGGATAAGCGCTTCGCAACCTCCTGGCGAAATCTGGTCGATGACATCGAGAAGGCCGCTGAGATCACCCACAGGCACGGCACCAAGCCAGCTGCGATCAGTGATCAGGAGTGGGCCCTGATCCTTTCCCATCGAAGCCGTAACGGCTCTGGCAGCGATGCTTCTGTTGCGGCCAGGCCCCTTCCACGCCAGACCGCGTCCACCAAGTCGACCACCAAGTCAGCCGCCAGGTCGACACCCCGCTCGAAGGCCACCACCACTGTTGCTGCGGCCAAACCAGCCGCTGCCACCGCAGCCAGCCGCCCAGCCAAGCTCAGCCCTGCGAAAGCGTCCGTCGCCTCCGCTGGGTCTTTGAAGTCGGAGCCCATCAAGGCGGCCCGCACTCCCGCAAAGCAGGCCAGGACAACGCCGAAGCCAGCTGCTAAGTCAACTGTGAAGTCAACTGCAAAGGCGATAACGAAGACAGCTCCGAAGACGGCTCCGAAGACAGCGCCAAAGCCAAAGGCCACCGCTGCGGCCAAGTCAACGGCTTCCTCTTCCCTGGCCAAGCGCATGGCCAAAGCCGTGAGCAGGCTCAGCACATCCACCGTTGCCCCGCTCAGCAACGGCGATGGTCCCCTGACGCCATCGGCCCCGCCGGCTGCTCCAGCCAACTAGCTACCAGAGGCTGCACTGAGCCTGCTGACGCAGCAGGTGGTCGGCCAGCACCAGAGCCACCATCGCTTCCACCATCGGCACCGCCCGGGGCAGCACGCAGGGGTCGTGGCGGCCCTTGGCTTCCAGCACCGTGGCCTCGCCGGCGGCGGTGATCGTCTGCTGGGCTTTGCGGATCGTGGCGGTGGGTTTGAAGGCCACCCGCAGCACGATGTCCTCGCCGTTGCTGATGCCCCCCTGGATGCCACCGGAGTTGTTGGTGGCGGTGCGCAGGCTGCCGTCGCCGGTGGCGACGAAGGGGTCGTTATGCTCACTGCCCCGCTGCAGGCTGCCGGCGAAGCCCGAGCCGATCTCGAAGCCCTTGGTGGCCGGCAGCGACATCACCGCCTTGGCCAGATCGGCTTCCAGCTTGTCGAAGACCGGCATGCCCAGCCCCACCGGCACACGGCGCACCACGCACTCGATCACGCCGCCGCAGGAATCACCCTCGCGGCCGATCGCCTCGATCCGCTCGATCATCCGCTCGGCGCAGGCGGCATCAGGGCAACGCACGATGTTGGCCTCCACGTCGTCGAGGCTCACGCTGGCTGGATCGATCGTGGCCTCGATGGTGTGAATCCGCTTCACCCAGGCGATCACTTCGGTGCCATGGGCTCTGGCCAGCAGTTGCTTGGCGATGGCACCGGCGGCCACCCGGCCGATCGTTTCCCGCGCCGAGGCCCGGCCGCCGCCACTGCGGGCCTGGATGCCGTATTTGGCCTGGTAGGTGGCATCGGCGTGGGAGGGACGGAACGCCACCTCCATCTCCTTGTAATCGTTGGGCCGCTGGTCCCTGTTGCGCACCACCATCGCGATCGGCGTGCCCAGGGTGACCCCATCCAGCAGGCCGCTGAGGATCTCGACGCGGTCGTCTTCCTTGCGGGGGGTGGTGATCTTGCTCTGGCCGGGCTTCCTGCGGTCGAGCTCCGCCTGAATGGCCTCAAGATCGAGCGCCAGCCGTGGCGGGCAGCCATCGACGATGACGCCCACGCCACCGCCGTGGGATTCACCGAAGGTGCTGATGCGGAAAAGGTGTCCGAAGCTGCTGCCCATGGGCTGGAGCCTACTGAAACGCTCCGACTGCGGTTCTGCTGGTTCGACCGCTGTGGGGCATCGGCTTCAGCTGCCGGTTTCCCTCATCCTGCCAACGAAGGCCGCTTCGGCCTCCTTGCTGGCCAGGGCGCCCTCATCGACAATGATGATCCGATCGGCCACATCGAGAATCTTGTTGTCGTGGGTCACCATGATGATCGTGGTCTTGTGATTGGTGGCCATCTCACGCATCAGATTCACCACATTGCGGCCTGATTCCTTATCGAGGGCCGCGGTGGGCTCATCGCCGAGCAGGATCTTCGGTTGCGCCACCATGGCCCGGGCAATCGCCACCCGCTGCCTCTGGCCGCCGGAAAGATTGGCGGGAAAGTAGTCTTCCCGATCGCCGAGACCGACTTTCTCGAGCATTTCTGCCGCCAGCCTGTCCATGTCTTCCTCGTAATACTGATCGTGCAGTTCGAGGGAGAGGCGCACGTTCTTCCTGGCGTTGAGGAACATCATCAGGTTGTGGGCCTGGAAGATGAAGCCCACATTGAGGCGCAGCTTCGCCAGGACCTGCTTGCCGGCTCCATGGAGTTCCTCGCCGAGGATCTTCAGGCTGCCGTCCTGGCAGGCCCGCAAGCCGCCCAGCATGGTGAGCAGGGTGGTCTTGCCGGAACCGGAAGGCCCTGTGCAGATCACGATCTCGCCCGGCTGAATGTCGAGTGTGATGTCCTTGAGGGCTTGCTTGCGGCTGTCGCCGCTGCCGAACCAGTGGTTCACGTGTTTCAGGGAGATCACGGGCTCGCCGGTTGGCAGGGTTTCACCAGTGGGCACTGATTCACCAGTGGGCACTGATCCGGATTCAGAAGACATCGGCTGGATCGAGTTCCACCAATTTGCGGGTGGCCAGGGCGCCGGATCCCACGCACATCACGAAGGTGAGGATCAACACCTGCAAGGCCCGGTTCAGGGTCATGAACACCGTGAGCTTGGTGACGTTGGCCAGCAGGCTGTAAAGACCCATGGAGATGATCACACCCGGCACGAAGCCGATCACCGCCAGAATGGCCGACTGCTGGATCACCACGCTGATCACGAAGGAATCGGTGTAGCCCATCGCCTTCAGGGTGGCGTACTGGGGCAGATTGTTCATCACGTCACCGAAGAGGATCTGGTACACGATGATGCTGCCCACCACGAAGCCCACCAGAACGCCGAGGGAGAAGATGAATCCCACCGAGGAGTTGCGCTTCCAGTAGTTCACCTCCAGTTCGGCCAGTTGAGTGCGGGTGAGCACCTTCACGTCTTTCGCCATCAATGGCTGCAGGGCGGCCTGCACGGCGCTGGCGGAGCTGCCTGGCCGCAGGCGGATCAGGCCCAGTTGGATCATGCGTTGATCCGCCTTGGGGAACATGTAGAGAAAGGTGTTCTCGCTGACGATCAGATTGGCCTCGGCCGCGAAGGTGGCCCCCATCGAGAAGGTGTCGATGATGCGGATCGATTTGCCGTTGATCTCGAGTGGATAGACGCCATCACGCTTCACGACGCCGGCGACATCGCCGTATTGCTTTTTGGAGTTGCGATCGAAGAATGCGCTGCGCAGCGGCTGCAGCCGGAAAGGATCGTTCTCGAGTTTAGGAAAGGCAAGGGAGGGCTTGGTGAGATCCACCCCGAAGGTGTAGATGTCGTAAGACTGCCGGGTGGCGGGGGTGATCCAGACGCCCCGCGAGATGCGCAGTGGCGACACGGTTTCCACCCCCTCAACCCCGAGGGCCTGGTAGAGCCGGCTGCGTTGGAAGGTCTGCAGCGAAGCGAAGTTGCTGTAGCCCTCACTCACCATCACCAGATCGGCGCGGAGGCGGTCGATGGGTTTGCGCTGGCTGTTGTAGAGGCTGTCCAGCAAACCCAGCTGAAAGAACATCAGCAGGTTGGAGAAGCTCACACCCGCCAGGGCGATCATCATCTTCACCGGGTTGTTTGTGACCTGCAGCCAGGCCACCGGGGTGCGTTTCAGCAGCTTGCGCAGGGGGCTGATCATGGCGCCGCCGCCGGCTTGGGGTCGAACACCACGTTCACCTGGAGATTGGAGGCGTAGCCGATCCGCTTCTGCTCGGAGTCATTGAGCTGGAGGTTCAGCTTCACCTCGAACACCCGCTGGTCCTGATTCTCACCAGGCTCCCCGGCAAAGGTGGTCTGCTTCTGCACCTGGGGAATCACCTGGTACACCTTGCCCTTGAGGCTGCCCTCGATGCCGTCGGCGGTGATGGTGGCGCCCTGGCCCATGCCGATCATGCGCATGTCGGTCTGATAGACCTCTGCCGTCACGACCATGCGGCTGGTGTCGGCCATCTCGAGGATGCCCTGGTCGCTCACCTTGTCGCCTGGCCTGGCGATGATCTTGAGGATGCGTCCGTTCTGGGGCGCGCGCACCGTGGCGAACTCGAATTCCTGACGGGCCCGGTCGCGGGCGGCGACCGCCTTTCGCAATTCATTGTTGGCGGTGGTGATGTCTTCGGGGCGCACCTCCTTGATCTGCTCCAGGGTCTGCTTGGCGCTCTCGATGTCAGAGCGAAGGGTGAGCAGGGTGCCGTCGCGGGTTTCGATCGCCTTGGCCAGATCGGCAGCACTGGTCTCGGAGCGGGTGCGGTAGCGGTCCCGCTCGAGCGCCGATATGCCCCCATTGGCGTACAGGCCGTCGTAGCGCTGCTGTTCAACCCGTGCCTCGTTGGCTTTGGCGCGGGCGGCATTGACGGCCTGATCCTGGGCGAGCTTCTGGGCGGCCAGCTTGCGCTCCAGGCTCTGCACGTTGAACTCCTGCGCGCGGATCTCACCCTGCTTGGCACCGGCCCTCACCTGTGCCAGCTTGCTCTGGGCCACGGCCACATTCTCGTTGGCCTCGTCGTAGGACGCCTTGAGGGTGCCGTAGCTGTTCAGCCGGGCCAGGGGTGTCCCGCGCGTCACCCAGGTGTTCTCCTCCACCAGGATGTCTTCGATGCGGTCGCCGCTCAGAGAGCTCGACACAGCCACTTTGCGGATCTTGGTTTCAGGCTCGATGCGCCCCAGTGCGGACACACGCCGAGCTGCGGCGACAGGGGGCGGACCGGCTGGTTTCGGCTGGCAGCCCTGCAGTGTTGCACCCATTCCGATCCAGGAAAGCCCGATCAGAGCGATCGCCAGACCCCCTGGAGATGGGTTCCGCCGTTGCTGGCGATGGGCGATGGTTCCTCCGCAACGAACCTGGGAATACGTGCTCACTTTAGGCAGCTCCTTGTGCCCAAGCCCAAGGGGAAACTGGCATGTGCCAACAAAAAGCCCCCGCCATGGCGGGGGCTTGGCTTCAATCCACGCGAAGCAGTTGGTGGACCCTATGGATCCACCAGCCTGGATCAGCCGATCGCCGGGGCGATCAGGGCCACAGGGGTGGCTTCTGCCGAAGCCAGATCGAGCGGGAAGTTGTGAGC